>NZ_FNOZ01000010.1 GCF_900107175.1 Modestobacter sp. DSM 44400 | reverse complement strand
TGCTGCGCCTGGACGTGCCCCCGACGCTGGCCCGCACGCTGCGCTCGACCAACGCCATCGAGAGCATGATCTCCATCTGCCGGAACCACTCGGCCAACGTCAAGCGCTGGCGCGACGGGCAGATGGCGCTGCGCTGGTGCGCCGCCGGCATGGTCGAGGCCGGCAAGCAGTTCCGCCGCGTCAACGGACACCTACACCTACCCAAGCTTCGCGCCGCGCTCGACGCCGAGATCGCTGGAACTGTCGGCTCCACCGTGCAAGATGAGGAGGTCGTCGCAGCCTGACGCACAACGGACCGCCACCGAAGTTCTACGGAACTCGGGACAACCTCGCCCCTGGCTGAGTGCCTCGACGTCCTGCGGCAGCTGCGCCGCGTCGAAGGCGGGGATCGGCCCCTGCCGGTCCCACACGGGCAGCGTGGTGACCCTGGCGGCGCCGTCGTAGTAGTACTCGAACGGGTAGATGGTGAACGGCGAGCTGAGGACGACCAGGTCCTGCGGTCGCGCGCCCTCCGCCAGTTGCGCCGCCGCCCGGTAGTCCTCCTCGACCGGCGTCGCCGGATTCGCCGCCTGGACGACCGTTCCGATCACCGTGACGGCCAGGAGTCCGACGGCCAGCGTCCGGGCCACCGGCTTGGTGAGTCCGCTGAGGAAACGCACGACCAGGATCAGGACTGCCGGAAGCGCGGCGATCATGTACCGGCTGAGGAAGAACGGCGTCACCACGTGGCTGGCCAGGAAGGCCAGCAGCACCGGCACGAAGGCCGCCGCGATCATGTACGCCAGCGCCCGGTCCAGCTTTCCGCCGCGCCGGACGCCGGCCAGGGCGGCCAGCACCAGGATCGGCCACAGCGAAACCAGGTCGGTGTTGATCGCATCGCTCTGGAACCCGAAGAGGAACTGCGAGTAGACGTTCGAGTAGTCGATCGACGTGGGGGTGGCGAAGGAGGGCCGGGTGCCCGACGCCGACCCGTTGGCGCGGAAGTAGAGGAACCACGGCGTGAAGGCAGCGCCCACGAGGAGGGCCACGCCGGCCATGCGCACCAGCGCCGCACGCGGCAGGCGCCGGGACATCGCGAGCAGGTACAGCCCCTGGGCCAGCAGCACGAAGAAGAAGAAGTAGTGGACGTATGCGCCGACGACCGCTGAGACGGCGTACCCGGTCCAGGCAGAGGTCCGGCCCGTGGTGATGACGGTCAGGAAGAAGTACTGGCTGACCAGTGTCACGAGGACCAGCATCGAGTACATCCGGGCCTCGTTGCCGTACCACTGCATGAAGGGCGAGCAGCTGAAGACGACGATGGTCAGCAGCGCCCACGGCCTGCTGAGGCACTTCCGTGCGACCAGGTAGAGCACCGGCACGGAGGCGATCAGGAAGACGAGCGACAGCAGCCGGGCGGTCTCGATGTCGAAACCGAAGGCCAGGCGCCAGGTGCGGAGAACGACGTGGTAGAGCGGGACGTGCACGTCCTTCGCGACGGTCCCCAGCAGCGCCCCGTAGCTGTGGTCGGTCTGCCACAGGCTCTGCGCTTCGTCGAGCCGGGTGCTGTTGTGCAGGAACGCCAGGCGTGAGCCCAGCACGATGATGCCGAGACACAGCAAGTGGACAGCCACGACCGGGGCACGGCCCGCGCGGCTCCACTGGATGCCGCGGGGCGCCTGCTGGGCTGGGCCTTGGCGCAGCGGGACCGAAGGGGCCTCCGCTGGGCGGACGGCGGACTGCAGGTCGATGGACACGGTGTTCTCCCTCCGGCTCAGTCGTGGACCGGTTGCAGCGCCGGTGCGACCGACGCGGGAAAGGGTTCGGACGCCTCTACCGGGGAGTTCCGCGCGGGCACCGGCTGATCGACGGCCAGCGGGTGCTTCCGGGGGGCCCGGGACGGCGAGGCAGCCACGACGAACGGCACCGCGATCGCGATGTGCACGGCAAGCCACGCGACGTTGGCCAGCAGCGAGGGGCTCAGACCCTCACGGTTGGCCCCTACCGCCAGGGCGAGGACCCCGAGGGCCGCGAAGACCAGCTGCGGCACCACGAGGCGCAGGAAGTTCGGCCGGCCACCGTCGTGTGTTGCCTTGCTCGTCACCGCGAACGACGTCTTGCGGTTGGTGAGCACCGCGGCCAGGGCGGTGAGCTGGAGCCACCACGCACTGAGCGAGAACGCGATGGCCTGGAAGCTGTAGGTGAAGTTGCTCGTCCGTTGCAGGGCGTACAGGTTGATCCACATGTACGGCACGAACACCAGCGCCAGCGTCATGGTCGAGGTCACGACCGGCGTCTGGCCCGTGAGCAGGTAGATGACCGGCAGCAGCGCGTCGAGGATGATGACCGAGCCGGAGAGGTAGTAGCTCGCGGACAGCAGGTACTGCAGTCGCTGACTGCCACTCAGCCCCCGCCGGAGCAGCGGGTTGTACTTGAAGATGACCTCGAGACTGCCGCGCGTCCAGCGGAACTGCTGCTTGTAGTAATTGAGGAAGTCATCGGGCGCCAGTCCCTCGGCAAGCACCTTCGGGATGTAGACGCTCTTCCACCCCTTCTCGTGCATGAACAGGGAGGTGAGGAAGTCCTCGGCGATGTTCTCCTCGCACATCCCCCCACCTCGAGGATGGCGCTGCGCCGCACGGCCATGTTCGTCCCGCACATGAACGCCGAGCCGAGGCGGCTCTTGCCCGCCATGATCGGCCCGAAGAACAGCGTCTGCTGGTCCCAGGCGACGCGAGTGATCTTGTTCTGGTCCATGTTGACGTAGAACTGCGGGGTCTGCACGAAGCCCATGTCGTCGTCGGCGAAGTATCCCATGACCTGGGACAGGAAGTCGGCGTGGGGCACGTGGTCGGCGTCGAAGACGACGAAGAAGTCGCTGCTGGTGCGGGCGAGGGCGTGGTTGATGTTGCCCGCCTTGGCGCCCCCCGGGGTCACCCGCGTCAGGCAGTTGATGTCGAGCTCCTCGGCGAGGAGCTCGATGTCACGCCAGTCGGACTTGCCGGCGACCAGTCCGTCGTTGAGCAGGTGGACGGTGAACCGGCCGGGATAGGACATGGCCAGCGCGGCCTCCGCCGTCCCACGCACGATGTCGACCGGCTCGCCGCAGACGGTGATGAAGACGTCGACCGGTGCACTGAAGCCCGGGTCGAAGGGCCGGCGGGCGTCACGCCCCCAGACCGTCCAGCAGTAGCCGAAGATCTGGACCAGGTGGAACGCCTCCGTGGCGAGCAGCAAGGCGAACAGGAACCGGTTGCCGTGCTCGAAGGCGAAGCTGATGACGAGCGTGTAGACGCAGGCCAGCACCACGTTGGCGACGAGGAAGGCGCGGTTCGGAACGTGCTGCAGGAAGGCGTGGGTGTCGGGGGTGCTCATCGGGTCCTGATCGTCGGTGGTCGTCACTGGGCGCCTACTCATCGGTCACGGTGAGATTCGGCAGCTGGTCGAGGTAGAGGGCCATCCCGAACCACACCCAGTTGGAGTCGTAGTAGCCGAGCGGCCCGGTCAGGTTCCCCGTGTCCGCGTCGTGGAACGGGAGGAGCGCGTCGGTGTAGACCTCGTCGGCGAGCGCGGGCTGGACGACGGCGAAGTAGCCCATCGCGCCGCCGTACATCGCCGGAGACCCGTAGTCGACGGCGGGCGTGCCGTCGCGGTTGTACGCCGCGACCAGACGGTGGTTGGCCGTCCACTGTCTGGCCAGCACGGCCTCCCGATCCAGCAGCTGCCGGCCGCGTTCCTCCCCGTACCAGCGGTAGTCCAGGGCGAGCCGCCACGGGAGGCGCAGGGCGTCGTAGCTGAACCGCGTCGTGAGGGTGTCACTGGCCGAGCTGAACTCCCCGTTGAGGCGGTTCAAGACGACCCAGTCGGGCGGGAGGCCGGCTGACCGGTCGGCGTCCAGCGGCTGCTGGCTCAGCGTCTGGAGGATGGCGTAGGAGTTGTCGACCAGCCCCAGCCAGTCGTGCGCCGGGTCCACCTTGGCGAAGACCCGGTAGGCGTACGGGGCGAAGTACGACGGGTTGAGGACCAGCCGGACGGGGTTGAAGCGCTCCAGATCGTTGGCCACCAGCACCGGGGCACCGTCGACCGAGACGACCTCCTTCTCCCAGATGCTGGTGATCAGGGGGAGGGCGTCGTAGAGGAACACGTCCTGCTTCCAGCGCGAGTAGGCCATCAGCAGGGCGAAGGCGGTGTCGACGTCGGCATCGGTGGCCGTGTTGCCGCCGCCCGCCGCGTTCTGGATGCCGTAGGACCCGTCGGCTCGCCGGCCGAACTTCCAGGCCAACAGGAAGTCGTCACGCTGCAGGTTGTCCTTGGTCCACTGCCAGCTGTCGGTGAACGTCTGCAGGTCGTCCGTCCATACGGACCGGAGCAGCGTGTAACTCTCGCCCTCGGAGGTGGTGATCCCGTCGCTCTGGCGGTCGATCGTGCGGCTCGTGCCCTTTTCCAGGTAGGTCTGCTTGTAGACCCGCCACAGGTCGTCCAGCACGACCCGGCCGGAGACGGCCCGGGGTTCGTCGGCGGTGATGGCCTGCACGGACTTGCCGATGTCATCGGCGTACCGGTTCGTCCCCACGAGGCCCAGCACGACCGCCAGGACGACGAGGACGGCCACGCCCAGCCGACCGCGGCGCCTCTTCGGGGGGCGTGCCCGCCCGCTGGGGACGTCGTCCATCGTGCTCGTGTCCGGCGCGACCCGTTCGTCAAGCCGCATGACGGTCCCCACGCTCGTCGGAGGCGCGCACCAGGTGGACCACGTCCTCGGCCTCGGCGGCCAACTGGTGTCCCAGGACGTCGGCGTGCCGGGCGACGAGCACGCTGACCGCGGGGTCGTCGGAGTCGACGTCGAGGCGGTCGAGGATGGCGTCGACGTCGCCCTCGTCCGCACCGGCGAGGAGCGCCCGCACGGTGGTCCCGTCGGACATCCAGACGTCACCGGCCCGCCGCGACGACTCCCATCCCTCGCGGACAGCGGACTGAGGGACGCTGAGCACGACCATGAGGTCGTTGCCCGTCCGCCGCTCCTCGGAGCCGCGCAGCTGGCGCTGCAGGCGAGCTTCCTCGAACTCGAGGGCCTGGAACACGCCCTCCGCCGTCCGCGCCCAGGTGAACCGGGCGGCCCACGTCCGGGCACGCTCGGCCATCGTCCGGGCGACGGCGGGGTCGGCGAGGGTGGCCAGCGCCCCGGCCACGGATGCGCCGAGCTCCTGGGACGACCCGTCGACCAACCACCCTGTCCGGCCGTGGCGCACCGAGTCCGTCATGCCGCGGACGCGCCGGGCAAGTGCCGGCACCCCGGCGGCGTTGGCCTCGATGAGCGACAGGCCCCAGTCCCCGCCGTCGGAGGCACTGACCGTCAGCCATGCGGAGCCGAGCACCGCGTCGCGCCGGGCGTCGGAGAGGCGGCCGTGGAAGACGACCTGGGCACCGACAGCGCGCGCCCGGTCCTCCAGGTCCCGGCGCGCGGGTCCGTCCCCGACCAGGTGGAGCTCGGCGTCCGGCCGCTGCTGCTGGACCCGGGCCATCGCGTCGATGAGCCACTCGAGCCGCTTGAGCGGTGTGAGGCGCCCCACGACGACGACCCGCGGCGAGACCGAACGCCGGGGACGCGCGCCGAGGCTGTCGGCACCGCACGGCACCACCCTGATGGGGCCGTCGAACCGCAGCCGCCGCCTGACCGCGGCCCGCGCCGACGGGGAGAGGGCGATCACGGTCCGCCGCCGGTACACGTGGCGACTCGCCGGCCCCTCCAGCCACCGCGCCAGCCGCGCGGCCAGCGGGCGTAGGGCCCGACCGAACAGGTCCTGGTGGACGTGGTGCACGAGCAGCACCACGGGGGTGTGGCGCCCGATCACCAGCGGGCTGAAGAACGGGATCCCGTTCTGCGAGTCGACGACCGCGCCGATCGAGGAACGGTGCCTGAGGAGCCACAGCAACGCGAGCGGGTACACGGTCCACTCGCCGCCGAGCCGCCGGATGTCGTACCCATCGGTCCGCTCGCGCGGCTCGGTTCCGGCGGGCCGGCTGGTCACCAGAACGACGGACCGGCCACGCCGGGCAAACTCACGCGCGACCCGCTCGCAGTAGAGCTCCGCCGCGCCGGCTGCCGGGTGACGACGGTCCCGCCAGTTCAGGATGACCAGGCGGGAGCCCCGTGCCGCCGGCATCAGGCCATCCTCGCCAGCGATGCGTGGACCGCACGCACCTCGGAGAAGACCCGCCGGCCGTGGGTCCACACGTGGAAGGAGGAGCCCTCCTGGTCCGTCCAGCGGACCGGCACCTCGACGACCGGCATCCCGAGGCGGGCGGCCACGGCGAGGACCTCGACGTCGAAGGCGAAGCCGTTGGCGGTCACCCGGCTGAAGATCTGCTCAGCCGCCTCGGCGGAGAAGAACTTGAAGCCGCATTGCGTGTCCGCCACCCCGCCGACGAGGGGACGGGTCAACACCCGGAAGGTGCTCGAGCCCAGCCGCCGGACGAGCGGCTGGGGGACGACGTAACCGGCGCCCGGCACACGCCGCGAGCCGATGACGACCGGCCGTCCCTCCTCGAGGTGGGCGACGACGTCGGTGAGGACCCCCGGCGGGGTGGACAGGTCTGCGTCGCAGAAGCCCCGCCACCGGGCGGTGCTGGCCAGGAGGCCCCGGCGCACCGCCGCCCCTTTGCCCTGACGCGAGCAGCCGATGAGGCGCACCGCCGTGTTGCCCGCAGAGCGTCCCGCCGCTTCGTCGACCACCTCTGCCGTGCGGTCGACGGAGCCGTTGTCCACCACGGTGATCCGGACGCTCAGCGGCAGGGTGGCGGTGTGCGCGGTCAAGGCGCGCAACGTCGCCCCGAGTCGCTGTTCCTCGTTGAAGACAGGAACGACGATGTCGAGATCGATCTCTGACGTGTTCACCGGGATGCCACCTTTCAAGGACAGGTCGAGCGGGGTGTTGCTCGGGAACGAGGTCATGCGCGCTGCCCGCCGGCCGGGCCCCCGAGAGCCAGCTGGGGCACGGGACCCGCGAGGGTCGGCGCCAGCACCGGGACGCCGTCGTCCAAAAGCCGCGGGCGCCTGAAGACGACGCGGGAGCTGAGGAAGAAGGAGGCCGCGGCGCTGACCACGGTCCCCACGAGGGCACTCGCCATCGGCGAGGTCCCGAGGAGCCGGTAGGCCGTCGAGAAGACCGCGGCGTTGACCCCGAAGCCGAGGGCGGCGGACCCGTTGAAGACGATCGCCCGACGGGCGACGGAGCGGGCCGTCTCCTCGCCCACGAGGCGCCGGGAGGACCAGGTCCAGTAGTAGCTGATCGCGAAGTTCACCTGCGTGGCGATGACGAAGGCGCCGACGTTCGCGACCTCAGCCACCGACCTCGTCGCCAGCAGTCTGAAGACCGCCAGATGGAGCACGGTCATGGCCAGCCCGACGAGGGCGAACCCCGTACCACTGGCACGGCTCAGCGCACGTAGCATCCCCACCCCTGCCCAACAACGGAAGCAACGGAAGCACCGATTCACTCAGGCGCACGTCGTTGTCAGACGCCTCATGACACCTGGCGAAGCTACCTCGGGCCGCGGGGTGCCACGACGCGTCGTTACAGATTGTGGTCGCGCAAAGGAGTGGCGACTTCACACTCCGCGTCGACGCGCACTTAAAAATAGACATAAATCGGCCGCCCCAGTGACAGTGCGTCATCTCACTTCGCCGCGGCGGAGATCATATCTCCAGCTCAGCGGGGCGCTAGCCAGTCGCGTGCCACCGACTACGCCGATTCACGTGACGAACTCATAACGGTGTTGATGAGGCCCGTAATGAGATGCGATAGGTGGCAGTAGAGCACGCTGCGTGGCCGACCACCCCAGGGCGGTCCGAGCGACGAGTGGGGCTCAGTCCAGCGGGTGGTCGGTCTCCCGCCGGATCGGCACATCCGCCGCCGCCAGCGCGTCCTTCACGTCGCCCACCCGCAGCTGGCCAAAGTGGAAGACGCTGGCCGCCAGCACCGCGTCCGCGCCGGCCGCCACCGCGGGCGCGAAGTGCTCGACCGTGCCCGCTCCCCCACTGGCGATCAGTGGCACCGAGACCTCCCGCCGCACCGCCCGGATCAGCTCCGTGTCGAAGCCGGCCCGCGTCCCGTCGGCGTCCATCGAGTTGAGCAGCACCTCACCCACCCCGAGTTCCGCCGCCTGGACCACCCACTGAACCGCGTCCCGCCCGGTCCCCCGGCGCCCGCCGTGCGTGGTGATCTCGAAGCCCGAGTCGGTCACCGCGCCGTCCTGGCAGCGGCGCGCGTCCAGCGACAGCACCAGCACCTGGTTGCCGTACCGGTGCGCGATCTCCGCGATCAGGTCCGGCCGGCCCACCGCGGCGGTGTTCACCGCGACCTTGTCCGCCCCCGCGCGCAGCAGTCGGTCGACGTCCTCGACGCTGCGCACCCCACCACCCACCGTGAGCGGGATGAACACGCTCTCCGCCGTGCGGCGGACGATGTCGTAGGTGGTCTCCCGGTCCCCGGAGCTGGCCGTGATGTCGAGGAAGGTCAACTCGTCGGCGCCCTCGGCGTCGTAGACGCGGGCCATCTCCACCGGATCCCCGGCGTCGACCAGGTCCACGAAGTTCACGCCCTTGACCACCCGGCCAGCGTCGACGTCCAGACACGGGATGACCCGCACCGCGAGGCTCACTGTGCCTCCTCGCTGGCGCTCGTCGGCGGCGTTCGCCAGGCTGCTGCGCCCATGCGTGAGCTCGCGAGCTCGCTCACGAGCCGGCTCCCCGCACCGCGTCGGCCTCGATCTCCACCAGCATCGCCGGGTCGATCAGCGCTGCCACCTGCACCATGGACGTCGCCGGCCGGACTTCGCCGAAGAACTCGCCGTGCACGCGGCCGACCTCCTCCCAGCGGCTGATGTCGGTCACGAACATGCGCGTGCGCACGACGTCACCGAGGGAGAACCCGGCCTGCTCCAGCGCCCTGCTGATGCCCTCGAGCGCCACCCGCGCCTGCGCGCCCGCGCCCCCCGGGTGCACCACCGCGCCGCCGACCGTCGCGGTCGTCCCGCTCACCCAGGCGCTGTCACCGGCGACGACGACGCGGCTGTAGCCGATGACGTCCTCCCACGGCGCGCCGGAGCCGATCCGCACCGCGCTCATCCGGCCACCTCCACGGTCAGCGCCAGCGCCTCGGGCAGCGTGAACGATCCCGCGTACAGCGCCTTGCCGATGATCGCGCCCTCCACGCCCACCGGCACGAACCCGGCCAGCGCACGGATGTCGGCCAGCGAGCTGACCCCACCGGAGGCGACCACCGGACGGGTCGTCGCCGCGCACACCTCGCTCAGCAGCTCCAGGTTCGGGCCGCGCAGCGTGCCGTCCTTGGTGATGTCGGTGACCACGTACCGCGCGCAGCCCTCGGCGTCGAGCCGGGCCAGCGTCTCGTACAGCTCGCCGCCCTCCTTGGTCCAGCCGCGGGCGGCCAGCCGGGTGCCGCGCACGTCGAGGCCGACGGCGATCCGGTCGCCGTGCTCGGCGATCGCGCGGGCGCACCACTCCGGCGACTCCAGCGCGGCGGTGCCCAGGTTGACCCGTCGGCACCCGGTGGCCAGGGCAGCGGCCAGCGACTCGTCGTCCCGGATGCCGCCGGAGAGCTCCACGTCGACGTCGAGCTCGCCGACCACCCGGGCCAGCAGCTCGCGGTTGGAGCCGCGACCGAAGGCAGCGTCCAGGTCGACCAGGTGCACCCACTCCGCCCCGTCGCGCTGCCAGGTCATCGCGGCCTCGAGCGGGTCGCCGTAGGAGGTCTCGCTGCCGGCCTCCCCCTGGACCAGACGGACGGCGAGGCCGTCGGCGACGTCGACGGCGGGGAGCAGCTGCAGCTTCGGCACGCGCCCAGCGTAGGGACCGCTCACCTGCAGCCCTCGTCCCCGGGCGTCCGACCGGCGTCGACCACCTCGGTCAGGTACCGCCAGCAGTCGGACCGGATGCCGTCGGGGCCGGTGAACCCGTACACCTGCGCCAGTTGCCCGGAGGGGAGCGACTGCGCGGACCACCGGCCGACGTCGGGGTCGGCGGCGAGCGCGGCCACCGCCCGGCCCACGAACCGCGGGCTCTCCGAGATGCAGAAGTGCGGCTGGGTTGCCGTCGCGTCGCGCCAGTTCTCCTCGGTGACCCCGAAGGCGTCCAGCATCATCTCCGAGCGCAGCCAGCCGGGGGTGAGCGCCACCGCCGTCCCGCCGTGCGGGCGCAGCTCGTGCGCCTGGGAGAAGGCCAACCGGGTGACCGCCACCTTCGCAAGGTCGTAAAACGCAGAGACCCGGTAGGTGACCTCGCGGTAGGCCGCTGGCCCGTCGGTCATCTCGACCACCACCCCGCCCGGCGCGACAGCAGCCGCAGCGCATGGTGGCTGGTGACCAGGTGGGTCCCGACGGCGAGCCGGAACAGGCGCAGCCCGGCGGCCAGGTCCTGCTCCCACACGGGGACGTCGCGGGTGAACAGGTGCTCACCTTCCACACGTCGTTCACCAGCACGTCCAGGCGGCGGTGACGACACTTCTGTCGGACCGCTGCGGCAAGGTGACCGGTATGGAGTTCCGGGACGTCGTCCGCCGCCGGCACATGGTCCGCGACTACGACCCCGACCGGCCGGTGCCGGCCGACGTCCGGGAGCGATTGCTCGAGCACGCCATCCGAGCGCCCTCGGCGGGCTTCAGCCAGGGCTGGGCGTTCCTGGCGCTCGAGTCACCCGAGGAGCGCGAGCGCTTCTGGACGGCGACGACCGACGCGAGCGACGCCGCCGACCGGTGGCTCACCCGGATGCGCCGTGCCCCGCTGCTGATCGTCCCGCTGTCGCACAAGGCGGCCTACCTCGAGCGTTACGCCGAGTCCGACAAGGGCTGGACCGACCGCGACGAGACACGCTGGCCGGTGCCCTACTGGGACATCGACACCGGCATGGCGTCGCTGCTGATGCTGCTCACGGCCGTCGACGAGGGCCTTGCAGCCTGCTTCTTCGGCGTCCCGCCCGAGCACCTGACCCGCTTGCGCACCGTTTTCGGCGTGCCCGAGGGGTACACCCCCATCGGCTGCCTCTCCATCGGTTACCAGGGCACCGAGGACGTGCGGTCACCCTCGCTGCGGCGCGGCCGGCGCGGCGTCGAGGAGGTGGTGCACCGCGGGCGCTGGTGACCCCTGGTTGACTCGCGACGTGCCGACCCTTCCGCAGTCCGACGTCCCCCACCCCCGTGCCGTGCTGGTCACCGGCGCCTCCCGGGGCATCGGCCGCGCCATCGCGCTGGCCTTCGCCGCGCAGGGCGACCGGGTCGCGGTGCACTGGAGCACCTCCCGCGAGCGCGCCGAGCAGGTGCGCGACGAGCTGGCCGGCGACGGGCACGTGCTGGTCCAGGCCGACCTCGCCGATGGCGAGGCCGTTGGCGCGATGGTCGACGACGCCGCCCGGCAGCTCGGCCGGCTCGACGTGCTGGTCAACAACGCCGGCGTCTTCACCGCCCACCCGCCACTGGAGACCTCGTGGGCCGACTGGCAGGCGGCATGGTCGACGACGCTGGCGGTCAACCTGGTGGGCGCGGCCAACGCAACCTTCCGGGCGGTACCGCACCTGGTCGCCGCCGGCGGTGGCGCTGTGGTCAACGTCTCCAGCCGCGGTGCCTTCCGAGGCGAGCCGAACAACCCGGCGTACGGGGCATCGAAGGCCGGGATGAACGCCTTCGCCCAGTCGATGGCCCTCGCGCTCGCGCCGCAGAACATCTCGGTCACCTGCGTCGCGCCGGGGTTCGTGCAGACCGAGATGGCCCGCGAGGTGCTCGACGGCCCGGGCGGGGATGCCGTCCGGGCGCAGTCGCCCTACGGCCGGGTGGCCCGGCCCGAAGAGGTCGCCGCCGCGGTCTTGTGGCTGGCCTCGCCGGCCGCCCGGTTCTCGACCGGGACGATCATCGACGTCAACGGGGCCAGCTACCTGCGCAGCTGAGCAGGCACACCGGTCAGGACGCTGTCCGCCTGGTCGCCACCACCGGCAGGTCCGAGGTGTGCGTGCCGGCGACCCCGGCGTCCGAGGGGCACGAACCCGGGCAGGCCGGACCGGCCGTCGCTGCCGTCCAGCGCCCGCACGGTCACCGGCCCGTCCTCCGCCCCCGGTCCTGCAAACCGAGGTCGGCCAGCGTCGTGACCACGTGGTCCCGGACGTCGTCGTTGGGCCGCGCTGCCGGTGACGTGGGTGGGGTCGCGCTGAACCGGCCGGCCGCCGCGTCCGAGGAGGCCGGGGCTGGGGGACGACGATGCTGAGCGCCGCCAGCCCGCCCAGCAAGGGCCGCGAGTCCGCACGACGACCGGCGCGCACTGGACATCCCGGGACGGCCCTCCCGGACGGCGAGCGACCGCGTCACCCTGGAGGCCGCGGCGCCCGGGCGGCCCAGGCGTCTCAGTCCAGCGAGCCGAGCCAATTGGTGAGCAACTGCGCCCCCGCGTCGCCGCTCTTCTCCGGGTGGAACTGGGTCGCCGACAGCGGGCCGTTCTCCACCCCGGCGACGAACCGGTCGCCGTGCTCGGCCCAGGTGACCGACGGCGGCGTGAGCCGTCCGGTCACGCCTGACTCAGCCAGCGGGAAGTGCCGCACGCCATAGGAGTGCACGAAGTAGAAGCGCTGGTCGGCGAGCCCGGCGAACAGCGTGCTGTCCGCCGGCGTCTCAACGGTGTTCCAGCCCATGTGCGGCAGCACGGGTGCCTGCAGTTGTTCGACGACGCCGGGCCACTCGCCGCACCCCTCGGCGTCCTGGCCGTGCTCGACGCCCCGCTCGAAGAGCACCTGCATGCCCACGCAGATGCCGAGCACCGGGCGCCCGCCGGCCAGCCGGCGGCCGATCACCTTCGGCCCGTCGACGGCGCGCAGGCCGTCCATGCACGCCGCAAAGGCGCCCACGCCGGGGACGACGAGGCCGTCGGCCTCCCGCGCGGCATCGGGGTCGGCGGTCACGGTCACGTCAGCGCCGACCCGGGACAGCGCCCGCTCGGCCGAGCGCAGGTTGCCCGAGCCGTAGTCGAAAACGACGACCTTCTTCACAGCAGCCACGCTACCCATCAGCCCGGCCGGCGGTCGCTGTGTTCCCGTCCGGCCACGGCAGCACGGTGAGCTCCGGCCACACGGTCGACCAGCGGGCGGCCTTGGCCTCGTACACCGACCGCGGCGCGAGCCGCGGGTTCGGCCGCACCACCATGTCGAACAGGTCGGCGTAGCCATGCGGTGCGTACACCTCCAGCCGGCCGCTGGCGGTGACCCGCACCCCGTAGCAGCAGCAGACCGCAGCGAAGTGGTCGATGGCGTCCCGGCAGTTCCGGAACTGCGGAGCCGGCCGGCCGAAGTGGTCGGCGTACCAGAGGTGCACCCGCGCCTCGTTGCGGATCTCGACCGGCACCGGCACGTCGGCGAACAGCTCGGCGCCCCGGCGGATGACGGCGTCCTCGGCGTCCCAGGAGGTGTCCGGGTCGAAGTAGAAGAGGTCGGCGTCCCGGATCCCCGCGGCCGGGTCGCGCCCGGTGAGCGCGTTCCACGCCGACTGGAACAGCACGCCGGCGGTCAGCCACCAGTCGCCCACCCCCAGCTCCGGCGCCCGGCCCAGCACGGGGGCGACCGTCGGGTTGGCCAGCACCAGCTCCAGGAACCGGCGCTCGTCGCGGTTCACGCGCCGGCCTCCTCGTTGCCGCCGGCACGGAGGTGATGGGCCACCCACAGGCCCAGCAGAACCTCCTCGTCGCCGACATGGTCAAAGCCCAGGCGCTCGTGAAGGGTGCGCGCCGGAGTGTTGTCGCAGCCGGTGGACACCGTGATGCGACGACTCGACGCCCGGTTCACAACTGCGCGGACCAGCACCGAGCCGACGCCTCGGCGATGCGCGGGGGGCGCCACCACCAGGCGGTCGATGTCCAGTCCGTCGCCCGCATCCCGTACCGCCACGGCCCCGGCGAGCCGATCGTCCATGAAGGCGCCGAGCCACTCCAGCGGTGCTGCGCGCAGCGCCGCCACGTCTTCGTGCAGCGGCGGGATCCGGTCGTTGCCGATCAACGCGGCCTCCACGGCGCGGGCCGACCGCTGCACGGCGAGCAACCGGGCGGCGACGCGTTCGTCGGTCGCCGGGACCAGCTCTGCCAGACGCACCGCACGACCCTGGCACACGCCGCACGCACCACGAGCCATCGGCGCCCTCCCCGGCCGCCTACTCTCTCCTTACGTGAGGGTAGGGTAAGGTCAACTCTGTCCGGCTCCCGCAGCGCAGCGGTTCGACTGCCGGCCCCTCTTCGAACGAACGGTGCCATGACTGCCGCCCTGCCTGCCCGCCTGTCCCGCCCCGCCTGGCTGTCACCGCGGGTCGCCCGTACCGAGGTCCTCGCCGGTCTGGTCGTCGCCCTGGCGCTGATCCCCGAGGCAATCTCGTTCTCGATCATCGCCGGCGTCGACCCTCGCGTCGGTCTCTTCGCCGCCTTCACCATGGCCGTCACCATCTCCTTCACCGGCGGACGCCCGGCGATGATCTCCGCAGCCACCGGGGCGATCGCACTGGTCATCGCACCACTGTCGCGTGAGTACGGCCTGGACTACCTCGTCGCGGCGGTGCTGCTGGGCGGTGTGTTCCAGGTCGGGCTGGGGCTGCTCGGCGTTGCCCGGGTGATGCGCTTCGTGCCGCGCAGCGTGATGGTCGGGTTCGTCAACGCACTGGCGATCCTGATCTTCAGCGCGCAGCTGCCGCAGCTCGTCGACGTCCCGTGGCTGGTCTACCCGCTGGCCGTTGCCGGGCTGGCGATCATCTTCGGGCTGCCCCGGCTGACCACCGCCGTCCCCGCACCGCTGGTGGCGATCATCGTGCTGACCGTGCTCACCGTGACCGCGGGCATCGCTGTCCCCACCGTCGGCGACCAGGGCGCGCTGCCCGACAGCCTCCCCTCGCTCTCCCTGCCCGACGTGCCCTTCTCGCTGGAGACGCTGGGCATCATCGCCCCGTACGCGCTGGGCATCGCCCTGGTGGGGCTGATGGAGTCGCTGATGACGGCCAAGCTGGTCGACGAGCTCACCGACAGCCCCTCCAGCAAGACCCGCGAATCGGTCGGCCAAGGCATCGCGAACCTGGTCACCGGCCTCTTCGGCGGCATGGGCGGGTGCGCCATGATCGGCCAGACGATGATCAACGTGCGCTCCGGCGCCCGTACCCGGCTGTCGACGTTCCTGGCCGGGGTCTTCCTGCTGATCCTCGTCGTCGTGCTCAGCCCGGTGGTGGCGGCCATCCCGATGGCCGCGTTGGTCGCCGTGATGGTGTTCGTATCGATCGCCACGTTCGACTGGCACAGCCTGCGCACGCTCCCCCGGATGCCTCGGAGCGAGACCGCGGTGATGCTCGTGACGGTCGCCGTGGTGCTGGCGACGGAGAACCTGGCGATCGGTGTCGGCGTCGGCGTCCTGGTCGCTTGCGTGCTCTTCGCCCGCCGCGTCGCTCACCTGGTCACCGTCACCCCGACCGAGTCCCCGGACGGCACGCGCGTCTATGTCGTGTCCGGCGCGCTCTTCTTCGCCTCCACCAACGACCTCGTCGGCCAGTTCGACTACGCCAGTGACCCCGACCGCGTCGTCGTCGACCTGTCCGGCGCGCACATCTGGGACGCCTCGTCGGTCGCCGTCCTGGACGCCATCGAGCACAAGTACGCCACCCGCGGGAAGACCGTGGAGATCACCGGTCTCACCGACGTCAGCGGGCACTACCACCAGCGGCTGGCCGGCCGGCTGGGCGGCGGGGAGTGAACGCCGCCGGGCGGATGCGGATCGGGGAGGTCGCCGAGCAGATCGGGCTGAGCCTGCGCACCATCCGGTACTACGAGGAGGTCGGGCTGGTGGTGCCGTCGGCCCGCTCCGAGGGCGGGTTCCGGCTCTACGCCGCCGAGGACGTGGACCGGCTGCGGATGATCATGCAGATGAAGCCGCTGGGCTTCAGCCTCGAGGAGACGCGCGAGCTGCTGGAGCTCCTGGACACCGGCCCGGACGCCGACCCCGTCCGGCTGGCCGCCTTCCGCGAGCAGGCCGCCGAGCGGGTCGCCACGCTGCGCCGGCAGCTGCGCACCGCCGAGGAGTTCGCCGCGCGCCTGGGCTGATTCGACGAGCCCGGCTTCGGCCCCGTCCAGGGCGTCCCTGAGCCTGCGAAGGGACGCAGGACGGGGTCCTTGTTCAGATCAGCCGCAGCACGCCACCACCGATGGCCAGCAGCCCGGCCAGCAGGAGCACCACCGCGAAGCCGACCTGCGCGCCGGTGCGGCCCTTCACGTCGTGATCGGCCCGGAAGATGCTGTACGAGCCGCCGAGCAGGAACAGGCCGAGCGCGATGAGGACGCTGCCGAGGGGCACGGGCCTACAGAGCGCCCTTGGTCGAGGGGACGTCGGTCACCCGCGGGTCCAGCGCGACCGCCGTCCGCAGCGCGCGGGCCAGCGCCTTGAACTGCCCCTCGACGATGTGGTGGGCGTCCCGGCCGGCGTAGAGCACCCGCACGTGCAGGCTGATCCGCGCGTTGAAGGCGAAGGACTCCAGCACGTGCCTGGTCAGGCTGGTCGGGTAGTCCGGGCCGATCATCGGCGTCATGTCGGCGGGCTCGGCGTGCACGAAGTACGGCCGGCCGGACAGGTCGACGGCCGCCTGCACGAGCACCTCGTCCATCGGGATGGTCGCATCGCCGTAGCGGGTGATGCCCCGCTTGTCGCCCAGCGCCTCGGCGAAGGCCTGGCCGAGGGCGATCGCCACGTCCTCGACGGTGTGGTGGGCGTCGATGTGCAGGTCGCCGTCGGCGCGCACGGTCAGGTCGATGCCGCTGTGCTTGGCCAGTGAGGTCAGCATGTGGTCGTAGAACCCGACCCCGGTGGCGACGTCGGCCGCGCCGGTGCCGTCCAGGTCGACCTCGACGACGAGCTTGGTCTCGCTGGTGGCCCGCTCGACGCGCGCAGTGCGGTGCCCTGACATGGCGGTCATGCCCGTCATCCTCCCTCACCGAGGCGGTGGGCCGCCGCCACCTCACCCAGCGCGGTGAGGAAGGCGTCGGTCTCCTCCGGCGTTCCGGCGGTCACCCGCAGCCAGCCGGGCAACCCCACGTCGCGGACCAGCACGTCGCGCTCCAGCAGTGCCTGCCATGCGGCCGCGGCGTCGGCGAACCGGCCGAACAGCACGAAGTTGGCGTCGCTCGGGACGCTCGTCAGCCCCATCGCGGGCAGCGCGGCGACGATCCGGTCGCGCTCGGCCTTCACCGCGTCCACCGTGGCCAGCAGCTCGTCGGTGTGCGCGAGCGCGGTGCGTGCGGCGGCCTGGGTGAGGCTGGACAGGTGGTAGGGCAGCCGGACCAGCTGCAGGGCCTCGACCACCGCTGGGTCCGCGGCCAGGTAGCCCAGCCGCAGCCCGGCCATGCCGAAGGCCTTGCTCATCGTGCGGCTGACCACCAGCCGCGGCCGGCCGGGCAGCAGCGACAGCGCCGACGAGGTGCCGGGCCGGGCGAACTCGGCGTACGCCTCGTCCACGACCAGCACACCGGTGGTCGCCTCGTACAGCGCCCCGATGGTGTCCAGGTCGACCGCGGTGCCGGTCGGGTTGTTCGGGCTGGTCACGAAGATGACGTCCGGGCGCACCTCACGCAGCTGGGCAACGGCTGCGGCGGTGTCGATGGTGAAGTCCGCGCGGCGGTGCCCGTCGACCCAGCCGCTGCCGGTGCCGGAGCTGATGATCGGGTGCATCGAGTAGGACGGCGTGAAGCCCAGCGCCGTCCGGCCCGCCCCGCCGAAGGTCTGCAGCAGCTGTTGGAGCACCTCGTTGGAACCGTTGGCCGCCCACACCTGGGCCGGGCCGACCGGCTCCCCGCTGGTGCGGGTCAGGTAGGTGGCCAGGTCCGCGCGCAGGTCGACGGCGTTGCGGTCGGGGTACCGGTTCAATCCGCGGGAGGCCTCCGCCAGCGCCGTCCCCAGGTCGGCCAGCAGCGACTCCGGCAGCGGGTAGGGGTTCTCGTTGGTGTTCAGCCGGTGGGTCACCTGCAGCTGCGGTGCGCCGTAGGCGGTGCGTCCGCGCAGCTCCGGACGCAGCGGGAGCTCCTCCATGGTGGTCACGCGCCCTCCTCGCTGGCGCTCGTCAGCCGCGCGCCCATCGGTGCCCTGTTCCTTGGCGACCTCGCACGCTCGGTCACGACCGCTGCCGCGCCCGGACGGCGGCCGCGTGCGCGGGCAGGTTCTCGGCGTGGGCGAGGGCGTCGATGTGCCCGGAGACCTCGGCCAGCGCCTGCTCGTCGTACTCCACGATGTGGATGCCGCGCAGGAACGACTGCACGGACAGCCCGCTGGAGTGCCGCGCACAGCCCCCGGTGGGCAGCACGTGGTTCGAGCCGGCGCAGTAGTCGCCCAGCGAGACCGGCGCCCACGGACCGACGAAGACCGCCCCGGCGTTGCGCACCCGCATCGCCACGTCACGGGCATCGCGGGTCTGGATCTCCAGGTGCTCGGCGGCGTAGGCGTCGACCACGGCCAGGCCGGCGTCCACGTCGTCGACCAGGACGACGCCGGACTGCGTGCCGGACAACGCGGTGGTGATCCGGTCCGAGTGCTTGGTGGCCGCCACCTGCCCCGGGACCAGCTCGAGGACGGCGTCGGCGAGCCGCTCGCTGGTGGTCACCAGGACGGCGCCGGCCAGCGGGTCGTGCTCGGCCTGGCTGATCAGGTCGGCGGCGACGTGCACCGGGTCTGCGGTGTCGTCGGCGAGGACGGCCACCTCGGTGGGCCCGGCCTCGGAGTCGATGCCGATCAACCCGCGCAGCAGGCGCTTGGCCGCGGTCGTGTAGACGTTCCCGGGCCCGGTGACCATGTCGACCGGCTCGCAGGCGCCCGCGCCGTAACCGAACATCGCGATCGCCTGGGCGCCGCCGACGGCGTAGACCTCGGTGACCCCGAGCAGCGCGCAGGCGGCCAGCACGCCGGGGTCGGGCAGGCCGCCGTGGTCGCGCTGCGGCGGGCTCGCGACGGCGATCGAGAGGACCCCGGCGAGCTGCGCCGGCACCACGTTCATCACCACCGAGGACAGCAGCGGCGCCAGCCCACCCGGGACGTAGAGCCCGACCCGGCGCACCGGCACCCAGCGCTCGGTCACGGTGCCTCCGCGGGCGACATCGGTGGTGACGTCGGTGCGCCGCTGGTCGGCGTGCACCGTGCGGACCCGCGAGATCGCCTCTTCGAGCGCGGCGCGCACCGCGGGGTCGCAGGCGGCCAGCGCGTCATCCAGGGCCGACTGTGGAACGGCGGCGTCCGGGACGTCGACGCGGTCGAGCCGGGCGGTGATCTCCCGGACCGCCGCCGCGCCGCGGTCGCGGACGTCGTCGCAGATGGGGCGCACGACGGCCAGCACCGAGTCGATGTCGGTGGTGGCCCGGGGCAGCAGGGCGGCGAGCTCGCGCGCTCCGGGCAACGCGGACCCGCGCAGGTCGATGCGGCTGAGCACGGAGGACCTCCGAGAGGGGAAACGGGAACACCTCAGGGTAGTAGGGGCGGGCCCGACGGCTCTGGGTCCGGGTGCGCGGCCCGTAGGCTCCCCGGCGTGGACGACCGGGCACGGCAGGGCAGCACCGAGGTCATCCCGCTGTTCCCGCTGGAAACCCCGCTCTTCCCCGGCGTCGTCCTGCCGCTGAACGTCTTCGAGCCGCGCTACCGGCGGCTGATGGCCGAGCTGACCGCGCTGCCCGCCGACAGCGAGCTGCGCCGCTTCGGCGTGGTGTCGATCCGGCAGGGCTGGGAGGTCGAGCGGGTCGCCCCCGCCGAGGCGCTGTACGACGTGGGCTGCACCGCCGTCGTGGGCGCGGTCGCCGCGCAGGCCGACGGCGGCTACCAGGTGGTCGCCGTAGGGACCGACCGCTTCCGGCTGCTCGACGTGCTCGTGCCCGGTGACGACCCGGCCGACCCGCCCTACCTGCGCGCCGAGGTCGAGTGGCTGCACGAGGAGGAGGCCGCCGAGGAGGCCGCCGGCGACGCCGAGGGCCTGGTCGGCGCTGATGGGATGCCCGACGAGGTGGCGAGCTCAGTGGCCCGCGGCTCGCTCGGGGTCCTGACCGGCAACGTGCGCGACCTGTTCGCCCAGTACGTCGCCGAGGTGACCCGCCGGCAGATCGGCGAGACTGCGGACATCGACGACCCGGACCCTGCCGGCGGCGGCGAACCTGACGTGATGGCCGAGCTGCACCGCGAGGTGACCGACGACGCCCGGGGGTTGTCCTACCTGGTCGCCTCGGCCGCTCTGCTCACCGCCGAGGACCGTCAGGCGCTGCTGGCCGAGTCCGCGACCCGGCGCCGGCTGACCATGGAGTCGCGGTTGCTGCGCCGGGAGCTGACCCTGCTGCGCGCGGTCGGAGCGGTCCCGGTACCGCTGCGCCAGTTCGCCACCCCTATGACCGTGAATTGATGACGGCGAACTGAGCGCTCAGCGCGCGGGCTGCTCCTCCGCGGCAGGTACCGCGGCGGGCTGGCTGACCACGTCGTCGCGCCCGAGGTCGTCCCGGGAGGTCAGCGTGGTGGCCACCAGGTAGGTGAGGACCGCGACGAACGGGCCGACCGCGACCGCCGCGACCGCGCCGAGTCGCAGGCCGGTGGTGACGGTGCCGCCGACCTCGGCCAGCTCGGTGTCGGTGGGGCTCGCGGCGACGAGCTGCCCCAGCTGCCAGGCGACCAGCGCGGCTGCGATCATCCCCGCGGCCAGCGCCGCCAGCACGACCACGCCGCGGTGCCGGCGCAGCAGCCAGACCGCAAGCCCGGCCAGCAGGCCCAGCGTGGCGAGCACCAGCACGTAGACGCCGTCGTCGGCCATGAACAGCTCCGGGGAGGGCGCCACCCCGATCGGTTCCACACCGCCGGCGGTGACCCGGAACGCGGCACGGGGCGCCAGCCACCTCCACACCAGGCCGGCGGGCAGCCCGGCCAGCGCAAGGGCGAGCACGGTGAGCAGGCCGCTGCGCAGGTCCGCGCGGGCACCCTGCAGTCCGCCCCAACGCACCGGCCGGGCAGCCGGAGACTGCCCGGACTCCCCGGCCGCGTGCGCCCCGGCCCCGTACGCCCCGGCCCCGGACGCCCCGGCCCCGGACGCCCCGGTCTGCTGCTCTCCCATCTCGCTCACCAGTGCAGTGTCACCCGTCGGGCTGTGCAGCCGGCGCGCGGCCGCCCGGGGGTCACAGCAGGGCGACGCTGGTCGGCCCCAGCAGCGCCTTGATGTCACCCATCAGCGCGGTGCTCGGACGCACCCGCAGCCCCTGGTCCAGCCGCAGCACGGTCTCCCGGCCGCCGTTGAGCAGCTTGAGCTGCACCTCGGTGGTGCCCGGGTGGCTGCCCAGCACCTCGCGCAGCCGTTCGACCACCGGCGGGGTGCAGCGGGCGGCCGGCATGGACACCAGCACCGGGCCGCGCGGGCCCTCGGTGAGCTCGGGGATCGAGACCTCGGAGGCGAACAGCGACGGGGTGTCGTCGCGCCGGCTGACCCGCCCCTTGACCACGACGATCTGGTCGCGGACCACCTTGTCCGACACCTGGGCCCAGGTCTTGGGGAAGAACAGCACCTCCAGGCCGGCCTCGAGGTCCTCGATCGTGGCGATGGCCCACGGCGCGCCCTGCTTGTTGGTGCGCGGCCCGACGGCGGTGAGGATGCCGGCCACCGTCACGTTGGCGCCGTCCTCGACGCCGCCGGCGATGATCTCGGCCAGCGCTGTGTCGGCGTGCGAGGTGAGCACGTGCTCGACGCCGTGCAGCGGATGGTCGGAGACGTACAGGCCGAGCATGTCGCGCTCGAACACCAGCTTCTCCGACTTCGACCAATCCGCGGTGGGGATCGCGATGTCCAACGAAGAGCCGAACGGGTCGGGGCCGTCGTCGTCCCCCCCGGCGCCGAAGCCGCCGAACAGGTCGAACTGTCCCTCGGCCTCCTTGCGCTTGAGGCCCATCGCCTGGTCGACCGCGTTGGCGTGGATGGCGGCGATGCCCTGCCGGGAGTGGCCGAGGGAGTCGAACGCGCCGGCCTTGGCCAGGGACTCGATGACCTTCTTGTTGCAGGCCACCACGTCGATCTTGCGCAGGAAGTCGGCGAACCCGGTGAAGGCGCCCTTCTGGTCCCGGGCCCGGGCGATGGCATCGACCACGTTGTGGCCGACGTTGCGCACCGAGGCCAGCCCGAAACGGATGTCGGTGCCGACGGCGGTGAAGTCGGCCGAGGACTCGTTGACGTCGGGCGGGAGCACCTTGATGCCCATCCGGCGGCACTCGGCCAGGTAGATCGGCCGCTTGTCCTTGTCGTCGCCCACGCTGGTCAGCAGGGCGGCCATGTACTCGGCCGGGTAGTTCGCCTTGAGGTAGGCCGTCCAGTACGAGATCAGGCCGTACGCCGCCGAGTGCGCCTTGTTGAAGGCGTAGTCGGCGAAGGGCACCAGGATGTCCCACAGTGTTTTGACCGCAGCGGCGGAGAACCCGTTCTCCTTCATGCCGGCCTCGAACCCGACGTACTCGGCGTCCAGGACCGACTTCTTCTTCTTGCCCATGGCCCGGCGCAGCAGGTCGGCCTTGCCGAGGGAGTACCCGGCGACCTTCTGCGCGATGGCCATGACCTGCTCCTGGTAGACGATCAGGCCGTAGGTCTGGCCGAGGATCTCCTCCAGCGCCTCGGCCAGCTCCGGGTGGATCGGGGTGATTTCCTGCTGGCCGTTCTTGCGCAACGCGTAGTTGGTGTGCGAGTTCGCGCCCATCGGCCCCGGCCGGTACAGCGCGCCGACGGCGGAGATGTCCTCGAAGTTGTCCGGCCGCATCAGCCGCAGCAGCGACCGCATCGGGCCGCCGTCGAACTGGAAGACCCCGAGAGTCTCCCCGCGGGCCAGCAGGTCGTACGTGGCCGGGTCGGTGAGGTCCTTGCTGAGCTCGTCGAGGTCGATCGCCGCCTTGCCGTTGATCACGATGTTGCGCAGCGCGTCGTCGATCACGGTGAGGTTGCGCAGGCCCAGGAAGTCCATCTTCAGCAGGCCGAGCGTCTCGCAGGTCGGGTAGTCGAACTGCGTGATCACCGCGCCGTCGGCCTCGCGGCGCATGATCGGCACGCTGTCGATCAGCGGGAAGCGGCCGATGATCACCCCGGCCGCGTGCACGCCCCACTGCCGCTTCAGCCCCTCGAGCTTGCGGGCCTGGTCGATGACCTCGGCGGCGCCGGGGTCGGACTCGTAGCGGGCCCGGAACTCGGTGGCCTCCTTGTACCGCTCGTGCTTGGGGTCGAAGATCCCAGACAGCGGGATGTCCTTGCCCATCACACCCGGCGGCATCAGCTTGGTCAGCTCGTCGCCCACCGAGTACGGCCGGTCCAGGACACGTGCGGCGTCCTTGATCGCGGCCTTGGCCTTGATCGTGCCGTAGGTGACGATCTGGCTGACCCGCTCCTCGCCGTACTTGTCCGAGACGTAGCGGATCACCTCACCGCGGCGCCGGTCGTCGAAGTCGATGTCAACGTCGGGCATGGAGACGCGCTCGGGGTTGAGGAAACGCTCGAAGATCAGCCCGTGCGCCAGCGGGTCGAGGTCGGTGATGCCTATCGCGTAGGCGGCCAGCGAGCCCGCCGCCGAGCCACGGCCGGGGCCGACCCGGATGCCCTGGTCCTTGGCCCAGTTGATGAAGTCGGCGACCACGAGGAAGTACCCCGGGAAGTCCATCTGGACGATGATCCCGACCTCGTAGTCGGCCTGCTTGCGCACGTGGTCGGGGATGCCGCCAGGCCACCGCCGGTGCAGCCCGCGCTCGACCTCCTTGATGAACCAGGAGGTCTCGTCCTCCCCCTCCGGCAGCGGGAAGCGGGGCATCAGGTCCGCGCCCTCGGTGAAGGCGATCTCGCACTGCTCGGCGATCAGCAGTGTGTTGTCGCAGGCCTCGGGGTGCTCGGCGAACAGCGCGCGCATCTCGGCGGCGGACTTCAGGTAGTAGCCGTCACCGTTGAACTTGAAGCGGTTGGTCTCGTTGAGCCGGGAGCCGGTCTGGATGCACAGCAGGGCGTCGTGGGCCTCGGCGTCCTCGCGGTGGGTGTAGTGCAGGTCGTTGGTGCCCAGCAGCGGGATGCCGAGGTCGCGCGCGATCTCCAGCAGCGCGGGCTTGGTCTTCTTCTCGATGGACAGCCCGTGGTCCATGATCTCGGCGTAGAAGTTCTCCCGGCCGAAGATGTCCTGGAAGTCCGCGGCGGCCTGGCGGGCCCGCTCGACCTTGCCGGCGCGCAGCCACATGTTCACCTCGCCGGACGGGCACCCGGTGGTGGCGATCAGGCCCTTGCCGTACTTCTCCAGCAGATCACGGTCGAAGCGCGGCTTGCGGTACTGCCCCTCCAGGCTGGCCAGCGAAGAGAGCCGGAACAGGTTGTGCATGCCCTCGGTGGTCCTGGCCAGCAGGGTCATGTGCGTGTAGGCGGCCTTGCCGCGGTTGGACCCGCCGTCGCCCTCCTCGTCGATCAGCTTGTCGCCGAACTCGAACGGGGCGCGGTCGAACCGGGAGCCGGGCGTGTAGTAGCCCTCCATGCCGATGATCGGCTTGATGCCGGCGGCCTTGGCATTCTTGTAGAAGTCGTAGGCGCCGAACACGTTGCCGTGGTCGGTCATCGCCAGCGCCGGCATCCCCTGGTCCGCCGCGGCCTTCGTCACCTCACCGAGCTTGGCCGCCCCGTCGAGCATCGAGTACTCGGTGTGCACGTGCAGGTGCACGAAGTTCTCCGACGATGACCCTGACGACGGGGTGCTGCTGCTCACGGTGCGGTGTGCTCCTCACGGGTCGTGCTGTCGCCCACCCTCCCGACCGGGGTGGGACGAGTCGCTCCTGCGGACCGGCGGGGAAGGCCGTTCGGTGCAGTGCGGGGACCGGACTCGATCCTCGCACTACGGAGGTCCTACTCCGAGGGTCTGACACGACGTGTCTCCGCCACCGCGGACCGATCCGTCACATCCGTCGCGGGGCCCGCACCGGAGTCCCCGGCGCCCAGCGCGCGGACCATCGTCATGTGGGTGATCCCGGCCTCCTCGTACTCGCCGCCGACCGCCGTGTAGCCGGCCCGCTCGTAGAGCCGGCGGGCGGCCACCCGGGCGTGCAGTTCAACGCTGCGCTGCCCTGCGTCGACCGCGGCGCGGTGCAGCGCAGCGCGCACTGCGGCGCCGTGCCCCCGGCCGCGGACCGCGGCCTCGGCGGCCATCCGGCCGATCAGCGCCCGCCCCGGCCCGCCCGGTGGCGCAGCTCGGCCACCTCGGGCCGGCCGTCGGCGGTGGCGAGCACGCCGCGCGGCGCGGTCATCGGGCCGCCGCCGGCAGCGAGGAGGCCGGCACGATCAGGAAGCGCAGGTCGATGAGCACGTGCAGCAGCACCGGTAGCAGCAGCGACCCGCTCTGCAGGTACACCGCGGCGAGCACTCCGCCGAGCACGCCGGTGGTCAGGACGCCACCCGGGCCCTGGTAGGCGTGCGCCAGCCCGAACCCCGCCGCGGCGACCAGGACCAGGAGGGCGCCGGGCAGCCCGGGGGCGAGCGCGGCCACCACGGCCAGGAAGAAGCCGCGGTAGAGCCACTCCTCGCACACCCCCGCCGTCACGCCCACGACGGCGAACAGCCGGCGCTCCAGGCCGGTGCGCGGCAGCAGGGCGAGGGTCGTGTGCCCGGGGGGCTCGGCGTGCCGTCCCTCCCCCGGCCGGGCCGGGGGCGGGGGTCCGGCCAGCGCGCCCGAGCGCAACGTACGGGTGGACAGGACGACGAGCACCAGCAGGGCGAGGCAGACCGCCAGCGTCACGGGACCGGGCCACTGGCGCGGCCAGGCCAGGCCGACCTGCGGCGCGCCGACGTCCGGCGCGGACAGCCACACCACCAGGGCCACGACCGCCAGGCCCCACTCCAGCACGAGCAGGCGGCGGTAGAGCGACTGGCGGGCGGCCGGGTCGACCTTCAGCCGGCCCTCGAACCGCCGGTGCAGGACGTGGCCGACGAACGGCTCCCCGACAACCAGGTAGCCGGCGATGACCACCGCGGCGAGCTGCGCGGGCCCCCAGTCGGCGAGCGACTGCGGCAACGACCCGCCCAGGCCCTCCGCCAGCGCGGTCATGGGCTCAGTTCTCGGCGCGCAGCACGGCCAGCGCGCCGGCCAGATCGACCGGGTACTCGCTGGTGAACTCCACCCAGTGGCCGTCGGCCGGGTGGGCGAAGCCGAGCCGAACGGCGTGCAGCCACTGCCGGGTGACCCCGAGGCGGGCGGCCAGTGTGGGGTCGGCGCCGTAGGTCATGTCGCCGACGCAGGGGTGGCGCAGCGCGGAGAAGTGCACGCGGATCTGGTGGGTGCGCCCGGTCTCCAGGTGGACGTCGACCAGGCTGGCCGCCGGGAAGGCCTCGATCACCTCGTAGTGGGTCACCGAGGGACGGCCGCCGGTGACCACGGCGAAGCGCCAGTCGTGCTTGGGGTGCCGGTCGATCGGGGCGTCGATCGTGCCCTTCGAGGGGTCGGGGTGGCCCTGCACCAGTGCGTGGTAACCCTTGTCGACCGTGCGCTCCTTGAACGCGGCCTTGAGCACCGTGTAGGCGCGCTCGCTCTTGGCCACCACCATCAGGCCGGTGGTCGCGGCGTCCAGCCGGTGGACGACGCCCTGGCGCTCGGCCGCGCCACTGGTGGAGATGCGGTAGCCGGCCGCGGCCAGGCCGCCGACGACGGTCGGGCCATTCCAGCCGGGGCTGCCGTGCGCGGCCACGCCCACGGGCTTGTCGACCACGACGATGTCGTCGTCGTCGTGGACCACGTGCATCCCGGCCACCGGCTCCGGGACGGCGGGCTCCCCCGGAGACGCGGGCAGCTCGACCTCCAGCCAGCTGCCGCCGGACAGCCGGTCACCCTTGCCGCGGGCGCGGCCGTCGACGACCACGAGCCCGGCATCGGCGAGCTCGGCCGCGACGGTCCGGGTCAGCCCGAACAGCCGGGACAGCGCCTGGTCGACCCGCTGGCCCTCGAGACCGTCGGGCACCGGCAACGCGCGGTGCTCACCGGGGGTCCCCGGGCTGAGGCTGCTGGTCACGGGGCCCATTGTGACCGCACCCCCCGACACCCTGGCCGAGGCAGGCTCAGACGGGTACGGCGTCGTCCCGGGGCCCGTCGTCCGTGCGGCCGCGGCTGCCGTCGAACTCGATGCCGCGGAAGGCGAGGAGGGCGCCGAGCACGCCGCCGCAGACGATGGCGGAGTCGGCGAGGTTGAAGATCGGATACTTCTCGCCGTTGGGCCCGAAGACGGAGATGAAGTCCACGACGCCGCCGCGCAGGAAGCCCGGGGACCGGAACACCCGGTCGACCAGATTTCCCAGGGCGCCGCCGAGGACCAGCCCCAGCGCCACCGCCCACCCGACGGAGAACAGCCGCCGAGCGGTGCGCACGATGACCACGGCCACGACGACCGCGACCAGGGTGAAGACGATGGTGAAGCCCTGGGCGAAGCTGAACGCCGCGCCGGTGTTGCGGGTGTAGGTGAGGTAGACCAGTCCCCCGAGCAGCCGGAGGTTGTCACCCCGGTCGATGGTGGCGACCACGACCAGCTTGCTGACCAGGTCGACAGCCAGGACGGCGGCGGCGATGCCGAGCAGCAGCCGCGTGCGCGGGCGCCGCGCGGGGCCGGTGGCGGGAGCCGGCGACGGGGTCGGTGGCTCGGGCTGGTCGGACAGCGTCGCCCCTCCGAACTCGCGGCGCCTACCGCCACGTCGCCGAGGACGATAGCCGCGCCGTCCTGCGGCGCAGCCCGGAACGCACCGGGGACGCGCCCCGGGGAACGGGCAGGGGTCAGCGACCGCCGAGCTGGGTAGGCACTGCACCGGCGACCGGTGGGCCTGCGGAACCGCAGGTCAGTGGTCGGCCGGGCCGATCGTGTGACACATCTCATGCGGCCGGGAGGCCCTCATCACATCGTTCTGGGGCATCGGGACCCGACGCTCGGACGACGATGGGGACGAGACGTCCTGAGCTTGGAGGCAGATCGTGACCGAGGATTCCGCGAACCCCGACGTAGTGCTGGTCGGTGGCGGCATCATGAGCGCCACCCTGAGCGCACTGCTCGGTGTCGTGGCCCCCGACTGGACCGTCACGGTCTTCGAGTCCGGGCCGCTGGTGGCCGGGGAGAGCTCCGACCCGTGGAACAACGCCGGCACCGGCCACTCGGCCCTGTGCGAGCTGAACTACACGCCGGCCAGCCCCAACGGCCGGGTGGATACCACGAAGGCCGTCACGATCAACGAGCAGTTCCAGCTGTCCCGGCAGTTCTGGTCCTCCCTCGTGCACGCCGGGCTGACCGGCTCGCCCAAGGACTTCATCACCTCCGTGCCGCACGTCAGCTTCGTCACCGGGGGGGCCGGCCGCAGCTACATGCGCGCCCGCCACGAGGCACTCGCCGCCCAGCCGCTGTTCGCCGGGCTGGAGTACACCGAGGACACCGCGGAGCTGAACTCCTGGATCCCGCTGATGATGGCGGGCCGCGACCCCGCCCAGATCGCCGCGGCGACCCGCTCGGTCGCCGGCACCGACGTCGACTTCGGCGCTCTCACCCGGCTGCTGTTCGACCAGGCCATCGCCCGCGGGGTCCACGTGCACACCGACCACCGGGTCGAGGACCTACGGCGCGAGCGCGACGGCCGCTGGACGGTCACCGCCCGCGACACCCGCACCGACGAGCGCCGCACCGTCCGCACCCGCTTCGTCTTCGTCGGCGCCGGCGGCGGCGCGCTGCCGCTGCTGCAGCGGTCCGGCATCCGCGAGATCCGCGGCTTCGGCGGGTTCCCGGTCAGCGGTCAGTTCCTGCGCACCCGCTCGCCGGAGCTGGTCACCCGCCACCAGGCCAAGGTCTACGGCCAGGCTGCGGTCGGCGCGCCGCCCATGTCGGTGCCGCACCTGGACCTGCGCAACATCGACAACGACCAGTCGCTGCTCTTCGGCCCCTATGCCGGTTTCTCCCCCAGATTCCTCAAGGCCGGCTCGTTCTGGGACCTGCCCAAGTCCGTGCGGCCGAACAACCTCGGCTCGATGCTGGGGGTCGGCCGGGACAACATTCCGCTGACCAGGTACCTGATCGGCCAGGTGCTGCAGTCCCGCAAGGCGCGGCACGCCTCGCTGACCGACTTCGTGCCGCTGGCCGAGCAGCGCGACTGGGAACTCATCACCGCCGGGCAGCGCGTGCAGGTCATCAAGAAGGACCCGGCCGGCCATGGCGTGCTCCAGTTCGGCACCGAGCTCGTCGTGGGCGGCGAGGGCTCGATCGCCGGCCTGCTGGGCGCCTCCCCCGGCGCCTCCACCGCCGTCGCGGCCATGCTCAACCTGCTCGAGCGCTGCTTCCCCGACCGGGTGGACACCTGGCGCCCGCTGATCCAGGAGGCCATCCCCTCCTACGGACACAAGCTCTCCACCGAGCCCGTGCTGCTGGCCGACGTCCGCGAGGAGACGATGCGCACGCTGGAGCTCAACGGCTGAGCTGAGCACCTCGTCGTCCTCCGGACGACACCGCGGCCAGCAGCCGTTCCCCAGCTGCGCTGAGCTGCTGCGAGCCCGGCCAGCGGGAAACCTCCGGCCCCCGCGCCGGCAGGCCACAGCGGTCGTCCGGACCGCGTGGTCAGTGCACTTGCTCAATCCACTTCGGTCGCGCGCCCCGTCTCGCCCCGCCAGGTGGCCAGCCGGCCGGCCCGGCTGACCGCCCGCAGCCGGCGCTCGGCCTCGGCGCGCGAGGCCCGTGCTGTCACGAGCAGTGCCTGGTCCCCGCGCATCAGTCGGGTGTTCTCGTCGGGCACGAACGGCCGGCCGGCCCGGACGACGAGCACCACGGCGGCGTCCTCCGGCAGCCGGAGCTCGGGCAGGTAGACGCCGTGCAGCCGGGAGGTCTCCGGCACCCGCAGCTGCATCAGCTCCGCGCCCAGCTCGTCCAGCGGCGCGGATTCCACGTCGATGTCCCGGGGCGTGACCGGCGTGGCGATCCGGAGCAGCCGGGCCACCGCCGGCAGCGACCAGCCCTGCACGACCGTGAAGACGACGACGAGCACGAACACGGTGTCGAAGACCCGGGTGGCCCCGTGGACCTGCGCGGCGACCGGGAAGGTCGCCAGCACGATCGGCACCGCGCCGCGCAGTCCTGCCCAGGCGATGAAGGCCTGCTGGGACAGCGGCATCCGGAACCACACCAGGCTGGCCAGCACCGACAGCGGCCGGGCGAGCAGCAGCAGCGCCCCGCCGATCAGCAACGCCGGCAGCAGCGCCTCGCTCAGCCGGGACGGCGACACCAGCAGCCCGAGCAGCACGAACAGCCCGATCTGGGCCAGCGACGCCATCCCCTCGGCGAACCCGATGGTGCCGGCCCGGTGCGGCAGCGCCGAGTTCCCGAGCACCAGCCCGCACAGGTAGACCGCCACGAACCCCGACGTGTGGGCCAGCGAGGCCGAGGAGAACGCCAGCACGCACAGCGCCAGGGTGGCCAGCGGGTAGAAGCCGACCAGCGGCAGCGCCGTACGGCGCAGCAGCCAGGCGCCGCCGAAGCCCAGTGCGACGCCGATGGCCGCGCCCCCGGCCAGCTCGCCGACCACCTCGGCCAGCACGACGTACCAGGGATGGGTCTCCCCGCCGGTCAACCGGTCGGAGAGCACCAGGACCAGCAGGATGACCGGGGCGTCGTTGAGCCCCGACTCCACCTCCAGCGCCGCGGCCATCCGCCGGGGCAGCGGCAACCGGCGCAGGCTGGCGAACACGGCGGCCGCGTCGGTGGAGGTGACCACGGCGCCCAGCAGCAGCGCGAACGCCCAGGAGAAGTCCAGCAGCCACACCGCGACCGCGGCCACCACGGCCACGCTGACCACGACGCCGACGGTGGCCAGCGCGATCCCCGGGCCGATCGCCCGGCGCACGTCGTTCCAGCGGGCGGTGAGCCCGCCCTCGGCCAGGATGACCACGAGCGCAGCGACACCGAGGGTCTGGGTGAGTTCGACGTCCTCGAACTGGACGCCGAGCCCGGCCTCGCCGAGGCCGACGCCGAGAGCCAGGTAGAGCAGCAGCGACGGCAGTCCGATCCGGTCGGCCACCCGCAGCGCGACCGCCGCAACGAGGACGACGAGGGATCCGACGGCCAGTGCCACGGTGACCGTCGTGTTCACCCGCGCCCCCTCATGGGGGCAGTCTCCCGTAGCAGGACATATCCGGGAGGGACCTGTCCGGTGACGACGATGAGCAGGCCACCTCCGCGTCCGAGTCTGACGGCGAACAACGATCTTGTCCCAGCCCGCTGGTGGTCGGGCAGGCCTCGATCACCTGCCACACCGGGCACCCAACGGTTCCGCCGCGGGAACCATGACGAACGTGCACGAACAGAGTCACCAACCGATTGCCGCGCCCCACCGGACTGGAATTCGAACCGGGTCGCAGAGGGTGAACGTCACGGCCGCCAAGGCGCGGCTGTCCGAACTCGTATCCGCCATCGCCACCACCCACGAGCACGTGGACATCACCCGCAAACGGCGAGCCAGCCGCAGTGTTGGTCTCTCAGCCACCCGATGACCTGACAGATCAGCTGGACCGGATGCTTGCACCGACGCTGGCGTCGCCGGCGCGCAGGACGCGAGCACCGACCTTGCCCTGTCCTCGCCGCAGCGATTCGTTCCCCCACGGTCGCGCCGCGGTGATCGAGCACTGCGGTGATCGAGCACTGCGGTGATCGAGCACTGCGGTGATCGAGCACTGCGGTGATCGAGCACTGCGGCCACCATCCGTGGGTCGAGCGACCCGAGTCGTTCCGCGGCGTGGTTGATCCCTTCCTCGCTCAGCTGCCATAGTCGGCCAGGCATGTACCAGTAGCCTGACGGCTCGCCGGAACGCCGTAGGTCAGCGGGGTGCTGGCCCGCCCCGGAAGGCTCTTTCACGGGTGCCGCGAATTCACTGTGCCGCGAAGCGCTCCAGCCGCTCGAGTATCGCGTCCAGGACCGGCTCCGCCTGGTCGGTGTCGAAGATGTTCTGGGCATGAGCCGAACCGGGCAGGATCTTCGCCTCGTTCTCGTCGCCCGGGGCAGACTCGGCCAGCTCGCTGGACACATCGGCGACCGCCTCGTCCTCGCTGGCGATGAAGAGCTTGGGTTCCTCGCCCAGTCCCTCGACCGTCCCGTTCGGCGACAGGAGGATCAGCTGATCGGGGAGGTCCGGCTCCCGGCTCGCGAGGTCGAGGATGGCGTCGGCGCCGGCGCTGCCGCCGACCAGGGCGACCTCGCTGATCCCGGCGTCCCGAAGATGCTCGACCGCGTCCCGGATCGCCGCGGGGCTGACGTCCTCAACCGCGATCACCGTCGCTCCCTGTTCGGCGATCGCGGTCGCCTGCTGCGCCCAGCTGGCCGCGTCGAACGCCGCGCCATGAGCCAGCACGACACCGTACGCCCCGTCGCCCCACGTCAGCGCGTCATTGCCGTTGATCGTGATCGTGCTGCCCGATGAGCCGCCGTCCTGCGACGAGCTGTCAGCAGGCTGGCCAGAGCCTCCGCAGCTGGCGAGGGTCAGGCAGGTAGCGAGGGCGAGCGTTCCGCGCGTGATAGATCCGGGCACGCTCACCACGCTCACCACGCTAGCCGCAACAGCGACCTGTGAGCCCGCCCGGTGAGGGTTCCGGCACAGGCGCCCTCCACAGGGCAGGTGATCCGGGCGACCGCGCGCTTGTCGGCGGCTGGGATGATGGACCTCGTGAGCAGCCCCGCCGCACAGCCCGAACACCAGAGCCCGTTCCGGGCACTCCCCCCGCAGGTCGACCTCCCTGCCCTCGAGCACGAGGTCCTCGAGCAGTGGGAGGCCGGCAAGGTCTTCGCCCGCACGCTCGAGGGCTCGGCCGACAAGCCGCAGTGGGTCTTCTACGAGGGGCCGCCGACCGCCAACGGCCGGCCGGGCACCCACCACATCGAGGCCCGTGCCTTCAAGGACGTCTTTCCCCGGTTCAAGACGATGCAGGGCTGGCACGTGCCCCGCCGGGCCGGCTGGGACTGCCACGGCCTGCCGGTGGAGATCGCCGTGGAGCAGGAGCTCGGCTTCGCCGGCAAGCCCGACATCGAGCGGTTCGGCATCGCCGAGTTCAACGCCAAGTGCCGGGAGTCGGTGGAGCGGCACGTCGACGCCTTCGCCGAGCTGACCGACCGGATGGGCTACTGGGTCGACATGTCGACCGCGTACCGGACCATGGACTCCAGCTACATCCAGAGCGTCTGGTGGTCCCTCAAGCAGGTCTTCGACAAGGGGCTGCTGGTCGAGGACCACCGGGTGGCGCCCTACTGCCCGCGGTGCGGCACGGGTCTGTCCGACCACGAGGTCGCCCAGGGCTACGAGTCGATCACCGACCCGTCAGTGTACGTCCGGCTACCGGTCACCAGCGGCGAGTGGGCCGGCCGGGCCGACCTGCTGGTCTGGACGACGACCCCCTGGACCCTGCCGTCCAACACCGCCGTCGCGGTCAACCCCGAGGTCACCTACTCCGTCGTGCGGTCCGGCGAGGACATCCTGGTCGTCGCCGAGCCGCTGGTCGGCGCGGTGTTCGGGGACGCCGACGTGGAGGTGCTGGCGCGCACCTCCGGCCGGGACTGGGAGTTCGTGCACTACCAGCGCCCCTTCGAGCTCGTGGAGTTCCCCACCGACGAGTCCGGACAGCCGACCGACGCGCACTACGTCGTCCTCGCCGACTACGTGACCACGGCGGACGGCACCGGCCTGGTACACCAGTCCCCCGCCTTCGGCGCCGACGATCTCGCCGTGTGCCGCGGATACGGCCTGCCGGTGGTCAACCCGATCGACGCCAGCGGCCACTTCCTGCCCGAGGTGCCGCTGGTCGGCGGCCACTTCTTCAAGTCCGCCGACTCCCGGCTGGTCGCCGACCTCGCCGAGCGCGGGGTGCTGTACCGCGAGCTGCGCTACGAGCACAGCTATCCGCACTGCTGGCGCTGCCACACGCCGCTGATGTACTACGCGCAGCCCTCCTGGTACATCCGCACCAGCGCGATCAAGGACCAGCTGCTCGCCGAGAACGAGAAGACCTCCTGGCACCCGGAGAACGTCCAGTGGGGCCGGTACGGCGACTGGCTGCGCAACAACGTCGACTGGGCGCTGTCCCGGGATCGCTACTGGGGCACGCCGCTGCCGATCTGGCGCAACGACGCCGACCCGAGCCGGATGGTGGTGGTCGGGTCGCTGGCCGAGCTGTCGGAGCTGACCGGCACCGACCTCGCCGGCCTGGACCCGCACCGGCCGTTCATCGATGAGATCACCTTCGCGGTGCCCGGGGAGGAGGGCACCTACCGCCGGGTCCGCCAGGTCATCGACGCCTGGTACGACTCCGGCTCGATGCCGTTCGCCCAGTGGGGCGCGCCGCACGAGAACGAGGCCGAGTTCCAGGCGGCCTACCCGGCGCAGTTCATCGCCGAGGCGATCGACCAGACCCGCGGCTGGTTCTACACGCTGATGGCGATCGGCACGCTGGTCTTCGAGCGCAGCTCCTACGAGAGCGTGCTGTGCCTGGGCCACATCCTGGCCGACGACGGCCGGAAGATGAGCAAGCACCTGGGCAACATCCTCGAGCCGATCCCGCTGATGGACCGGCACGGCGCGGACGCCGTCCGCTGGTTCATGCTGGCCGGCGGCTCACCGTGGTCGGCCCGCCGGGTCGGCCACGAGACGCTGTCCGAGGTGGTCCGCAAGGTGCTGCTCACCTACTGGAACACCGCCAGCTTCTTCACCCTGTACGCCGAGACCAACGGCTGGGACCCGCAGTCCACGCCGGCGCCCGCCCGCGCGGACCGGTCGCTGCTGGACCGTTGGGCGCTGGCCGAGCTCGCCTCGGTGACCGCCGGGGTGACCGACGCGCTGGAGTCCTTCGACACCCAGACCGCCGGGCGGCTGCTCGCCGGCTTCGTCGACGACCTGTCCAACTGGTACGTCCGGCGCAGCCGGCGCCGGTTCTGGGACGGCGACCCGGCAGCGATGGCCACCCTGCACGAGGTGCTCGACGGCCTCACCCGGCTGATGGCCCCCTTCACCCCCTTCGTCACCGAGCGGGTCTGGAGCACCGCGGTGTCACCCGGGACGGCCGACGCCGTCGACTCCGTGCACCTGGCCAGCTGGCCCGCCGTGGACGCGGCGGCCCGGGACGACGCGCTGGTCGAGCAGATGGCGCTGGTCCGCCGGCTGGTCGAGCTGGGCCGCTCGGCGCGCACCGCCGCCAAAGCACGCACGCGGCAGCCGCTGGCCCGCGCCCTGGTCGCCGCCCCCGGGTGGGCGCAACTCCCGCGGGACCTGGTCGCCGAGGTCGCCGACGAGCTCAACGTCGCCGAGCTGACCGAGCTGTCGGCGGTGGTCGGAGGGCTGGTCGACGTGTCGGCGAAGGTCGACTTCCGCGCCGTCGGACGCCGGCTGGGCAAGCAGGTCCAGGTTGTCGCCGCCGCGGTGGCCGCCGCCGACGCCGCCGACCTCGTCGCCGCCTACCGGGCCGGCGCCGCCACCGTGCAGGTGGACGGCGCAACGGTCCCGCTCGAGGACGGCGACCTGGTGGTCACCGAGACCCCGCGCGAGGGCTGGACGGTGGCCTCGGCCGGTGGCCTGACCGTGGCGCTGGACCTCACGCTCACCCCAGAGCTGGAGCGTGCCGGCCTGATGCGCGAGGTGGTCCGGCTGGTCCAGGAGGCCCGCAAGAACGCGGGCCTGGCGGTCAGCGACCGGATCGAGCTGTGGTGGACCGCCGACGGTGCGGTGGCCCAGGCGCTCAGCGAGCGCGCCGACCAGCTGGCGGGTGAGGTCCTGACCACCACCGTGCACGCCGGTCAGGCCGGCGACGGCGCCGGGATCGAGGGGCCGCATGGCTCCCTGTTCTGGGTGGCCCGCGCCGGCGCCGGCGACTGAGGAAGAACCCCCTCCTGGGTCCCCTCGCAGGCTCGGGGGCCCCCTGGAGGGGGCCTCACAGGGCGGGTTAGCGACCGGACCGGCGCGACCTCTCCACCCGGGCCAGATGCCGGTCGGGGGCGCAGGTGCCGCACGGGGTGAACCCGTCGGTCCGCGCCTCGACCATCGGCATCGGGAAGGTCGGCTGGCCAGCCAGGTACGGGCAGCCGGCCAGGTGGTATCGCGGGTGCTCGTCAATGACGAACACCTCGTCGGTGAGGTCGAGGACGACGAGCAGGTCGGTGACCTCGACCTCCTCGACCGGCGGCTCGCCGTCCGGACCGGTGCCGGCCGGCGCATGCATGGCCGGGGCGTGGGCGACCGCCGGGGGCTCGGCTCGAGCCGGGGGCGCGGGCAGCACTGGCTCGGGCGCTGCGGACTCGGGCGGCACGGGGCCTGCCGGGCCGGCCGCGGCAGTGATGGTGGCCCCGGTGGTGGTCGCGGTGGTCGTGGGAACGTCCGCCGGCCCCCGCCGCCCGGCCCGGCGCCGGCGCACCTCCCCCGCGGCCAGCACGACCGCGGCCAGCGCGCTGGCCGCGAAGGAGGACCACTGCAGTGCCGTGGACCCCTCCGCCAGCCCGACGACCAGGCACCCGACGGCGACGAGCAGCAGGAAGGCCGCGAGCAAGATCACAACCGCATGCTAGCGGGGCGGCGCCGGGGCAACCGGACGGCGAACACGACAGAGCCCCGCCGAACCAGGCCCGGCGGGGCTCTGTGCGGGGGCGCGGGGCGTGCGGGCGATCAGGCGCCGACGTGCTGGTTCTGCCGACTGTTGGACGACGGCTCGGCCGAGCCGCGGCTGTCCAGGTCGCGCAGGTGCGACTCGAGGTAGGACCGCAGGCGGGTGCGGTACTCGCGCTCGAAGGTACGCAGTTCGTCGACCTTGCGCTCCAGGCTGGCGCGCTTCTCCTCCAGCGACCCCATCGCCTCGACGTGCTTGCGCTCGGCGTCCTGATTGAGCGCCGCGGCCTTCGCCCGGGCCTCGCGCTCCATCGTGTCGGCGCGCGTGCGGGAGTCACCGATCATGGCATCGGCGCGGGACTTGGCCTCGCCCACCATCTGCTCGCTCTTGGCGCGCGCCTCGGCGAGCATCCGCTCACTGTTGGTCTTCGAGCTGCCGACCATCTGGTCGGCCTGGGCCTTGGCCTCGTTGACGTAGCGCTCGGCCGTCTCGCTGGCCAGGGACAACATCCGCGAGGCGCGGATGGAGTCGTCCTCGCGGGCCGGGGGCGCCGCGGGGGCGGCCGCCGGCGGCGGGGGCGGCGCGGCGACAGTCATCGGCGCCGACTCGACCGGACGCTCGTCGGTGCGCGCACCACTGTCGCCGGAGGCGCGCAGGTCGTTGTTCTCTTCGATGAGGCGGGCGAGCTCGGCCTCCACGACGTCGAGGAAGGCGTCCACCTCGTCCTCGTCATAGCCGCGCTTGCCGATCGGCGGCTTCTTGAAGACGACGTTGTGCACGTCGGCGGGCGTCAGTGGCATGGGGCTCACCTCAGGTCGGACGAGTGGAACGGGGAGACGGACTCAGACGGACAGCGGACCATCCTCGGTCCCCCTCCCGTTCCGGGTGGGCACGGATGGCACGGGCACGCGCTCATACCACTGCGATCGCGCTGTTGAGCAGGCCACGCAGGATGAACACGGCGAACAGGAGCACCATAAACCCCAGATCCAGGCGGATGGTCCCGAGGTTCAGCGGCGGGATGACCTTGCGCACCGCCTTCAGCGGCGGGTCGGTGGTCGCGTAGACGACCTCCAGGCCGGCGGCGACGATGCCCTGCGGACGCCAGCTGCGCGCCAACACCATCACCCAGTCGATGACGAACCGGGCGAACAGCAGGATCAGGAAGACGAGCAGCACCGATGACAGGATCTGCAGTAGGAGAGCCACGGTCCTCGCTCGTTCGGGGGGCGCACAGGTTCAGGACTGGTTGAAGAAGCCGCCCTCACGGATGCGGGCCTTGTCCTCAGCCGTCACGTCGACGTCCTGCGGACTGAGCAGGAACACCTTGGCCGTGACGCGCTCGATACTACCGTGCAGCCCGAAGGACAGGCCCGCAGCGAAGTCCACCAGTCGCTTCGCGTCCGCGTCGTCCATTTCGGTCAGGTTCATGATCACCGGCAGGCCCTCGCGGAAGCGCTCACCGATGGTGCGGGCCTCGTTGTAGGTGCGCGGGTGCAGCGTGGTGATCCGGTAGGGCTTCGGGGTCAGCGGGGCCGGCGTGGGGGCCGGCGTGACGGCGACCGGCTCGCGCACGGCCAGCCCGGCGGCAGCGGCGGACCCGCCGCCGAGCCGGGTGGACCCGGTGCCGGCCGATGGCGCCGCGGCGGGGCTGGCGGCCAGCCCCAGCGAGCGCGCGGCCACCGGACGGCGGATGAGCGGTGCCGGCTCGGGCTCGGGCAGCGGCTCGACCGGCTCGTCGTAGCCCGCGGGCGCGTAGCCGTCGGCGGGGTAGTCGCCGTCGGCGTCGTCGTACTCCCCGGCCGGGGAGTACCGGTCGTAGCCGCGGTCGTCGTAGTCGGTCTGCCGGGCGGGGTACCGGTCGTACCCGCCGCGGGCGTCGTCGTCCTCGACGAGGCCGAGGTAGACCCCCATCTTTCGCATGGCTCCGGCCATCGGACGTCTCCCTCTGGTCTCGTCGTCGACTCTGTGCTGCATCGAACGGGTGGCCGCATCGATCGGGTGGAACAGGTGAGGCACGAGTGACGGGTGGTCACTCGCCCCGGTCGGAGGCTAGGGGGCGGGAGCCGAACAGAGCGGTTCCGACACGCACCACAGTGGCACCAGCTGTCACAGCAGCCTCCAGGTCGGCGCTCATGCCTGCCGATAACTCCCTGGCGTCCGGATGGTCGGCGCACACCCGGGCGGCCACGTCGGCCAGCCGGGCGAACGCGGGCGCGGGGTCCTCGCCCCGGGGAGCGACGGCCATCAGGCCCCGCAGGCGCAGCCCCTCGCTGGCGGCCACGGCGTCGGCCAGCGCGGGCACCTCCCCCGGCGGCACTCCGCCGCGGGCGCCGTCCCGGCCCGGAGGGCCGCCGAGGTCCACCTGGACGAAGACGTCGAGCACCCGCCCGGCGGTCAGCGCGGCGCGCGCCAGCGCCTCGGCCAGCGGGACCCGGTCGACCGAGTGCACCACCACATCGAGCCGGACGGCGGCCGCGGCCTTGTTGCGCTGTACCTGACCGACGAGGTGCCATCGGAGGTCCGCGGTCGCCGCGTCCCCGGCCAATGTGGCCACTTTGGCCGTCAGCTCCTGCACGCGGTTCTCGGCGAACTCGCGCTGGCCCAGCGCCGCGAGCGCCGCGACGTCCTCGGCGGGCCACGTCTTGCTCACCGCGAGCAGCCGGACGCCGGCCGGGTCGCGGCCGGCGGCGCGGGCGGCGGCGGCGATGCGCTCGCGGACGGCGCGCAGGTTCTCCTCGAGCCGGTCCACGGACGACGATGATGCCAAGCCCGGGTCCGGCCCGCTCACTCGAGCCAGACGGCGCCGGCCTGCCGGCCGGTGACGCCGTCCCGCCGGTGGCTGAACAGCCGGCGGTCCTCCACGGTGCACCGCGGGTCGTGGACGACCTGACCGACGCCCGCGCCGCGCAGCACCTCGGCGATGCCGGCCCGCAGGTCCAGGCCCCGCGTGCCCGTCCGGGTGCGCACCGCGCTGGCCGGCGCGACCCCGGCCACTTCGGCCTGCAGAGCCTGCGGCACCTCGTAGTCGGCGCCGCAGACGGCCGGGCCGAGCAGCGCTTCGACGTTCGCGGGGCGGGCGCCCAGCCGGGTCATCGCCGCGAGCGCCGCCGGGACGACGCCCCGCCGCACGCCCTCCCGGCCGGCGTGCACCGCGGCCACCACGCCGGCGACCGGATCGGCCAGCAGCACCGGCACGCAGTCGGCCACCAGCACGCACAGCACCAGCCCCGGCGTGGCCGTGACCAGCGCGTCCACGTCGACCACCGGGTTCTCCCCGGCGTCCTCGATTATGGCCACCCCGGTGCCGTGCACCTGGGTCATCCAGACCAGCGAGGCCCCGGGCACGCCGATCTCCTGGGCCAGCCGGCCCCGGTTGGCCGCGACCGCCGCCGGGTCGTCACCGACGTGGTCGCCGAGGTTGAAGGAGTCGTACGGGGACGCAGAATGGCCGCCCCGTCGGTCGGTGACGACCCGTCGGGGTCGCACCGCCTGCGGGGCGGCCGGACCTGCACTCACCACCTACGGCCCTGTCCCGGGGGCCGCCCCGAGCAAGGTGACGTGCCGGAGCGGCCTGCTCCCGGGACCCGCTGCGAGCTTGCGAGCGGTGGGGCGGAGCAGGCCTTCTTCACTGACTGCGGAGGAACTCGGGAATGTCCAGCTCCTCCTCGAAGTCCTCCGACGCCAGCGGACGGCGGCTGCCGTTCCCCGGGATCGGCGGGAGCGGCGGCACGGTGATGCCACCGCCCTGCGCGCCGGGCTGACCGGGCCGAGGTGCCGTGGGCGCCGGTGCTGGGGCCTGCGCAGGCGCGGGCCGCGACTCGGGCTGGCTGACCAGCCGTTCGCCGGTCTGGGCCGGCATCGCCGGGCGCGCCGGCGGCGCGGGGGTTGCCGCGACCGGGGCAGCCGGCGCCGCGGCCGTCACCGCGCTCGCGTGCCCGTCTCGCCGGTTGGCCGGCTTGCCGCTGTCGAAGCCGGCGGCGATGACGGTCACCCGCACCTCGTCGCCGAGCGCATCGTCGATCACCGCGCCGAAGATGATGTTCGCGTCCGGGTGGGCGGCGTCGGAAACCAGCGAGGCGGCCTCGTTGATCTCGAACAGGCCCAGGTCCGACCCGCCGGAAATCGACAGCAGGACGCCGTGGGCGCCCTCCATCGAGGCCTCCAGCAGCGGGCTGGCGATCGCCTGCTCGGCGGCCAGCAGCGCGCGGTTGTCCCCGCGGGCACTGCCGATGCCCATCAGCGCCGAGCCCGCCCCGGACATGACCGACTTGACGTCGGCGAAGTCCAGGTTGATCAGGCCGGGCGTGGTGATCAGATCGGTGATGCCCTGGACACCGGACAGCAGCACCTGGTCGGCGGTGCGGAAGGCGTCCATCACGCTGACGTTCCGGTCGCCCAGCTGCAGCAGCCGGTCGTTCGGGATGACGATCAGCGTGTCGCACTCGTTGCGCAGTTCCTCGATGCCGGACTCGGCCTGGACCGCCCGCCGCTTCCCCTCGAAGGAGAACGGACGGGTGACCACGCCGATGGTCAGCGCGCCCAGCTTGCGGGCGATCGAGGCGACCACGGGGGCGCCGCCGGTTCCGGTGCCACCTCCTTCACCGGCCGTCACGAAGACCATGTCGGCGCCCTTGAGCACCTCTTCGATCTCCTCGCGGTGGTCCTCGGCGGCCTGCCGGCCAACATCGGGCTGGGCGCCGGCGCCCAGGCCCCGCGTGAGCTCACGGCCGACGTCGAGCTTGACGTCGGCGTCGCTCATCAGCAGTGCCTGTGCGTCGGTGTTGATCGCGATGAACTCGACCCCCTTGAGGCCGACCTCGATCATGCGATTGACCGCGTTCACCCCGCCGCCGCCGATGCCGACGACCTTGATGACCGCAAGGTAGTTGTGCGGAGGTGTCATGCTGCACTCCCCAACTGGACCCTCATCCTCAGGTTGAGCCTTATAGTTATGTCAACTTCGGCGATGTGGACGAAGTTAGGTGGGTCCGACCGGGCCAGCAAGCACCCTCCGGGGCTCGGCGTGTCCGGCTGGACGGATCACACGGAACTCGTCCAGCGCATCTGTCACATCTGACTCACGGTTCGTGACGACTTGCCTGCCTACCGTCTCATGCCCGGGTCCAGACCTGCCGACCGCGTAGGACGCGCCCGACCACAACGCCGGAAAGGTCAATTTCTACCCGGGCGTGTCGGATCCGGTGCGCGGCGGCGCGGTGTGCTGTTGCTCGCGGCTCAGCTCCGCGGCACGCGCCCCATCACATAGAACTCCTCGTTCGGCGGCACGGCGGCCCAGTGCACCAGCCGGTTGGACAGCGCGAACAGCGACACGATCGCCCCGACGTCCCACACGTCGTCCTCGGTGAGCCCCTGGGCGCGCAGTGCGGCCAGGTCGGGCTCAGCCACCGTCGCGGGCTCCAGCGCCAGACGCATGGCCACCTCGAGGACGGCGGCCAGCCGCTCGGACACCGGGGCCTTGCGCCAGTCGACGGCCACCTGGTCGGCCAGGTACCGGTCCCGCGCCCGGATCCGCACCAGCGCACCGTGGGCCACCACGCAGTAGAGGCAGTCGTTGGCCGCGCTGGTGGCCACCACGACCACCTCCCGGTCGGCCTGGCTCAGGCCCGGGGTGTCCTTGTCCATCAGCGCGTCGTGCAGCGCGAAGAACGCCCGCGCCTCGGCCGGGCGCCAGGCCAGCGCGGCGAAGACGTTGGGCAGGAAGCCACTGGCGTCGGCGACCTCGGCGAAACGCGCCTGGAGGTCCGCCGGCAGGTCGGCGGCGGCGACGAGCGGGAAGCGGCTGATCCGTTGCTGATCCACCCCGTGACTCTGTCACCGGGAGTGCCAGGCCTCGGCTGCGCCGAGCCCGGTCGACCGGTGCGGCATGCGGAGCATCCCGCACCTCGGTCGGGCGGAACGTCCATACGCTCGGCGGAGCCGAGGCGAGGCACTTCGGAGAGGCTTCACCTGAGGACGACGGCGTCCGGTGTGCTCACGTCCAGCGTGTCCGCCTCGTCCAGGGTCCCGGCGTCGATCTGGTCCAGCAGGGCGGCCAGGACCCGGGCCTTGCGCGGGGTGGCCTCGGCGCTCCCCCACAGCACGGTGCGGCCGTCGGTCAGGGTCAGCGTCACGTCGTCCGGCGAGCCGGCGGTGACCCCGGTGACCTCCCGGCGGACGTCGGCGGGCAACGCCACCACCGCGCCCAGCGCGGCGGCGGTGGTCGGATCGTCGGGGCCTGGGCGGGGCACGGTCAGCGGGACGACGTCGGCGGGAGCGCCGCCGGTGATCGTGTCGAACAGCACTCCTTCGCGGTCGACCAGCGAGCGGGTGCCGGCCTGGTCGACGACGGCGACCGCGACCCGTTCGACCAGGGTGACCACCACGGTCTGCGGCCAGCCGCGGGTCACTTCGACCGAGGCCACCTGGGGCAGCTGGGCGACCCGGGCCGCGGCGGTCGCGGTGTCCACCCGCACCAGCGGCGTCCCGGCCTCGATCCCGGCGGCCTGCTCGACCTGGTCGTCGGTCAACGAGCCGGCGCCGTCGATCTGCACGGTGCGAACGGCCAGCAGCGGGCTGGCCAGCAGCACCCAGGCGCCGGCCGCCAGCACGACCACCAGCACCGCGGCGACGGTGAGCAACCGGCGACGCGGGTCGGCGCGGCGGCCGGCCCGGCGGCGCCGGCTGCGCAGTGAGGTGACCGCGGCGCCGCCCGGGCCGGCCTTCCCCCTCCCACGGGGCGAGCGGGTGCGGTCGCGGGTGGTCGCCGCCCGACTCACCGGAGCCCGACCTCCGCGCCGTCCCCCTCGGGTCCCGCCGGCGAGCTCAGCGCGGCGAGCACCTCGGGGCCGACCATCGACACGTCCCCGGCGCCCATGGTCAGGACCAGATCGCCCGATCTGGCCCGCGCGGCCAGCGCCGGCGCGGCGGCGGACCAGGACGGCTCGAACAGCACCTGCCCCGGCGGCAGCGGGACGGCGTCGGCGACCAGCGCCCCGGTCACGCCCGGCACCGGATCCTCCCGGGCGCCGTAGACGTCCATCACCACCACCTCGTCGGCCAGCCCGAGGGCCTCCCCGAAGCCGGCGGCGAACTCGGCGGTCCGGCTGTACAGGTGCGGCTGGAAGGCCACCACCAGCCGCCCCTCGCCAACGACCGCCCGGGCGGCCCGCAGCTGAGCGCTGACCTCGGTGGGGTGGTGCGCGTAGTCGTCGTAGACGCGGACGCCGGCCGCGGTGCCCTTGAGCTCGAACCGGCGGTGGACGCCGCCGAAGCGGGCCAGGCCGGCCAGCAGGCCGGCGGCCGGCAGGCCGAGCTCCAGGCCGGCCAGCAGCGCGGCGGCGCTGTTGAGGGCCATGTGGGCCCCCGGCAGCTGGATCTGCACCGGCCCGAGGGGCTCGCCGTCCAGCACTGCGGTGTACCGCGTCCCGTCGCGCCCGACCTCCAGGTCCGACAGCTGCAGGTCGGCGTCCGCGCTCAGGCCGTAGGTCCGTACCCGCGCCGCCGCCGTCGGCGCACCGCGCAGCCGGCCGGCGCCGGGGTCGTCAGCGCACAGGACGACGAAGCCGCCGGCGTCGACCGTGCCCATGAAGATGTCGAACGCGGCCTCGACCGCGGCGAGGTCGCCGTAGTTGTCCAGGTGGTCGGCCTCGACGTTGGTGACGATCGCCCCGAACGGGGCCAGCAGCAGGAAGGAGCGGTCACTCTCGTCGGCCTCGGCGACGAAGACGTCGCCCTCCCCCTCGTGGGCGTTCGAGCCGGACTCGTTGAGGTCCCCGCCGATCGCGAACGACGGGTCGACACCGCAGGCCTGCACCGCGACGGTGAGCATCGAGGTCGTGGAGGTCTTGCCGTGCGTGCCGGCCACCGCGACGCTGCGCCGGCCGGCCATCACCGCGGCGAGCGCGACGGCCCGCGGCAGGACCCGCAGCCCCCGCTCGCGGGCGGTGGCCAGCTCCGGGTTGTCCGGGCGGATGGCGGTGGAGACCACCACGGTGTCCGCGGCCCCCAGGTTCGCCGCTTCGTGGCCCACCGCGACGCGGGCGCCGAGGGCGGCCAGCGCCCGCAGCGTGGGCGTCTCCCGCCGGTCGCTGCCGGAGACGGTCACCCCGCGGGCGAGCAGGATCCGGGCGATGCCGCTCATGCCGGCTCCACCGATGCCGACGAAGTGCACGGCGCCGAGCTCGGCCAACGAGGGGATCGGGTCGCGCCAGGCGGCGACGTCCGCGGCGCTCACCGCTGTGCCGCCTGGAGCACGATGTCCGCCAGCCGCTCGTCGGCGTCCGGTGACCCGGCCGCCTTGGCGTGCGCGGCGTAGCCGGCCAGTGCGGCCGGGTCGGTCACCAGCGGGACGACGTGCTCGGCGATCCAGGACGGCGACAGCTCGGCGTCCTCGACCAGCAGTCCTCCGCCGGCCGCCACCAGCGGCTGGGCGTTGCGCCGCTGCTCGCCGTTGCCGATCGGCAGCGGCACGAAGACCCCGGGCAGCCCCACGGCGGACAACTCCGCCACGGTGACCGCCCCCGACCGGCACAGCGCCAGATCGGCCGCGGCGTAGGCGAGGTCCATCCGTTCCAGGTAGTCGACGACCACGTACGGCGCCTTGCCCGGGGCGCGGGCCGGCACCGTCACGTCGGTGTTCTTGGGGCCGCGGGCGTGCAGCACCGCGACGCCGGCCGCGGTCAGCGCGTCGGCCGCGCCGACGGCGGCCCGGTTGAGCGACGCCGCGCCCTGCGAGCCGCCGAAGACGAGCAGCGTCGGGCGGGCGGCGCCCAGGCCGAAGTGCGTCCGCGCCTCCGCGCGGAGCCCGGCCCGGTCCAGCGAGGTCAGCTGGGGCCGCAGTGGCATGCCCACGTGCTCGGCGCCGCGCAGCGGGGTGCCCGGCACGGTCACCGCCACCCGGGCGGCGAACCGCGCACCCACCCGGTTGGCCAGCCCGGGCAGCGCGTTCTGCTCGTGCACGACCACCGGGACGGAGTTGCGCCAGGCGGCCAGGTACGCCGGCAGCGCGACGTAGCCGCCGAAGCCGACCACGACGTCGGCGTCCAGCTCGCGCAGCAGTGCGCGGGTCTCGGCGACCGACCGGCGCACCCGGCCGGGCACCCGGAGCAGGTCCGGCGTGGGCCTGCGGGGCAGCGGCACCGGTGGGATCAGCCGCAGGTCATAGCCGCGGGCCGGCACCAGCCGGGTCTCCATGCCGCGGGCGGTGCCCAGGCAGGTGACCCGCGGCGTGCCGCCGGGGGCACCGGTCCGGCGGGTGAGGGCGTCGGCGAGGGCGAGCATCGGCTCGATGTGCCCGCCGGTGCCGCCTCCGGCGAGGACGACGGACAGCGGGCGCCCCGGGCCGGTCGGCCCGGGGGCGGGCTGGGGGTGGGTCACTGCGGACGTCCTGGCCGTTCGGTTCTCGGAGGATGGGACCGGGCTGCCGGTCGCCCGCGGACGGCGGGCGGTTCACCGGGCACGGGCGGCCGGTTGCGGGGCGGCGGGCGGTCACCGGCAGGGAGCCGGCCGCGGGCAGTCTGCCGGTCGCGGCGGGAGGCCTGCTCGGGCGGGGTGGTGGACTGGTCGCGCCCGGACGGCCGCGGGGCCGGTCGCTGCGGTGCCCGTGGGGAGCCTGCGGCCGCCGCAGGGCGCCGGGGCGGCACCCGGGTCACGGTCCGGCCGTCGTCCCGGGCCGGCCGCTCGTCCGGGTGGGGACGGCGCACCTTCCGGCGGCGGCCCGGCAGCGCGTCCACGGCGGCCGCGGGCACCGGCATCAGCAGCCGGGTCAGCGGGCCTCGGCGCTGGGCGCGTTGGTGGGCGATCGCGTCGGGCTCGGATCGGGCGAACCGGGCCAACAGCCCGACGATGAACAGGGTGAGCACCAGCGACGTGCCACCGGCGGAGATCAAGGGCAGCTGGACGCCGGTGACCGGCAGCAGCCCCACGACGTAGCCCATGTTCATGGCGGCCTGGCCGATCAGCCAGACGGTGATCGCGACGCTGGCCAGCTGGATGAACCGGTCGGTCGAGCGGCGGGCGATGCGGAACCCGGCGTAGGCGAGGATCCCGTACAGGCCGACCACCACGACGCAGCCGACCAGGCCCAGCTCCTCGCCGATGATCGCGAAGATGTAGTCGGACTCGGCGTGCGGCAGCAGGTTCCACTTCATCGCGCTGTTGCCCAGCCCGACGCCCCAGAAGCCGCCGGTGGCCAGTGCGTACAGCCCGTGACAGGCCTGATAACCGCCGTCGGAGGCGTCGGCGCACGGATCGAGGAAGGAGGTGAACCGGGCCATCCGGTAGTCGGCGGCGTTCACCATCAGGAACACGACGGCCACCGTGCCCAGGACGGCGGCACCGATCCAGCGCCGGGACAGCCCGCCGGCCCACACCAGCCCGGCCAGCACCAGGCCCAGGCTCACCACCGCGCCCATGTCCGGTTCGGCGAGCAGCAGCAGGGAGAACACCCCGAAGACCGGCAGCACCGGCACGAGCAGCGATTTGGTGGTCAGGTACCGATCGCGGGTCGCGATCACGTGCGCGCCCCACAGCGCGAACACCAGCTTCCCGACCTCCGAGGGCTGGAAGTTCGTGACGCCCAGGTCGAACCAGGCCCGCGAGCCGTTGAGCCTGAGCCCCAATCCGGGCACCAGCACGAGCACCAGCAGGGCGACGACGACGAGCATGGCGTGGCCGGAGTGCCGGCGGACCCGGCCCACCGGCAGGTGCATGGCGGCGAGCATGCCGATCAGGCCGAAAACCGCGAAGGCGATCTGGCGCACCCCGGGCAGCCAGGCCGGCTGGCCGGCCGTGGCCGCCTCGATGGCGGAGGCGGAGAAGACCATGATCAGCCCGATCGCCAGCAGCATGCCGGCCGATCCGAGCACCAGGTTCGAGGTCGTCATCGGCCCGTCGAGCCAGGCCGGCCCGCGCAGCCGCAGGCCGAACGCCGCGAGGCTCCCCGGCTCGTCGTCCGCCCCGGCGTTGCGCCGCCGCACGATGCCCTCCCGGGCGGCGCGCTCACGGACGGGGCGCTGACGGGTCCCGGCGGTCACCGGCCGGTCCCCTGGTGGACGGCGGCAGCGCGGACCCTTCTCAGCACGTGCTCCCCATCCGTCACCACAGCCCCATGGTCGCCGCTGCGGGGCGCCGCGCGCTGGACCGACGGGGCGTGTCGCGCCAGTGATGAACGACCGGTCCGCAGAAATGGCCATTTCTGCGGATCGGGCCGGCCGGCTGCCTAGAGGCCGGCGAAGTCCAGCCAGTCGGAGTAGAACAGCCCTATCCCGAAGGCCACCGCCATGCCGGTGACCAGCCAGAACCGCACGATGACCGTGCTCTCCGCCCAGCCGGCGAGCTCGAAGTGGTGGTGCAGCGGCGCCATCCGGAACACCCGGCGTCGGGTGGCCCGGAAGAACGCCACCTGGATGACCACCGACAGGGTGACCGCCACGAACAGCCCGCCGAGGACCACCAGCAGCAGCTCGGTACGGGTCACGATCGCCAGCCCGGCCATCAGCCCGCCCAGGGCGAGGGAGCCGGTGTCGCCCATGAAGATCCGGGCCGGGGAGGTGTTCCACCACAGGAAGCCCAGGCACGCGCCCATCGCGGCGGCGGCGACCAGAGTGACGTCCAGCGGGTTGCGGACGGTGTAGCAACCGTCGACCAGCGCGGTGCTGCAGTCGTGGCCGAACTGCCAGAACGAGATGATCACGTAGGAGGCGAAGACCATCGCCGAGCAGCCGGCCGCCAGCCCGTCCAGCCCGTCGGTCAGATTCACCGCGTTGGAGAAGCCGGCGATGAACAGGTAGGCCAGCACGGCGAACACGACGACCGGCAGGGTCAGCGGCGCGATGTCCCGGACGAAGGAGACCGCCGCGGAGGCCACGGGCACGCCGTCGTCGTCCTTGGCCCACAGCGCGAGGACGGCGAACGCGACGCCGATGACGAGCTGGCCGACCAGCTTCGCGGTCTTGTTCAGGCCCAGGCTGCGGCGGTACCGGATCTTCAGGTAGTCGTCGAGGAAGCCGACGGTGCCCAACCCGATCAGCAGGAACAGCAGCAGCAGGCCCGTGGCGGTGACCCCGCGCCCGGTCTGGTTGAGCAGGAAGAGGTGGGCGATCAGGTACCCGCCGACGGTGGCCAGCACCATCACGGTGCCGCCCATCGTGGGCGTCCCCTTCTTGGACAGGTGGCTCTCCGGCCCGTCGTCCCGGATCTCCTGACCGAAGCCGCGCCGCCGGAAGGTCTTGATCGCCAGCGGGGTGAGCAGGATGGAGATGACCAGGGCGAACGTGGCCGCGATCAGGACCGACTTCACGCAGTTCCCTTCCCGGTGCTGCCGGTGGTGCCGTCGGCGAGCAGGTCTGGGTCCACCAGTTGCGCGGCCAGCAGCTCCAGACCATAGGACCGGGAAGCCTTGACGAGCACGACGTCCCCGGGTGCGAGCAGCCCGGCGAGCAGCCGGCCGGCCGCGGCGCGGTCGGCGACGTGCACCGCCCGGCCGAGGTCGTGACCGGCGTCCGCACCACCGTCGGCCGACCCCTCGGCCAGCGCACCGGTGTGCACGCCGATGGCGTCCGGACCGACCGAGACCAGCACGTCGACCCCCGCCCGGACGGCGTCGCGGCCGAGTTTGGCGTGGGCGGCGTCCGCCCCGGGGCCCAGCTCCCCCATCGCGCCGAGGACCGCGATCCGCCGCTGCCCGGCCAGGCCGGCCAGCGCTGCCAGCGCGGCGCCCATGGACTCCGGATTGGCGTTGTAGGCGTCGTTGACCACGGTGACGCCGTCGGCCCGGCGGGTCACCTCCATCCGCCAGCGGCTGCGCGGACCGGCGGCCGACAGCGCCTCGGCGACCTGGGCCGGTGCCAGGCCGGCGGCCAGCGCCGCGGCGGCCGCGGACAGCGCGTTGGCGACCTGATGGGCGCCCACGACCTGCAGCGTCACCGGGTGCTCCTCCCCCGCCGCGGCCAGGGTGAACCGGGCTCGGGCGGCCTCGTCGAGCTCGACGTCGAGGGCACGCACGTCGGCGGTCGTCGTCGTCACGCCGGTGGTAACCACCCGGGCGCGGGTGCGCGGGGCCATGCCGGCGACCCGCGGGTCGTCGGCGTTGAGGACGGCGGTGCCCCCGGCGGGCAGCGCCTCGACCAGCTCGCCCTTGCTGGCGGCGATGACCTCGGCGCTGCCGAACTCCCCGAGGTGCGCCGAGCCCACGTTGAGGACCACTCCGACCTGCGGGCGGGCGATGGCGCAGAGCCGGGCGATGTGCCCCGGCCCGCGCGAGCCCATCTCCAGCACCAGGAAGCGGGTCCGCGTGTCGGCGGTGAGCACCGTCAGCGGCAGGCCGATGTCGTTGTTGAAGGAGCCCTGTGGGCTAACCGTGGGGCCGGCGGCGGCCAGCACCTGGCCCAGCAGGTCCTTGGTGGAGGTCTTGCCCGAGGAGCCGGTAATGCCGACGGTGAGCAGGCCGGCGGTGACCAGCCGCTCGTGCACGGCGGCGGCCAGCCGGCCCAGGGCGTACACCGGGTCGGCGACGACCACGCAGGCCAGCAACGGGTCCGGCCGGGTGGTCAGCGCGGCCGCCGCGCCGGCGGCGGCCGCGGCCGGCACGAAGTCGGCGCCGTCCGCCCGCTCGCCGGGCAGCGCGACGAACAGGTCACCGGCGCCCACGGCGCGGGAGTCGACCGTGACGGAACCGCTCACGGCCCCCGGGGTGTCCCTGCCTGGGGGCAGCACGAGCTCACCGCCGACCGCGGCGGCCAGCTCGTCGAGGTCCAGGGCGATCACCCGGTCACCTCGGGGTCGGCGGCCAGCTCGGCCAGCACCTCGCGCAGCACGGCGCGGTCGTCGAAGGGCAGCACGCGGTCCCCGACCTCCTGTCCGGTCTCGTGGCCCTTGCCGGCCACCAGCAGGGTGTCCCCTGCCCGGGCCGCCCGCACGGCGGCGGCCAGCGCGGCGCGCCGGTCGCCGATCTCGAGCACCTCGGCCCGGCGGTCGGCAGGGAGGTCCTGCACACCGGTGAGCATGGCCCGGCGGATCTCCGCCGGGTCCTCGGATCGGGGGTTGTCGTCGGTGACGACGAGCAGGTCGCTGCCGGCGGCCGCCGCGGCGCCCATCCCCGGGCGCTTGCCGGCGTCCCGGTCACCGCCGCAGCCCAGCACGGTCAGCAGCCGGCCGGGGGTGGCAACGCGCAGCGCAGCCAGGGCGGTGGCGACCGCGTCGGGGGTGTGCGCGTAGTCGACGACGGCCATGAACGGCTGGCCGGCGTCCACCGGCTCCATCCGACCCGGGACGACGGTCTGGGAGAGCCCGGCCACCGCGTCCTCGACCGGCACTCCGATGGCGTCCAGCAGAGCGACGGCCAGTACCGCGTTGGCCACATTGAAGCCCCCGGGCAGCCGCAGCCGCGCCGGCCAGCTGCGCCCGCCGGGGCCGTGCAGCGTGAACGTCGACCCGCCGGCGGGGAGGGCGGCCACGTCGGTGGCCGACCAGTCGGCGTCGGTCGCGCCGGCGGTGGAGACGGTAACCGTGCCCGGGCTCATCAGACGGCGGCCGGCCGGGTCGTCGACGTCGACCACCTCGACGGCGGCCCGCCCGTCGAAGAGCAGTGCCTTGGCCCGGAAGTAGCTCTCCACGTCGCCGTGGAAGTCCAGGTGGTCGCGGGAGAGGTTGGTGAACCCGGCGGCGGCGAAGCGGACCCCGCCGACCCGGCCCTGGACGAGGGCGTGGCTGGAGACCTCCATGACCACCGCGCGCACGCCGGAGCCGACCATCGTGGCGAGCAGGGCGTGCAGATCCGGCGCCTCCGGGGTGGTGCGGACGCTGGGGAAGGCGGTGGTGACGGGGCCACCGTGTGCATCCCGGCCGCGGGTGCGCGCCTGCACGGTGCCGATGAGGCCGCTGGGCCAGCCGGCCGCGGCCAGGCCGGCCTCGACCAGGAAGGCCGTCGTCGTCTTGCCGTTGGTGCCGGTGATGCCCAGGACGGCCAGGTGCTCGCTGGGTGAGCCGTACACCAGGGCCGCGACGCTGCCCAGCAGCCCGCGGGGGTCGGCGACGACGCACACGGCCAGCCCGGTGGCGCGGGCCAGTTCCTCGCCCGCGGGGTCGGTGAGCACGGCGACCGCCCCACGCGACGCGGCGTCCGCGGCGTAGCGGGCGCCGTGGGTCCGGGCACCGGGCAGCGCCGCGTACAGGTCACCGGGAACGACGTCGTTCGAAGCGAGGGTCACACCGGTCACCGCGGTGCCGGGCTCGCCGGCCACGGGGTCGCCGATGAGGTCGCTCAGGTCGGCGAGGGAGAGCGGGCGGGTCCCCGCAGGCCGGGGGACCGGCCCGGAGGCGGTCGGACTCACGAGTGTCCAATCTACCGGCGACGGGCTGCGCCCCGAGAGCGCCATGCCCCGGCTGCACCGAACGCCTTTCCTGGTCAGGGGACGGTGAGGGTGAAGTCCGGTCGCGGCGATCCGGAGGGCACGACCCCGCCGGCAGTCAGGGCGTACCGCATCACGTCGGCGAACACCGGCGCGGCGACCTGGCCGCCTTCGGCCGAGCTGGTCGGTCGTTCCAGGTCCACGGCCACCACGTACTGCGGGTCGTCGGCGGGGGCGTAGCCGACGAAGGTGGTGAAGTAGCCGCCGCCGGCGTAGCAGCTGCAGTCGGGGTTGGCCCGCTGCGCCGTGCCGGTCTTGCCGACGACCCGGAAGCCGTCGACCTCGCCCAACGGTGCGGTGCCACCCTTGCCGACGACGGCCTCGAGCATGTAGGTCAGCTTGTCCGCGGTGGACTCGCTGACCACCCGGATGCCCTCCGGGCGTGCGGTGTCGGTGACCGTGCCATCGGCGGCGGTGACCGAGCTGATCACCCGCGGCGGGATGCGCACCCCGCCGTTGGCCAGGGTCTGGTACACCGACGCCATCTGCAGGGTGGTCACCGAGACGCCCTGGCCGATCGGGATGTTCCCCGCCCGGCTCTTCGTCCAGTCCGCCGAGTCCTGCAGGATGCCCCCGCTCTCACCGGGCAGCTCGATGCCGGTCTCCGAACCGATGCCGAAGGCCCGCAGGTACTGCTCGAGCTTCTGGTCGCCGATCTCCCGGGCGAGCATGATCGCCCCGACGTTGCTGGACTTGGCCAGGATGCCGGTGACGGTGAAGCCGATCGGGGCGTGGTCGTGCGCGTCGGTGACGACCGTGTCGCCGGCCTGGATGTGCCCGGGGACCTGCAGCACCGTGTCCGGCTCGGCCTTGCCCTCCTCGATCGCCGCGGAGAGGGTCACCGCCTTCATCACCGAGCCGGGCTCGTAGACGTCGGAGACGGCTCGGTTGCCGAGCAGGTCGGGGTCGGTCTCGTTGTAGTGGCCCGGGTCGTAGCCGGGACAGGAGGCCATGGCGGCGACCTCTCCGGTGTGCACGTCGAGCACCACCGCGGAGGCCGAACTGGTGGCGCCGTCGGCGCACGCGGCGTCCAGCCGCTGCTGCACGACGAACTGCAGGTCCTCGTCGAGGGTGAGGGCGACCGTGGCGCCGTCGGTGGCCGGGGTGGTGTCGTCGATGCCCGACGGGATCGGGTTGCCGCGGCCGTCGACCTCGACGCGCTCCTCCCCGTCGGTGCCCGCGAGCTGGTCTGAGAAGGTCTGCTCGATGCCGGCCAGGCCGGTGCCCTCCGCGCCGACGAAGCCGACCACCTGCCCGCCGACCGCGCCGGCCGGATAGAGACGCGCCGGGTCCTGCTCGAAGGAGAGCCCGGCCCGGGTGGTGGCCGGCAGCGCCCGGATGCGGTCGGTGACGTCGGTGGGGATCCGGCGGGCGAGCACGACGTAGCGACCGTCGCGGGAGAGCTTCTCGGTGAGCTCGGAGGCGGGCACGTCCAGCAGCGTGGTCAGCGCCAGCGCGGTGCGCGCCGGGTCGGTCACCACGGCGGGGTCGGCGACGACCCGCTCGGCGTCGACGGAGTAGGCCAGCACGTGACCCGTGCGGTCGGTGATCTCCCCGCGGACGGCGGTGATCGGGAACGTGCGCATCCGGGCGTCCTCGGCGGCTTGCGCGTAGGCGGCGCCGTCGACGCCCTGCAGTACAACGAGCTTGGCCACCACGACGACCAGCAGGGTGATCAGAAAGAGCAGACCCCAGCGGTTGCGCTGCTCGCGCGCGGCCGTCACGGGAGCCGAGCCTCGCCTGCCCCGCCCGGGACGGCCGGGAGGCGCGCCGACCGGCGAGGACCGGCGGGACCGCACGCCGCCCCCTCGGCCGACCGGCCCGCTGGCCCGGCCGGTGGAGCTGCGCCGCGGACCGAGCGTGCGTCCGTCGTCGGGCACGGGTCAGCCCCCGGACGTCGGCGTCGGCGTCACCGGTGCGGGCACCGGGGCGGGTAAGGCGGCGGAGGCCGGCGCGGCGGGGGGCGCGGGGGCAGGCGCGGCGGTGCCGCGCACGGCGGACTCCCCGTCCGGGCCGAGCACCAGATGGGCCGCGGCACCGGCGGGCACCAGGCCGGCGACGGCGGCCGCCCGGGCCAGCGCGGCGGCGGTGTTGCCGTCGACGACCTGGCGCTCGAGTTCGGCGACCTGCTGGGCCTGCTCGGCGTTGGCCGCCCGCTGCTGGGTGGCGTCCAGGGAGTCCACCGCGATGGCGGTGTTGAGCAGCAGCAGCGCCAGCGTGGTGACGACCAGCAGGCCGACCACGAGGACGACGAACGGCGCGCGGCGCGACCCGGTCGCGGTACGGCGGGTCCGGGCAGGCGTGCGCACCGGCGGCACCAGGCGCAGCTGCGGACGGCTGTGCACCTGGCCGCTCCGTCGGGTCGGCGAGGACGGCGGCCGGGACAGACGCAGGGCGTGGGAGACCTGCAGGGGGCCGGTGTCCGCGGTCGGTCGGCCGGTGGGGGGCGGGGTGGGCCGGGGGCTCACCGTGCCTGAGCTGGCCGTGCGGGAGCTGGCCGTGCGGGCGCTGGCCGTGCGGGCGCTGGCCGTGCGAGGGCTGACCGTGCGGGAGCTCGCCGTCCGGGTGCTGCCGGTCCGCGGGCTGGTCGTCCGGGCGGCCGCCGTCCGGGGGCCCTCCGCCCGTGCCGACCGGGTCATGCCGCCCGCCGGATGCGCTCGGCTGCGCGGACCCGGGCCGAGGCGGCGCGCGGGTTGCGGGCGGTCTCGGCCTCACTGGGTGCCTCACCGCCGCGGGTGAGCATCCGGAGGACGGGGGCGTGCTCGGGCATGGGCACGGGCATCTCCGGGGGGGTGCGGTCGGTGGCCTCGGCGACGAGCGTCTGCTTCACGATGCGGTCCTCGAGGGAATGGAAGGTGATGACCACGACCCGGCCACCGACGGCGAGTGCGTCGATGGCGGCCGGGAGCGCGCGGGTGAGCACGCCGAGTTCGTCGTTGACCTCGATGCGCAGCGCCTGGAACGCGCGCTTGGCGGGGTGCCCGCCGGTGCGCCGGGTGGCGGCCGGGATGGAGTCGCGGACCAGCTCGGCCAGCCGGGCGGTGCCGGTGAACGGCTCGCGGGCCCGTTCGCGCTCGATGGCGGCGGCGATCCGGCCGGCGAACCGCTCCTCGCCGTAGACCTTGAGCACCCGGGTGAGCTGGCCGCGGGAGTAGGTGTTCACCACGTCGGCGGCGGTGCGCGGGCCGCTGGGGTCCATCCGCATGTCCAGCGGGGCGTCGGTGGAGTAGCTGAACCCGCGGGAGGGGCGGTCCAGCTGGAGGGAGGAGACGCCGAGGTCGAACAGGACCCCCTGCACCTCGTCGACGCCGTGGTCGGCCAGCACGTCGGGCAGCTCGTCGAAGACGGCGGGGACGAGAGTGACCCGGTCGGTCAAGCCGGCGGTCTCGATCCGGGCGGCGGCCTCCGCGCGGGCGTCGGGATCGCGGTCCAGGCCGATCAGGCGCAGGCCGGGGTGGGCGGTGAGCAGGGCCAGGGAGTGGCCGGCCAGCCCGAGGGTCGCGTCGACGAGGACGGCGCCGTCGGCCTGCAGCGCGGGGCCGAGCAGCTCGGTGACCCGGTCGAGGAGGACGGGGACGTGCACCGCGGGCCCAGTGGGCTCGGGGCTCATCGACGTCTCCTCTCCGGTGGTTCGCCGGGGCTGGGCGGGGGCTGAGGGTGGGGCCAGTGGTGCGGGCGGGCCGGAGTGGAGCGCGGGTGGTGGTGCGGTGGAGCGGAAGCGCCCTGTCCCACCCGGGCGGGGCCCGCCTGGCGCCGGGGAAGCGGTACCAGGAGGAGCCCCGCTCACGGGGGCGGTGGTGCCAGTGCGCCGAGCTGGAGGGAAGCCGGCTCGGAGCGGGTGGTGCGAGTGCGCCGAGCTGGAGGGAAGCCGGCTCGGTGCGGGGTCCGGTCGAGCCGCAGGGAAGTCGGCTCGGACGGGAGGTGGGGCGGGGTGGGGCGGTCGGAGGGGCGGGCGGCTCAGGACAGGGTCGGCATCCCCTCGCTCTCCATGGCCGCGAAGACGGCTTCCTGCTCGGCGACGTAGGCGTCCCAGCTCGGTGCGTCCCAGATCTCGAATCGGGTGTCGACGCCGACCACGACCACGTCGCGGTCCAGGCCGGCGTACTCCCGCAGGCCGGCGGGGATGGTGATGCGGCCGGTCTTGTCGGCCTCGATCTCCACCATCGAGCCGAAGCTCATCCGGGAGTGCATGCGGGCGGCGTTGGTGTCGGCGGGGGCCATGGCCTTGAGGGCGGCGCTCTGCTCGGCGACCCGGGCCATGGTCAGCCCGTAGACGCAGCGTTCCTGACCCTTCTTGATCACCATGCCGTCGGCCACGAGCTCGCGGTAGCGGACCGGGAGGGCGAGCCGGCCCTTCTCGTCGAGCCGCAACACGTAGCTGCCGACGAACACCGGTTCACCTCCTGCATCGGTCCTCCCGTGGTCGTGCTGGGCCCCCGAGTGGACCCCGCCTCCCCATTGGGCGACACATTAACCCACTGGCCCCCACTGGACACCACTCTGACCCGTGTCGCCCCCTGTCCCTCTCCGCGCCCCACCGATCTGCCCGGCAGCCCCCGGCCGGCCCCGCCGACCCGTCTCCCGCGGCTACGGCCCCACGCCGTCCCGCGAGGCCCCCGCCAGGGCACTTCCGCCACGTACCGTGGTCGCGTGACCGACGGGACGGCAGAGCTGCAGTCCGGACGAGGCGCGACGGAGCTCGATCCCGCGGCCCTCGATCCCACCCATCTCGACGTAGCCGCGGAGGGCGCCCGGATCGCCGCGTCGATCAGCCGCGTCGTCCAGGGCAAGCCCGACGTCGTCCGGCTGGCACTGGTGGTGCTGCTGGCCGAGGGACACCTGCTGATCGAGGACGTCCCCGGCGTCGGCAAGACGACGCTGGCCAAGGCGCTCGCCCGGTCCATCGACGGCACCGTGCGGCGGATCCAGTTCACCCCGGACCTGCTCCCCAGCGACGTCACCGGCGTGGCCGTCTACGACCAGGAGACCCGCGCCTTCGAGTTCAAGCCCGGCGCCGTCTTCGCCAACCTGGTCGTGGCCGACGAGATCAACCGGGCCTCTCCCAAGACCCAGTCCGCACTGCTGGAGTGCATGGAAGAGCGGCAGGTCACCGTCGACGGGGTCACCTACGAGCTGGCCCGGCCGTTCATGGTGCTGGCGACGCAGAACCCGCTGGAGATGGAGGGCACCTATCCCCTCCCCGAGGCCCAGCGGGACCGGTTCACCGCCCGGGTCTCCATGGGCTACCCCGACCGCGACGCCGAGCTGGCCATGCTCGACGAGCGGGCCACCTCCGACCCGCTGACCGACCTCACCCCCGTCGCGGACGCCGCCACCGTTCGGGCGCTGGTCGCGGCGGTCGGGTTGCTGCACGTCGCCGAGCCGCTGCGCCGCTACATCGTCTCGCTGGTCGAGGCCTCCCGCCACTCCCCCGACCTGCGCCTGGGCGCCTCCCCGCGCGCCGGGCTGCAGCTGCTGCGCGCCGCCCGCGCCGCCGCCGCGCTGGCCGGCCGTGACCACGTGCTGCCCGACGACGTCCAGGCGATGGCGGTGCCGGTGCTCGCCCACCGGCTGCTGCTCACCCCGGACGCCGCGCTGGCCCGCCGGGATGCCCAGCGGGTCGTGACCGACCTGCTGGCCGCCGTGCCGGTTCCCCGCGGGCGCTGAGCCGACGTGACCCGCAGCCGGCTGGCGGACGCCGCCTCGTCCCTGACCCTGCGCGGCCGCTGCCTGGTCGCCGGAGGCGTGACGCTGTGCCTGCTCGGTGCGCTGCTCGGTGAGCGCGCCCTGGTCCAGTTCGCCCTCTTCGTGCTCGCCCTGCCGGTCCTGTCGGCGGTCGGGGTGGCCCGGCAGCGCTTCCGGCTGGCCTCCCGCCGGACGGTCAGCCCCTCGCGACTGCCCCGGGGCGGCGACGCCGAGGTGCTGCTCGAGGTGACCAACACCGACCGGCGGGCCGGCGGGCTGTGGGAGCTGACCGAGCAGCTGCCGACCGAGCTCGGCCGCCGTCCGCGGTTCGTGGTGGAGCGGTTGTCCAGCGGCGCCACCGCCGCGCTGCGCTACCAGTTGCACGGTGGCCGGCGCGGCCGGTTCCCGCTCGGCCCGCTGCGACTGCGTCTGGTCGACCCGTTCGGCCTGGTGCTGCGCACCGCCGCCGGCAGCGACACCGCCGCGCTGCTGGTGGTGCCCCGGGTGCGCCCGCTGTCGGGGTCCGGCGGGCTGGCCGGCGGTGGTGGGAACGGCGGGAAGGGCGCGCGCCGGTCGATCGCCGTCCACGGCGAGGACGACGTGAGTACCCGGGAGTACCGGCACGGCGACGACCTGCGGATGGTGCACTGGCGGGCCACCGCCCGGACCGGGGAGCTGATGGTCCGGCTGGAGGAGCGCCCCTGGCGGTCGGCGGCCACTCTGCTGGTGGACACCCGCGGGACCGCCCACCTAACCGGCGGCAGCGTCGCCGGCCCGGCCGGCGACCCGGCGCCCCCGACCGACACCCTGGAGTGGATCGTGGAGGCGGCGGCCAGCATCGGCACTCATCTGCTGCGCCGCGGCGCAGGCCTGCGCGTGGTGGCCGACACCGGCGACCTCAGCGGGCCCGGTTCCGGGGGTGCGCTGGGCACCGCCGAGCTGCTCGACCGGCTCGCCGAGCTGAGCCCCTCCCGGCTGGGCAGCCTGGACCTCGCCGTGGAGGCACTGCGCCGGTCGGCCGTCGACGGCCCGGCGGTCTGCCTGCTCGGGCTGGTCGGCCCGGACGACGTCGCCGCGCTGATCCGTGCCCGTTCCGGGCCCGGCAGCGACGTCGCCGTGGTGACCGACCCGGCGAGCTGGCTGGCCGCCGGGGCGCTGCGCGGGCGCCGGCCGCTCAGCGCCAGCGCGCGGGCCGAGGTCGTGGAACGGTCCGACGCCGCCGTGCGGTTGCTGCGGGGGGCCGGCTGGCAGGTCCTCCTCGCCCGGCCGGACCAGACTGTGGACGATGCGTGGAGCCAGCTGGCCGCGGCCGGCACCCCGGGCGCCGCCCGCTGGACGGGCGCTCAGGTGCCGGCATGACCGGGACCACCCCGCTGGAGGGCACCGTGGGTGGCCGGACCGGGACGGCGGTGGCCGCCACGGTCGCCGTCGCGCTGGGCGCCCTGGCCCTGGACCCGGTGTTCGCCGCCCGCACGTGGCTGGCGCCCGTCGTCCTGGCCATCGCCGTGGTCGGTCTGGGCGGGGCGGCGCTGCGCGCCGGCGTGGCCCGGCTGCTGCCCGCCGACGGTGGCTCTGCCCGGCTGGCCGGCGTGTCGGGCGTCCTCGTGCCGGTGGTCCAGGTGCTCGCCGTGCTCTTCCTGCTGACCGTCGTGTTCACCCCGGACGACGCGTTCGCCGGCCTGGTCCCGACCCCCACCAGCCTGGGCGAGCTGGGCACCGTGCTGTCCGACGGCATGGCCGAGATCCGCGAGCAGGCCACCCCGGCCCTGCCGCTGACCGGGCTGGTGGCGCTGACCACCGTGTTCATCGCCCTCGTCGCGCTGGCCGTGGACCTCGTGGCGGTGGCCGGGCGCCAGCCGGCACTCGGCGGGATCGGGCTGCTGGTCCTCTATTGCGTGCCGGTCAGCACCATCAGCGGGGACGTCGCCCTGGTCTCCTTCCTCGGTCCGGCGGTCGGGTTCGGCGTCCTGCTGTGGGCTGACCAGCGCACCCGGCTGGCCGGCGGCGGCCGCGCCGGCTCCGGCGCACCGCTGGGCACCGGCACGCTGGCCGCCGTCCGCACCGGGGCGCTGGCGCTGGTGGTCGGGCTCCTGCTGCCGGTGCTGGTGCCGACGCTGGCCGAGGGCTCGCTGGCCACCGGGCTGGGCGCGGGCGGCGACGGCACGAGCAGCACCGGTGCCGCCCTGGACCCGGTCGCCGAACTGCGCGGGCAGCTCAACCGTCCCCAGCCCGTGGACCTGCTGGAGGTCACCTCCTCGGTGCCGGACCCCGGCTACCTGCGGGCGGTCGCGCTGGACGTCTACGACGGCGCCGGCTGGCGGATGAGCAACCTCGACGGGGAGGAGTCCATCGCCGGGGACGGCCCGCTGGTTCCCCTTCCCGCCCGGGAGTCCACCCGGAAGGTGACCGCCACCCTCACCGCCATCGGTCACGATGACCAGTTCCTCCCCACCCCGACGGCGCCGCAGTCGATCGACGTGCAGGGCGGGGACGACGCCTGGCGGATCGACCCGACCACCGACACCGTCTTCGGTCGCGGTGTGACCACCTCCGGCCGCACCTGGTCGGTATCGGCCGAGGAGCCCCGGCCCACCGCCGAGCAGCTGGCCGCCGCGCCGGAGCTGGGGCCCGGGGACCGCATGCGGCGCTACCTGGAACTGCCCCAGCTGGACGCCAGCGTCACCGCCCTGGTCGGCCAGCTGACGAACGTCGCCCAGTCGCCCTACGAGCGGGTGCTCGGCATCTACGACCACCTCACCGACCGCGCCAACGGGTTCGCCTACAGCCTGACGACGACGCCGGGGACCTCCGGGGATGACCTCGTCGACTTCCTCCGCCTCAAGCGGGGCTACTGCGAGCAGTACGCCGGCGCGATGGCCGTGCTGGTGCGCGCCGCGGGCGTGCCGGCTCGCGTGGTGCTCGGATACACCCCGGGGCAGGCCGATGCCGACGGCGAGAACGGCCGCACCCGCACCGTCACCACCGACGACGCGCACGCCTGGGTCGAGGTGTGGTTCTCCGGACTGGGCTGGGTGACCTTCGACCCGACCCCGCTGGCGGCCGGGCGGGCGGTGTCGCTGCCGTGGGCACCCCGGGCCGACGCCACCACCGACCCGACTGTCGAGCCCACCGTGCCCGGCACGACCCCGGCCGTCCCGACCGGTCCGCAGGCCCAGATCAACCGGGACGACCAGTACACGCCGCTGAGCCTGCCCGCGACGGACCCGGGCAGCGCGCTCACCAGCTGGCTGACCGGCGGCGGGCTCGCCGTGCTGGCCCTGCTGCTGGCCGCCGTGCCGTGGGCCGCGCGCCGCCGCCAGCGCTTCCAGCGGGTCGCCGACGGCCGGCCCGGCGCGCTGTGGGACGAGCTGCTGTCCACCACCGCCGACCTGGGCATTCCCGTGCCGCGCACCGCCACGCCGCGCACGCTGGCCCGGCAGCTGGCCGAGCTGATGTCCGGGGCCTCGCCGGCCGCGGTGTCCGCCGTCCGGGAGCTGGCGCTGGCCGAGGAGCGATCGGTGTACGGCCCACCGGGGGCCGGGACGACGCCGGAGCTCCGGGACGCCCTGCAGGAGGTGCGGCGGGGCCTGCTGCGGACGATGTCCCGCCGGCGCCGGCTGACCACGGCGCTGTGGCCGGCGTCGACGGTGTCCGCGGCCGGCGAGTGGCTGGCCGTGCATACCCCGCGCCGTCCCCGGTCGGCCTGAGCGGGGACGACCTCGCTACCGTTCGCGGCGACCGCTCAGCCCGCCGACGATGTGGGGCCCCTGTTGCGTGAGATCGCCGTCTTCGCCGGCAGCGCCCATCCCGAGCTCGCGGCGGAGATGTGCGCCCAGCTCGGCGTGCCGCTGCACCCGGTGCGGGTGACCCGCTTCGCCAACGACTGTCTCGAGGTGCAGCTGCAGGCCAACTGCCGGGAGCGGGACGTCTTCCTGGTGCAGCCGCTGGTGACCCCGGTGCAGGAGAACCTGGTCGAGCTGCTGCTGATGATCGACGCCGCCCGGGGCGCCTCGGCCTCGCGGATCACCGTGGTGATGCCGCACTACGCCTACGCGCGCTCGGACAAGAAGGACGTTCCGCGGATCTCCATCGGCGGGCGGCTGATCGCCGACCTGATGGTGGCCGCGGGGGCCGGCCGGGTGCTGGCGATGACGCTGCACTCGCCGCAGGTGCACGGGTTCTTCAGCGTGCCGGTCGACCACCTGCACGCGCTGCGCGAGCTCGCCGACCACTTCCGGTCACTGGACCTGTCGAACACCACGGTGGTCTCCCCCGACCTCGGCAACGCCAAGGAGGCCGCTGCCTTCGCCCGGCGGCTGGGGGTGCCGGTGGCCGCCGGGGCCAAACAGCGCTACGCCGACGACCGGGTGAGTATCAGCGCGGTGATCGGCGAGGTCGCCGACCGGGACGTCATCGTGCTCGACGACGAGATCGCCAAGGGCAGCACCGTCCTGGAGCTGATCGACCGGCTGCGGGACGCCGGCGCGCGCTGCATCCGGGTCGCCTGCACCCACGGGCTGTTCTCGGCGGGCGCGCTGGAGCGCATCGGCGCGCAACCGGACGTCCTGGAGATCGTCTGCACCAACACCGTGCCGGTGCCCGACGCGCACCCGAAGCTCACCGTTCTGTCGATCGCCCCGGCGCTGGCCCAGGCCGTGCAGCGGATCCACGACGGTGAGTCGGTCAGCGCCCTGTTCGACGTCGTTCCCGCGCCGGGCAGCTGACCCACACCGGGCTGCCGACGACACCGGGCCTGCCGACGGCACAGTGGCCGCCGTCCCGGACGGGACGACGGCTGCGGCGGGGGTCGCGGGCGATTACTGGTCGTAGCGGCGGCGGAAACGCTCCTCGAGGCGGTCCTTGAGCGGCTGCTTGCGGGCCTTGCCGGCCTTGCCGGCCTTGGTGCTGCCCCGACCGGCCGGCCGGGGGCCGGTGCCGGAGGCCGGCACGGCCTCGATCGCACCGGTGGCGGCCTTGTAGTTCAAAACGCCGAGGCCCACGCCGCCGAACATCAGCAGGAAGCCCACCACTCCCAGCGGGACCGAGGGCACCGCCACACCACCGATCAGCCCGGCGAGGCCGACGACGACCAGGGCGATGCCCATCTGCAGCTTGCGGCGGGCCTTCTGCCGGCGGTCACCAGTGCGCACGGTCGAGGCGAACTTGGGATCGTCGTCGACGAGGGCGCGCTCGATCTGCTCCAGCAGGCGCTGCTCGTGCTCGGAGAGCGGCACGTCGACCTCCAGTTGCGCAGTGCTCGAACCACCGGCGGCTGTCCGCCCGTGGTGCCACCGAGGATACGAGCCGATTGCGGGGTGCGAAAGGCGAGCGGTCACCGACACACCGGGGTGGGGGGTCGACTCCCCCTGCGGAGGGGTGCCGCGGGGTCAGCCGCCGGGCTGGGGTGCCCGTCCGCGGGCCTGCCCGGGGTCTCCCGGGCGCTCCCGGAACGCCGCCGCGGGCGGGCGGCCGGCCCTCGGGACCTGCGTGCGGGTCAGCAACGTCGCCGGGCGCACCGCACCGGCACCGAACCGCCGCGCCGCCCGGTCGGCGGCCAGCTCCGCGTCCCGGCGGCCGTGCTCCCGGGCACCGAGCTCGAGCTGCCGGGCGGTGGCGTCGGCCTTCACCAGCCCCTCCGCCCGGACCCCGACCAGCCGGATGCGCGCCCGGTCCAGCCCGAGGGCGTCGAAGAGCGCCCGGGCGGTGTCGTAGAGCTCCTGGCCGACGTCGGTCGGCACCTTCAGCGTGCGCGACCGGGTGATGGTGGTGAAATCGGCGAAACGCACCTTGATGCTCACCGTCCGGGTCAGGTGGCCGGTGGAGCGCAGCCGGCCCGCCGTCCGCTCCGCGAGGTGCAGCAGTTCGCGGTGGATGACCGTGGGGTCGTCGACGTCGGTGCCGAAGGTCTCCTCCGCGCCGGTCGACCGGTCCGGCTCGTCGGGGACCACCCGGCGCGGGTCGCGGCCCCAGGCCAGCTCGTGCAGGTGCGTGCCGGCGGCCTGGCCGACCGCCCGCTGCAGCGTGCGCGCCGGCACGTGCGCCAGGTCGCCGACGGTGCGCAGCCCCAGCCGCAGCAGCACCTCCTCGGTCTTGGCACCCACTCCCCACAGCGCGCTCACCGGCAGCGGGTGCAGGAACTCCATGACCTCGGCCGGGCGCACCACCAGCAGGCCGTCGGGCTTGGAACGGGTGGAGGCGAGCTTGGCGACGAACTTAGTGCCGGCCACCCCGACCGAGCAGGTGATGCCCTGCTCGTCGAAGACGCGGGCCCGGATGTACTCCCCGATCGCGACCGGGTCGCCCAGCCGGCGGCCGGACCCGGAGACGTCGAGGAACGCCTCGTCCAGGCTCAACGGCTCCACCAGCGGTGTGATCGACCGGAACAGCGCCATCACCGAGCGGGACACCTCGCTGTAGAGGGCCAGGTCCCCGGGCAGCACGGTCGCCGTCGGGCACAGCCGCAGCGCGCGGGCGGTGGGCATGGCGCTGTGCACCCCGTAGCGCCGCGCCTCGTAGGTGGCCGAGGTGACGACCCCCCGGTTGCCGGCCCCGCCCACGATGACCGGGGTGCCGGCCAGCTCGGGGTGCCGGCGGACCTCGACGCTGGCGAAGAAGGCGTCCATGTCGACGTGCAGCACCCTGCAGCCGGCGGACCGCTCGGACACCACACCCACCCCCCAACGACCGAACACATGTTCGACTCCGAGGAATGAGCTTAGCGGGCGACGGCCGCGGGCCGGACGGCCAGCAGCCTCATGTCGCGGCCGAACCCGGCCCGCGCCCGGGCCACCCGCCGGCTGGAGGTCAGCACCGGGCTGGCCGGGGTGCGCAGCACCCCCGCACCCGACCGCACCAGGGCGGTCACCAGCGCGCGGTCCTCGTCCTCGCCCACCGGCGGGAAGCCCCCGACATCGAGATAGGCACTTCCCCGCACGCCGAGGTTGGCCCCGTGCACGTGCGGGTGGACAGCGTCCACACCGCCGGCCCGCCAGGCGTCGTAGGTACGGGCGAACTCCGCGGCCCCCCCGGGCGGATGACCCGACCAGTCGGCAACGGCCACCGTGCCCAACAGCGCCTGCACCCCGGCCTCGGCAGCGGTCCGGTGCAGCACCAGCCAGTTCTCGGGCACCCGGCTGTCGGCGTCGGTGCTGGCCAGCCACACCCGATCGGCGGGCACCCGGCCGCGGGCGGCCTGGCCGAGCAGGTGCCGCGCCCCGAGGTCCCGGGCGGCTCCCACATTCCCTCCGGGAGCGCTCCGGCTCAGCACGGTCGCCCCGGCCTCGGCAGCCCGGTCGACGGTGCCGTCGCAGCACCCGTCGGCGACCACCACGACCTCGACGGTCACCCCGGCCAGCCCGGGCGCCGCGGCCGCGACGGCCAGCGCGGCCAGGCAGGCGGGGAGCAGCTCCTCCTCGTCGCGGGCGGGGACCAGGACGCCGAGGACGTCGACCCCCCGCGCCGGCCCCCCGGCCGCCCCGGTCACCACAGCTGCTCCGCCGCGGCGACCGAGGCCGCCCGGACGTCGGCGGCAGGCGCCGCGACCCAACAGTCCAGCAGCAGGTCCGGCTCCTCGTGGGTGGCCACCCGCGGCCAGGGCAGTCCCGCGCGCAGCGTCTCGTGCACGGCGTCCCCGGTCTGCGGGTACTCGGGCACCGGGTGCCGCCAGTGCACGGCGAGCAGGGTGCCGTCGGGCCGCAGCGCCGTGCGCACCTGGCCCAGCAGCGTCTGCAGGTCCCCGGGGTCCAGGTAGTAGAGGACCTCGGAGAGCACCAGCAGGTCGACCGACGGCAGCGGCGTCGCCGGGGCGCTGGCCTGCTCCACCCGCACACCGGGGTGCCCCGCCAGCCGGGCCGTCGCGCGGGCCACCGCGGTCGCGCTGGTGTCCCAGGCGGTCAGCCGGTCGCAGCGCCCGGCCAGCCGGGCCGTCAGCTCCCCCACCGAGCAACCCACCTCGAGCCCGTCTCCGTAGCGCCGCCGTGGGAGCACCGCCGTCGACAGGTCGTACTTGCGGCGTTCGTACCAGCGGGTGCGCATCGACCAGGGGTCGTCCGCGACGGCGTACATCTCGTCGAAGAAGCCGGCGTCCAGGCTCATGCCGGCCCGCTCATGTCCAGCAGCACCTCGAAATCGCGGTCGAAGTGCGCCAGCACCTCCGGCGGCAGCACGGCCCGGTCGTCCGGCAGCGGGCCGAGTGGCCGGACCTGGGTGCCGAAGCAGTCCACGGCGGCGCGCTTGGCCGCCCGGACGGCGGGGGTGAGCGGCACGGCGCGCACCCGCCCCCAGGGCACCCGGTCGTCGTCGGGGACCGCCCAGTGCCAGGCCCAGACCGGGAACTGCCATACCGGCAGCCGGTGCGCCCCGGCTGCGGTCAGCGCGGCCCGGCCGACGGCCTCGTGGTCGGGGTGGGCGTGCCGGTCCAGGTCGAGAGGACAACGTCCGCCCCGACGATCGCGGGCCCGAGCGCCGCGGCGAGCTCGGCCGTGCAGCGCCCCAGCCCGGAGTCCGGCAGGCCCAGCCGCGTCGTCCGGGCCCGGACCCCGAGGGCCGCCAGCGCCCGGTCGGTCTCCAGCACCCGCAGCTCCGCGAGCCCCGTGGGGATAACTGCGGTGCTGCCCGGGTGGCTGGCCTCCCCGTCGGTGACCGCGACCAGGTGCACGGAGACGCCCGCGGCGGCCAGTCCCGCCAGCACCCCGCCGGCGCCGAGGACCTCGTCGTCGGGGTGGGCGGCGCAAACGGCGACCTCCCGCCATGAGGGGTCCGGCGTCCAGCGGGGCCAGTCCTGGGCGGGCAACCAGTCGGCCCAGCGCGACTCTTCGGTGCCAGGCGCTGCGATCCGGTCCTCCCCGCTCACCGGGCGGCCTGCTCGCGGACCAGGGCACCCAGGCCCGCGAGGTCCCGCTCCCCATGGTGCTGCCGGAGGTAGACGGTGAGGTCGGCGACCCGCTCGGCGTGCGCCCGGTCGTGCGCCAGCGGCGCGGCACCCAGCGCCCGGCCGACGACGGCGAGCACCTCCTCGCCGGTCCGGGCCACCAGCGCCCGCACCCGCTGGGCGCGCAGCTGCGCGTGGCCGCCCCGGTCCGCCGGGTCGGCGTCCACCTCCGCGGCGGCTGCCTCCAACGCCGTCCCGGCGGCGTGCAGGGCGACGTCGACCGCGCCCAGGGCGGCGTCGCGGAGCGGGTCCGGCCCGCGCCGGGCGGCGGCGTCGGTGAGCGTGCCGGCGACGCCGCGGGCACCGCCGAGCCACACCGCGGCAACCCCGATCCCGCCGTGCCGGAAGCCGGGACGGTCCAGGTAGGCGCGCGGCCCGCCGACCGGGACCGCCGGGACGTCGGCGAACTGCACGTCCGCGGTGTCGCTGCCGGCCATCCCCGGGTTGACCCAGACCCCCGGGTCCGGCCGCACGCCGTCGGCGGTCAGGTCGACGAGGACAGCCGTCGGCCGTCCGGTGCCTGCGCGGTCACCAGTGCCCCGGTGAGCACCCGCGCGCCGGAGCACCAGCACTTGGGGCCGTCCAGGCGCCAGCCGCCGGACCCCTCGGTGGCGACCACCGCGGGACCGGGCGGCTCGGCCGCCCAGACGCCCAGCCGCGCGCCCGGGGGCAGGACGGGCAACCCCAGGTCGGCCAGGACGGCCAGGGCGTCGGCGTGGCCCTCGGCCAGCCGGGCCAGCGGCAGGTCGCGTTCTCCGAGCTCGGCGAGGGCCCGCCACCGCTGCAGGGTGGCGCCGGAGCCTGGCAGCGGGAGGGACCAGCCGGCATCGAGGAGATCCACGAACGACGAGGCCGCGCGCGAGACGGCGTCCTGGCGCTGGACCCGGCCCTGTTCACCGGCGTCCAGCGAGGTCGACACCCGCAGGCGCTACCCCCCGCGCACAACGAGAAACGCTGGGTACCGTCCACCGGCGCGCGGTCCGCAGGTGTGCAGAGTCGGTCGTCGCGGTAGAACAGGCCGGGGTGGTCGCCGTCCGGCGGCCGCAGGGACGACGATCGGAGAAGCCATGGCGCTCGACGACGACGACATGACCAGCACGGAGGGCCCGGCCGACTCCGGTGCCGGCGAGGGCAAGCCCGGCCAGCACGACGCCGGTGCGGACGCCGGCGCGGACGGCGGCGCGGACGCCGGTGCCGACGGCGGTGCGGACGGCGGTGCCAAGGGCGGCACCGAAGGCCCCGCCGACTCGGGTGCTGCCGACAGCGGTGCCGCCGGCCAGCACGACGGCGGCGCGGACGGTTCCGCCTGACGACGAGCCCGACCACGCAGGACCGGGCGCCGTCCTCCCCGAAGGGCGGCGCCCGCCCGGCCCTGCGTCGCTGCATCCGCGTCGACCCGCAGGTCTTCGCCGCGGAGCACTGGTCGCGCCGGCCGTTGCTCTCCAGCGCCGCGGAACTGAGGGGCACCTTCACCGACCTGCTCACCCTCGACGCGGTCGACGAGCTGTTGAGCACCCGCGGGCTGCGCACCCCGTTCCTGCGCATCGCCAAGGACGGCGCCGTCGTCGACCCCTCGCGCTTCACCAGCCCGCAGGGCGCCGGTGCCGAGGTCGCCGACCAGGTCTCCTCCGACGCGGTGCTCCGGCTGTTCGCCGAGGGCAGCACCGTGGTCCTGCAGGGCCTGCACCGGCTCTGGCCGCCGCTGATCGACTTCGCCGGCCAGCTCGCCGCCGACCTCGGGCATCCCACGCAGGTCAACGCCTACATCACCCCGCCGTCCTCGCGCGGGTTCTCCCCGCACTACGACGTGCATGACGTGTTCGTGCTGCAGGTGGCCGGGGAGAAGCACTGGACCATCCACGAGCCGGTGCTTCCCGACCCGCTGCGCAGCCAGCCCTGGACCGACCGGCCGGACGAGGTCGCCGCCGCCGCGGAGCGCCCGCCGGTGATCGACACGGTGCTGCGGCCCGGCGACGCCCTCTACCTCCCGCGCGGCTATCTGCACTCCGCCGTCGCGCTGGGCCGGATCAGTGCCCACCTGACCGTCGGCGTCCATCCCGTCACCCGGTGGGGAGCGGTGGAGTCCGCCCTGGACCTGATGCGCACCCTGGCCGCCCAGGACGAGGAGCTGCGCGGCTCACTGCCGCTGGGCGTGGACCTGGCCGATCCGGACGCCGCCGCCGAGGACGTCGCCGCGGTGCTGGCCGGGCTGCACCGGTGGCTGGACCGGATCGACCCGGCCGACGTGGCCGACCGGCTGCGCGCCCGCACCTGGGGCCAGGTGCGTCCGCAGCCGGTGGCACCGCTGGCGCAGTCCGCCGCGGCCGCCGCCCTGGACGGCGACACGGTGCTGCAGGTCCGCCCGCTGCTGCGCCTCCAGCTCCACGAGGCCGTCGGCGACCGGGTCACCCTGATCGCCGGGCGTCGTTCGCTGGAGCTGCCGGCGGCGACCCGCCCGGCCGTGGCCGGGCTGCTGGCCGCCGGCGAGCTCCGGGTGGGCGACCTGCCCGGTCTGAACCCCGAGGGGCAGGTGCGGCTGGGCCGCCGGCTGGTCACCGAGTCGATCGCGGTCGTGCCCGGCGCGACCCCCGATCCGCGGCCGGACGGCGACAGGCACGATGGGGGCCGTGGGTGACATCCCGGCACAGCCGACGGGGTCGGAGCACCGCCTGTCCGCCCGGGTGAGCGGGGACGCCGACGCCGCGACGGCGCCGTCCCGTCCGGTGGGCCGGCTGGAGCCGTCCCGGTGCTCGGTGCAGGCACTGTTGCGCGGTGACTCCCCGACCGCCACCGCGCCCCCGGCCCACCGCTGGCTGCTGGTGGAGCAGCCCGGCCCGTGGGGGCGCGACGCGCTGCTGGAGTCCCGGTTCGACCAGCAGGTCGCGCCCCGGCTGGCGGCCCGGGCGCGGGAGGCCGGCGTCCGGATCCAGTTGGTGCGCCGTCCCGGGAACCGGCTGTCGGACTCCGGCCACCGCTGGGCGGTGGCCGACACGACGCCCGGGGTGGAGACGGTGTGGTGGTCGACGCGGACGAGCGACGCCGAGTTGCTGGACGCCCCCTGGGACGGCAGCGCGGGCACGCCGTCGCAGACCCCGACCTACCTGGTGTGCACCCACGGCGCGCACGACGTCTGCTGTGCGGTGCGCGGCCGGCCGCTGGCCCGGTCGCTGCCGACCGACCCCGGCGACGTCTGGGAGACCAGCCACCTGGGTGGCGACCGGTTCGCCGCCAACGTGCTGGTGCTGCCGCACGGGCACGTCTACGGCCAGGTGCCCGACGACGGCGAGGAGCTGGTCTACGCCACTGAGCAGGGCCAGGTCGTGCTGCCGTGGCTGCGTGGGCGGGCCGGGCTGTCCGCCCCCGTTCAGGCCGCGCAGCAGCACGCCCGCGGCCGGCTGGGGCTGCTGGCGGTCGGTGACCTGCGGCCGCGCGGCGTCCAGACGTTGCCCGCGCCCGCGGCCGGGGTCGAGCGGTGGGCGGTCACGCTGGCCGGCCCGGACGGCGACGTCGTGGTCACCGTGGAGAGCCGCATGTCAGAGCAGGCCGCCCACCTGACCTGCGCCGCAGCCCAGCCGGGGCGCTCGCGGACCTGGCACCCCCTGGAGCTGCGGGTGGCGCAGCCGGCCACATCCGCCTGACCGGCGTCAGCCCAGCGCGGCGCCGCGGGCCATGAGCAGCGGGATCGCCAGCTCCGTCGCGGTCAGCGACCCGTGGTGGGCGGCGAGCCGCGAGGGGACCGGTTCCCGCTGGGTGGCGACCATCGCCCAGCTGCCCCGGGCGAGGGCGACGACGTCCCCGATCCGCGCGGCCAGCCCGGGTTCGACCGGTCCGAACACGCCACTGTCGATGGCCTCCTCGCGGCTGACCACCCAGGCCCGATGGGCGAGGGCGGCGCGCCAGGTGGCGAGCACGTCGTCGGTGGCGCCCGGGCGGGCGTGCACGTAGCGGGCGCGGGGCTCCCCGGCCAGCACCCGGACGCCCTCGGCCAGCTCGGGCACGTCGTCGACGTCGAAGCGGGTGTGCTCGGGGACGTCGAGCATGCCGTGGTCGGCGGTCACCAGCAGCGCACCGTCGTCGGGGAGGCCGGCGACCAGCTGGTCGACCAGGCGGTCGACCAGGCCGAGCTGGTTGCGCCAGGCGGGCGAGTCGACGCCGCGGACGTGGCCGGTCAGGTCGAGGTCGGCGGTGTAGCCGTAGACCAGGGACCGCGGGGCGGCGGTCAGCGCCTGGTGCACACCGGCGACCAGGTCGCCGGCGCTGTAGGCGGCGGCGTAGTGGGCGCCGCGATAGGCCGCGCGGGTCAGACCGGAGCGGGCGAAGGTGTGCGGGCCGACGACGGTGCTGGCCATCCCGGCCGCGGCGGTCTGCTCGAACACGGTGGGCACGGCCTGCCACTGCAACGGGTCGGGGTCGTCGGTCCAGCGCACGTGGTCGAGCGTGCGGTCTTCGCCGGGCACGTCGGTGACGAAGCCGAGCACGCCGTGGGCGCCGGGGGGCCGGCCGGTGCCGAGGGTGGTGAGACTGACCGGGGTGGTGCTGGGGCAGGGGGCGCCGAGCACCCCGGCCGGGGCGGCCAGCTGGTTGAGGACAAGTGCCTGCGCCGGGTGGGCCCGGACCAGGTCGGCGCCGAGCCCGTCGACGAGCAGGACGGCGACGCGGCGGGCGCCGGCCAGCGCGCCGGTGAGGTCGAGCGGGTCGGCCGGGAGGTCCCCGCGCGCGATCGGCACCCCGAGGGCGGCCGCGACGCCGGGGAGCACGTCGGCGAGGTTCGCGGCCCCGTAGACCGGCCGCTCCAGGTCGGTGGGCAGTGGAAGGACCCCGTCCTCCCCACCCTTCGCACGCTCAGGGCGGGACCCGGGACGGGGCCGGACGGGCGGGAACGTCACGGGCGAGTGGCCAGCACGTGCAGACCGGTGGCGACGTCCCGGTAGGGCGAGGTGCCGGCCAGGGCGAGTTCCAGGTTGCGGACGGCGGCCGGGGCGGCGCCGGAGGAGGCGCTGAGCAGATCGGCGACGACGGAGATGCCGCGCCACTCCCCCGGCAGCAGCCCGGCGCCGGTGACCAGGTCGAGCAGCTCCGGCGGGCTGAACCGGCGGCGGGCCGGACGGGACCGGCCGGGTGCGGGGTCGGTGTCGTCGAGCAGCGCCCGGGCCTCCACGGGGTGGCCGGCGACGGCGCGGGCGAGCACTGCACCGGCGCGGTTGGCCGTGGCGATGGACAGCTGCCCGCCGGGGCGCAGGGCGGCGGCAATCTCCCGCAGCGTGCTCACCGGGTCGTCGACCACCTCGAGCACCGAGTGGCAGAGCACGAGGTCGAAGTTCCCCTCCGGCCCGGCCTCCTGCGCTCCCGCCTGCACCGCCCGGCCGGAGGCCGCGAGGACGGCGTGCATCCGGTCGCCGTCGCCCTGCACGCCGCGGACCCGGCTGCCCACGCCGGCGGTGTCGGCCCGGCGGTGCAGCGTGGCCAGGGCGTCGGCGCTGGGGTCGATGACGGTGACGTCGTGCCCGAGCTGGGCCAGCGGGACGGCGAACATGCCGCTGCCACCGCCCACGTCCAGCACCCGCAGCGGAGTGCCGGCGTCGACCACCGGGGACAGCGCGGCCCAGATCGCCGCGGTCCGGGCAGGGGACTGCGCGCCGGCGGCGGGCTCAGGTGATGGCACCCCGCGGAGCCTAGTGGCGGGCGGGGCGGGTCACCTCGCATGGAACAGCCCGCGACCAGCGCCGCCGCCATCGGGGACGGCACGGTGCAGACCGCAGGCGACGTCGACAGGTAGTTCGCGGACGTGCTGGTCGGCCGGGTGTCCATGCTCGCCCACCATCCGGTCAAGTCGATGCTCGGCGAGGTCCTTCCGAAGGTCGAGGTCGGCGAACGCGGTCTCGCCGCTGACCGTGCCTGGGCTGTCTACACCGCCGACGGTGGCATCGTGAGCGGCGAGACCACCCGTCGATTCCGCCGCGTCGATGGGCTGCTGCAGGTATCGAGCCCATCTCGATGGACAGCGTGAGCCGTTGGTGGTGTTCCCTCAGGGACCAGCCACCGGGGCGGGGGATGCTGCAACCGACCGACTGATGAGTGCGGCTGTGGGTCGACCGGTGCAGCTGCGCCGCGAGTCGGACATTCGTCACCGCGACGAGTCCCCAGTGCACGTGCTCACCACCGGGTCGGTCGAGCACCTGAGTCGGCTGGTCGGCCAGCCGATCGACGCACAGCGATTCCGCGGGAACGTCTTGATCGAGACCGTCGCGTCCGATGGATTCGTGGAAGACAGCTGGATCGGTCGACGTCCACGACCTCCAGCTGGGGGCTGCAGGCCCACGTCCAGGGCACCGGCACCATCTGGAACGGGAACGTGGTCCGGCCGCTGTGAGCAACGCCGTCCACGCTGCAGCCGGACCTACCCCTAGCTCGGTGGCGGCCTCGCTGCCGGTGCCGCCGGTGCCTGCTCAGCGCCTGCTCAGCGCTGCTCAGCGTCCCGAACTGCCCGGGCTGGAGTGCCACAGCTTGCGCGGGGCGATCTTGGCGTCGTCGCCGGCCGGCTTGATGTCGGCGTAGGGCGACATCCGGAACCCCGTCGGATGTACCAGCACCGGCCGGACCACCACCGGACGGGGACCGTGCGAGGCAGCCGCCCCGGCGATCGCCTGCTCGGTGTAGGCCCCCGGCGCGGCCATCAGCTCGGCCACCGCGTCCAGGCCGCCGATCTCCCACGCCTCGTGCAGCGCCGGCAGCTCCCAGGCGCCGGTCGCCCGCATCGACACCCCCCGCGGCCCGGTGCGCCGCATCACGCCGCGGATGACCAGCAACCACCCGTGGAAGACCGTCGCGGCGTAGGGACCCTGCACGTCCTCGAAGAAGGTCGAGTCCGCACACCCGGTGCCGTCGTCCAGGGTCACGAACACCACCCGGCGCCCGGACCGGATCGGCGGGGTCTGGGTCGCCACCTTCACCCCGGCCACCAGCACCTCCGCCCCGCTCCGGCAGCCGAGCAGCTCACCGGCCGGGACGGCACCCAGCGCAGCGAGGAACGGCCGGTAGTCCTCGATCACGTGCCGGCTGGCGTCCAACCCCAGCACCTCCAGCTCGGCCCGCACCCGCTCGGCGTCGGTGAACTCCGGGAGGCCACTGGAGACGAACTCCGGCTGGTCGCCCTCGGCCTCCTCGACTGCGAAGAGGTCGAGGCCCAGTTGCCCGGTGCTCTTAGCCCGGGCGCCGGAGCGGCTCCACCGGTCGAGCTCGCCGATCTGCAGGAGCAGGTCGCGGCGGGTCAGCTGCTCCCGGCGCCGGGCCGGCCGCCCGCCCTCGCTGTCGCGCACCTCGAAGCCGTAGACCGAGTCGAACCCCCCGGCCAGCACCAGCCGCTCCACCACCGGCCGGGATACCCGGGCCCGCTGCCAGAAGTCGGCCAGCGAGCGGTAGGGCCGCCCGTCGGTGATGCGCGCCACCTCCTCATCCGTGATGCCCTTGACGTCGGCCAGCGACAGCCGGATGCCGTACCGGCCCGGGTCGGGCATCGCCGGCGGCATCCACGCCGGCCGAGGACCCGGCGCGCCGGGCTCCTCCTCGGCCGGCTCCTCCACCCGCTCCAGCCGGTAGGTGCCGGTGGAGGCGTTGACGTCCAGACCCAGCACCCGGACCCCGAAGTTGCGGGCGTCGTCGAGGATCAGCCGCTTGGGGTACATCCCGGGGTCGTGGGTGAGCACGCCGGCCAGGAACGCCGCAGTGTGGTGGGTCTTCAACCAGGCCGACTGGTAGGTGGGCAGCGCGAAGGCCGCGGCGTGGGCCTTGCAGAAGCCGAACGAGCCGAAGGCGACCAGCACCTCCCACACCTGCAGGGCCACCGCAGGTGCGAAGCCGTTGTCCAGAGCCCGGGGCAGGAACCAGGCCCGCACCTCCGGATGGGCGTCCTTCTCCCCCAGCGCCCGGCGCACCTCGTCGGCCTCGGCCAGGCTGCAGTCGGTCATCACCGACACGATCTGCAGCACCTGCTCGTGGAAGACGACCACGCCGGCGGTCTGCTCCAGCGCCGGCTGCAGCGCCGGGTGCGGATAGACCGGCGCCCGCCAGCCGTTCCGGGCCATCAGGAACGGGGTGACCATGTCGCTCTTGACCGGCCCGGGCCGGAACAGCGAGATGTCGACGATGAGGTCCTCGAACGTCTGTGGACCGAACTTGCCGACCAGCTCCCGCTGCCCGGGTGACTCGATCTGGAACATGCCGAGGGTCCGGGTGCTGCGGATCAGCTCGAAGGTCGTCGGGTCGTCGCGCGGAACGGCGTCGATGTCGACCTGCTCCCCGTCGACCCGGGCCACCTCGTCCATGGCGTGCGCGATCGCCGACTGCATCCGGATGCCCAGCAGGTCCAGCTTGAGCAGCCCCAACTCCTCGACGTCGTCCTTGTCGAACTGGCTCATCGGATAGCCGAGGTAGCTGCTCTCGACCGGGGTGCGGTCCAGCAGCGTGGCGTCGGACAGCAGCACCCCGCACGGGTGCAGGGCGATGTGCCGGGGCAGGCCGTCGAGCCGGGCGACCAGGTCGAAGAGCAGGTCCAGATCACCACTACCGCCACTTCGCTTGGAGCCCAGCCGGCTGGCCCGCAGCTCCGGCAGGTCGCGCAGCGCGGCGTGCACCTGATTGGCCCGGATGTGCGGGAACGCCTTGGCCACCGTGTCGACCTCGCCGGCCGGCAGCCCGAGCGCGGCGCCGACGTCACGGATCGCGTGCCGCACCCGATAGGTGTCCATCATCGAGATGCAGCTGACCCGGTGGGCCCCGAAGCGGGCGATCACCGCGTCGTAGACCTCCATCCGCCGGGCGGACTCCACGTCGATGTCGATGTCTGGCAGCTGGTGGCGCAGTGGGGAGAGGAAGCGCTCCATCAGCAGGCCGTACCGGATCGGGTCGACGTCGGAGATGCCCAGCAGGTAGGTGACCAGGCTGCCGGCGCCCGAGCCACGGGCCGCCGCCCGCACCCGCAGCTCTTTGATCAGGCCGACCACGTCGGCGACGGTGAGGAAGTAGGAGGGGTAGCCGAGCTGGTCGATCACCGCCAACTCCTCCTCCAGCCGTTCGCGCACCGCGGCCGAGGGCACCATCCCCCGGCGGCCGAAGCCGGCCTCGCAGCGGGCCCGCAGCACCGCCGAGGGCCCCATGCCCTGCTCGGCCGCGGTGGTGACCACGTCGAGCTCGGGGTAGCGCACCGTGCCGATGCCCAGGTCGGCGCGGATGTCGACGGCGCACTGCTCGGCGACCCGCGCGGTGGTGGTCAGCAACTGCTGTGCGGCGTCCCGGTCGGGACCGGTGAGCTCCTCGGCGAGGGTGGCCATCTCCTTGCCCGACTTCAGATAGCCCTCGGCGGTGCGCCGGTCGACGTGCCGCTGCCCGAGCGGCACCAGCCGGCGGGCGGCGTCCAGCACGTCGGCGGTGGGGGCGTCGAGGGCGTCGACGTAGCGCACCGCGTTGGTGAGCACCGCCGGCACCCCGGCCTCGGCGGCCAGCCGCAGCATCGCCTGCGCCCGGGAGCGGTCGCCCTGCCCGCGGTGGTGCACGACCTCCAGCACCAGCGCACCGGGGCCGAACACCGCCCGCCAGGACGCCAGCCGGGCGTGCGCCAGGTCGGCGCGGCCGGCGGCGAGCGCCCGGCCCACGGAGGAGTCCGGGCCCAGCACCGCCAGCAGCCCGGGGGCGTGCGCGCCGGCGACGGTCAGCGAGCTGACCGGTTCCCCGCGGGTGCCCCCGAGATGGGTGGCGCTGGTCAGCCGGCACAGCGACGCCCAGCCGGCGCCGTCGCGGGCCAGGAAGGTGACCCGCGGTAGCCGCGGGTCGACGCTGGCCCCGCCCCTGGCCGGGGACCGGCGGCCGGCAGGGTGGTCGGCCCGCCCCCGGGCGGCAGCGGCCGAGAGGACGTGACCACCTGGACGCCGCGCGCCGGCGCCCGGCCCGGCGGCCGGGTCGCCCGGCTCGCCACCGGCGACCGGGTCGACGACCAGGTCGACGCCGAACAGTGGCCGGATGCCTGCCGACCGGCAGGCCAGGGCGAACTTCACCGCGCCGTAGAGACCGTCGCGGTCGGTGAGCGCCAGCGTCCCCATGCCGTGCTCGGCGGCCCGGGCGACCAGGTCGGCGGGGTGGTTGGCGCCGTAGCGCATCGAGTAGCCGGAAGCAACGTGCAGGTGGACGAACGGGTCGCTCATGCCCTTCCCGTGCCCGACGAACGGCGTCCGGTGCCCGGCTGGCCCACCGACCGCAGGCGCCCGGCCGGCGGCTCGGGCGTGGGCCGGCTGATCGTCGACTCCACGACCCGGAGGAAGGTGCCCACGTCGCGGACCAGGTCGTCGGCCTCCCGCTCGGTGACGGCGGAGGACAGCCCGGCCTCGGCGGCGGCGCGCTTGGCCGCACCGGCGGCGAAGAAGGCTGCCCACTCCCCCAGCTCGGGAGCGACCTGGCTGATGAGCACCCAGGCACTGCGTGGCCGGCGACGGCCGGTCTCCGGCCCGGTCCGGGTGGCGAGCACCGCGGCGGCGCCGCGCAGCGCGGCCAGGTGGGCGGTCGCGTAACGCCAGCCGGCGTCGCGGCTGGCGGCGGCCTCGGTGAGCCCACGGTGCGCCTGCCCGAGCAACTGAGCGGCGGCCGGCGACAGCGGCGGGAGCAACGGCAGCTGGTCGGGGGCGAGGGACAGAGCGGCGGCCATCAGTCGTGCACCCGCACGAGCAGCCACTGGTTGCCCGTCGGCTCCCAGGACAGGTCGAACACCCCGGCGAAACTCATCCGCGACCGGCCGGCCCGGACGGCCTCGACCCGCCACACCTGCCGGGTGGCCACCAGCTCGGCGGACGCCCCGCCGCGGCCGGCGCCCTCACCCGGCTGCCACCAGGGTGCGGTCTCCACCCAGGAGTCGAGCAGTTCCCCTACGACGTAGCGGCCCTGCCCGCGCCAGAACTGGGCCGGCCCGTGCGGCCCCTGCTCGACCTGCACCTCTTCACCGACGTGGCCACCGGCCCCGACGAGCACTCGGCTCATGACAGACTCCGCAACTCTCTCGCCCCACCGCGCGCCCCCGGGCCGGCCCGGCGGGGAAGCGCACAAGGCGGCGCCCGGGCCGGCGACAGGGTCGCCGGTGTTCGAACAGGTGTTCGAACACCGAGAAGTAGACCGGAGTGCTATCCGGGCGTCAAGCGCAGAGGGCGTGTCCAGGGACCGTGTCGGTGCAGTGACTGAATGGACCGAGGATTTCAAGGCGATGCCACTCCCCCCTCCCGCCATTGGACGTCTCATCGCGAGTCGAGGGCGACTCCCTCCGCGCATAGGAAGGCTCGTGTCGACGGACCATGCCCACCATGGGAACGCCACGTACGGATGCGAGTTCTCGAGTTGTACATTTACCCCATGGATGTAGCCGTCAGCGTTTTGCGTGCAGACCTGTCGAGCTGGATCGAGCGAGCCCGGGCGGGCGAGGAGGTGGTCGTCACCGACCGTGGCACGCCGGTGGCACGACTGGTGCCGGTCGACACTGCGCCGCTGCTCGATCAGCTCGTGCAGCGTGGAGTTTTGAGCAGACCGCCCCGGGCTGGTCGCCCCACTGCGCGAGGTGCCGACCGTGTGCACGCGCAGGGCCCGGTGGCTGAGCTGGTGAGCGACGAGCGCCGCTGACCGCTGTGGCCATCGTCTATTTCGACAGCAGCGCCTTCGTCAAGCTCCTCGTCGAGGAGGACGGCAGCGACCTCGCCGCCGCGCTGTGGGACGGTTGCGATGCCGCGGTGTCCAGCCGACTCGCCTATCCCGAAGTACGTGCCGCACTGGCCGCCGCGGGGCGTGCCCATCGTCTGGAGCCGGCCGATCAGGATCGTGCCGAAGCGGCCTGGGAGGAGTACTGGGCGGCGATCAGGACCGTCGAGCTGACCGCACCCGTTACCGCGCACGCCGGGCTGCTGGCCGGCCGACACGCGCTGCGCGGCGCCGATGCGGTGCACCTGGCCAGCCTGCTCGCCGTCGGCGCCGCCGACACCCTGTTCGCAGTGTGGGACCAGCGACTGCGGGCAGGAGCGCGATCGGTGGGCGTGCAGCTGGCTCCGGCGGAGTAGGAGCAGCAGTCCCGCAAGCGGGCAGGTGAACCGGGTGCGGCACGCGCCCAGTGCCGGTGGAAGGATCCGGGCATGCCCCCGTCGGAACACCCCAGGGTCGCCGAGGTCACGCGACTGCTGCGTGCGGCCGGCGCTCCCGGCCAGGTGCGCGAGCTCCCCGACAGCGCCCGCACCGCCGCCACGGCCGCCGCGCAGCTCGGCGTCGCGGTGGGCGCCATCGCCAACAGCCTGGTCTTCGACGTCGACGGCGAGCCCCTCCTCGTCCTCGCCAGCGGCGCCCACCGGGTCGACGAGGCCGCAGTCGCCGCGCTGCTGGGTGTCGCCCGGATCACTCGGGCGACTCCCGACTTCGTCCGCCGGCACACCGGCCAGGCCATCGGCGGGGTCGCACCGATCGGCCATCCGGCGCCGATCGGCACACTGGTCGACGTCGAGCTGGTCCGCCACGAGCGGGTGTGGGCCGCCGCAGGCCATCCGCACGCCGTCTTCCCCACCACCTACGACGAGCTGCTGCGCCTGACCGCCGGCACCCCGGCCGAGGTCGGTCCGGGCCCGGTCGGCCCGCCGGTGGACGAGCCGCAGGTGGCTGCCCGATGACCGGCACGGCACCGGCGACCCGGGTCACCAGCCTGCCGACCCCCTGGATGCGTGACCACCTGCACGAGGTGCTGGCCATCTACGGCGCGGCGATGGGCTACGGCGACTCCGTCGTCGCCGGCCGGTACGGCTACGCGATCCAGCACACCGAGCGGGAGGGTTTTCGCGCCGTCGGCGCGTTCGTCGAGACCCCGGAGGGCGGCGAACGGCTGGTCGGATTCGGCTACGGCTATCTGGTCGCCTCCGGTCAGTGGTGGCACGACCAGGTCCGCCAGGCGCTGGACCGGCGCACCGTCAAGCAGTGGCTGCCCGGCGCCTTCGAGGTGTGTGAGCTGCATGTGCTCCCCGACCAGCAGAGCCGGGGCCTGGGCCGCCAGTTGCTGCACGCCCTGCTGGAGGACCTCGACCAGCCGGCCGCGCTGCTGAGCACCCCGGACACCGACACCAAGGCGTTCCGGCTCTACCGCGCTGACGGCTTCGTCGACCTGGCCCGCGGCTACCACTTCCCCGGCGATGCCCGCCCCTTCGCCATCCTCGGCGTCCGGCTGCCGCTCCGCCCACCGTCGCCGAGGGACTGATCACCGTCATGGGGCCCACCGCCGTCGACGCCGTCGTCGTCGGCGCCGGGCACAACGGGCTGGTCGCCGCCTGCCACCTGGCCCGGGCCGGGCTGCGGGTGGAGGTCGTGGAGTCCGACGAGGTGCTCGGCGGCGCGGTCTCCACCGTCGAGCGCTGGCCGGGCGTGCGGGTCGACCGCGGCTCCAGCGCGCACGTGATCATCCGGCACAGCGGGGTCGTCGAGGAGCTCGAACTCGAGCGGTACGGCCTGCGCTACCTCGACTGCGATCCCTGGGGCTTCGCCCCCGCACCCACGCCGGGTCATCCGGGACCGGCCGGCCGGCCGCTGGTCTTCTCCGTCGACCTGGACGCCACCTGCGCCTCGATCGAGGCTGCCTGCGGTCCGGCCGACGCCGCGGCCTACCGGCGGTTCGTCCAGGTCTGGGGCCCCCGCAGCGCCGCCGTCGTCCGGGCCTTCGGCGACCGGCCCAGCCCGGCCCGGCTGGTCCGGCACCTCTGGCCGGTCGGCGCACCCCGGCGCGGGCAGCCCCGAACCCCCGGCGGCGAGATCGCCACCGACTTCCTCGGCTCCGGCGACGCACTGCTCGACCGCTGGTTCACCAGTGAGCGGCTCAAGGCCGCGCTGGCCTGGTTCGGCGCCCAGTCGGGGCCGCCGATGTCTGAGCCCGGCACGGCGGCGATGGTCGGCTGGGTCGCGCTGCTGCACGACGTTCCGCCCGGCCACCCGGTCGGTGGGTCCGGCGGGTTGACCCAGGCGCTGGCCGCGCGACTGGCCGCCGACGGCGGCCGGGTCACCCTGGGCGACGGCGCTGCGCGACTGCTCGTCGAGGGCCCTCCCGGGGAGCGCCGGGTCGTCGGCGTGCAGACCGTCTCCGGACGGCGGATTCCCGCGCCGATCGTGGTGGCCGCCTGCCACCTGCTGGCCACCCGGGCGCTGGCCGGGGACGACGCACCCCCCGCGCTGGCCGATGCCGACCCGCCGGTGGGCAATGGCTTCGGCCTGGTCGTGCGGGCGCTGACCGACGCGCTGCCGGCCTATCCGGGCGCGGTCGGCGACGAGGCGTTACATGGACTGCAACTGCTGTGCACCGACCGGGCGCAGCTGGCCCGCGCGCACGGCGACTGGCAGGCCGGCGAACTGCCGCGGGAGCCGGTGCCGCTGGCCATGTCCTTCAGCGCGAGCGATCCGACACTCGCCCCCGCCGGTCAGCACGTGGTCACCGTCTGGGGGCAGTGGTATCCGTACACCCTCGCCGACGGGGGTGACTGGGACGCGCTGGCCGAACCGGCCGCGCGGCAGCTGATCGCCGCCGTCGACCGGTACGCACCTGGCTTCGCCGCCTCGGTACAGCAGCTGTACGTGCAGACCCCGCTGCAGCTGGAGCGGGAACTGTCCCTGCCCCGTGGCAACGTCATGCACGTGGAGATGGGGCTGGCCAGCATGTTCGCCTTCCGGCCGACGCCAGCACTGTCCGGCCACCGTGTCCCCGGGCTGGCGGGGCTCTACCTGACCGGCGCCTCCACGCACCCCGGCGGCGGGGTCTCGGGCAACTCCGGCCGGACCGCGGCGCGCGTGGTGCTCGCCGACCGGACGGCGGCCGCCCGCGCCCGGGCCGAGCTCGGACGGCGACTGCGCGGGCTCCGCCGGCGATGACCAGCGTGGCGGCACCGGCTGTCCGGACCGGAGCCTTTCGGGCGCGCGTGCTGCCCTGGGTGCTCGCCGGCGCCGTCGTGCTCACCGCCATCGCCTATCCGCTGACCGACGGCGCGGCGCGCGACGCGGTGAGCTGGTCGATCGTGCTGCTGGGCGCCGGCGTCTCGATCGTCGCCGCCACGGTCGGCCGCGGGTGGCGCACCGGGCTGGGCGTGCTGGTCACCGTGGCGGGGGTCGCGGTGTTCGCCGAGGCCCTCGGCCTGTCCACCGGCTTCCCCTACGGCGAGTACTCCTACAGCGATGCGCTGGGACCGACGGTTGTCGGCGTCCCGTTCCTGGTGCCGCTGGCCTGGCTGATGATGGCCTGGCCCAGCTGGGTGCTGGCCGTCCGGCTGACCGCCCGGGTCCGGGCCGGCCGCCGTCCGTTGCTGCGGGTGCTCGTCGCCGCCTACGTCTTCGCCGCCTGGGACGTCGTGCTGGACCCGCAGATGGTGCAGGCCGGCTACTGGCGCTGGAAGCATCCGACCCCGGGGCTGCCCGGCATCGACACGGTCCCGCTGACCAACCTCGCCGGCTGGCTGCTGGCCGGGCTGGTACTTATGCCCCTGCTCGACGCGCTGGTCGCCCGGACGGCCATCCCGGCAGCGCCCCCGGCACCCACCGCCGGCGACGGCCCGCCGCTGCTGGTGCTCGGCTGGATGACGCTGGGCGGAGCGCTGGCGCACGCCGGCTGGCTCGGGCTGCCCGGGTCGGCGGCCTGGGGGGCGCTGCTGTCGGTGCCGGTCGTGGTCGCGCTCGGGATCAGCACACGCCGCTGGGCCCACGGCCGGTGAGGCGCTGGGGACGCGGTCTGGTCCGGGCCTGCGCGGGCCTGTCGGTGGCCGGGGCGCTGCACGCCGCGGTGAACACCCGGCTGCTGCGCCGGCCCGTCGTCCCGGCGCCGGCGGTGACCGGCCGGGTGGCCGCCGTCCTGCCGGTCCGGGACGAGGCCGAGCACGTGACCGACTGCCTGGCCGCGGTGCTCGACCAGCGCGGCGTGCCCGACCTGCAGGTCCTGGTCGTCGACGACGGCTCCACCGACGGCACGGCCGACCTGGTCGCCGCCGTCGGTGACCCGCGGGTCCAGCTGCTGCGCGGGACGCCGCCGGGCCCGGGCTGGCTGGGCAAACCGAACGCCTGCGCGCAGGGCGCCGCCGCGGCCGGGGACGCCGAGGTGCTGGTCTTCCTGGACGCCGACGTGCGACTGATGCCCGACGCGCTCGCGTCGGCCGTCGCGTTGCTGCGGGCCCACGACCTGGACCTGGTGTCGCCATGGCCGCGGCAGCTGGCCGGCAGCGGAGCCGAGCGCCTGGTGCAGCCACTGCAGCAGTGGTTGTGGGCCACGCTGCTGCCGCTGCGGCTGGCCGAGCGCTCCGCGCGCCCCTCGCTCGCCGCCGCCAACGGCCAGTTCCTGGTGGTGCGCGCCGCCGCCTACGCCCGGGCCGGCGGGCATTCAGCCGTGCGCGGCGAGGTGATCGAGGATGTCGCGCTGCTGCGTGCGGTCAAGGCATCCGGTGGGCGCGGCGTCGTCGTGGACGGTTCCACACTGGCCGCCTGCCGGATGTACGACGACTGGCCCGGCGTCCGGGACGGCTACGCCAAGTCGCTGTGGTCGGCCGTCGGTGGCCGGCCCGCGGCCGCGGCCGTGGCGGCGCTGGTGCTGAGCACGGTGTGGCTGCTCCCGCCGCTGGCCGCCCTCACCGGCTCCCGTGCCGGGCTGGTCGGCTACGCCGCGGGCGTCGCCGGCCGGGCGGTGACCGCCGCCGGCACGGGCGGGCGGGTCTGGCCCGATGCGCTGGCGCACCCGGCCTCCGTGCTGCTCCTCGACGTGCTCGTCGCCCGGTCACTGCACGGGCGGCGACGCGGCGAGCTGCAGTGGCGTGGCCGGCCGCTCCCCGGCCCCGGCTCCCATCACGGCTGACCCGCGCGAGCCCGCCGGGCTCAGTCCGGGCTGCGCTGGAACAGCCGCGACAGCACGATCTCGGTCTGCGTGCCGGTCACGTCCGGCAGCCCGCGGATCCGCTGGATCGTCTCCTCCAGGTGCCGCACGTCGCGGGCCAGCACGTGCACCACGGCATCGGCGACGCCCGACACCGTCCAGGCGCTGACCACCTCGGCGATCCCCGTGTAGTCCGCCCGCAGCCGCGACGGCGAGACCACCCCGTTGTAGGCGACCTCGACGTAGGCCTCGGTGTCCCAGCCGAGCGCGTGCGGGTCGACGATCGCGGTGAACCCGCTGATCGCGCCGTCGGCGACCAGCCGGTCCACCCGGCGCTTGGTCGCCGGGGCCGACAGGCCCACCGCCGCCCCGATCTCGGCGAAGGTCGCGCGCCCGTCCCGCCGGAGGAAGGCCACGATGCCGCGGTCGATGTCGTCGACGATACTCACGCCACACATGTTGCGCTCGACACCCACCAGACGCAACGGATCACCGCGAGCGCGCAACATCGAGGGATCGACTGCGCGTAGTCGCGGCCCTAGCGTTCCCAGTGCCCCCAGCCCTGCTCTGCCCGGAGTCGCCGTGTCCACCGCCACCCTGCCCGCGCCCGCCCTCGAACGGGTCGCCCGCCCTCGGCACTACGTCATGTGCCCGCCCACCCACTTCGACGTCCGGTACGCGATCAACCCGTGGATGCGGCCCGGCGGCCCGGTCGACCTCGACCTCGCACTCCGCCAGTGGGGCGAGCTCGTGGCCGTCTACGAGCGCCTCGGCCACCGGGTCGACGTCCTGACCCCGGCCGCCGACCTGCCCGACATGGTGTTCGCCGCCAACGGCGCGCTGGTGCTGGACGGCCGGGCCTTCGGCGCCTCCTTCGCCCACCCCGAACGGCAGCGCGAGGCGGAGCTGCACCGCGTCTTCCTGCAGCGGGCGGGGTACGCCGACGTGCACATCCCGCGGCACGTCAACGAGGGCGAGGGCGACTTCCTGGTCGTCGGAGACCTCGTGCTGGCCGGGACCGGCTTCCGCACCGACGTCGCCGCCCACCGTGAGGCACAGGAGTTCTTCGGCCGCCCGGTGATCACCCTGGAGCTCGCCGACCCGCGCTTCTACCACCTGGACACCGCCGTGGCCGTCCTGGACGACCACACCATCGCCTGGTACCCCGGCGCCTTCAGCCCGGGCAGCCAGGGCGTCGTCCGCACGCTGTTCCCCGACTCCGTCGAGGCGAGCGAGGCCGACGCGGCCGTGCTGGGGCTGAACGCGGTCTCCGACGGCCGGCACGTCGTGCTCCCCAGCGCCGCGGGCGCGCTGAGCGCCCAGCTGGCCGAGCGCGGCTGGCTGCCCATCGGCGTCGACCTGTCCGAGCTGCTCAAGGCCGGCGGCAGCGTCAAGTGCTGCACGCTGGAACTGCGGGACGCGCGCCGCTCCTGATCGCCGGCGCGTGGCCGGCTCCGGTGCAGGTCGCCGCGTTCCGACCTGCAGGGTGGCCGCGGCGCCCCTACCGTCGGGGGATGAACAGCGACGACCTGCTCGCCCTGCGTTCCGACGAGCGCGCCGCCCTCCTACTGGTCGGTCTGCGCGGCGATTGGTAGCCCTACTGCTGCGCCAGGCGGTTCGCCTGGCCCGGTCCCTGTCCCGCCTGTCCGCCGCCGGCACCGAGGTGGTGTTCGCCTCGGTCGACCCTCCCGAGGCCCAGCTCGCCATGAACAGGACGTGGTTCCTGCCCTTCCGCTGGGTCAGTGACCCCGACGGCGAGCGGCTCGCCAAGCCGCTGGGCGCCTGGGACACCGATGCCTCGATCTTCCGGTCGATCGTGCTGGCCGTGGCCCCGGACGGCCGGGAGGTATTCCGCGAGCTGTCCCGGGACTTCACCGACCGGGTCGACGACGAACCGGTGCTGAGCGCGGTGGAGGCACTGGGCCTGCCGGCGCTGCCCACGCCCGATCCCTGGGCTCCCGACGGCGTCGAACCGCAGCCGTCCAAGCGCGCGTTCCGGCCCGCCAGCTTCATCACCTACTTCCGGGCCATCCGCTTCAACACGATGGCGCTGGGCGAACGGATGGTCGACGAGCGGGACCGCGAGCAGCTCGCCACCGAGCAGCGGATGGCCGAGTCCTTCCTCGGCGCGTTCGACGAGTGGCGGGCCGAGCACCCGCCGGACCGGTAGTAGCCGGCCGCGCCACCCCGGGAGGCGTGGACGACGATGGGCAGGTGACCGTGCAGAGCAGCCCGCAGCGCGTCTCCTTCGACCCGGCCGAGATGGACACCGGCGCCTTCTACCGCGTGCTCAACTCCGTCGTGGTGCCCCGGCCGATCGCCTGGGTGGTCACCCAGTCCGCCGAAGGCGTGCACAATCTGGCCCCGCACTCCTTCTACACGGTGGCCTGCGTCGACCCGCCGATCGTGCAGTTCACCTCGGTGGGCCGCAAGGACTCGCTGCGCAACGCGGAGGCCACCGGAGAGTTCACCGTCAACCTGACCCCCGAGGCGCTCTTCGAGCGGGTGAACGCGACTGGCACGGACTTCCCCGCCGGGGAGAGCGAGGCCGAGCACACCGGGGTGCGGCTGGAGCCCAGCGACACGGTGAGCGTGCCGCGGGTGGCCCAGTCCCCGGTCTCGCTCGAGTGCGCCCTGCACTCGACGCTGCGGCTGGGCGACAGCACCGTCGTCTTCGGGCGGGTGGTGCACGTGTCGGTCTGGGAGACCGCCGTCCGCGACGGTCGGGCCCGGATCGATCAGCTGCGGCCGCTGGCCCGGCTGGGCGGCAACGAGTGGTCGACCATCGGCGAGGTCAAGGAGATCCGCCGGATTCCCTACCGGAAGTGGGCCGAGGACCCCTCCATCGGGGAGCAGGTCAGAGGCGACTGACTCAGGCGGGGAGGTGCGGGGCCACCTCGTCGGCGGCGTCGCCACCGAACGCAGCGGCGAAGCGCTCCAGGAACGGCCCCGTCGGCAGGCTGTACTCCTGGGTGCCGATGACCTCGATCGCGGCGGTGGCCACGGCCGAGCCGACCTGGGTGGCCCGCTCCAGGCCCAGCCCCCACTGGCGGGCGGCGACGAAGCCCGCACGCAGGGCGTCGCCGCCACCGGTGGGCTCCACCGGCTTGGTCTCCGGGACGGCGATCACCTCGATCGGCTCCTCCCCCGCGCGGTCGACCCGCACGCCGTTGGCCGCCCGGGTCGTTACCCAGGTGCCGACCCGGGCGAGCACCTCGTCGGCCGTCCAGCCGGTCTTCTGCAGCAGCAGCGCGTGCTCGTACTCGTTGGTGAACAGCAGGTCCGCGCCGGCGACCAGTCCGCGGATCATCTCCCCGTCGGCCCAGGCCAACTGCTGGGAGGGGTCGGCGAGGAACGGGTAGCCGCGGTCCCGGCACTCCTGGGTGTGCTGGACCATCGCCGTCGGGTCGTTCGGGCCGACGATGACCAGGTCGAGCGGGCCGACGCGCTTCTCCACGGGGGCGAGCTCGATGAGCGAGGCCTCACTCATCGCGCCCGAGTAGAAGGACGCGATCTGGTTGTTGGCGGCGTCGGTGGTGCAGGTGAAGCGGGCGGTGTGCTTGACGTCGGACCAGTGCACGCTGCCGGTGTCCACCCCGTGCCGGGTCAGCCAGGCCTCGTAGTCGTCGAAGTCGTTGCCCACCGCGCCGACCAGCACCGGCGCCATGCCGAGCAATGCCAGACCGTAGGCCATGTTCGCGCCCGCGCCGCCGCGGTGCTGCACGAGGTCGTCGACGAGGAAGGAGAGCGAGACGTTCTCCATCTGGCCCTCGACGAACTGGTCGGTAAACTTTCCGGGGAAGGTCATCAAGTGGTCGGTGGCGATGGAACCGGTCACGACGACGGGCATCGGGACGACTCTCCCTGCAGACGGGGGCTCGTCGCCCGACAGACCCCGGAGCAGGCATGAGCGCCGGGGCGGCACCAGCGTAGGAGACGGCCCGGCCGGACGCTCAGTCGGCCAGCGCCCGCCGCAGCTGGACGCCGAGCTGGGCGGTGCCGAGCACCCCGAGCAGGCAGCCGACGGCGGCGCCGCAGGTGACGACCCAGTCGGCGGCGTCCGGACCGCCGGCACGGAGGACGGCGAGCACCCCGGCGCCACCGAGGGTGAAGCCGGCCATCGCCACCCGGGTCGGGCGCTCCCACGCCGAGATGGCCCCGGTCTCGGACACCCCGGCCTGCCCCGCGCGGGCCCGCAGGTAGTCCGGCAGCCAGCACAGCGCACCGAACGCGGCGGCCAACCAGCCCGGCGCCCCGGCGCTCCACAGCGCAACGGCGTAGGCGACCTCGGTCAGCCGGTCGACGGCGGAGTCCAGCACGAAGCCCCGCCGGGACGCCGTCCCCCCGGCGATCGCCAGGGCGCCGTCCAGGGAGTCCAGCAGGCCCGAGAGGCCGACCAGCAGCCCGGCGGCGATCAGCCATCCCCCGCCGGCCACCGCCGGGCCGACGGCGGCGGCGGCCACGATCAGCCCCAGCGCGGTCGCCAGCAGGGGCGAGCGCCCGCCGAAGGGCCGGGCCAGCGTGTAGGCCAGGGTGAGCCAGCCGTGCACCAGCCGGCTGTCGGCCGGGTCGGTGCCGCCGTGCCAGCCGGCCCAGGCCGCCAGGTACTCGTCGCGGCTCAGCACCCCGGCCCCGCGTTCCGCTGCACGCGTCCAGTCCACCAGCCACTGCTCCGCACAGCCAGAGCGGGGACAGTGGGGGCGTGTTCGCCGGCCTCTCCCCCGCCCGCCGCCGCCTCGTGCTGGGCCTGCTCGCCGTCCTCGTGGTCGCCGTGGTCGCGGTCGTCGGCGCGGTGCTGGTCCCGCGGCTGACCGCCGACGACCCGACGCCGGTGTCCCAGGAGCAGCCCGGTCCCGTGCTGCTGATGCCCGGCTACGGCGGCTCCACCCGTTCCCTGCAACTGCTCGCCGACCGGCTCACCGCCGCCGGCCGGGACGCCAGCGTCGTCGCCGTCCCCGGGGACGGCACCGGCGACCTGCAGGCCGCGGCCGACGTACTGGCCACCGCCGTCGACGACGCGCTGGCCCGGACCGGCGCCGCGAGCGTCGACGTCGTCGGCTACTCCGCGGGCGGCGTGATCGCCCGGTTGTGGGCCGCGGACGGCGGAGCCACGCAGGCCCGCCGCATCCTCACCCTGGGGTCCCCGCACCACGGCACCACGCTGGCCGACCTCGGCGCCGGGCTCGCGCCCAGCCAGTGCCCGGTAGGCTGCCAGCAGCTGACCACCGACAGCGGCCTGCTGGCCCGGCTCAACGCCGGCGACGAGACCCCGGCGGGGCCTACCTGGGTGTCGCTGTGGTCCACGGCCGACCAGACGGTCACCCCGCCGGAGTCCGCCCGGCTCGACGGCGCGGTGGAGCTCCCCGTGCAGTCGGTGTGCGCCGACTCCCGCGTCGCGCACGGGCAGCTGCCCGCCGATCCGGTCGTGCAGGGCATCGTGCTCGCCGAGCTGGCCGCCGGCCCGCCGGTCGAGCTGGGGCCCGCCGACTGCGCCCGGCTGCGCCGTAGCTGACCTACCGGGCGGGGGTGCGGTGCCCTTGCACCAGCACGGCGACGAGGGTCACCGCCGCGGCCGCAGCCGCGACGACCAGCGCGGCTGGGTAGCCGAGGTGCGGTGCAGCGAGCGCCAGGAGGTAGGGAATCGCCAGCCCCAGGTAGGCCAGGCTGTAGTAGAGGGCGATCAGTCCCCCGAGTTCCGCTGGCGCGGCGAGCCGCTCGACCTCGCGCAGGCCGACGACCAGGCACACCCCGTACCCGCTGCCGAGGATCAGGGCCGCGGCGAGAACGGTGAGGAGGCCGGGACGGGCGGTGGCCAGCGCCGCGGCCAGGTAACCCACGACGATAACCGCCAGCCCGATGGCCGGGCCCCGGACGTCCCCGCGGGCCGCCGACGCCTGGTGCAGCCGCTGCCCCGCGCGCTGACCACCGAGGCCGGCGGCCAGCGCGAAGGCCGCCAGGAGTCCGGGAAAGGCCACGCCCAGCCGGGGAAGGGCCTGGACGCCGTGCGCGGGGAGGGTGGTGAAGACGATCGTGACGCTGCCGAAGACCCACGGTGCCATCGGCGCGACGATCCGGGGGAAGCGGCCCGAGCGCGCCGCCTGGGGGATGATCCGCGGGCGGCCGCTCCCCGACGAGCCGGCCGGCCGCGTCTCGGCTGCCCGGGGCAGGAGCGCCAGGGCGACGCCGGCGAGCACCAGGTGGAGCAGGTAGGGCAGCACGGTCGGGAACGGGGCCCACTCCGCCAGCGGCCCGGCGACGAGTGGGCCGACCCCGAAGCCGGCGGTCAGGGCGAGCGCCGAGCGGCGGGCCGCGGTGCCGACAGAACCGCCGGACAGTTCCTTGACCCACGCCGTCCCGACGGTGAAGGCCGTGCCGGAGACGACGCCGGTGAGCAGCCGCCCGGCGTAGAGGCCGGCCACCCCCCAGTGCCCGGTGATCAGGACGGCGGTGGCGAGCAGCGACAGCGCGGCCGAGGCGATCATGATCCGTCGCCGTCCGTGGCGGTCGCTGGCCGGGCCGCCGATCAGGAACCCGGGGACCAGGCCCAGGGCGTAGACCCCGAAGACGGCGGTCGCGGCGGCGTCGGACAGCCCCAGGTCACGCCGGTAGACAGCGAGCAGCGGCACGAACTGGTTCGCGCCGTAGCCGACCGTGAACATCGCCAGCGCCGGCCAGCGCCACTGGCCGGGACCGCCGCGGCCGGTGCGCACCGCGCCGTCCCCGGGGATCGCGGCAGCGGGGTGCACGGCCTCCTTCTTCTGTTCCACGAGGTCATTGAAGCTGGTGGCCCTCGAAGACCGTCGCATCCGTCGATCCAGCGGCCCGTTGCCGGCCCTGCGCGGTCAGGCTCCCGGGCGACGTCTTGCATCGACCTCGACGCCAGCTTGGCTCTCCGGCGGAGAGCATCGGCCTCGGCATCGGACCGACGCAGGGTCATCGGCGTGCGTTGATGGCATCACTGTTGATACCGGAGTGATGCTTGCGGCTCGATCGCATGCCGCAACGGGAAGCCTCTGCGGCCACGCCAGAGGTCGTGCCCGCGATGAACGGCCCGGGACACTGGTCTCTTCCGTGTGCAGGGTGCCTAGGTGCCACCGTCCATCCTCGGCGCAGGCCGGTAGCGCAGGAGTGATCCTCGGCGTCGCGGAAGGCAGCAAGACGGTGACGTAGCCGATGACCAGCACGGGGTGCCCGGCGATCCGAGCGGGCGCGAGCGAGCTGCGCCGGGGGTGATCCCGCCGCACGAGCATCAGGGCTCCGGCACCTCCGGGTAGGCCAGCGGGCAGCTGGGGGCCAGTGCCTCCCGGGTGTCCGGGTCCACCTCGGTGAGAAAGGTGGCGTGGAACCGGTTGATCATGTTGGACAGGCCCACGGTGAAGCAGATCTCGATGATCTGCTCGGGCGTGAAGTGCGCGGACAGGTCGCCGTACGTGCGGTCGTCGATCACGTCCATCCGGGTGGACCGCTGCGCGTACCGAACGATCGCCGCCTCGTCTGCCGCGTACAGCCCGTCGGGGAGCGGGTCGTCCCCCAGGTGGGCCAGCTTCTCCTCCGTCAACCCCGCCGCCCGACCGAGCAGCACGTGCGTGGGGATCTAGTAATGGCACTCGTTGGTGACCGAGGCGGTCAGGTAGGCGAGCTCCCGCTGAGCCGGGGTCATCGAGTTCTGGAAGTACACGACGGTGCCGAACTCGACCATCTTCTGCAGCGCCTTGGGGTGGTTGGCCACCGCCCGGTAGACGGCGGGGTCGACGCTGCGGCCGCGCGCGGCCGCGACGGCCTTGAGCACCTCCCGGGCCAGCGGGTCGGCGTTCTCGTCGTTGGAGTCCACGAGGGGCAGGCGGGCCATGCCGGCCAACCTAGACGGCGCCGATGACTTCCGGCCACCCCGGCGGTCTGACCTCCGACTCGACCAGGCAGAGGAGACAACCGTGCCGCGACTGCGGGTGCACAACCTCTCGATCTCGGTGGACGGCTACGCCGCCGGGCCCGGCCAGGACCTCGCTCACCCGCTGGGGGTGGACGGTGAACGACTGCAGGGGTGGGTCTTCGCCACCCCGACCGGCCGGGCGATGCTGGGCGAGCCCGGCGCCGACAGCGCCCCGGGCGTCATCGACCGCGATCGAGACCGGCCGGACGAGCAGTGGACCGGCTGGTGGGGCGAGGACCCGCCGCACCCCGACCCGGTGTTCGTGCTGACCTCCCATCCACGGCCGCCGCTGACCATGGCCGGCGGGACGACGTTCACCTTCGTGACCGACGGCATCGAGGCGGCCCTGGCGCAGGCCTGCGCAGCAGCCGGGGACGCCGACGTCCGGCTCGGCGGCGGGGCGGACACCGTCCGGCAGTACCTGCGGGCCGGTCCGGTCGACGAGCTGCACGTGACTGTGGTGCCCGTGCTGCTGGGCGGCGGCGAGCGGCTCTACGACGCCTTCGACGGCGGCCCGGCCGGGTTGGAGTGCGTCGAGTTCGCCGGTTCACCGGTGACACCCCGTGGCTGAGCTCGTCTACTCGGCGATCACCTCGCTGGACGGCATGGTCGCCGACGCCGACGGCCGCGTCGACTGGGCCGAGCCAGACGAGGAGCTGCACGCCGTCGTCAACGAGCAGGAGCGGGCGATCGGCACGTATCGCTACGGCCGCCGGATGTACGAGGTGATGGTGGCTTGGGAGACGATGCCCACGGGGCCCGACCAGCCGGCCGTCGTCCGCGATTACGCCGCGGTCTGGCGGGCCGCCGACAAGGTCGTCTACTCCACGACGCTGCCGGCGGTGTCCAGTGCCCGCACCCGGCTCGAGCGGGTCTTCGACCCGGACGCGGTACGTCGGCTCAAGGCCGAGGCGGCCCGGCACCTCAGCGTGGGCGGCCCCGGGCTGGCCGCCGCGGCGTTCCGGGCCGGCCTGGTCGACCAGGTGCACCTGTTCGTCCACCCCGTCGTGGTGGGCGGCGGCACCCCGGTCCTGCCCGCCGGCGTCCGGCTGGACCTGGAGCTGCTCGACGAGCACCGGTTCGGCAGCGGGGTCGTCCACCTGCACCACCGGGTGCGGCGCGCCTAGCTGGTGATGTCCTTGGTGGCGAAGTTCGCCCAGGCAGCCCCGAGCAGCACCGCGACGTAGACGGCCTGCAACGCCAGGCCGCGGACGATGTCCCTCCAGAGGATCGGGTCGCGGAAGAAGTCGACGAACGCCAGCCAGTAGCGGGTCGGCAGGTAGGGCGCGATGGAGGAGGCGGCGTCCAGGGTGAATAGCAGCGAGGAGGCGATGAGCACCGCCAGCGCGCCGATCATCGCGGCCAGCGGGGAGTCGGTGAGCGTGGAGAAGAACAGCGCGAAGGCGGCCACCCCGAGCATGGAGACGGTGACGTAGCCGATCGACAGCACCGTGCGGCCGGCGATCTGGGCCGGGGTCAGCGAGGTGCCCGACAGCGCGGTCCCGCCGAGCGGCTGCACCTCGAAGAACACCTGGCCGACCAGGTAGCCGACCGCGGCGACCACCAGCACGGTGACCAGCACGAAGGCGAAGACCGAGACCAGCTTGGCCACCAGCAGCCGAGTGCGGCCGGCCGGGCGGGCCAGCAGGTAGCGCAGCGTGCCGGCCTGGGCCTCACCGGCGACGGCGTCGCCGGCGATCAGGGCGACCGCGATCGGCAGGAACAGCGGCAGCACGATGGCCAGCGCGGCCAGCGGGTACAGCGTGCCATTGGTCAGGACGGCGGACAGGAACGGCGGACCCTCCCCCGGCCGCGGCGCCAGGTCGGTGAGTGCCAGCAGGACGGCGACGAGCACCGGCAGCCCGTTGAGCAGCCCGATCGTCACCCACGTGCGCGGCCGGCGGAACATCTTGGACAGCTCGACGGCGATCACCGGCGGGTCCTCCCCTCGGTGCCGTCCACCCGGTCGGCGCTACCGCCCGCGGCGGCCAGCACGACCTCCTCCAGCGACGGACGCTGCAGGGCCAGGCCGGTGACCGGGACGCCGGCGGCGACCAGCGCGGCGTTGACCTCCGCCGGGTCGGCCCCCCGGACGATGGCCCGCACCCCGTCGGTCGAGAGCACCCGGCCGTCCAGCGCGGCACGCACCCGCTGCGGGTCCGGGGTCTCCACGACCGTGGCCCCGGTCGGCGCGGTGAGGGTGGCCAGGTCGTCCTGCAGCACCAGCCGGCCGCGGTCGAGCACCCCGACCCGGCTGCACAGCTGCTCCACCTCGGCCAGCAGGTGGCTGGAGAGGAAGACGGTGGTGCCGGCGCGGTGCAGCTCCAGGAGCAGGTCGCGGACCTCGTGGATGCCCTGCGGGTCCAGCCCGTTGGTCGGCTCGTCCAGGACCAGCAGCTCCGGACGGCGCAGCAGCGCACCGGCCAGCCCCAGCCGCTGCCGCATGCCCAGCGAGTAGGCCTTTACCGGCCGCCGTCCGACCCCGGCCAGGCCGACCTGCTCGAGCACCTCGTCGACCCGGGGCCGCCGGGTGCGGCGCGATCCACCCGGTCCTGCGGCGTCCAGCAGCGTGAGGTTCGCCCGCCCGGACAGGTGCCCGTAGGCGGCGGGCGACTCGATCAGCGCGCCGACCCGGGGCAGCACCCTCCGCGCCGCCTTCGGCATCCGCTCACCGAGCAGCTGGACCTCTCCGGAGGTGGGCAGCACCAGGCCGAGCAGCATCCGGACCGTCGTTGTCTTGCCCGACCCGTTGGCGCCCAGGAAGCCGTACACGTCACCGGCCCGGACGTCGAGGTCGATGCCGTCCACGGCCCGCACCTGGCCGTACCGCTTGACCAGTCCCTGCGTCGCGATCACCGCAGCGGTCACCGGTCTCCTCTCCTCGGGGGCGCGGGCAGCTCCGCCGCGGCGGTGGCGAGCGCGTCCAGGTCGACCGTGCCGGCCAGCAGCCAGGTGCCGCGGTTCCCGTTGTCGACCAGCATCAGGCCCAGCGGGCCGGCCGCGATGCGGACGCCGAGATCGTCGACGACCGCGCCGGGGGCGACCACCAGGGTGTCGCGCAGCGGGGACGCGGCCCGGCCGGGCAGCACCGAGACGGCGAGCAGGGTGACCCCGCGGCCGTAGACGCCGACCGCGCCCGGGGTGCCGTCGACCGCCCGGCCCGGCAGTCCGGCCAGGGTCGCGGGCAGCTGGACGGCGGCGTACTGACGGCCGGTGTCCAGCAGGTCCGCCTGCTGCTGGTCGCGCCGGACGTCGGCGCCCGGCGGCGGGGTGAACGCGGTGACCGAGGCCGCCGGGGTGACCAGGTCCAGGCTCAGAAAGCTGGTGTCCACGGCCGGCTCTCCTCCGCCGGTCTGGCCGCCGGAGACCTGGACGCCCAGCGGGATGCCACTCTCGGCGTCGACCCAGACGTCGACCCGGGACACCGATGCGGCGGCGTCGGAAGGGGTGATCCGCAGGCCCAGGGCGTCGCGGCCGGCCACCCGCTCGGCGCCGAGGCGGGAGAGCTCCCCGTCGGCGGCCTCGGACAGCAGCCGGCGGCCCAGTACACTGGGCAGCAGGTCCGGCGCGGTGGGCAACGACAGCGGCAGGGCGGCAGCCCGGGAGGCGACGTCGTCCTCGTACCGCCAGGTCCAGGTGCCCGAGGCGTCGCGGTGCACCCCGGTCTCGCCGGTGGCCGAGACGACGTCGACCCGCCAGTCGTCGGGGGCGCGGTACCAGGCGCGCATCGTCGTCCGGTCGCTGAGCAGGTCGGCGACGGAGGTGAGCTGGTCGCCTACCGGCAGGGTGAGCCCGCCGGCGGCCTGCGCGTAACCGGTGAAGGCGACGTCGGACGAGGCCAGTGCGCGGTCCCGCAGGTCGGGAGCCGAGGTGCCGGCGTCCGAGGCGGGCAACGCGCCGATCAGGGCGGGCAGCGCGAGCAGGACGGCGACCGCGGCGACCACGAGCGCCCAGCGGCGCCCCGCTCCTCCTGCACGCTGGGCCACGACTCACCGTACGTCGCAGCGCGCCGACTGGTTCACCGTCGCGGCCGCCGTACATCCTGCGCACCGGGCAACCCCCGGCGACGTAATCACGCTTCCAGTCATGCGGATCACGAGCAAAGGGCAGGTCACCATCCCGCGCAGCATTCGCGACGAGTTCGGGCTGCTACCGGAGACGGAGGTGAAGTTCGTCGTGGAGGACGGGGTCACGGGCCGCGCTGGCAGCTGCCCCGCGGTCGGGGCCAGAGGTGATCGACCCGCTCGTCTACGCCGAGTTCGCGGCCGGCTACGACCGCGTCGAAGAGCTGGATGCGGCCCTCCCGGAGACGACGTTCCGGCGTGCTGCGTTGCCGTATGCAGCGGGGTTTCTGGCAGCGCAAGCGTTCACCGCCTACCGCCGCCGCGGCGGTGAGCTACGTTCCCCGCCGCCGGACTTCTACATCGGCGCGCATGCCGCCGTGGCGGGGTTGACGTTGATCACCCGCGACGCCCGGCGGTATCGCACGTACTTCCGACGCTGGGGCTGGTGACCCCGGCCTGATCGCGCAAACGCGTCGTGTCTCGCGAGCCTGCCTACCGGACGCCGTCCCACAGCGCACGCTGCTCCGGCCGCGGGTCCGGGACCACCGCGGTGAGATCCCCGAACGCTTGCACCGGGCGCTTCGGGACGTCATAGGCCGGCCAGCCCGGGTCACCGGTCTGCACGAACGCCACCCAGGCGGCGTGCATCGCATCGGCCAGGTGCTGCGGGGCGGAGGGTCCCGCCATCGGCTTCACCCCCTCACTTGCCAGGGTGTCGAAGACGAACGCCAACTCCAGGGCGTGGCAGGCTCCGAGCCGCCCGCCGAACTGCGGGCTCGGCCACGAGAACTCGTACATGAACGTCTGCCCCGGCGCGACCGCCCGCGCCTCCGCCAGCCGGACCGCCGGCACCCGGAAGAACCAGTCCGTGGCCGCCTTGATGAGCAGCTCGCCGGGCGTGGCCGACGGCGTATCGGCCCGGTAGGCATCGATCACGGCGTCCACCGGCACGCCGTAGCCCGCCAGTGCCATGCGCAGCAGGTCCTCGTTCACGAGGTCGACGACACCGTTCGGCACGAGGAAGAGCGCGTGCTCGTCGGTGTTGGTGCCCACCAGCAGGTCGACCTCGGAGTCGGCACCGGCCGTGATCGCGGTGATCGGCAGGGAAGGCAGGACGTCGCCGTCGATCACCGGCTCGAAGACCATCGAGTTGAGCGTGATCTCGGCCCAGCGGGCGGGATCGGGTGCCGTAGCCGCCTCCTGGGACAACGCCTGCTGGGCCGCCACCAGCTCGGGGATCGGCACCGCCGCCAGCGCCTCCCGCGTCAGCGGTACCCCGAGCCGCTCGGCCAGGTACCCGGCCACCCGCCGTGCCGTCCCCGCGGACAGCGCGTGGTGCCCGGCCCCGCTCTGGGCCACCGCCCGGGAGAACAGCCCGGCTGCCCGCGGCATCGACAGCAGCGACGTCACGCTCATCGCGCCGGCCGACTCCCCGGCGATCGTCACCCGATCCGGGTCGCCGCCGAACGCCGCGATGTTGTCGCGCACCCACTCCAGCGCGGCCACCTGGTCCAGCAGCCCGCGGTTCGCCGGGCCGCCGTCGTCGAAGTGCAGGAAGCCGTCGACGCCCAGCCGGTAGTTGATGGTCACGAGGACGACGCCGTCCCGGGCGAACGCGGTCCCGTCGTACTGCGGCACCGCCCCGGAGCCGTTGACGAACGCCCCGCCGTGGATCCACACCAGCACCGACAAGCCGTCGGCCGACGGGTCCGGGGTCCACACGTTCAGGTTGAGCACGTCCTCACCCAGGACCACCGGCTCGGGCAACAGCAGGTCCACCGGCGCGGGATAGAGCGGTTTCGGTGCGGTGGGGCCGTACTCGGTGCAGTCCCGCACGCCGTCCCAGCTCGGCACCGGCACCGGCGCGGCGAAGCGCAGGTCACCGAACGGCGGCGCGGCGTACGGAATGCCCTTGAAGGCGACCGCCGGGCCGCTGGCCGCGCCGCGGATGGTGCCTGACTTGGTGACCACCTCGAGTTGCATGTGCTGAGGTCTAGCGGACCGGCGCTCCGGCCGTCGCACCCGGGGGTCGTTCCGGCGGGACCGCCCACCGGTGCACGGTCAGAGACCTCGCGGCGATGACCGAGCGCGACGACGATGACCACCACCACCAGCACGTCGTCGTGGACGGTGTAGATGATGCGGTAGTCGCCGACCCGAATCCGGAAGCCGGGCCGCCCGGCAAGGGCACGGGCGGAAGGCGGACGGGGATCCTGAGCCAGCAGGGCGATCGCCCCCTGAATACGTGGTCGAACCGACGGGTCGAGCTTCCGGAGCGCTCGCGCCGCCGCCGGGTGGACCTCGATCCGGTAGGCGCTCGTGCCCAGCCGAGATCCACCTTGACCTGGTCCCACGGGATGTTCGGGCCTTCTTCGGCCATGGCCGCGTCGAAGGCTGCGACGTCCTCGGTCTCTTCCAGGGCGTCCATCAACTGCTCGTATCGCTCTGGGCTGAGCAGCACGGCAGCACGCCGGCCGTAGCGCTCGAGGAACACGACGGCCCGACGGCCACCCTGGTGATGTAACGTTACATCATGATGCGGACTCAGATCTCGCTGACCAGCGAGGAACGTCGCGCCCTCGACACGGCGGCAGCCCGTACCGGCAAGTCGATCTCCGCCCTCATCCGGGATGCGGTCGAAGCCGTCTACGGCACAGAGCGGTCCAGTGACGATGACCTCGCCGCGATGCGTCAGGCGTTCGGCTCGTGGAAGGACCACGACCTCGACGGCGCCGCATGGGTTGATCAGCTGCGCTCCGGGTCACGTCTGCCGCTCGGCTCGTGACGGCCCTGGTCGATACGTCAATATTGATCGACTACCTGCGGGGCCATGAGCAGGCCGCGGCGGTTCTGGAGGGGGAACGTATGGCTGCTCCGCTGCAGGCCAGTGAGATCACCCGCCTGGAGGTTCTCGCTGGAATGCGTCCGGCAGAGGAGGACGCCACCCGCTCGCTGCTGTCGACCCTCGTGTGGCATCCGGTTGATGCCGACGTGGCCGAGGACGCCGGAGCGCTCGGCCGACGTTGGCTTCCCAGTCATCACACGATTGACAGTGCCGACCTTGCCATCGCTGCGACGGCCATCCGCACCAGTTCTCGCCTGCTCACGCGGAACGTCCGGCACTTCCCGATGTTTCACGACCTGCGCGCGCCGTACTGATCATCAGCCGCGAAGCCGCGATGGCCTCGTCGACTACTCCGACATCCGGCCCTGCCTCGCGGACGCGACGATGAGCCGGGGCAAGAGACTCGCCCAGCTCGGTCCCGGCGGCCGGACTGTTGACTCATCGGCCGCCTGCTCGTCCAGATCCAACGGTCACCTCGGGACATCTTCCGATCTACGTTGACGGTGTCGCCGGCCCCAGATCTATCTGGACGACGAGGAAGCCGACCTGCTGGCCGCAGCCGTGTCGCGTACCGGCGCATCACGCTCGGCGTTGATCCGGCGGGCGGCAGTACGGCGGGCGCACACTCGAGCAGCGGCTGGCGGCGCTGCGCGCCTCCGCGGATGCCTGGGGTGCCCGTGCGCAATCGGGCAGCGACTACATCGACGAACTGCGCGGGCCACGTACCGAGCATCTGGACGAGAGCTGAACCACGGTCACCAGCGCGCGCCGCAGAACCGAGACACCGAGACACCGAGAAGTCGTAACCTGCCGCGAGCGGCCACTCACCGGAGGTGGGGAGCGGCTGCTTGCTGGTAGCGACGAGCGGGAGAACACGCGGGCAGGGTTTCGAGGGCAAGGTTCAGTTCGTGTGGCAGGTGGCCGACCTGCTGCGCGGCGACTACAAGCCGGCCGAGTACCGCGGCGTGATCCTTCCGCTGCTGGTGCTGCGCCGGCTGGACGCCGTCCTGGACAAGAGCAAGCCCGCCGTCCTGGCCCGCGCCGAGCAGCTCAAGGCCATCACCGACACCCCGGACGTGCTGCTCAAGGACGCCGCTGGGGTGCCTGCTACAACACCAGCCCGCTGACCTTCGCCACACTGCTGGGCTCCCCCGACAACCTGGCCGACCAGCTGCGCGCCTACATCGGCGCCTTCTCCCCCGGCGCGGCCGAGGTGTTGGAGAAGTACCGGTTCGACGAACAGATCAGCCGGCCGGACGAGGCGGGCCTGCTGTACCTGGTGCTCGGCAAGTTCGCCGGCCTGGACCTGCGTCCCGAGGTCGTGCCGAACCACGCGATGGGCTACGTCTTCGAGGAGTTGCTGCGCCGGTTCTCCGAGCTCTCCAATGAGACGGCCGGTGAGCACTTCACCCCGCGCGAGGTCATCCGGCTGATCGTCAACCTGCTGTTCAGCGAGGACTCCGACGTGCTCACCGGCGCCGCGCCGGTCCGGTCGATCTACGACCCGGCGTGCGGCACCGGCGGCATGCTCAACATCTCCGACCAGTACCTGACCCGACTCGACGCCAAGGCCCGGCCGGAGATGTTCGGCCAGGAGATCAATCCCGAGACCTGGGCCATCGCCCGGTCCGACCTGCTCATCCGAGGTCAGGACCCCGAGCGGATCGTGCTGGGCAACACGCTCACCGCCGACGGGCACGCGGACAAACGCTTCGACTACGCACTCGCCAACCCGCCGTTCGGCGTCGACTGGAACAAGTCCGCCACGACGATCAAGGCCGAGGCCGCGTCGTTGGGCATGGACGGACGCTTCGGCGCCGGGCTCCCCCGCGTCTCCGACGGCAGTCTGCTGTCCCTGCAGCAGATGATCGCCCGGATGAAGGCGCCCGAGGACGGCGGCAGCCGGGTGGCAATCGTCTTCTCCGGCAGCCCGCTGTTCGCCGGCGCCGCCGAGTCCGGGGAGAGCAACATCCGCCGCTGGATCATCGAGAACGACTGGCTGGAAGGCATCGTCGCGCTGCCCGACCAGTTGTTCTACAACACCGGGATCAGCACCTACGTCTGGATCGTCACCAACCGCAAGCGCCCCGAGAGGCGGGGCACGGTCGCGCTGATCGACGCCCGCGGCGAGTGGTCGAAGATGCGCAAGTCACTGGGTGACAAGCGCAAGCTGCTGGACGACGACCACATCGCCGCGGTCACCCGGCTCTCCGCCGACGCCCCCTTACTCGCCGACGACCGGGTGAAGGTCTTCGACAACGACACGTTCGGCTTCCGCCGGATCACCGTCGAGCGGCCGCTGCGCCGGCGGTGGACGGTCACCGCGGAGATTGTCGAAGCCGTCGCCTCGGCCAAGCCGGTGGTCGCGCTGTCGGTTGGGGACGACGACGCCCGGCGCACCCACGAGGCGCTGCTCGGCGCGCTGACCGACCTGGTCGGGACGGCGGAGGAGACCGAGGCGGCCTTCACCGAGCGGCTGCTGAATGCCTGTACCGCGCGCAAACAGATCGGACTGGCACCAGGGCTGAAGAAGGCCGTGCTGGCGGCGGCCGCGGTGACTGATCCGGACGCGCCGGTTGTCGCAAACAAGAAGGGCGAGGCACTGCCCGATCCAGACCTCCGCGACAACGGGAAGGTGCCCCTGGTCGAGGACGTCGACGCCTACGTCGACCGGCTGATCCATGATGGAGGTGAGCCCGATGCAACACGCAGACGATGTGATCGAGCGGGCCGCACAGCGGTTCGAGGAACTCGCCGGCAAGCTCGACGCCGCGACCGCCGGAGTTGACCAGACCGACGACCTGCGCCGGATCGCTGCCACATCCGAGGTGGTTCGTGAGGACGAGGCCCGGGAGCCGTAGCGCTCCGCTGTCAGTGCACCTGGATCACGACGCCGTGACCGCTCGATCGGGCGAGCCGCGCATCGCGGGTGATCAGCGGACAGTCCAGCGCCTCGGCCAGCGCCACGTAGGCCGCGTCGTATGCAGTCACGTCGTCACGGAGTTGCAGCGCGCGGCGCCGCAGGGCGTCGTCGGCGGGCCATCGCTCCACCGCCAAGCTCTGGTAGTCGGTCAACACGTTCGCGGCTCGCCCGGCGGTGATGCTGCCGCGGCGCAGCATCCCTCGGAGGGCCGAAACGACCTCGTAGTCCAACAACTGCGGTGCGCTCAGCTCGTCGCCGGCCAGGCGGGCCCGCAGCTCCTCGGTTCCGGCAGCCCCGCTGAGGACGTCGACCAGCGCCGAGCAGTCGACCACGATCACGCCGGCCGGGACCTCAGCTCGGCCTCGCGTCCCGCACGCTCCTCGGCGAGCGCCTCGACGACTGACTCCTGCGCCTGCTCCACTCGTCGGGCAGCACGGTCGAACACCTCTTGGACCGTCGGCCGTGCCACGTCACGCTGGAGCAGGCCGAGGAGGTAGGTGTTGAGCGACTCGCCGCGGGCGGCCGCCCGCGCCTTGAGAGCTTCCCGCGCCTCGTCGGGCACGTTGCGGATCTGCAGCAGTGATCCCATGCCGAGCAGCGTACCCGGCGGTGCAATACATAGTGCATCGCATTGCCTGCGGGTCTGCTCGGCGAAGGCCGCGAAGGCCGCGAAGGCCGCGACGGCGGCGCCGGCCAGCAGCAGCGGCGCCCGCACGTTCACCTCGACCAGTTCTGCGACCTGCTCGGCGGCCATCGTGGCGACCGGGCCGGCATGGCCGACTCCGGCATTCGCGACGACGGCGTCCAACCGCCCGAGCCGGTCCAGCGTCTCATCCACCACCCGGTCGGCCGCGTCGGCCGCGCTCAGGTCGGCGACGAGCACCGTGCCGCCGCACCGCCCCGCGACCTCCTGCAGGGCCGCTTCGTCCCGGCCGACGCAGACAACGTGCACGCCGCGGGCCGCCAGCAGCTCAGCGGTGGCCCGACCGATCCCTCGGCTGGCCCCGGTGACCAGCACCACCGCACCCGACAGCTGCATCAGGCCACCTTGGCGCACCGGGGCCGCCACCGCTGCGCGGCTCAGGGAACCGGAACCCGAGCCGGCACCAGGTTGGCGTAGACCTCCCGGGTCGCCGTCGAGCGGTTCATGGTGATGAAGTGGATCCCGGGCACACCCTCGGCCAGCAGCTCCCGGCACATCCCGGTGGCCACCTCGACCCCCAGGTCGCGCACCGCGCGCTTGTCCTCCGGGCGGTCGCCGGAAAGGGCGGTGAAGCGGTCGGCCAGCTCGGTCGGGAACGCCTGACCCGACAGCTGGACGATCCGGGCGATCTGCCGAGCGCTGGTCACCGGCATGACGCCGGCGATCACCGGGACGTCGCAGCCGCGGCCGGACACCCGGTCCCGCAGCCGCAGGTAGTCCTCGACCTGGAAGAACATCTGGGTGATGGCGAAGTCGGCGCCGGCCCGGCACTTGGCCACGAACATCTCGGTGTCGGTCTCGAAGTCCACCGACCGCGGGTGCCGCTCGGGAAAGGCCGCGACGCCGACGGAGAAGTCGCCGATCGACTTGATCAGCTCCACCAGCTCGGCGGCGTAGCGCAGCCCCTGCGGATGGGCCACCCACTCGGCCTGTGGGTCGGCGCCGGGCGGGTCGCCGCGCAACGCGAGCAGGTTGCGCACCCCGGCCGCGGCCAGCCGGCTCACCACGTGCCGCAGCTCGGCGACGCTGTGGTCGACGGCGGTCAGGTGGGCCAGCGGCAGCATCGTGGTCTCCGCGGCGATCCGCTCGGTCACCGCGACGGTGCCCTCGCGGGTGGAGCCGCCGGCGCCGTAGGTGACGGAGACGAACGAGGGGCGCAGCCGCTCCAGCTGGCGCAGCGCCGTCCACAGCTGGGCCTCGGCCGCGGCGTCCTTGGGTGGGAAGAACTCGAAGGACCACGTCGGCCGCTGCTGGTCGAGCAGCTCGCGCACGGTGCCGGTCACGACCGCAGAGAGTACGTGCGCCCGCACGCCGTCCCCGCGTTGCACGCCGTCCTGCCGCTTTCCACGTGGTGCACCACGGGCCAAGGCGACCGACGAACGCGCAACGCGGCGCGAGCGGGGGCCCGTCCCCGGTGACCAGGCATCGTTCGACCGAGTTGGACGATACTGGCCGGGTGACCGTCGGCACGCAGCACCGCGAGCCCTCTCCCCGCCCCCCGGCTCCTCCGCTGGCCGCGGCCGACCTCGACCGCATCCGTGGCGCCGTCGCGGCGGCCCTCGGCGACTTCCTCCAGACGCAGCGGGCCACCCTGGCCGACATGGATCCGACGCTGACGCCCGTCGGCGACGAGCTCTGCGCCCTGGCCGCCGGAGGGAAGCGGCTGCGCCCGCTGTTCGCCTACTGGGGGTGGCGCGGCGTGGCCGCCGACGCCCCCGGACCAGCCGAGGACGATTCCGCCGTCCTGCGTGCGGTCGCCGCCCTGGAGCTCTTCCACGCCAGCGCCCTGGTCCACGACGACGTCATGGACGGCGCTCTCACCCGCCGCGGCCGCCCGGCCACCCACATCGGCTTTGCCACCCGACACGGGGACGGGGACCTGACCGGTGACGGCGACTCCTTCGGCGTGGGCGCGGCGATCCTGGTCGGCGACCTGGCGCTGGTGTGGTCCGACGAGCTGCTGCGCTGCTCGAGGATCAGCGCACCGGCGCTCGGCCGGGCCCGCACCGTCTGGGACACCATGCGCACCGAGGTGACCGCCGGTCAGTACCTGGACCTACTGCGGGCCGCCGGCGGGCTGCCCGGTCCCGGCGGCGCACTTACCGTGGCCCGTTACAAGAGCGCCGGGTACACCGTCCAGCGCCCGCTGCAGCTCGGTGCCGCGATCGCCGGCGCGGGTCCGAAGACGGCCGCGGTCTACACCGACATCGGCCTCCCGCTCGGCGAGGCCTTCCAGCTCCGGGACGACGTGCTGGGCGTGTTCGGCGATCCCGCGGTGACCGGCAAGTCCGCTGACGACGACCTGCGCGAGGGCAAGCAGACCCTGCTCATCGCCCTCGCCGAGGAGCAGGCCGACGCAGCCGGCCGGCAGCTGCTCACCGACTGCCTCGGCGACCCCGCGGCCGGCCCGGACGAGCTGCGGGCACTCCGCGAACTGATCGAGGGCACCGGCGCCCGCGCCCGGGTCGAGGAGCGGATCGCCGAGCGCACCGTGCTGGCCCGCACCGCCATCGCCGAGGCCCCGATCGCCTCGGACGCGCGCGCCGCCCTCGACGCGCTGGCCGTCGCGGCGACCACGCGCACCGCATGAGACTGCCGACCCGCGGGATCCGCACCGTCCCCGGCCGCACCGACCGGGTCGTCGTCGTGGGCGCCGGACTGGCCGGGCTGTCGGCCGCGCTGCGACTGCGGGGCGCCGGCCGGGAGGTGACGGTCGTCGACCGCGCCGCCTGCCCCGGCGGCCGCGCCGGCCGGGTCGAGCGGGCCGGGTACTCGCTGGACACCGGCCCCTCGGTGTTCACCGCCCCCGAGCTGGTCGACGACGCGCTGGCCGCCGTCGGCGAACGGCTCGCCGACCGGGTGACCCTCACCCCGCTGGCGACCACCTACCGGGCGCAGTACGCCGACGGCTCGGCCCTGGACGTGCACGCCGACCCCGAGGCCTTCGCCGCCGAGGTGGAACGGGTCTGCGGCCCCGCCCAGGCCGTCGAGCTGCGCCGCTACCTGGCCCACCTGGCCGAGCTGCACCGCATCCAGCTGCCGGTGTTCATCGACCGCAACCTCGACTCCCCGCTGGACCTGCTCGGCCCTGAGCTGGTCGCGCTGGCCCGGCTGGGCGGCTTCCGCACCCTGGCCCGGCACGTCGACCGGTATTTCACCGACGACCGGCTGCGCCGGCTGTTCAGCTTCCAGGCCCTCTACGCCGGGGTCTCGCCGTTCCGGGCGATCGCCGCCTACGCCGTCATCGCCCAGCTGGACATCGGCGCCGGCGTGTGGCACCCGCAGGGCGGGATCGCCGCCGTCCCGGCCGCGATGGCCGCCGCGGCCACCGACGCCGGGGCGGAGTTCCGCTACGGCGCCTACGCCGAGCAGCTCGAGGTGTCCGGACGGCGGGTCACCGGGGTCTGCCTCGAGGGCGGGGAGCGGCTGCCCGCCGACGCCGTGGTGGTCACCGTCGACCAGCCGCACCTGCTGGTGCCGGGGCTGCGGCCTCCGCGCCGGCCGGTCTACTCGCCGTCCTGCGTGGCGCTGCACCTGGGCGTGCGCGCCGAGCTGCCCGGGCAGGCGCACCACACGATCAGCTTCGGCGACTCTTGGGAGCAGGTGTTCCGCGAACTCACCCGCGACGGCCGGCCGATGAGCGACCCGAGTCTGCTGGTCAGCATGCCGTCGGTCACCGACCGCTCGCTCGCCCCGGCCGGTGGGCAGGTGCTCAGCGTGGTCGCCCCGACGCCGAACCTCGACCCCCGCAGCGGCGGCAACCCCGACCTGGACTGGCCGCGGCTGACCCCGCGCTACCGGGACGAGGTGTTGGCCACGCTGGAGGCCCGCGGCTGGACCGGGCTCACCGGCGCCATCGAGGTCGAGGAGGTGCTGACGCCGGTCGACTGGGCGGCGCTGGGCATGGCAGCGGGCACCCCGTTCGCGCTGGCCCACACCTTCGGACAGACCGGTCCGTTCCGCCCGCCGACCCTGCCTCGCAGCGGCCCGGAGAACGTGGTGCTGGCCGGGTCGTCGGTACAGCCGGGGGTCGGCGTCCCGATGGTGGTGATCAGCGGCCGGCTGGCCGCCGAGCGGATCACCGGCCCTGTGCCGGCATGAGCGCGCCCACCCAGGCCGAGCGGCAGGCGACCCTGGACGCCGCCTACCGGCACTGCGCGGCGATCGCCGCCGAGCACGGCAAGAGCTACCACCTGGCCACCCGGCTGCTCACCCCCGACCGGCGTCCGGCCGTGCACGCGCTCTACGCCGCCGCCCGCACCGCCGACGACCTGGTCGACGTCCCCGGCGACGACCCGGCCGGTGACCTCGCCGCGTGGTCGCGGGCCGCGCTGGAGGAGCTCGATGCCGGCTGGTCGACCGACCCGGTACGGCTGGCGCTGGTGCACACCGTGCGCCGCTACGACATCCCCGTCGAGCACCTGGTCGACTTCCTGGCCGCGATGACCAGCGACCTCGATGTCACCGGCTACGCCGACCTGGACGCCCTGGACCGCTACATGTGGGGGTCGGCGTCAGTGATCGGGCTCCAGGTACTGCCGGTGCTCGGCACCGCCCCCGGCGTGGCCCGGGAGGAGGCGGCGCCGCACGCCATCGCCCTGGGCGAGGCCTTCCAGCTGACCAACTTCCTGCGCGACGTCGGCGAGGACGTCGACCGCGGCCGGGTCTACCTGCCCGCGGACCTGATGGCCGCGCACGGCGTGACCCGCGAGCAGTTGGCCGCCAAGCGCTTCGACGCCCGGTTCCGCGAGCTGATGCGGGAGATGGTGGCCCTCACCCGCCGCCGCTACGACGACGCGGCGCCGGGCACCCCCCTGCTCGCCGCGGAGTCCCGGGACTGCGTCCGCGCCGCCACCGACCTCTACGGCGGCATCCTCACCGCGATCGAGCGGGCCGACTACCGGGTGCTCGACCGGCGGGTGCGGGTGTCGAAGCCCCGCCGCCTGGCCGTGTTCGCCCGCCGGTTGACCGCCGCCCAGCTGGCCAGGGTGAGAGTCACCATGGCGAAGCCGAACAGCAGGTCCTCGACCGGCGCGTAGGCGATGCGCAGGCCCCAGATGACCGACGGGTCGTAGGTGACCACGTCCAGCCCGGTGAGCACGCCGTTCATCAGCAGCTGGAAGAACAGCACGATCACGTAGGCCACCCAGAAGACCCGGCGGGTGACCAGCCGGGTGCGGTAGACGACCAGGTCCACCACCACGACGGCGACCACGGCGAGGACGGCGAGCGCGGAGTACGTCACCGGTCGGCCTCCGACTGGCCCGACTGGCCCGACTGGCCCGACTGCGCGCCCCGGTCCGCTCCTCGCTCGTTCCTCGCTGCGATGGTCCCGGGGCTGTCGTCGGGCGCGGGGTAGCCGGCCTCCCAGCCGGTCACCTTCCGCACCGCCTCGAAGGCCAGCACCGCGCACACCGGGACGACCAGGAAGAACAGCAACTCCTCCGGCGGCATCCCACCGGGCAGCCGGACGCCGAGGGTGCGCGTGGCGCTGTAGTCCCAGTGCCCGGCGGCGATGGCGTAGAGCACCCAGGCCACGAAGACCATGAACTCCGGCAGCACCGCCAGCAGCAGCCGGCGCCAGCGGGCGTAGACCCGCACGCCGAGCAGCACCTCCAGCGGCGCTGTGACCACCAGGCAGCCGACCAGCAGCCCGAGATAGGTCAGGTGCGCCATCAGCGGGGGGCCGGCACGGTCGGGACTACAGCGCCAGGGCCTGGGCGCGGCGGGTGACCTCGGTGTGCCGGTCGTCCCGCAGCGCCTGCACCGGGGTGCCGGGGAGCGAGTCGTCGGCCCGGAACAGCCACGCGAACGCCTCCTCGTCGGTGAACCGGCCGTCATAGAGGACGGTCAGCAGACCGGGCAGGTGCTTGAGGATGTGCCCGTCCTGCAGGAAGTCCGTGGGAATCTTGCTGTTGCCGCTGCCGGGCACGGCCATGAGCTTCCGCTCGGCGATCAGCTGGCGAACCTTGTTGGCCGAGACGCCGAGCTGCTCGGCGACCTCCGCGGGGGTGAGCGTGTCCATAGGCTGTCAGCCTATGGCGAGCACCCACGGCCCGGCAGACACCCCGGAGCAACGGCCGACCCTGACCCACCGGCAGCGGACAGCCCCTGCGCCGGAAAGCGATACCGCCGTCGCCCCGGCGACCCGCGACGACCCCGAGCGGAAGCCGCCCTATCTCGACCTCGACCGGCTGGAGGCGCGCGCCCGCGCGCTGCTGCCCGCCGACGTCTTCGGCTACTACGCCGGCGGCGCGGAGACCGAGACGACGCTGGCCGAGGCCGCCGACGCCTGGCAGGAGTGGCGGCTGCGGCCCCGGGTGCTGCGGGGCATCGCCGCGGCGCAGCTGGGCACCACGCTGCTGGGCAGCGAGGTGGCCACGCCGATCGGGGTGGCGCCGTGGGCCTACCAGGGCATGGCGCACCCGGACGGCGAGCGGGCCACCGCGGCCGGCGCGGCGGCGGCCGGGGCGCTGATGACCGTATCGACCAGCGCCAACTCCTCGCTGGAGGATGTCGCCGCGAGCGCCCCGGCCGCGCCCTCGTGGTTCCAGCTCTACCGGCTGCACTCCCCCGGCCACACCGACGACCTCGCCCGCCGGGCCGGCGACGCCGGTTACCGAGCCCTGGTGCTCACCGTCGACCTGCCGCTGCTGGGCCGCCGCCGCCGCGACCTGGCCAGCGACTTCGTCCTGCCGGCCGGGCTGCGGCTGGCCAACCACCCACTCGTCACCGACGAGCAGCCGCGGCTGCAGGCGATGGAGACGCCGACCTGGACCTTCGACGAGATCGGCCGCTTCGCCGACGTGTCCGGACTGCCGGTGGTGGTGAAGGGCGTGCTGCGCGGCGACGACGCGACGAGCTGCGTCGAGGCCGGCGCGTCCGCGGTCTGGGTGTCGACCCACGGCGGCCGGCAGGTCGACCCGGCGGTGTCCAGCGCGTACGCCCTGCCCGAGGTGGTGGAGTCGGTCGGGGACGAGGTGGAGGTGTACGCCGACGGCGGCATCCGGCACGGCTCCGACGTGCTCGTGGCCCTTGCCCTGGGTGCCCGCGCGGTGTTCCTCGGCCGGCCCACCGTCTGGGGCCTGGCCACCGGGGGCGCCGACGGCGTGGCGTCGGTGATCACCGGGCTGTCCGCGGAGCTCGCCCACACCATGGTGCTGTGTGGTCTCCCCGACGTCGCCACGGTGCCCCGGGACACCGTCGTCCGCGCCCGGTGACACCCCCTGGGGCCAATGTGGCCACTTTGGCCACCGGGTCTCCGCGTACCCGCGTCGTTCGGTCAGGTGACGGCGATCCGCTCCTAGACTCGTGCCCGTGGAGACCGTCGTGACCGACCCCGTGGTCGGCCTCGTGCTCGAGGGGCGCTACCGCCTCGAGGAGCACCTGGCACGCGGCGGCATGTCCACCGTCTACTCCGCCACCGACCTGCGGCTGCACCGCACCGTCGCGGTCAAGGTGATGGCCGAGCACCTGGCGCACGACCCGGCCTTCGTCGCCCGGTTCACCCGTGAGGCCCGCGCCGCGGCGATGCTCAGCCACCCCAACGTCGTCTCGGTCAGCGACCAGGGCAGCGACCAGGGCCTGGTCTACCTGGTCATGGAACTCATCCGCGGCCGCACGCTGCGCGACCTGCTGCAGGCCCGCGGTCGGTTGACCGTCGGCGAGGCGTTCGCCGTCCTGGAGCCGGTGCTCAGCGGGCTCACCGCCGCCCACCGGGCCGGCATCGTGCACCGCGACGTCAAGCCGGAGAACGTGCTCATCTCCACCGACGGCCAGGTCAAGGTGGCCGACTTCGGCCTGGCCCGGGCCGCGGCCGGCACCGGGCAGACCAGCCACACCGGCGGCGTGCTCATCGGCACGGTCGCCTACCTTTCCCCCGAGCAGCTCGAGCGCGGGCGCAGCGACGCCCGCAGCGACGTCTACGCCGCCGGGGTCATGCTGTTCGAGCTGCTCACCGGGCACCCGCCCTACGGCGGCGACAGCGCCCTGGCGGTGGCCTACCAGCACGTGCACCACGACGTCCCCGCGCCCTCGACCGAGGTGCCGACCGTGCCGCGGCAGGCCGACGAGCTCGTCGCCCGGGCGACCCGCCGCGACCCGGCCTCCCGGCCGCTGGACGCCGGTGCGCTGCTCGCCGAGATCGCCCACGTGCGCGCCGACCTGGGCCTGGCCCGCGTGCCGGTGCCCACCGGGCAGGCCGCCGGCGGCCCGGGCACACTGCGCCCGACCAACCGCCCCACCGCTTCCCGTCCCCGCCAGCCCAGCAGCTCCGGCCGCGACGACGACCCGCGCACCGAGGTGCTGCCGCCGTCCCGGGCACCGCGCGGCCGGGACGGCGGGCGGGGCACCACCGTGCTGCCGGGCATGGGCGCCGGCCCGACCACACACGTGTCCGGCGCGCGGCCCTCGGTCGCGTCGCGCTCCGCCGCGCTGCGCACCGGGGTGCCGCCGCACATCCGGAAGCGGCGCTTCCGCCTGGGCATGGCCGTCCTGCTGCTGCTGGCCGTCACCGTCGGCGCGATCGGCTGGTGGCTGGGCTCGGGCCGCTGGACGGACGTCCCGTCGCTGGTGGGGCAGGCGCAGGAGAACGCCATCGGCCGGCTGCAGGAGGCCGGGCTGGACCCCGCGTTCGGCGAGGAGCAGTTCAGCGAGGGCGTCCCCGAGGGCATCGTCATCTCCGCCGACCCCTCCGGCGGCCGGCTGATCCGCGGCACCGACGTGACGCTGGTCGTGTCCAAGGGGCAGGAGCGGTTCACCGTCGACCCGACCCTGGTTGGACAGCCCCTGGACGCGGTGAAGACGGCGCTCGCCGAGGTGCCGGTGACCCTCACGACGGCCCAGGACTACGACCAGTCGGTGCCCGCGGGCAGTGTCATCCGTTTCGAGCCGGCGCCCGGTGCCCAGCTCAAGCGCGGCGACCCGGTGACCGCGGTGGTCAGCGAGGGGCGCGCGCCGGTCGAGGTGCCCAACGTCGTCGGCCAGGACCCCAAGGCCGCCACGAAGATCCTGAAGGACCTCGGCTTCACCGTGCAGACGTCGGAGGGCCGCAGCGGCGACGTGCCCAAGGGCGCGGTCATGGCGGTCGACCCGTCGCCGTCGGCCGACCCGCAGCCCTACGGCAGCACGGTGACCATCACGGTGTCCGTGGGCGTGCCGCGGGTCTCCGTGCCGGACGTCAAGGGCATGAGCAAGGACGAGGCCGTGGCCGCCCTGGCGGCAGTCGGGCTCAAGGCCGACACCCAGACCTTCATCGTCGGGGACAAGGTGTTCCAGCAGAGCCCGAAGAAGGACGAGGTCGTCGACGAGGGCACCACGGTCCGTCTGCTGCTCAGCTTCAAGTGATCTGCTGCTCGTGACCTCCCCCAGCCGTGCCCTGCCCCCGATCGGGGCGCACGTCCAGATCCGAGGCGGGCTCGCGAAGGGCGGTCTGGCCTGCGCCGACGCCGACGCGGCCCGCGCCGTCCAGGTGTTCGTCGGCAACCCGCGCGGCTGGAAGCCCAGCGCCGGGGACCCCCGGCAGGACGCCGCCTTCACCGCCGGCTGCGCTGAGCGCGGGGTGCCCACGTTCATCCACACGCCCTACCTGGTCAACGTCGGCTCGCCCAGCGAGGCCACCGTCGAGCAGTCGATCGCCACGATCGCGCACACGCTGGCCCGCGGGGTCCAGCTCGGCTGCGCCGGCGTGGTGGTGCACGCCGGCTCCGCGGTCGGCGAGGACCGCTACGAGGCCGCGCTGGCCCAGTTGCACGAGCGGCTGCTACCGGTGCTCGACGCGCTGCCCTCAGGTGGGCCCCGGCTGCTGGTCGAGCCCACCGCTGGGGGCGGGAGGTCCCTCGCCGCCACCGTGCAGGACCTGGGTCCCTACCTGGCCGCACTCGACTTCCACCCGGCGGTCGGGGTCTGCTTCGACACCTGCCATGCCTGGGCGGCCGGGCACGACCTGGTCACACCCGGCGGAATGGCGGCCACCCTGGACGCACTGGTGGCCACCGTGGGCACCGGTCGGCTCGGCCTGGTGCACGCCAACGACTCCCTGGACGCCTGCGGCTCCACCCGGGACCGGCACACCACGATCGGCGCCGGGTCGATCGGTACCGCCCCGTTCGCCGAGCTGCTCGCTCACCCGGAACTGGCCGGTGTGCCGGTGGTCGTGGAGACCCCGAGCGAGGACGACGGGCACGCCAGGGACATCGCCCTGCTCACGGCCCTGCGCGACGGCGCGCTGCTGCCCGTTTGAGCCCTCCGGTCGGCGCGCTTACGTCACTCGGCGGCACGGTGCGGCTTGACTCGCGGTGCCTGCGCCGTTTCTGAACGTATCCGACAGAGAAGAGCTGCCGTGCACCTCAGCAGGACCGCCACCGCCATCGCCGCCCTCGCCGTCACCGGGATCGGCGTCACCGCCGGTCCCGCCGCAGCCGCCCCCGGCGGTCCCGCCGACGACCCCCGGGTCACCTACATCGTCACCGTCGCCCCGGGCACCGCGCCGGCCGCCGTCGCCCACCGCGCAGAGGGCATCGGTGGACGGTCGACCACCTCTACACCGCAGCACTGAACGGCTTCGCCGTCACGCTTCCCCGGCTGCTGCCGACCGACTTCCCGAGCTCCCCGGCGTCGTCGCCGTTGAGGCGGACCCGTTGGTGCAGGCGAGCAGCACGCAGAGCGCGGCGACCTGGGGCCTGGACCGGACCGACCAGCGCGGCGCGCTATCCACCGACGCCAGCTACATCGGCTTCTACAACTACAACCTCACCGGCGCCGGGGTGACTGCCTACATCATCGACACCGGCATCGCGTTCGGGCACACCGACTTCGACGGCCGGGCGGTCCCCGGGTACGACGCGGTCAAGGCCAGTGACGGCGCCGCGGACTGCAACGGTCCACGGCACCCACGTTGCCGGCACGGTGGGCGGAACGACCTACGGCATCGCCAAGGATGTCCGCCTGGTCGCCGTCCGGGCGCAGGACTGCAGCGGCAGCGGGAACACCTCCGGGGTCATCGCCGGGATCGACTGGGTGACGGCCGACCACAGGTGACGGCTGCTCTGACGGTCGCCGCGAGCGACCGCAGCGATGCACCGGCCTACTTCAGCAACTACGGCAGGTGCGTCGACCTCTTCGCCCCCGGCGTCGAGATCACCAGCGACTGGTACACGGGCGCCATCAATACGATCAGCGGGACGTCGATGGCCACCCCGTACGTGACCGGCGTGGCAGCGCTCTACCTGCAGAGCAACAACACGGCGTCGCCGGCCACCGTGAGCAGCGCGGTCAAGGCGCTGACCACCAAGGACGCGGTGAAGACGACCCGGACGGCGAACAACGACCTGCTGTTCAGCAACTACTGATCCCCGCAGCTCCGCCAGCACTGCTGGAAAGACGCAGGATCACGAGGCGACCGGCGCCGCTGGATCGCCTCGTGTTCGCCTCCTCAGCAGTAATGGCGGCTCGGGTCAGCGTGCGATGAGCTCGCCCAGCACCTTGGCGGCGCGCTCGACGCCGTCCCGGTCGACGTCCAGGTGGGTGACCAGGCGGATCCGCCGCGCGCTGACCTGACCGACCAGCACGCCTTGGGCCTTCGCGGCCTCGGCGACCAGCGGCGCCTCGACGTCGTCCACGACCACCATGTTCGTCTCCACCGTCGCCGGGTCGACGCCCAGCCGCTCGGCCAGCAGCCTCGCGTGCTCGTGGTCCTCGGCCAGCCGCTCGACGTGGTGGTCCAGCGCGTACTGCATCGCAGCGGCCAGCACGCCGGCCTGCCGCATCCCGCCGCCCAGGCGCTTGCGCCACAGCCGGCCGGTGGCGATCCGTGCGGCGCCGGCGACCAGCACCGAGCCGATCGGAGCGCCCAGGCCCTTGGACAGGCAGACCGAGGCGGTGTCGGCGAGCCGGCCGTAGGTGGCCAGCGGGACGCCGGAGGCGACGTGTGCGTTCCAGATCCGGGCCCCGTCGAGGTGCACGGCCACGTCAGCGCCGCGGGACCAGCTGAACAGCTTCTCCAGCTCGTCCAGTGGCTGGACGAGCCCGCCGCCCCGGTTGTGCGTGTTCTCCACCGCGACGGCCGCGGTGGCGGTCAGGTGCCAGTCGCCCTTCGGCCGGACCTGGGCGATGAGCTGGTCGGCCGAGAGCCGACCGCCGGTCACCACGGTGCGCGAGGACAGCCCGAACAGCGCGGCCGCAGCACCCATCTCGTAGGTGAGGATGTGCGCGTCGGCGTCCCCGAGCACCTCCTGGCCCGGCTCGCAGACCAGCCGCAGGCCGATCTGATTGCCCATGGTTCCGGAGGGGACGAAGAGCGCGGCCTCGTGGCCGAACAGCTCGGCGACCCGCTCCTCCAGTGCGTTGACCGTCGGGTCCTCGCGGTAGACGTCGTCGCCGACCTCGGCTTCGGCCATCGCCCGGCGCATCGCCGGGGTGGGCCGGGTCAGGGTGTCCGAGCGCAGGTCGATCGCGCCGGCAGTGTTGCTGGGGCCGTGCCTGTCGATGGTGTACATCAGGTCTCCTTCAGCACGGCGTAGCCGTTCCGTTCCGGCACCGGAGATAGGTGCATCCGGTCTCCTTCAGCACGGCGTAGCCGTACCGGCTCCCCAGCGGAGCTGTGTCCATCAGCCGCGCAGCATCTCCGTGACGAGGAAAGCCAGTTCCAGGGACTGGCCTGTGTTCAGCCGGGGGTCGCATGCCGTCTCGTACCGGCTGTTGAGGTCGTCGTCGCTGATCTCCATCGCCCCGCCCAGGCACTCGGTGACGTCCTCACCGGTGAGCTCGACGTGGATGCCGCCGGGCCAGGTACCCAGTGAGCGATGGACGGCGAAGAAGCCCAGCACCTCGTCGACCACCCGGTCGAAGTGCCGGGTCTTGTAGCCCGAGGGCGACTCATGGGTGTTGCCGTGCATCGGGTCGCACTGCCACACGACCTCGTGACCGCTGGCGGTGACCTTCTCCACGATGGCCGGCAGGACGTCGCGAATCCTGCCGTTGCCCATCCGGCTGATCAGCGTGAGCCGCCCGGGGGTGCCCTCGGGGTCCAGCCGCTCGACCAGCTCGGTGGCCTGCTCCGGGGTGGCCGTCGGGCCGATCTTGACTCCGATGGGGTTGGCCAGCTTGGAGACGAACTCGATGTGCGCGCCGTCCATCTGCCTGGTGCGCTCCCCCACCCAGAGGAAGTGCCCGCTCAATGCGTACGGGCGACCCTCGTACATGCGCAGCAGGGCCCGCTCGTAGTCCAGGACCAGCGCCTCGTGGCTGCTGTAAAGTTCCACGCCGCGCAGCGCGGCGTCATCGATGCCGCAGGCCTTCATGAACGCCAGCGCGCGGTCGATCTCCTGGGCGATGACGTCGTAGCGCACCCCGGCCGGGGAGGTGGCTACGAAATCCTTGTTCCAGTCGTGGACGGCGTGCAGGTCGGCCAGCCCGCCGCGGGCGTAGGCCCGGATCATGTTCATCGCGGCCGCGGAGTTGGCGTAGGCGCGGACCAGCCGGTTCGGGTCGGGGACCCGCTCCTCGAGCACCGGGTTCAGCGAGTTGACCATGTCGCCCCGGTAGGACGGCAGGCCCAGGGCGTCGATGGTCGACGACCGCGGCTTGGCGTACTGCCCGGCCACCCGGCCGACCTTGACCACCGGCACGCTCGCGCCGTAGGTGAGGACAACGGCCATCTGCAGCAGCGTGCGGGTCGTGGCCTGCAGGTGCGGCTCGGTGTTGAGGTCGAAGGTCTCGGCGCAGTCGCCCCCCTGCAGCAGGAAGGCCTTGCCCTGCGCGACGTCGGCCAGCTGCCCGCGGAGGGTGTCCACCTCGGCCGGGGCCACGATCGGCGGCACGGTCTCCAGCGTCTTCAGCACCGCGTTCAGCGCACCGCGGTCCGGCCACTCCGGCTGCTGGGCGGCATGCAGCGACCGCCACCGGTCCAGGTCCGGGACCAGCTCGGCAGGCTCGGGGAGGCTCACAGCACGAGGGTACAAGCGTCCAGCTCGGCACCCGTCACCCGAAGAAGACCTCCACCTCGGCGTAGCGCTCCACCGGCACGAGCTTGAGGTGGGCGACCGCGACGGCCAGCGGGACCTGAACGATGTCGGTCCCGCGCAAGGCCACCATCACCCCCGACGCCCCGGCGTGCACCGCGTCGACCGCGGCGAGGCCGAAGCGGGTGGCCAGGACCCGGTCGAACGGCGTGGGCGTCCCGCCACGCTGCACGTGCCCCAGGACGACGGCGCGCGACTCCCGGCCGGTGCGCTCCTCGATGACCCGGGCCAGCGCCTCCCCGATCCCGCCGAGCCGCTCGTGCCCGAACGCGTCCCGCTGCCCGCTGGTGGTCGTCAGCGGGTCACCGGCCGGGCGGGCGCCCTCGGAGACGACCACGATCGGGGAGAAGCCGGAGTCGAAGCGGTGCTGGCAGTGCGCCACCACCGCGTCGATGTCGAAAGGGCGTTCGGGGACGAGCACGACGGTGGCGCCGCCGGCCATCCCGGCGTGCAGGGCGATCCAGCCCGCGTGCCGGCCCATCACCTCGACCACCAGGGTCCGGTGGTGGCTGTCGCCGGTGGTGTGCAGCCGGTCGATGGCCTCGGTCGCCACGCCGACCGCGGTGTCGAAGCCGAAGGTGTAGTCGGTGGCGTCCAGATCGTTGTCGATGGTCTTGGGCACCCCGACGCACTGCACTCCCGCTGCGGCCAGCCGGTTGGCCACGCCGAGGGTGTCCTCCCCGCCCACCGGGACCAGCGCGTCGATGCCCAGCCGCTCGCACGTAGCCAGCACCCGTTGCTCGCCGTCATCGAGCGCGTAGGGGTTGGTGCGTGAGGTGCCCAGCACGGTGCCCCCGCGCGGCAGCAGGCCACGGACGGCGGCGACGTCCAGGGGCACCGTGTCGCCGTCCAGGACGCCGCGCCACCCGTCCCGGAAGCCGACCACCTCGTCGCCGTGCTCGGCCGTGGCCTTGCGGACCACCGCCCGGATGACCGCGTTGAGGCCGGGGCAGTCGCCCCCACCAGTGAGGATGCCGATGCGCATGTCGCCTCCGGGAAGCGATGCCGGTGGTGCGCGGGTTGGGAGGCACATGATGTCCCACCGAGCAGGAGAGCAGTGATGAGCAGCGTGGTCGCTCTCACCGGGGTGACCGGCGCCCTCGGTGGGCGGGTCGTCGAGGCGCCCGGCGGTTACGCCGACGGGCGTGGGCTGACCGCCGCGCTGAGCGGGGTGGACACGCTGTTCCTGGTCTCCGCCGCCGAGGCCGAGGACCGGCTGACCCAGCACCTCACGGCGGTGGACGCTGCGGCGGCTGCCGGGTGCGGCGGGTGGTTTACACCTCCTTCCTCGGCGCGGCCCCCGACGCCACCTCCACCCTGGCGAGGCAGCACGCCGCCACCGAGGAGCGGCTGGCGGCCTCCGGCCTGCGCTGGACGGCGCTGCGGAACGCGATGTACGCCGACTTCGTGCCGTTCTTCGCCACCCCCGAGGACGGCGGGGCGGTGATCGCGGCGCCCGCCGGCGACGGCGCAGCCGGCTTCGTGGCCCGCGACGACTGCGCCGACGTCGCGACCACGGTGCTGCGCTCGGGCGATCCGGCGCTGGACGGTCGCACCCTGGACGTCACCGGGCCCGAGCTGCTGACCCTGGCGCAGGCCGCCGCCGTGCTCACCGAGGTGTCCGGCCGGCCGGTCACCTACCGGCCGCAGACGGTGGCGGAGGCGCGGGGCTACCCGCCGTCCCTCCGGGCGCCCCGACTGGGAGGTGGAGGGCTGGGTGACCAGCTACACCGCGATCGCCGCCGGGGAGCTGGCCCGGGTGACCGACGTCGTTCCGGAGCTGACCGGCCGGCCGGCACGCACCCTGGCCGAGCTGCTCCGCGACCGGCCGGAGCTGTGGCGACGGCTGTTCGGCTGAGCTCCGGCCGGTTCGGTACCGATGATCGGCCCCCCTGCCGAGAAGTGCAGGCGAGCGGCGGGGAACAGCCCGCTGGGGATGCAGGGCCAGGGAGCGATCGTGCGCAGGGGCATCAGGACGAAGGTGGTGGCGCTGACCGTTGCCAGCATCGCGGCGACGAGCGTCGCGATGGTGGGCGTGAGCGTGTGGCAGAGCGGCGCGTTCGCCGAGGCCGCGCGGACCGACGTGGGCGCGCTGGTCGACGACAGCGTCGCCCGGATCACCGACGGCGTCCAGGACGTCGTGGCCACGCAGGGCGAGTCCACCGCGGCGGTAGTTGACTCGAACCTGAACGTTGCCCAGTACGTGCTGGCGCAGTCGGGTGGCATGTCGATCGGAAGCAGCCGGCAGGGCACCGTGGACTGGGACGCCAAAAACCAGTTCACCGGAGAGGTGACCCCGGTCAGCCTCCCCAAGGCCCTGGTCGGTGGGACGTGGCTCGGCCAGAACACCGACCTGTCGACGCCCACCCCCGTGGTCGACCAGATCGAGTCGCTCGTCGGCGGCACGGTGACCGTCTTCCAGCGGATGAACGACGCCGGGGACATGCTCCGGGTCGCCACCGACGTCGCCAGCGCCGTCGGCACCCGGGCCATCGGCACCTACATCCCGGCGACCGGCGCCGACGGCACGCCGAACGCCGTGGTGGCCGCCGTCCTGTCCGGTCAGACCTACCGGGGCACCGCCTACGTGGTGAACTCCTGGTACGTCACCGCCTACACCCCCATCGTCGGTGACGGCGGGAACGTTGTCGGCGTCCTCTACGTCGGCGTGAAGCAGGAGAACCTGCCCGCGCTGCGTCAGAGCCTGCAGAGCACCACCGCCGGTGAGCACGGCGCGGTGTGGGTGCTCGGCGGTACCGGTGACCGGGCCGGCACCGTGCTGGTCAGCAAGGACGGCTCGACCGACGGCACGTCGCTGCTGGACGCCACCGACGCCAATGGCAAGCCCTACATCCAGGACGTCGTGACGGCGGCGACCGCGCTGGCCGACGGTCAGCAGACGACGGTCCGCTACGAGGACCCCGACACCGGCCCGCACACCGTCCAGGTCGCGTACTACAAGCCGTGGGACTGGGTGATCGCCGTCGACGCCCGGGACAGCGACTTCGCCGGCCCGATCCAGCGCCTGGACGACGGCCGCAGCTCCATGGTCACCGCCCTGGTGATCGCCGCCCTGCTGGTGGCGGTGGCCGGCATCGGCCTGGCCTGGTGGTTCGGCCGGCGCCTCACCGCGCCGCTGGAGGTGTTGCGGCGTCGGATGGCCGAGATCGCCGACGGCGAGGGCGACCTGACCCAGCGGGTCGACGACTCCGCCCAGGACGAGGTCGGCGAGCTGGCCGGAGCGTTCAACCGGTTCGTGGACAAGGTGGCCGGCACCATCCGGGAGATCGGGCAGTGCGCCGCCGCCCTGGCCACCTCGGCCTCCGGGGTCGCCCGGGTCGCCGAGGGGCTCAGCGACCGGGTCGGGCGCAGCCGGGACCAGGCGCGCTCCGCCCAGACTGCGGCCGCTGACATCAGCACCGGCGTGTCCTCGGCCGCGGCCGGCGCCGAGCAGATGGGCGCCTCGATCCGCGAGATCGCCCGCAGCGCCACCGACGCGGCGAACGTCGGCCGCGGCGCGGTCGACCTGGCCGCCTCGACCGAGACCGCGATCGCCGCGCTGGGCGCGAGCTCGGCGGAGATCAGTGACGTCGTGAAGGTCATCTCGGCCGTCGCCGAGCAGACCAACCTGCTGGCGCTCAACGCCACCATCGAGGCCGCGCGCGCCGGCGAGGCCGGCAAGGGCTTCGCCGTGGTCGCCACCGAGGTCAAGGAACTGGCCCAGGAGGCGTCCCGGGCCAGCGAGGAGATCCACCACCGGGTGCGGTCGATCCAGGCCGACACCAGCGCCGCTGTGGGGTCGATCAGCCAGATCGTCGGCGTCATCCGGGAGATGAACGACCACCAGACCACCATCGCCAGCGCGGTGGAGGAGCAGACCGCGGTCACCCAGGAACTCAGCCGCAGCGTCGTCTCGGTGGCCGACGGCGCCACCTCGGTGTCGGACACGATGACCGCGGTGAGCACCGACGCCGACCGCACCGCGGCCGACGTCGACTCGGCCCGCACCGCGGCCCGGCAGCTCGACGAGCTGTCCGGTCAGCTCACCCGGCTGATCGGCGTCTTCACCGTCTGAGGAAGGACCCCGCTGCTGCCCACCCCTGGCGAGCTCGCGGCGGGGCCCTGCAGCGGGGCCATCGGGGCCGTCAGATCCGGGCAGCTTCCATGATCGTCCAGCGCTCATGGTTGTAGCGGGCGTCGACCAGGGCGTCGTGCGACCCGCTGGGCTTGGGCGGCAGCTCGGGGCGGCCGACGTCGTCCCAGCGCTGGCGCAGCTCGCGGGTGAACCGTGGGATCGGACGTGGCAGGGTGGGCATCGCGCCCCACAGCTGGGCCAGCGCCACGTGGTCGTAGGCGGCGAACCAGGCCCACAGCTCGATCTCCGCACCGGGCGCGGTGAGGAAGGACAGCAGGTCCTCCCGGATCCGCTGCCGGCTGCGCCAGGCCTTGTCCGCCGGGGACGGCAGCTGGTCCAGCACGTTGCGCCGCACCCACGGGATGGCCTTGTCCGGGTCGAACTCGGTGCTGACGGCGTAGAACTCCCGCCCGGTCTCATCGACCACCCCGATCGACACCAGGTCGATGGTGGTGCCGTCCTCGATGAACTCGGTGTCGTAGAAGAACCGCCGCACGCTCACCGGGTCACCGTAGGCGCCGCTCCTGCGCCGTTGCTGGTGCTCTTCCGGTGCTGCAGGGCCGCAAGAGCACCAAGAACGCGGCAAGAGCGCCCGCGAGCAGCTGGTCGAGGCAGCTCTCACGGCGGTGGAGCTGCGTCCGGGCGGGACGGTGCTGGTCGGCGAGCCGTTCTGGCGGGTGGACCCGCCCGACCAGGAGACCGTCGAGGACTGCTCCGCCACGTCCCGCGACGACTACGCCGACCTTCCGGGGCTCGTCGGCCTGTTCGGCAGGCACGGCTGGGACGTGATCGAGATGGTGCTCGCCGACGAGGACAGCCGGGACCGCTACGTCGCTGCCCAATGGGCCCCGACCCGCACCTGGCTGGACGCCCACCCCGGCGACGAACTGGCCGGCGCGATGCGGGCGGAGCTGGACGAGGCGCCGCTGCGCTACGTGCGGCACCTCCGCCCGCACCTGGGCTGGGGGGTCTTCGCCCTGCGGCGGCGGTGAACCGGCGGGCCGGGTCAGTGCGTCGAGGGCACCGTCTCGATCTCCGACCGGTCCCCCGACCAGAGGGTGTGGAAGACGCCGTCCGCGTCGACCCGCCGGTAGGTGTGCGCGCCGAAGAAGTCGCGCTGCCCCTGGATCAGCGCCGCGGGGAGGCGCTCAGCGGTCAGCGAGTCGTAGTAGCTGAGCGCTGAGGCGAACCCGGGCACCGGGATCCCGGAGAGGGCGGCCTTCGACACGATGCGACGCCAGGCCGCCTCGCCGGCGGCGACGGCCGCGGCGAAGAACTCGTCCTCGAGCAGGCTGGCGATCGTCGCGTCCCGCTCGTAGGCCTCGACGATCCGGTTGAGGAACTGGGCCCGGATGATGCAGCCGCCGCGCCAGATCCTGGCGATCGCGCCCTTGTCGATGTCCCACCCGTACTCGCGGGCGCCGGCGATGATCGCGTCGAAGCCCTGGGCGTAGGCGACGATCTTGGAGGCGTACAGCGCCTTCTGGACGTCGTCCTCGAAGCCCTCGCCCGCCTCCTGGACCTCCGGGCGGCTCCGGAGCACCGACTGCACGGCCGCGCGCTGCTCGGGCTTGGAGGAGACCGCCCGGGCGAACACCGCCTCGGCGATGCCACCGACGGGCACGCCCAGCCCGACGGAGTTCTGCACCGTCCACACCCCGGTGCCCTTGGAGCCGGCCTGGTCGACGATCACGTCGACCAGCGGTCGGCCGGTCTTCGCGTCGGTCTGGCGGAGCACCTCGGCGGTGATCTCGATCAGGTAGGACTCGAGCTCGCCCTTGTTCCACTGCTCGAACTCTCGCGACACCTCGGCGATGTCGTGGAGGTGGTGAGCGTTCTCGTGCGCCGCCTGGCGGACCAGCCACAGGGCGCTGCGGTGCTCATCGGGCAGGCGGTGGACCGGCCGCGCCCAGTCGTCGAGCCGGATCCGCGCAACCTCCGCGAGGAAGCCCGCGACGTGCAACTGATCGAGGGCGGGATCGACGGCAGCGTCGCGGTAGCCGAAGCGCCGAGCCCGCAGGTCATTGAGCATCGGCTCGAGGGCCGGGTCGTCCTCGGCCCGCGCCCGGTGCAGCCGGATGGTGAAGGTGGCGTAGACGTCGTGCAAGGTGACAGAGGTACTCGATCGCCGACCAGCCGCCGTCCCGACGTCGTCGGACCGCAGCCTCGTCGATCGACCCGAACAGCTGGCGTGCCCGGGCCGGGATCTCGGCGATGGTTGCCGTGGCACGGTCGATGGCGTACTCGGCGAAGGCGAAGGCGAAGGGGCCCGAGGCGCAGACGTGCTCCTCACCGGCGAGCGGTGCGAGCGCCGTGCCGGAACCGACCGGGGAGCCCGATGGCACGCCGCCATCATCGCGCGTGCGGCGCTCCGACGGAGGTGCTCAGCGGCGACGCAGCGACGCGTCGGCGATCCACGGCGGCTGGTAGCCGGCGTCGTCGGCCCGGATGTTGGTGCCCGGCGGAACGATCCGGTCGATGGCGTCGAGCACCTCGTCGGACAGCACGACGTCCGCGGCAGGCAGCTGGCTGGTCAACTGGTCCATGGTGCGGGGGCCGATGATCGCCGAAGTGACGCCGGGGTGCCGGAGGGTGAAGGCGATGGCCATCTCCACCAGGCTCATCTTGTTGTCGTCGGCGAGCTGGGCGAGCGCGTCGGCGGCGTCGAGCTTGCGCTGGTTGACCGGGTCGGACAGGTCGTAGCGGCCCGGGATGCGGTCCGACCGGGTGCTGCTGGGGGCGTCCTGGCCCTTGCGCCACTTCCCCGACAGCCAGCCGCCGGCCAGCGGGCTCCAGACCAGGGTGCCCATGCCGTACTGCTGGCAGACCGGCAGCACCTCGGCCTCGATGCCGCGGACCAGCATCGAGTAGGGCGGCTGCTCGGTGACGAAGCGGCCGCTGTGCCGCTTCTCCGCGGCCCACTGCGCCTGGACGATCTGGGACGGCGGGAAGGTCGAGGAGCCGAAGTAGCGGATCTTGCCGGCCCGCTGGAGGTCGGTGAGCGCGTCGAGCGTCTCCTCGACGTCGGTGTCCTCCGCCGGGCGGTGGATCTGGTAGAGGTCGATGTGATCGGTCTGCAGCCGGCGCAGGCTGTGCTCGACCTCCTGCACCAGCCAGCGGCGGTTGTTGCCCTGCTGGTTGGGGTCCTCGCCCATCGGGCCGTGCGCCTTGGTGGCGAGGACGACGTTCTCCCGCCGTCCGCCGGCCAGCGCCTTGCCGACGATCTCCTCGGACTCGCCGGCCGAGTAGACGTCGGCGGTGTCGACGAAGTTGATTCCGGCGTCGAGGGCGGCGTGGATGATCCGGACGGACTCCTCATGGTCGGTGTTGCCCCAGGCGCCGAACATCATCGCCCCGAGGCAGAGCGGGCTGACCTTGACGCCGGTGCGGCCGAGCGTGCGCATCTCCATGACCCTGTCGTTGCCCGAGGCAACGGGACGGGCAAACGGCGCGCCGCAGGCTCGACTACTGCCAGGTGCTCGAGTCCCGAGCGTGCGCGTAGACCAGATCTATCATCTCGTCGTCGAGCACCTGCTCGCGGCTCCGGAGCCAGTGCCGCAGCCGCCGTCGTGCGACGACGTGCACGTCGGCCGACGGCGTCTTGATCGTCACGGCCTTGGCGTTCACCGGTACGACGACGCCGGTCACGTCGACGGGGGCACCACGGGCGCTGCTGAGCAGTCGGGACGCCCGGGCCGCCTCGTGTCGACTGTTCCGGATGTACGGCTGCCGCACGCCGTTCACGATGAACGTCCCGCCACCGACCCAGATCCGCGCACCGGGATGGTGCTTCGCGTTAAGCGTGAAGACACCGCCCGGCCCGATGACGAGGTGGTCGATGTCGGAGCCCCGCGGGCCGACGGGGATGGCATGCACGATGCGCCAGAGCGGATCCCGCCGGATCAACTTCTGCACCGCGGCGGCAACCATCTCCTCACCGTCGGCACCGATCCGCCAGGCTCGCTCCTCAGTGTGGACACCAAGAAGTCGCGCCAGAACGGAGCGGACCGGGGCAGCCTCTCGAGCCGCCATGGCTTGCTCGCGCACCAGTTGACCCGGCCGGTGCGCGGCCAGATCGAAGCCATAGCTGACCGACGCCTCAGCGACGGACACGGCCGCCGGCTGATCCGTGGTGCTCTCCGGAAGGAGCCACGGGCGGGACTGGTCCTCGGTCACCACCTGACCGTCCGGCGTGCTTCATCACAACGGAAGAGGGGTTCCCTCCCACGGGGGGCGGAGTCGCCCCGGCGGCCACCGAGCGACACACAGTCAGCCTTGCCGAACGGCTGCCCGCGGACGCCGATAGTGAGGGGCATGGCGAGCCCCGAGACGACCGACGAGCCGATCCTCGAGCGGCTCGCGAGCCTCCGGCAACCAGCGCGACGGCCGTCGCTCGCTGCACAAGCCGTCGCTCGTACTCCTAGCGCTCGGGCGCTTGGCGGCCACGGGGCCGAGTCGGATAGCCGGGACACAGCTCGCCAAGCTGATCGCCGACTTCGGTCCGCCGTCCACCACCGGCCCCGCGCAAAGCGCCGCCTACCCCTTCAGCCGCCTGCGGGCGGACGGCGTGTGGACGCTCGACCGGGACCTGCCCATGGACAACCTGCGGCCCCTCCGTGAGGGCGTCACCCGGGCAGTTCGAGTCAGCACTGGAGGAGCTGCTCCGCCGCGAGCCGGCTCGCGTGCCGGCCATCGCGCGGGGTTTGGTCGACAGTCACTTCCCGCCCACCGTGGCGGGCGACGTCCTGCTGGCGGTCGGCTTCGACCCCGAGGTGGGCGCGGTCACGAAGGCGTCCGAGCCAACTGCGGTGGTCGAACGTCGGCGGGACGCGAGCTGGCGGGCCGCGATCCTCGAGGCGCGGGACCGGCAGTGCACCTTCTGCGGGTTCGACGGCCAGGCCGGCGGCGTTCCGATCGGCATCGAGGCGGCGCACGTCCGCTGGTTCGCTCTCGACGGGCCGGACTCGATGGGCAACGGGATGGCCCTCTGCATGCTCCACCACAAGCTCTTCGACCGAGGGGTCCTCGGTCTCGACGGCGACCTCGCCATCGTCGTGTCGCAGCGCTTCTCCGCTCGGACGCCGCACGGTCGCGCCGTCTACGACCTGCACGGTCGGCCCTAGAGTGCGCGTCCCGGCACACCGCTGCCCGCCGAGCCGCACGTCCGGTGGCATCGCGAACAGGTCTTCCAAAGGTTGCCGCTCGCGGGCTGAATTGTTCACGCCGGCCCGGTAACCGTCCGGCTACGTTCAGCACATGGGGGACGTACGCACGGGAATCTACGAGCACCTGGTCACGACGGAGCTGGCCGAGCAGCTGTCGACGACGGATGCGTCGCTCGTGCAACTGGCGGCGCTGGATCCCGGCGAAGCGCACGAGGCACTCACTCGACACGTCACCGGGCTGGTCAGCCGCGCCCTTCGCATCACAGGCGGTGACGATCAGGCCGGCGTGGCCCGACAGGTCGATCTGGCCAACAGCATCATCGACGCCGTCGAAGCGCTGGCGCCGAAAGCGGCCGCTAAGGACGGAGTCGCCGCACCCGGCCGATCTATGCTCGCGGTGGTCGACCCGCCCGCAGCTCCGGGGCCGATCGCCTTCCCCGTGCGACCCGAGATTCCACTTACCGCCAGCGCGTTGCTGGTCAACGGCCGTGGTCAACCCCGCATCGGGCACGAGGTCAATCGGGAACTGGCCTCCGCCGACCGCGTCGACCTGCTGTGCGCCTTCATCAAGTGGCAGGGCCTGCGCATCTTGGAAAAGGGCCTTGCCGACCTCCGGGGGCGGGGCGGCCGTATGCGCGTCATCACGACGACGTACATCGGCGCCACCGACCAACGAGCTCTCGACCGACTCGTCGAGCTCGGCGCCGAAGTGAAGATCTCTTACGAGACGAGGACGACGCGACTGCACGCCAAGGCCTGGCTCTTCCACCGAGCAACCGGCATGTCGACTGGCTACGTGGGCTCGTCCAACCTGTCCGCGCCGGCACTGACCGATGGGCTGGAGTGGAACGTCCGGCTCTCGAACGTCGAGCAAGCGCACCTGCTCCAAACCTTCGGAGACACGTTCGACAGTTACTGGGAGGACCCATCGTTCGAGGGCTACGAGCCGGCCCGGGACGGCGACCGACTGCGCCAGGCCCTGAGCACCGAGCGGGGAGGCAGCAGCAAGGACCTCCCCTTGGAGATCTCGACCCTCGACGTCCGCCCCTTCGGCTATCAGCAGGAGATCCTCGACGAACTCGAGGCCGAGCGGACGATCCACGACCGCTGGCGCAACCTCGTCGTGATGGCGACGGGCACCGGCAAGACAGTCGTCTCAGCGCTGGACTATCGGCGACTTCGGACGGCGGAAACCGCAGAGACGGTCCTCTTCGTCGCCCACCGCAAGGAACTGCTGACCCAGAGCCGGTCGACCTTCCGGCACGTCCTGCGCCGCGGGGACTTCGGTGAGCTCCTGGTAGATGGCGAACGTCCGCGGGAGTGGCGACATGTCTTCGCCTCCGTGCAGTCGCTGGCGCAGCTGGACCTCACGGCACTCGACCCCGCGCGCTTCGACTTGATCGTCGTCGACGAGTTCCACCACGCGATGGCGGCCACCTACCGCCGGCTGCTCGAACACCTGAAGCCCAAGGTGCTCCTCGGCCTGACGGCAACGCCAGAGCGCACCGACGGTGCCGACGTCCGCAGCTGGTTCGACGGCCGGACCTCGATCGAACTGCGGCTCTGGGAGGCGCTGGACCAGGGGCTGCTGGCGCCGTTCCAGTACTTCGGCGTCCACGACGACATCGCGCTCACCCAACTGCGCTGGAAGCGCGGCAGCGGCTACGACGTCGCCGAACTGAGCAACGTCTACACAAGCGACGATCGCCGAGTGCGCCTCATCCTGCAGGCGGTCCAGGACAAGATCGAGGACCCCGGGCGGATGCGGGCACTCGGCTTCTGCGTGAGCACCCAGCACGCCCAGTTCATGGCCGAGCGGTTCACCGACGCAGGCATCCCGAGCCTCGCAATCACCTGGCACACCGGCACCGACGAGCGGGCGGCGGCGCTGACCGCGCTGCGCGACGGCAAGGTGAACGTCCTCTTCACCGTCGACCTGTTTAACGAGGGCATCGACCTGCCGACCGTCGACACGGTGCTGTTCCTGCGCCCGACGGAGAGTGCGACGGTCTTCCTCCAGCAACTCGGACGCGGTCTCCGCTTGTCCGAGGGCAAGGCCTGCCTGACGGTGCTCGACTTCATCGGGGCGCAGCACCAAGAGTTCCGCTTCGACATCCGCTTCCGGGCGCTGACGGGGGCGTCTCGACGAGGGCTGCAGCGCGACGTGGTGCAGGGCTTCCCCACACTGCCCGCCGGTTGTCACATCGAGCTCGACCGGGTGGCCGAGGACATCGTGCTCGCCAACATCAAGCAGTCGCTCACCGTCTCGTGGAAGGGACTGGTCAGCGAGGCACGCCGGCAGGAGGCGCCGAGCATGGCCGACTTCCTGGCTGAGACCGGCATTGAGGTCGAAGACCTCTACCGCGGTGACGGCCGTAGCTGGCTGGACCTCAAGCGAGCTGCCGGTTGGGAGAACCCCCCGCCCGGTCCGGACGACAAGGCGCTGGGCGCGGCCTTCGGTCGGATGCTGCACATCGACGACCTGGAGCGGCTGCAGTTCATCCGTGCACTTGCCCAGTCGCTCTCCGACGGAGTCGAAATGACCGAGCGGATCCGCCGGCTCGCCGCGATGCTGCACTTCTCGCTCAACGGAGCCCGGTTGCCGTTCAGCGGGATCGAGGCGAGTCTTCAGCGCTTGCTTGCCAATCGGGGCCGAGCCGATGAACTGGGCGAGTTGACCGGTGTGCTGCAGGAACGCATCCATCGAGTCACTCCGGCACTGGAGGTCGCCGGTCCGCGCCCGCTACACGTGCACGCGCGGTACAGCCGCGACGAGGCGCTGGCCGCCTTCGGGATGGAGGACCTTAACGGGACCTGGGGCTCTGGCGTCCGTTGGGTGCCTGGGGACCGGGCGGACGTCTTCTTCGTGACGCTGGTGAAGACAGAGGCGCACTTCTCTCCCACGACGATGTACGCCGACCACGCCATCTCGCCGACGCTGTTCCAGTGGGAGTCGCAGAACGCGACAGCACAGGCGTCGACCACTGGGCAGCGGTACACCAACCACCGGAGCATGGGGACGTCCGTGCACCTGTTCGTCCGCGAGACCAAGACCGCCGACGGAACCCTAGGGACGCCGCCCTACCTGTATGCAGGCCCGATGTCTTATGCCTCGCACACTGGTGAACGGCCGATGCGGATCCTGTGGCAACTGGACCATGCCCTTCCAGCGGACATTTTTGCGACGGCGAAGGTGGCGTGATCGCAGCTCAGCCGCCGCCGACTGACCAGCTACTGGACAGCCGCTCTGGGCGGAGCGCCGTGATCCGAGAAGGGGCGGCCAGCGTCAGGGTCGATTGACTGAGGCGTTCATCTACCTCCAACTACCTCGACGATGAACAGGAAGCGCTTAAGAGGTCCAACGGACCGTCACCCGCGTCGTCAGTATCGGTGACTGCGAGCGACCGCCACGGCGTCTATGGTAGCGATGAAAGCGGTTCGACTGGCTTCCGTTCCTTGGACATGGCCCCACCGCACGTTGATACGTGCTGCTCGGGGACAGGTCCTTGCCACTCCTTCGTACCTCCGCGTCCGGTCTCGCCGTGCTCTCGCAGGCCGGGCGACTCGGCACCACCCTCGCCACCCAGATGCGCACCCACATGAACCGCACGGCTTCTCCCGCCGAGGCCCGCTCCTGGGACGCCAGCCTCGCCGCGCTCGCCGCGGACTTGGAGCAAGCCGGCCTGGGCGGCGTCGAGGTCCTCGCCGAGTACCAGCTCCCCCTGTCGAGCAAGCGGATCGACGTCGTCCTCGCCGGTGAACACCCGGGCCGCGGCGGCCCGTCCTACGTCGTCCTCGAGCTCAAGCAGTGGACGCAGGCCTCCCTCTTCGAGGGGGAAGCCGAACTGGTGCTGCAGCCGACCTACGGCCCCCGCCCGGTGCTGCATCCCGTCGCCCAGGTCCGGGCGTACGGGGAGTACCTCCTGGACTTCGTGCACGTCCTGCACGGCACCACGGACGTCCTGGCCGGCGCCGCCTACCTGCACAACTCGCTGGACGACGGGACGGCCGCACTGCGCGGCTACCCGCAGGACGAGCTCGGCCGGCTCTTCACGGGGCGGGACCGGGGTGCGTTCCTCGACTACCTGCGCGGCCGGCTCTCCCCCACCAACGCCTCCGTGCACGCCGACCGATTGCTCCGCTCCTCCGTCGCACCCAGCAAGCAACTCCTCGCCGTGGCCGCCGAGGAGATCCGCACGCGCGAGCAGTTCGTGCTTCTCGACGAGCAGCGCGTCGCCTTCGACCTCGTCCTGCACGAGGTGGAGAAGGCCCGCCGCGGTGACCACAAGAGCGTCGTGATCGTCTCGGGCGGCCCGGGCAGCGGTAAGAGCGTCATCGCACTGTCCCTGCTCGGAGAGCTCGGTCGGCGCGGTGTGCGTGTGGTGCACGCGACCGGTTCCCGCTCCTTCACCCAGACGCTCCGCAACGTGGCTGGGCACCGTGCTCCGCGGACGCGCGCCCTCTTCCGGTACTTCAACCAGTTCATGGACGCCGAGCGCAACGGCCTCGACGTGCTGATCGCTGATGAGGCCCACCGGATCCGCGAGACGTCGGTCAACCGGTACACGCCCGCCGCCCTGCGGACGGAGGCGAAGCGCCAGGTCGACGAGCTCATCGACGCCGCGCGGGTGCCGGTCTTCCTGCTCGACCAGAACCAGGTCGTCCGGCCCGGCGAGATGGGCACCATCGAGGACATCGAGAAGCACGCCCGCGAGCGCGGCCTCGACGTCCACCGGATCGACTTGTCGACCCAGTACCGCTCCGGCGGCAGCGCCGCCTACGTCGACTGGGTGGAGCGGCTGCTCGGTCTGGCCCCCGGGGGTCCGGAGAAGTGGGCGGGCGACGAGCGGTTCGAGGTGCGGACGGCGCCGTCCCCGTCGGCCATGGAGGCGGTGCTGGCGGAGAAGCTCACCGCGCACCAGAACGCCCGGATGGCGGCCGGCTACTGCTGGCCGTGGAGCGACCCGCGCAAGGACGGCTCCCTGGTCCTGGACGTGCAGATCGGCGAATGGTCCAGGCCGTGGAACCTGAAGGGTGACCGGTCGGTCGGCGACGCACCACCGGCCGCGCTCTGGGCCAGCGACGAGCGCGGCTTCGGTCAGGTGGGGTGCGTCTACACCGCCCAGGGCTTCGAGTACGAGTGGAACGGGGTCCTGCTGGGACCGGACCTGGTGTGGCGGGACGACCGGTGGGTCGCCGTCCGCAAGGCCAACCGCGACCCGGACTTCCGGAACACAAAGACCGTCAGCGACGCTGACTTCGATGTGCTGGTGCGCAACGTCTACAAGGTGCTGCTGACCCGCGGGCTGCGCGGGGTCTACGTGCACTCGACGGATCCCGAGACGCAGCGGTTCCTGGATCAGCTCATCGGCTGACGGTCCATGATCTGGCCAGCCTCGATGCGGGCTCTTCGAACTTGAGGGGGAAATGACCCTCAGCAGACGGTGACCCGGCGCTGTCGCCGAGTGCAGGCGAACCGTACTCGGCGGCGCTGATTCTCGAGGTTGCGGAAGCCGTAGGCGGTGCGCGCGGCGGTCTTCACGGTCCGGTTCGTGGCCTCGGTGCCGGCGTTGGTGAGGCCGGTCTGCAGGAAGCCCAGCACCTCGGGCCACCAGGCCTCGATCGTGCCGGCCAGCCGCTCGAGCTCGGGCAAGCGGGAGTCGGCGCACCAGGCGTTGAACCGGTGCAGCCGGGTCGAGATCTCGTGCCGGTGTCCGCCGCGGCGGGCGCAGGCCAGCAGCGCCCGGAGTTCCTC
>NZ_FNOZ01000014.1 GCF_900107175.1 Modestobacter sp. DSM 44400 | reverse complement strand
GGCCCTGATGACCGCCGGCAGGCAGCACCGGCTGGATCAACTCCCACAACTCGTCCGGGATCTCGTCGGTACGCAACATTCGTCCAGCGTCGCCCACCAACCCGCCAATCTTTGGCAGACACGCTCTAGTCCACGAGGAGCGACCGTGACCGACCTGCAGACCTGGGTGGCCCCCACCTACGACGGCCTCGCCGACCTGCTCGCCTCCGCGCCCGCCGAGACCTGGGACGCCCCGTCGCTGTGCGAGAAGTGGCAGGTCCGGCACGTGGTCGCGCACGTGGCGATGCCGGTCCGGCTGACACCCGCGCAGTTCGGCGCCGAGATAGCGGCGGCCGGCGGGGACTTCACCGTGCTCTCCGACACCCTGGCCGCGCGCGACGCCTCCCTGCCGCTCGCCGATCAACTGGAGGCGCTGCGCTCCCCGCTGCTGCACGCGTGGCAGCCCCCGGGCGGCGGCGCGGCCGGAGCGCTCAGCCACGCCGTCATCCACTCCTTCGACATCACCGTCGCGCTCGACCGGCCGGCGGTCGCGCCGAAGGAGGCCGTGGTCGCCATCCTCGACCAGCTCACCGCCGCCAACGGCGCATGGTTCGGCGTCGACCTCACGGGCGTCCGCCTCGAGGCTTCCGACACCGACTGGAGCTGGGGCCATGGTGACGTCGTGCGGGCCGACAGCGGTCGTCTCGTAGCGCTCCTGAGCGGCCGCGCCCTGCCCGACGGCCGGGCCCTGCCTCGCGGCTGAGCCAACTCGGGCTCACCTGTTGGTCGAGACGACACCCGCATCCCGAGCTGGTCCGTCCTCCGTGCACGTTCCAGGACGGACGGCCCTATCCGGGAACAGCGCCGGCACACCCCAACCGTGTCGGTGCTGTGGCCTTTTTGTGCCCCGCCTTTCGTCACACGGTGAACGTCATTCCCTGCCGCGCAGCGGGTCGCGACCGATGAAGCCGAGCAGGCGGGTCTGCACGTCGGCGTCGTCCGGGACCGGCACCTGGGGGCCGAACTGCCCCGAGGACCGCATCAGTTCCTCGATCGGCTCCATCCCTGCGAGCAGGTCGGCGCAGGTCTGCGGGTCGAGCCGCTCGTCCTGGGCGGTGGCGCGGGCCAGGTCCCACGTGTGCATGAACACGTCGGAGGTGTAGAACCGGTCGACCGCGACCGGCAGCGGCATCTCCCCCACCATCGGGTGCCGGAAGGGGGTGGCCGCCTCCGGCCCGTCGAGCAGCCGCTGCACCGCGTCGGCGTGCACCTGCCAGGCGGCGACCGGGTCCTCCTCCGGCGACGGGCCGCGGTCGAGCACCAGGCCGGTCGCGCTCTTCAGGAAGTCCGGGAACCACTCGACCAGGTGACCGACCACGTCCCGGGCGCGCCATCCGGCCACCGGGGCCGGCGCGTCCCAGTCGGACGCTCCCCGCACCCGGGCGGTGAACCCGACGGTCACCGCGCGATGACGCCCGGCCGGGCCTACGGGGAGGGTCATGCCTCGGCTCCTTCGACGGTCCCGGCGATCCGACCGGCGGCGAGCAGGGCGTCCAGCTTGGCGTAGCCCTGGTCCACGCCGACCTCCATCCCGCTGCGCAGCCAGGCGTCCCGGCCCTCGAAGCTGTCGCACAGCGACTGTGCGCGCAGCCGGGTGCGGCCGTCGCCGAGGTCCTCGAAGAGAAGCGTCTCCAGCGCGACTCCGTCCGGGTCGCCCTCCCAGGTGAAGGTCTGCACGATCCGGTCCGGCCGGACCTCGTGGAAGCAGCCGTGGAAGCCGAACTCCATGCCGTTCCGGGCGGCGAGGTAGCGCCAGCTGCCGCCGGTGCTGGCGTCCCAGCGGTCCAGGGTGGTCGTCATCCCGTCCGGGCCGACCCACCGAACGAACAGCTCCGGGTCGGTGTGCGCCCGGAACAGCTGGGCCGGGGTGGCCGCGAAGTCACGGGTGACGCGGATGATCGGGACCTTCGGATCTGCTTCGATCGTCGCGGTCGTCATCGTGTCGTTCATGCCGTCTCCTCGCGCGTCGGGCGGTGCCCGGCCTCCTCGTCGTCGTCCATCTCCGCCAGCACGGCGTCCAGCCGCCGGTACCGGGCCTCGGCCCGCTGCCGGTAGCGCTCGATCCACTTCGTCATCAGGTCGAAGACCTCCGCCTCCAGGTGCACCGGGCTGCGGTGCCCCTCCGCGCAGCGGCTGACCAGGCCGGCCTGCTCGAGCACCTTCAGATGCTTGGAGATGGCCTGCACGCTCACCCGATACGGCGCCGCCAACTGCCCCACGGCGGCGTCGCCGTCGGTCAGCCGCGCCACCAGGTCGCGCCTGGTCGGATCGGCCAGGGCCGCGAACACCTGCGACAGCGGGTCGCTCATCTTGGCCCCCGAACCTCAACTGCTTGGTTGACGAAGGTATGCCGTCGCCTGACGAAAGGCAACCGAATGATTGACACGATGCGAGGCCGTCGGTGACGCTGGTGTTCAGCCGGGCACTGGCGTCCCGGACCGGGTTGGCCGTCACGGCGCCGTCGGCGATGGCGAGCGCGAACATCTCCGAGAGGCAGGCGCGGGCCGTCTTCGCCGCACCCGGGCCGCTCTTCGTGGCAATCGTGGCCAGCGCCCGGCTGACGGCGCCGGGCGTCACCTCACGCAGGCACAACCGACCGAAGGCTGGGAGACCTGGGTTCGCACGGTCGAGCGGTAGGTGCGCTCGGTGTCGTTCGACCAGCCGTGGTCGGCGGCCGACAAGGCGTCGACCACCGCGGACATCCGGGAGCTCGCGGTGAGCACTCCCGCTCCGCCGGGTCCGCGGCGGACGGTCAGCTCGGCTTTGAGCGCCCGCTCGGCGGCGCGGGTGGCGCCGGTCTTGGAGACCAGGCGGGGGCGGCCGTCAAAGTCCAAAACCGGGCGCGGGCCTGGATCTCACCGCTGGGCGAGGTGAGGAACCCGATCCGCCCGAAGGTGCCCACCGGCAGCGGAGGTCGTCCCATGCGGCACCGTCCTCATCGGCATCTGATGAGCGAATGATGGGTGCGGGACCCCAGAGCCAGCCGCCCTGGTCAGAGCTCCCTCGATAGGACTTGAACCTATAACCCTGCGATTAACAGTCGCATGCTCTGCCAATTGAGCTACGAGGGACCGGCGGGCTGACCCGCAGGTGCCCGTCGAGGTTACCGCACCCGGGCGCGGGATGCGGTTGGGGGCTCTCGGCGGGTCGCCGGTTCGTCACGCCGGTAGCGTGATCGTCCCGTCCCCATCCTGGAGGTCCCCCGTGGCCAAGCTGTCCTTCCTCGCCGGCTTCGGTGCCGGCTACGTCCTCGGCGCCCGCGCCGGGCGGGAGCGCTACGACCAGATCCGCCGCGCCTACAACCACGCCAAGGACGACCCGCGCCTGCAGAGCGCCGCCGGCATGGTGCAGGCCCGCGCCGACGCAGCGGTCGACTCGGCCAAGAGCCGCCTCGGTCAGGAGCCCGGGCCGCGCTGACGCCGGGCGGACCCCACGCTGACCTCGCGCGGCCCGGCGGGGCGTCAGCGGCTGGGGTCGTCCGCGGCCACCGCGGCGGCCAGCCGCTCCCGGGCCACGGCGCGGGCGTCCGGGTCGTCGCGGTCGGCGTCGTCGTCGAACACCACCGACCACTCCCGCGTGTCCAGTCCCGGCACCCGCCGGGCGACCAGCAGCACCCCTCCCCCGCCCGGGAGCCGGTGCCGCTGGCTGGTGACCACCGTCCGGTCGACCCGGTTGCGCAGCGCAGCGGGGAGCTCCCCCGCCTCGCGGAGCACGTGGCGCTGGGCGGGCAACCGGCGCTGCACCCCGGGCTCCACCTCGGCCAGCGGCGTCACGGTGAACGTCCCGCCCGCACCGGCCGCCGCCCAGGTGGCGCTAGCCACCTCATGCCACGGCAGGACGTCGCCCGCCGCGGGAGCCGGGTCCGCGGGCACGACCCGGAGCCCGCGCGAGGTGGCCACCAGCCAGCCACCCGCGACCAGCTCTCCCCAGGCCAGCACTCGCTCGTCGGCCCCAGCGGCGGCGACCGCGGCCCGCACCTGCTCGGGCGCCCTGGCGAACCGGGTCCGCAGCCATTCGGCGAGGCTCACGGGGTGAGCCCGCCGGCAGCCCGCTTGCGCAGCGAGATCGCCAACTGCTCGAGGTCCATCAGCTTCTTGAACGCCTTCATGTACTCGTCCTGCGCCTCGACCGGGTTGGTCCGCTGCAGCTTGCCCTTGAGCGCGGCGATCTCGCGGACCGTGGCCATCTCGTGCAGCCGGGCCATCAGCGCGTTCACGTAGCCGGCGTCGTTCTCCCCCACCGAATGCAGCGGCTCGACGGCCAGCGCGGTCAGCATTGCCCGGGCCGAGTCGAGGGAGCAGTGCGCGGACACCTCGTCCAGCCACGCCGGCCCACTGGACGTCGCCGATGCCGCGCCCCCGGCTCCGGCGATCGCCGCGGCCACCGCGGCGTAGTCGGGCTGGGTGTAGGCGCCGGGGTCGACCGCGTCGAACGACGGTCCGGCGATCTCCGGGCACTGCAGCGCCGCCTTCACCGCCTCTCGCTCCACCTCGACCGCGGCGTCGTCCGGAGTCCGCTGGGCCGCACGCGGCCGGGCCCGCGGCCGCTCACCGCTCCCGTTCTCCCCGCTGAGCCGGCGGACCCGCTCGATGACCTCCGACTCGTCGGGCAGGCCGAGCATCCCGGCCAGCCGCCGGGCGTAGGCCGGTCGCAGCGCGTGGTCCTTGACCTGCGCGAGCAGCGGAGCGGTCTTGTCCAGCGCAGCGACACGGCCCTCGACGGTGTCCAGGTCGTAGCCGGCCAGCGTCGTCTTCAGCACGAACTCGATCAGCGGGGTGCGCCGCGCGACGAGATCGCGGACGGCGGCGTCCCCCCGCGCCTGGCGCAGCTCGCAGGGGTCGCGGCCGTCGGGCTCGACGGCCACGAACGTCTGCGCGACGAAACGCTGGTCCTCGGCGAAGGTCTTCATCGCCGCCGCCTGACCCGCGGCGTCCCCGTCGAAGGTGTAGACGACCTCCCCGCGGAACTCGTCCTGGTCCATCAGCAGCCGGCGCAGCACGTTGATGTGCTCGGCGCCGAACGCGGTGCCGCAGGAGGCCACGGCGGTGGTGACGCCGGCGATGTGGCAGGCCATCACGTCGGTGTAGCCCTCGACGACGACGGCCTGGTGCCGCCGGGAGATGTCCCGCTTGGCCCGGTCCACGCCGTAGAGGACGGTGCTCTTCTTGTACAGCGGCGTCTCGGGGGTGTTCAGGTACTTGGGCCCCGGGTCGTCGTCCATCAGCTTGCGGGCGCCGAAGCCGATGACGTCGCCGGTGATGTCCCGGATCGGCCAGAGCAGCCGGCGGTGGAAGCGGTCGATGAGGCTGCCGCGGGAGGACTCCTTGGCCAGGCCGCCGGTGACCAGCTCGCCCTGGGTGAAGCCCTTGACGAGCAGGTGCTTGGTCAGCGCGTCCCAGCCACCGGGCGCGTAGCCGCAGTCGAAGTCCAGGGCGACCTGCTTGTCGAAGCCCCGCTCGGCGAGGAACTGCCGGGCCGGCGCGGCGTCAGGGGTCATCAGCTGCGCGGCGTAGAACTCCGCCGCCGCGGTGTTGGCCGCCACCAGCCGGGCGCGCTGGCCGACCGCAGCCCGGTCCGGACCGCCGGTGGGCCGGCCGCCGTCGTCCTCGTACTGCAGCTGGACGCCGGCCCGCCCGGCCAGCAGCTCGACCGCCTCGGAGAAGGCGAGGTGGTCGATCTTCTGGATGAAGGAGATGACGTCGCCGCCTTCCCCACAACCGAAACAGTGATAGAGCCCGCGCGAGGGGGTGACCTGGAACGACGGCGACTTCTCGTCGTGGAATGGGCACAGCCCCTTGAGGCTGCCCCCACCGGCACGCTTGAGCTGCAGGTGTTCCCCGACGATGTCGTCGATCTTCGACCGCTCACGGACCAGTGCGATGTCCGCGGCCCGGATGCGTCCCCGCGGTGCCATCAGACCCCCCTCAGCCGATCCCCGGTGCGCCCGCGACGCTCTCTCCGGTGGCCCGGTAGAGCAGGTACGCCGCGGTCTCCCGGAGGATGTACCGGAACTGTGTGGCGCGGGTCTGCACCGCCGGCCCCTGTCGGGTCGGCGAGCTGGTGGCGTCGATCCCGGCGTCCTCGGCCATCCGCTCGGCGCGCATCGCGTGCCAGGGGTCGGTCACCAGGACGGCGCTGCTCCACCCACGGTCGGCGAACACGGAGGCGACCGCCCGCATGCTCTCCAGCGTGTCGACGCCCTCGGGCACGGCCAGCAGCCCGTCGGCTGGGATCCCCGCCGCGGCGAGGTAGTCGCGCCCGGCCTCGGCCTCGGTGAACGCGTCACCGGACTTCTTGCCGCCGACGGTGACCACGACCGGGGCGACGCCGTCGGAGTACAGGTCCAGGGCGTGCTCCAGCCGTGCCTCGAAAATCGAGGACGGGACGCCGTTGTACTGCGCCGAGCCCAGCACCACGATCGCGTCGGAGGCCGGGCGCGCGTCCTGCCGCGCCGTCCACCAGATCGCCAGTGCAGTGGAGCCGACCAGCAGCACCAGCGCGGTCACCGCCGCGCCGACCACCCGGGTCACCAGCCGCCCCGCCCATCCCGCCACAGGTCATGGGTACCACGTGACCGGTGGACGGGTGGGACGCCTGTGGACCCCGAGGCGGCGCGCCCGCTCAGCCGCCGGCGGCAGCACGGTCAGCGGGTGCCGCAGACCTTCGTGCCGCCCTCGGGGACCACGGTCAGCTCGGTGGACGTCGCGTCGGCGCCCTCGCCCCACCGGACGTCGACCAGCCGAGTGGGCTGCGCACCGGTGCCCTCGCGCGAGCCGGTGACCTCCGGGGTGCCGTCGTGCAGGTACGCCGCGGCCAGGTCGCCGGGCTGCAGCCTGGCCCGCTCGTCGTCGCAGAGGAGCTGGTAGGCGGTCTCGGTGTCGCCCTGCGACAGCGCCGCGGCGAAGACCCCGGCGACCTCCTCGGCCTGCTCCTGCGCCGAGCCGGTGAGCACCGGCAACAGCACGGCCACCAGGACGGCGACCAGCACGGTGCCGCCGCCGATCGCCAGCAGCAGCCCGTTGCGGTTGCGCGGCGTGCCGGTGTGCAGCGGCGCCGGGTCGTCGTCGTAGAGGTAGTCGCCGCTGCTCATCCGCCACCGACCAGGAGTTCAGCGCCCGCGGGCGGCCGGGGGTCGTCCCGGTCGGCCAGCCAGCCCTCGGGCAGGGCCACCGGCCGCGGCGGGGTCGTGCGGCCGCGGGGGGCGCCCAGCACCGACTGCGGATAGGGCTGGTCGGGGATGCGGTCCAGCAGGTCGGCGAGCTCGTCCAGGCCGCTGACCATGGCCAGCGCGCGGCGGACGTCGGAGCCCACCGAGAAGCCCTTGAGGTACCAGGTGACGTGCTTGCGGAAGTCGGTGCAGCCGTGCAGCTCGCCCTGGTCGGCCGAGAGCAGGCCGGCGTGCCGGTGCATGACCGCGGCGACCTCCCGCATCGTCGGCATGGTCCGTCGCGGGCTGCCGGCGAAGGCAGCGGCCAGGTCGGCGAACAGCCACGGCCGGCCCAGGCAGCCCCGCCCGACGACGACGCCGGCGCAGCCGGTCTCGGCGACCATGCGCAGCGCGTCGTCGGCCTCCCACAGGTCGCCGTTGCCCAGCACGGGGATGCCGACGGTCTCGACCAGCCGGGCGATGAGCGTCCAGTCGGCGGTGCCGCTGTAGAGCTGATCGGCGGTGCGGCCGTGCAGGGTGATCGCGGCGGCGCCCTGGTCCTCGGCGATCCGACCGGCCTCCAGGTAGGTGACGTGTTCAGGATCGATGCCGATCCGCGTCTTCACGGTGACCGGCACGCCGCCGGCGGCGCCCACGGCGGCCGCGACGATGTCGGCGAACAGCCGCCTGCGCCACGGCAGCGCCGCTCCTCCGCCCTTGCGGGTCACCTTCGGCACCGGGCAGCCGAAGTTCAGGTCGATGTGCGCCGGGCGGACGCCGGCCACCAGCTCGTCGACCAGCATCCCCACCGCGCGACCGACGGTCGCCGGGTCGACGCCGTACAGCTGGACGGAGAACGCGTCGGCCTCGTCGGTCGTCGCGCGGACCATCTGCAGCGTCTTCTCGTTGCGCTCCACCAGGGCCCGGGTGGTGATCATCTCGCAGACGTACAGCCCGGCCCCGAACTCCCGGCACAGCGTGCGGAAGGCGGGGTTGGTGATGCCGGCCATCGGCGCGAGGACGACGGCCGGGTTGACGGTGAGCCGGCCCAGCTGCAGCGGCGCCGGCACGGGCCGGGCAGAAATGGCCATTTCTGCCCTCGGGGGCGCCAGGGTCGTCACGGGCTCCAGGGTAGGTGGCCCGCCCGAGTGCTCCCGCAAACGGCCCCGCTGCAGGGGCCCGCCGCGAGCGTGCGAGCGGTGGGGGGCAGCGGGGTCCTTCTTCAGCAGCCGGGCAGGCGCGCGGCGAGGTAGCCGACGACGGCGTCCAGGCCGATCCGCTCCTGACTCATCGAGTCCCGCTCCCGGATGGTTACCGCGTCGTCGGTGAGGGTGTCGAAGTCGACGGTGAGGCAGAACGGCGTGCCGATCTCGTCCTGCCGCCGGTAGCGACGGCCGATCGCGCCGGCGTCGTCGAAGTCGACGTTCCAGTTCCGGCGCAGGGTCGCGGCCAGGTCGCGGGCCTTGGGCGAGAGGTCGGCGTTGCGCGACAGCGGCAGGACGGCGGCCTTCACCGGCGCCAGCCGCGGGTCGAGCTTGAGCACCGTGCGGGTGTCGACGCCGCCCTTGGCGTTGGGCGCCTCGTCCTCGGTGTAGGCCTCCACCAGGAACGCCATCAGCGACCGGGTGAGGCCGGCCGCCGGCTCGATGACGTAGGGCGTCCAGCGCGAGCCCTCGGCCTGGTCGAAGTAGGACAGGTCGTTGCCGGAGTGCTCCGAGTGCGTCTTCAGGTCGAAGTCGGTGCGGTTGGCGATGCCCTCGAGCTCGCCCCACTCCGAGCCGGTGAAGCCGAAGCGGTACTCGATGTCGACGGTGCGCGTCGAGTAGTGGCTCAGCTTCTCCTTCGGGTGCTCGTAGTGCCGCAGGTTGGCGGCGTCGATGCCCAGGTCGGTGTACCAGCGGGTGCGCTCGTCGATCCAGTACTGGTGCCACTCCTCGTCCGTGCCGGGCTGGACGAAGAACTCCATCTCCATCTGCTCGAACTCACGGGTCCGGAAGATGAAGTTGCCGGGGGTGATCTCGTTGCGGAAGGACTTGCCGATCTGGCCGATGCCGAACGGCGGCTTCTTCCGCGCCGCGCCCATCACGTTGGCGAAGTTCACGAAGATGCCCTGGGCGGTCTCCGGGCGCAGGTAGTGCAGCCCCGACTCGTCCTCGACCGGGCCGAGGTGGGTCTTCAGCATCATGTTGAAGTCCCGCGGCTCGGTCCAGGAGCCCTTCACCCCGCAGTTGGGGCAGGTGATGTCGAGCAGGCCGTTCTCCGGGACCCGGCCCTTCTTCTCCTCGAACTCCTCCTCCAGGTGGTCGGCGCGGAACCGCTTGTGGCAGTTCTGGCACTCGGTCAGCGGGTCGGTGAAGACACCGACGTGACCGGAGGCGACCCACACCTGGCGGGGCAGGATGACCGAGGAGTCCAGGCCGACGACGTCGTCCCGGCTCTGCACGACCGTGCGCCACCACTGCTTCTTGATGTTCTCCTTGAGCTCGACGCCCAGCGGCCCGTAGTCCCAGGCGGAGCGGGTGCCTCCGTAGATCTCACCGGAGGGGAAGACGAACCCCCGTCGCTTGCAGAGGTTGACCACCTTCTCCAGGCGGGCCGGGTCGGCCTTGCGCCGCTCGGGAGTCTCGTTCGGGGTGCTCGACATGTGCGGGCTCCATCCGGCTGGCGGTCGGCGGGTGAGCCTCGAAGGTTAGTCGGGGGCTGCGAGCGGTCCCCCGGGGCGTCGGGCCATCAGCCGTGCGGCATCTCACGCGCACTGCGGTGGGGCCGGGGGTATCCCCCGCAGATGCACCTGAACCTGTCCGTCACCCGCTCGGGGCGCGGCGAGCCCCTTCTCCTCCTCCACGGCATGGGGAGCTCCCGTCGGGACTTCGCCCCGCTACTACCGGCCCTGTCCGCCGCCTTCGAGGTCGTGGCCCTCGACCTCCCCGGGTCCGGGCGCTCCGCACACCTCGAGCAGCGCCCCACCGTCGCCGCCATCACCGACGCGGTCGAGGCCACGCTGGACGCCGAGGGCCTGGGCCGGGTGCACGTCCTGGGCAACTCCCTGGGCGCCCGGGTCGCCCTCGAGCTCGCCCGCCGTTGCCGGGCGCGGTCTGTGGTGGCCATCGCGCCGTCCGGCCTGAACGCCCTTCCCGAACGGGCCTACCAGGGGACCGGCATGGCCGTCGCCCGGGTGGCCTTCCGGTCGGTCGGCCCGCTCATCAAGCCGCTGTCCCGCTCGGCGCTCGGACGCACGGCCCTGCTCACCGCGCTGAAGGGCCGCCCCTGGCAGGCCACCCCGGACGAGGCTCTGGCCGCCCGGGACGGGTTCTCCGACGCCCGCGACTACTGGCGCACCCTGCTGTGGGCCCTGCTGCTCGACGTGCCGCGTGGCATGGACCAGATCGACTGCCCGGTCACGCTGGTCCAGGGCGCGGCGGACCTCGTCGCGTCCGGCCAGACGATGCGCTACCTCCCGCTGGTTCCCGGTTCACGGTTCCGGCCGCTGCTGGCCGGCGGGCACTCCCCCCTCTCGGACCGGCCGGGCACGATCGTCCGTCTGGTGCACCAGACCGCGGCCCGGTCCACCGACGCTGCCCCAGTGCGCCTCGCGACCGCCGCCTGAGGGCGCGAGCCGCCGCGCTCAGTCGGTGAGGTAGACGCCCGGCTCGTCGACGGCGTGCAGCCAGACGGGCGCGCCGGCGATCTTCACCTCGGTCGCGCCGAGGGCCCGCCGGTAGGCGCCGACGCCGTCCCACGTCGTCCAGAGGGCGAGCAGGCCTGGTTCGTCGGCGGCCCGGCCCACGGCACCGTCCCGGAACCCGTGGCGTTGGCGCAGGAGCGCCAGCAGCTCGTTCACCGCGATCAGCAACGAGGGGACGTCGGACTCGTCGGCGCGCAGCCGGGTGACGGCGAACACCGGTTCAGGCACTGCCGAACCGGCGTTGCCGGGAGGCGTACTCCTCGCACGCCGCCCACAGGTGCCGGCGGTCGAAGTCCGGCCAGAGAGTGTCGAGGAAGACGAGCTCGGCGTAGGCGGACTGCCAGAGCAGGAAGTTGCTGGTGCGGTTCTCCCCGGAGCTGCGCACGAACAGGTCGACGTCGGGCATGTCGGGCTCGTCGAGGAACCGGGCCACGGTCTCCTCGGTGACCTTGTCCGGCTTGAGCCGGCCGGCCGCGACCTCGCGGGCGATCGCGGCCGCGGCGTCGGCGATCTCGGCCCTGCCCCCGTAGTTGACGCACATCGTCAGCGTCAGGACGTCGTTGTCCCGGGTCAGCTCCTCGGCGACCTCGAGCTCCTTGATCACGCTGCGCCACAGCTTCGGACGACGTCCGGCCCAGCGCACCCGCACCCCGAGGTCGTGCATCTCGTCGCGGCGACGGCGGATGACGTCGCGGTTGAAGCCCATCAGGAAGCGGACCTCGTCGGGGCTGCGCCGCCAGTTCTCGGTGGAGAAGGCGTAGGCGCTGATCGCGGTGATGCCCAGCTCGATGGCGCCTTCGACGCAGTCGAACAGCGAGGACTCCCCGGCCTCGTGACCGGCGGTGCGGGGCAGCCCGCGGGCCTTGGCCCAGCGGCCGTTGCCGTCCATCACGATCGCCACGTGCCCGGGCACCTTGCCCGCCGGGATGTCCGGCGGGCGCGCGCCCGACGGGTGCGGGTTCGGCTGCTTGACGACCCGGTTCACAGCGCCTGTCCTCTCACGTGCGGTCGACCAACGGCAGCGAGCGCAGGCCGCGCTCCAGGTGCCACTGCAGCAGTGCCGCGACCAGTCCGCTGCCTTCCCGGCGGTTGGTGCCCTGGCTCGCCTCCGCCCGGGCCCAGTCGCCGCTCAACAGCGCCTCCATCAACTCGATGGTGACCGGGCTGGGCATCGACGAGCCGGTCGGCCGGCAGGACGGGCAGACCGAGCCACCGGCCGGGACGGAGAAGTGCCGGTGCGGCCCGGCCTCGCCGCAGCGGGCGCAGTCACCGAGCGCCGGTTCCCAGCCGGCCACCGACATGGCCCGCAGCAGGAACGCGTCCAGCACCAGGGTCGGCGGCTTCTCCCCCTCCGCCAGCGTCCGCAGCGCGCCCACCACCAGTAGGAACATCCGCAGCGACGGCTCCTTCTCCTCCGCGGTCAGCCGGTCGGCGGTCTCCAGCACCGCGGTGCCGGCGGTGTAGGCGCGGTAATCGCCGGCGATGCCCGGTCCGTAGGCGCGGATCGACTCGGCCTGGCTGACGATGTCGAGGTTGCGGCCGGTGTAGAGCTGCAGGTCGACGTGGCTGAACGGCTCCAGCCGGGCGCCGAACTTGCTCTTGGTGCGCCGCACGCCCTTGGCCACCGCCCGGACCTTGCCGGTGCGCCGGGTGAGCACGGTGATGATCCGGTCGGCCTCACCCAGCTTCTGGGTGCGCAGGACGATGCCCTCGTCCCGGTACAGCGACTGCGGGACTGAGCTCACGGGAGCAACTCAGTACCCGAGCCGGTTGAGCTTCTTCGGGTCGTCCTGCCACTCGCCGAGCACCGTCACGTGCAGGTCCAGGTGCACCCGGCCGCCGAGCAGCGTCTCCAGTCCGACCCGGGCCTCGCTGCCGATCGCCTTGATGGTCTGCCCGCCCTTGCCCAGCAGCATCGGCTTCTGGCTGGCCCGCTCGACGTGCAGCAGGGCGTGCACCTCGGTGAACACGGCGCTCGCATCGCGGGGGTCGGGCTTGCGGATGATCTCCTCGACGCTGACCGCAAGCGAGTGCGGCACCTCCTGGCGGACCTTCTCCAGCGCCGCTTCCCGCACCAGTTCGGCGATCTGTCGCTCGACGTCCTCGTCGGTGGTCTGCTCCCTGGGATACAGCGGCGGCCCCTCGGGCAGCATCCCGATCAGCAGGTCGCTCAACAGCTCGACCTGATCGCCGGCCACCGCGCTGACCGGCACGATCTCGCGGGCCTCGACCAACTGGCTGGCCGCGATCAGCTGGGCGGTGATGGCCTTCTTGCTCGCCGTATCGGTCTTGGTGACCACCAGCACGACCGGGGTGGACACCTCCTTGAGCTGCCGGGCGATGTAGGCGTCGCCGGTGCCCACCGGCTGGTCGGCGGGGATGCAGAAGACGATGACGTCGACGTCGGACAGGGTGTCGCGGACGACGTCGTTGAGCCGCTGGCCCAGCAGGCTCTTGGGCTTGTGCAAGCCCGGGGTGTCGACCAGCACCAGCTGGCCCTGTGACCGGTGCACGACACCGCGGATCGCGTGCCGGGTGGTCTGCGGGCGGTTGCTGACGATGCCGACCTTCTCGCCGACCAGCGCGTTCGTGAGCGTGGTCTTCCCGGCGTTGGGCCGGCCGACGAGGGCGGCGAAGCCGCTGCGGTGCGGCGCGTGCTCGGGGGTGCTCACGGAGCCAGTCTTCCACCCGGCTACGACGGTCCCGCGGTCCCGGGCGCGAGCACTCTTGCGCTGTTCCATCCGCTCCTGCGGTCGGGCAACAGCGCAAGAGTAGGGAGAACACCGCAAGAGCCGCCGTCCCGGGCGTGCGGACGCAGCTGGGATCATGACCGCATGCCTCCCCGGTCGCGACGTGAGCACGGCGAACCCCTCGTGGTGCAGGCGGCCCGTGACCGGGAGCGGCACGTCAGCCAGGTGACCAGCTACGGCTTCTTCGCGGGGCGCGGCCCCAAGCGCACCGTCACGGTCGTCCCGCCGCCCCTGCGGTACTGGCAGTACGACGCGGCGAGCCCGCTGGTGGTGCTGCTGACCGTCGCCGCCCTCGCCGCCTGGCTCGGCTTCCTCGGCTGGCGCGACGGCAGCGCCGCGGTCACCGACGAACTCCCGCTCGCGTTCGGCCTGGCCGCCCTCGTGCTTCTCGGGGCCACCGGTCGGCTGACCGTCTCCGACGTCGGGGTGTCCACCGACATCGCCGGGCTGCGGCAGACGTCGTCCTTCGGGATCGTGCCGCGGGTCCTGGTCACCGACGTCGTGCTGGGCTCGGCGCCGAAAGGCTGGCCGAAGCCCAAGCGCCGCGGCGGCTGGTGGCCCGGCCGGCGCCGGGTCACGGTGCGGCACCTGGACGGCGACGCGGTCACCGAGCAGGCGTTCACCGTGTGGGTGCGCGACCCGGCCGCCTTCGCCGACGCCCTGGGCCACCCCCTCCCTTGACGGCCCCGTCCAGGGCACCGCCCCGAGCTCGCGAGGGGTGGGAGGACGGGGTCCTTCTTCAGGCGGTGGTGCGCAGGGCCCCGTCCGGGCCGGCCAGGTACACCGGCGCGGACGGCGTCAGGTCGTGGACGGCAGTCAGCCCGGCGTCCTCGACCGCGTCCGCGGCGCTCACCACGGCCGCGGCCTCCAGACCGGTGACGCCACTGGACACCGCCGCCGCGACGGCCGCCTGCAGCGCGGTCAGCTGCAGCGAGGGCAGCGAGACCGTGGCCGCCAGGTAGGTGCGGCCGTCGGTGTCGCGCACGGCCGCACCCTCGGCCGCGCCGGTGCGGCCGCGGGCAGAGCGCGCGAGGGTCACCAGCTTGGCGTCCTCGGGGTCCAGTTCAGGCAGGTCAGCGGCACTCACGAGCAGTCAGCCTTCCACGACGGCGTGCTCGGGCTGACGCCCGGCCGGCTCGCCCTCGTCGGCCCGGCCGCGCCCGTCCGCGCCGTCCTGGTCGCCCGGCCCGGGCACCCGGCAGACCAGCAGCGTGTCGATGCGGTTGCGCCGCCCGCCGGTGCTCTCGGCGACCAGGCGCAGGCCCCCGACCTCGGCGACCGAGCCCTCGATCGGCACCCGGCCGAGCTCGCGGGCCAGTAGGCCGCCCACGGTCTCCACGTCGTCGTCCTCGGGCAGCTCCACCTTGAACAGCTCGGCGAGGTCCTCCACCGGCAGCCGGGCGGTGATCCGCACCGAGCCGTCGGTGAGCTCCTCGACCGGCGGGCGCTGGACGGCGTCGTGCTCGTCGTCGATCTCCCCGACAATCTCCTCGAGGATGTCCTCGATCGTCACCAGGCCGGCAAAGCCGCCGTACTCGTCCACGACGACGGCCATGTGCGTGCGCTGGGCCTGCATCTCCCGCAGCAGCTCGTCGACCGGCTTCGACTCCGGGACGAAGCTCGCCGGGCGCATCAGCTCGGCGACCTGCGGGGCCACCCGGGTGGAGTCGCTGGCGCCCTGGGACCGGCGGACCAGATCCTTCAGGTAGACGATGCCCAGCACGTCGTCGACGTTCTCGCCGATGACCGGGATGCGGCTGAACCCGCTGCGCAGCGCCAGCGCCAGGGCCTGCCGCAGCGTCTTGGTGCTCTCGATCCAGACCACGTCGGGCCGGGGCACCATCACCTCGCGGGCGATGGTGTCGCCCAGCTCGAACACGCCGTGGATCATGTTGCGCTCGCCGGCCTCGACGACACCGCGCTCCTCGGCCATGTCGACCAGCTCGCGCAGCTCGACCTCGCTGGAGAACGGGCCGTCGCGGTAGCCGCGGCCGGGCGTGATCGCGTTGCCGACCAGGATCAGCAGCGTGGCGACCGGGCCCAGCAGCCGGCCGAGCAGGCGGATCAGCTTGGCCCCGGACAGCGCGATGCTGTAGGCGTGCTGGCGGCCCACGGTGCGCGGGCCGACGCCGATCAGCACGTAGCTGACGACGACCATCACCCCGGCCGCGGTGACCACGCCGAGGGCGACGCTGTCGAAGAGCCGGAAGAAGACGTCGGCCACCAGCACCGCCGCGGTCATCTCGCAGACGATCCGCAGCAGGAGCAGCAGGGCGACGTGCCGGGCGCGGTCCTCGACCACCCGGCAGAGAGCGGCGGCGTGCTTGACCCCGTCGCGGCGCATTTCCTCCGCCCGCGCCTTGGACAGCCGCTGCAGGGCGGCCTCCAGTGCGGCGAAGACGCCGGCCAGCAGGACGAGGGCGACGGCGATCACGAGCAGGACCACCGCGGTCGGGCTCATCGGGGACCCGACTCCCCGCTGGCGGTCGGCTCCCCCGTCACCGGGTCACGGGGCGTGGAGCGCCAGCCGTCGAGCAGCGTGGTCTGCAGGCCGAACATCTCCTTCTCCTCGTCGGGCTCCATGTGGTCGTAGCCGAGCAGGTGCAGCACCCCGTGGGTGGCTAGCAGCAGCAGCTCGTCGCCCATGGAATGGCCGGCCGCGCGCGCCTGCCGTACCGCGACGGCGGGGCAGAGCACGACGTCACCGAGCAGCGCCGGACCCGGGTCGGGGTCGTCGGGGCGGGCGGTGTCCAGCTCGTCCATCGGGAAGGCCAGCACGTCGGTCGGGCCCTTCTCCCCCATCCACCGCTCGTGCAGGCTGGCCATGTAGTCGACGTCCACGCACAGCACAGACAGCTCGGCCAGCGGGCTGACGTCCAGCTCTCCCAGCACGTAGCGGCAGACGCCGGCCAGCGCGTGCTCGTCGACGGAGATCTCGGACTCGTTGGCGACCTCGACGGCCACGCTCAGCTCCCCTGCTGGCGGCGCGGCCGGGTGGCCCGGGCCTGTGGCGCCGCGGTCGGGCCGGACTGCCGGGCGGCGTCCCAGCGCTCGTAGGCGTCGACGATGTCGCCGACCAGCCGGTGCCGGACGACGTCGGAGCTGGTCAGCAGGGCGAAGTGGACGTCCTCGATGCCGTCGAGGATGTCCCGCACGATCCGCAGCCCGCTCTGCGCGCCACCCGGGAGGTCGACCTGGGTGACGTCGCCGGTGACCACCATCTTGGAGCCGAAGCCCAGCCGGGTCAGGAACATCTTCATCTGCTCGGCAGTGGTGTTCTGCGCCTCGTCGAGGATCACGAACGCGTCATTCAGACTCCTGCCACGCATGTACGCCAGCGGGGCGACCTCGATGGTGCCGGCGGCCATCAGCCGCGGGATCGACTCGGGGTCGACCATGTCGTGCAGCGCGTCGTACAGCGGCCGCAGGTAGGGATCGATCTTCTCCGACAGCGAGCCGGGCAGAAAGCCCAGCCGCTCGCCGGCCTCGACGGCCGGCCGGGTCAGGATGATCCGGTTGACCTGCTTGGTCTGCAGCGCCTGCACGGCCTTGGCCATGGCCAGGTAGGTCTTGCCGGTGCCGGCCGGGCCGATGCCGAAGATCACGGTGTGGTCGTCGATCGCGTCGACGTAGCGCTTCTGGTTCAGCGTCTTGGGCCGGATGGTGCGGCCCCGGCGGCTGATGATGTCCAGGCTCAGGACGTCGGCCGGCCGCTCGGACCCGCCACTCCTGAGCATCGCCACCACGCGGCGCACCGAGTCCGGGCGCAGCGCCTGCCCGGTGTTCAGCAGCGCGATCAGTTCGTCGAAGACGCGGACGGCGAAGGCGTTGTCGGCCGGCTGACCGGTGACGGAGATCTCGTTGCCGCGCACGTGGACGTCGGCGGTGAGCTCGTCCTCGACCAGTCGGAGGATCTCGTCGCCCGAGCCGAGGAGGGCGACCATGGAGACGCGCGCCGGGACGGTGATGGCGGTGCGGACGGCCGGGGGCCCGCCGTCGGCGGTCGTGTTGTCGATGTTCCCGAGGCCGGCGGCGCGCGCCGAAGCCTCACGGGACTCGCTGGCACCGGGCGGGGTGGACCCTGGTGAGGTGTCGGGCAAGAACGCTCGACCCTGCCTTCCTGCGACGGGGCTGTGACCCGGGCCAGTCTACCCGCGCGGACGACCCGACGAGCCCGGGTTCACACCTCCAGGGGGTCAGCGCCCGGTGTAGCCGGCCTTTCCCGGGCCGTCGGTGAGGAAGGAGGCCACGGCCCCGCGCAGGTCCGCGGTGCCGAACAGCAGCCCCGAGACGGCCGGGACGACGTCGTCCGCCGCTCGTACCCCGTGCCGGACCGCGGTGGCGACCAGCCGCTTGGTCGCCGCGTGGGCGACGGTGGGGCCGGCGGCGACCCGGCGGGCGTACTCGCGGGCGGCCTCGGCGAAGCCCTCGTCGGGCAGCACCCGGTTGACGACGTTCCACCGCTCCAGGACGGCGGCCGGGTAGCGCTCGCCGGTGAAGACCAGCTCCCGGGCCCGCGCCGGACCGGCCCGCTCGGCCAGCCGCTGCGGCCCGCCCATCGACGGGGTGAGCCCCACGACGATCTCCACCAGGCCGAAGGAGGCACGCTCGGCGGCGAGCAGGATGTCGCAGGCCAGCGAGATCTCGAACGCCGCGGTGAGGGTGAGCCCGTGGGCGGCGAAGACGGTGGGCACCGGGAGGTCCTCCAGCGTCTGCACCGTGCGCAGCAGCCGGGCCCACAGTGCCCCACCACGGGCGACGGCGTCCGGGCCCTCGGCGATCTCTGCGAACAGGTGCACGTCGACGCCGGCGGAGACGACCTTGCCGCGAGCCTCGATCAGCACCGCGCGGGCCCGGTCGGGCCGGGCGGGGTCGGTGAGCTCGGCGAGCTCCGCGGTGACCCGTTCCCAGGCATCGAAGACCGCCTGGTCGAACAGGTTGAGCGGGGGGTTGTCCAGGACGACGACGGCGACGTCGCCGTCCCGCTCGACCCGGACGGGGGCAGTGGTCTCGGTCACGCGGACACTCTCGCAGGCGCAGGCGAGCTCAGCCGGGCGGCCAGCCCATCGGGCGCCCGCCCAGGACGTGCAGGTGCACGTGGTGGACCGTCTGGCCGGCGGCCGGTCCGGTGTTGGCCACCAGCCGGTACCCCGGCTCGGCCCCGTCCTCGGTCACCAGACCCTCGGCCACGGCGACCGCGTGGGCCGCGGCCACCACCTCGGCCAGCAGCTGCGGGTCGGCACCGACCAGCAGTCCGGCGGTCGCGTGGTGGTCCTTGGGGACCACCAGCACATGGGTGGGGGCCTGCGGGTTGATGTCCCGGAAGGCGAAGGTGCGCTCGGTCTCGTGGACGACGTCGGCCGGGATCTCCCCGGCGACCATCCGGCAGAACAGGCAGTCCGTCACGACCCTGACCCTAGGTGAGCAGCAGCCGCAGCGATGCCCGACGATGAGCCCGCACCCCATCGTCCCGCTGGAGGTACCCCGTGTCCGCACCCATCCCCTGTCCGAGGACGTAGTGAGCACCCATCGCGCTGCCCGGTCGGGTGGTCCCGTTCCGCACCTCCCGCTCTCCCGCCGCGGCTTCCTCGCCGGCACCGCGGCCCTCGCCGCCGCCGGTCTCACCGCCTGCGGCCGCACCTCCCCCGTCGCCCGTGCCGCGCCCGCGGGTTCGACCGGCCGGCTGAGCATCGGCGCCATCCCCGACCAGGACCCCGAGGTCCTGGCGCGCCTCTACGGCACCGTCGCGGACTCCATGTCCGCCGCCCTGGACCTCGAGGTCGCCTACCAGCCGGTCACCGACTACGCCGCCGCCGTCTCGCTGTTCCGCACCGGCGACCTGGACCTGGTCTGGTTCGGCGGGCTGACCGGCGTGCAGGCCCGGCTGCAGACCCCGGGCGCGACCCCGATCGCCCAACGCGACATCGACGAGGCGTTCCACTCGGTCTTCGTGGTCAACGCCGCGACCGGGCTCGCCCCCTCGGACGACCTCACCCCGCTGGCCGGGCTTCGGTTCACCTACGGCAGCGAGACGTCGACGTCCGGCCGGCTCATGCCCGCGTACTTCCTGCAGCAGCAGGGCGTCGACCCGCAGGGCTTCCCCGGCGGACCCGGGTTCTCCGGCTCGCACGACGCGACCCTCGGGCTCGTGGCGTCGGGCAGCTATCAGGCCGGGGTGCTCAACGAGCAGGTCTGGACGACGCGCACCGCCGAGGGCTCGGTCGACCCGGCGGTCGTGCAGTACGCCCGGACGCCGGCCTTCTCCGACTACCACTGGCTGCTCGGACCCCAGGCGGTCGAGCGGCTCGGCGCGGACCTCCCCGACCGGCTGACCGGCTACTTCACCGGGCTGTCCGCCGACGACCCCGGTGGCGCGGAGGTCCTCGACCTGTTCGGCGCCGGCTCCTTCGTGCCGACGGAGGCCTCGAACTACGATCAGATCGAGGAGATCGGCCGGCAGCTGGGACTGGTCAGCTGACCGCCGTCCTGCGGCTCTCCGGCGTCGAGGTCCGCTTCGGCGGCACGACCGCGCTGGCCGGCGTCGACCTCGTCGTCGACGCCGGCGAGCGGGTCGCCGTGGTCGGGCCCTCCGGTGCGGGCAAGTCGACGTTGCTGGCGCTGGCCAACGGTGCGGTTCCCCCCACTGCCGGGTCGGTGCAGGTGCTGGGCGCGGACGTGGCCGCACTGCGCGGCCGGGCGCTGCGCCGGCTGCGCGCACGGGTCGGCACGGTGCACCAGCATCTCGAGCTGGTCGGGCAGCTGCGGGTGGTGCACAACGTCAACGCCGGCCGGCTGGGCAGCTGGCCGGCCGGCCGGGCGGCCTGGTCGCTGGCGCGCCCGCAGGGCCTGCCGGAGGTGCTGGCCGCGCTGGCCCGGCTCGACCTGGCCGACCGGGTGTTCGAGCGCACCGACCGGCTCTCCGGCGGGCAGCGGCAGCGGGTCGCCGTCGCCCGGCTGCTCGTGCAGCGACCGGAACTCGTGCTCGCCGACGAGCCGGCGTCCGCGCTGGACCCGGCCCTGGCCGACCGCGTCCTGGGGCTGCTGGCGGAGCTGGCGACCGAGCCCGGCGGCGCGCTGGTGGCCTCGCTGCACGACCCCGCGCTGGCGCTGCGGCACTGCACCCGGGTCGTCGGGCTCGTCGCCGGCCGGGTGGCGCTCGACGCACCCACGTCTGCGCTCACCGTCGGGGACCTGGCCACCTTCTACGGGGCACCGCGGTGACCGCCGTCCTGGAGTCACCGCCGACGGTGCCGTCCCGCCTGCACCGGGCGCGGGCCCGGTGGGCGTGGGGGCTGGGCGCGGTCGCCGTCGTCCTCTGGTCGCTGGCCGGCGCTGGGCTGTTCAGCGGGAACGTCGTCAACCCGGCCGGCCGGGCACAGTTCGGCCGGTTCGCCGGCACCGCCCTCTCCCCCGCGCTGGACGCCGCCTTCCTGCAGGTGCTGGCCTCCAGCGCGCTGATCACGATCGCCTACGCCGTCCTCGGCGCGGCGCTGGCGGTGCTGCTCGGCGCGCTGGGGGCGGTGCTCGTCGCCCGCACGACCTGGGGACGGCGCCGGCTGGGCTGGACGCTGGCCCGCGGGGCGCTCGCCGTCCCCCGCGGGCTGCACGAGGCGGTGTGGGGGCTGCTGCTGGTCAACGTGCTGGGTCTGGACCCCTGGGTGGGGGTGCTGGCCATCGGCCTGGCCTACGGCGCGGTGACCGCCAAGGTCTTCGCCGACCTGCTCGACGAGGTGCCCCGCGGCAGCTACGACGCGCTGCTGGCCGCCGGCTCGGGCCGGATCGCCGCGGCGCTCTACGGGCTGCTGCCCCCGGCGTCCGGCGGGCTGCTGTCCTACGCCTTCTACCGGCTGGAGTGCGCGGTCCGGTCCGCGGTCGTGCTCGGACTGATCGGCGCCGGCGGGCTCGGGTACCAGCTGGCGCTGTCGTTCAGCTCGCTGCGCTGGGAGCAGGTGTGGAGCTGCGTCTACGCGCTGGCCGCGCTGTGCCTGCTCGCCGACGTCGGTGGACGCGCTGTCCGTCGCCGGCTGGCCGCCCCGCGCACCCCGGGCGACCGGCTGGCCCGCGATCGGGTGCTGACCGCGGCGGTGCTGACCACGCTGGCGCTGGTGGCCTGGTCGTGGTGGTACCTGGCGATCTCCCCGGCCACGCTGTTCGCCGAGCGGACCCGGGAGCAGCTGGGCTACGTGCTGGGCGCGGCCTGGCCGCCGGACACCGACGGCGGGCTGCTGCGCTCGATCGCCGTCCTGGCGGTGGACACGGTGCAGATGTCGGTGATCGCCATCGCGCTGGCCACCGTCGGCACCGTCGCCCTCGCCGGCCTGGCCGCGCAGCCCGCCGGGCCCACAGGGCCGGGACGGCGGCTGACCGGGACCGCCGTCCGGATGGGATTGCTGCTGCTGCGCGCCGTCCCGCCGCCGGTGTGGGCACTGGTGGTGCTGTTCGTGCTGCTGCCGGGCGTGCTGCCCGGTGCGGTGGCCCTGGGCCTCTACACCCTGGGCGTGCTCGGCCGGCTGGCCGCGGAGGCCACCGAGGAGCTGGACCCCCGGCCCCGGGCCGCACTGGCCGCACTCGGCGCCGGCCCGGCTGCCGGGTGGCTGTACGGGGTGCTGCCCGGGGCCACCGGGCCGGTGCTGGCCTACGCGCTCTACCGGTGGGAAGTTGCCATCCGGGACAGCGTGCTGGTGGGGCTGCTCGGTGCCGGCGGGCTCGGTGCGCTGCTCGCCTCCCGGGTGGGGGCCTTCGACTGGGCCGCGGTGACCACGATCCTGATCGCGCTGGTGCTGCTGACGCTGGCCGTGGACCTGGTCAGCGCCCGCGCCCGAGCGGCGCTGAGATGAGTTGCGGGGAAGGAACGCTTGCGACCACCCCCGAGTTGATCAACGGCAACCGGTTGACCCCACCGGCGTGGCGAGCAGCCATTCGCCGATGATCAACTAGGGACCGGTTCTACAACCAGCGGGTCCCGGCCGAGATCGCAGCCAGCGCAGCGGCGCCGGCGGTCGACGTCCGCAGCACCTCGGCGCCCAGGCGCACCGCCTGCGCGCCCGCCGCACGGAAGGCGACCACCTCGCCGTCGGTGAGCCCGCCCTCGGGCCCGACGACGACGGCGACGGTGCCGATGGCCGGCACGGTCAGCCCGGCGAGGGGGCGGCTGGCCTGCTCGTGCAGCACCAGCGCGAGGTCGACGTCGGTGAGCAGCCCGCACACCTGGCGGGTGCTCATCGGCTCGGTCACCTCGGGCACCCGCGGCCGGCGGGCCTGCTTGCTCGCCGCCCGGGCTGCGGACCGCCACTTGGCCAGGCCCTTGTCCACGCGGTCGTCGCGCCACTTGGTGACGCAGCGGGCCGCCGTCCACGGCACGACCCGGTCCACGCCGAGCTCGGTGGCCAGCTCCACGGCCAGCGGGCCGCGCTCACCCTTGGGCAGCGCCTGCACCAGCACCAGCGTCGGGGCGGGCTCGGGGACCTGGTGCCGGACGGCGACCTGCACCCGCAGTCCGTCGGGGCCGGCTGCGAGCACCGTGCCCTCGGCGACCAGGCCACGGCCGTCGCCGACCCGCACCCGCTCTCCCGGGGTCAGCCGCAGCACGTCCACGGCGTGCCGCCCTTCGGACCCCGCCACGATGAGCACGTCGCCGTCGGGCAGCTCGTCGAGCAGGAACAGCGGGGCGCCGTCGAGCTCGGGCACCGCACTGTCGGTGGGGACGCTCATCGCCCGAACGCGTCCCGGACCCGGGAGAACAGCCCGCCCTGCGGGGCGCCGCTGCCCACGGGCAGTTCCTCGCCGCGCAGCGCGGCGAGCTCGCGCAGCAGCTCCTGCTGGCGCTCGTCGATCCGCGTGGGGGTCTGCACGTCGACGTGCACCATCAGGTTGCCGCGCCCGGTGCCGCGCAGCCGCGGCGCACCGTGGGCGCGCAGGGTCAGCACGCTGCCGGACTGGGTGCCGGCCTTGATGTCGAGGTCCTCGACGCCGTCGAGGGTCTGCAGCTTCAGCGTCGTCCCGAGGCCTGCGGCCGTCATCGGCAGGGTGACCCGGCAGTGCAGGTCCTCCCCGTCGCGGGTGAAGACCTCGTGCGGGCGCTCGTGCACCTCGACGTAGAGGTCACCGGCCGGGCCGCCGCCGGGGCCGACCTCGCCGTGGCCGGCCAGCCGGATGCGCATGCCGTCCTCGATGCCGGCGGGGATCTTCACCGGGATGGTGCGGCGGGCCCGGACCCGCCCGTCACCGGCGCACTTCGGGCACGGCTCGGGGATGACCCGCCCGGTGCCGCCGCAGGTGGGGCAGGGGCGGGTGGCGACGACCTGGCCGAGGAAGGAGCGCTGCACGCTCTGCACCTCGCCGCGGCCCTCGCAGGTGGTGCAGGTGGCCGGGTGCGTGCCCGGCGCGGTGCCCGCGCCGGCGCAGGTGTCGCAGAGCACGGCAGTGTCGACGGTGATGTCGGTCGTCGTCCCGAAGACCGTCTCGTCCAGGTCGAGGTCGACCCGGATGAGCGCGTCGCCGCCGGCCCGGGTGCGGCTACGCGGGCCGCGCGCGGCTGCCCCGCCCCCGAAGAAGGCGTCCATGATGTCGCCCAGGCCGCCGAACCCGGCGCCGCCGCCGAACGGGCTGCCGGCGCCGCCCCGGGCGGTGTCGTACGGGTCGCCGCCCAGGTCGATGATCCGGCGCTTCTCCGGGTCGGTCAGCGCCTCGTAGGCACGGCTGACCTCCTGAAAGCGCTCCTTGGCGCCGGGCTCGGGGTTGACGTCGGGGTGCAGGTCCCGCGCCAGCTTCCGGTAGGCGCGCTTGATCTCGGTGTCACTGGCGTGCTGGGCCAGGCCCAGCACGCCGTAGTAGTCGGTCGCCATCGATGTGTTCTCGTCCTCAGCTCTCGGCCAGCAACTGGCCGACGTAGCGGGCCACGGCTCGTACCGCGGCCATGTTGCCTGCGTAGTCCATCCGGGTCGGGCCGACGACGCCGAGCCCGCCGAGGGCCTGTTCGCCGGCGCCGTACCCGACCGAGACGAACGAGGCACCGGTCAGCGCCTCGTGCTCGTTCTCCTGGCCGATGCTCACCAGCACGGTGCTGGGCCCCACCTCGGCCATCAACCGCAGGACGACGACCTGTTCTTCCAGCGCCTCCAGCAGTGGGCGCACGGTCCCCGGGAAGTCCAGGGCGCTGCCCCGGGCCAGATTGGCCGTGCCGCCGATGACCAGGCGGTCCTCGGTCGGCTCCATCAGGGTTTCCAGCAGCGTCGCGCTGACCGCTGCGACGAGGCCGCGCAGGTGCGGCGGGGCACCCTCGACCAGGTCACCGACCTTGCCGCTGGCCTCGGCCAGCTTGGCGCCGGTGAAGGACGCGTTGAGCAGCGTGCGCAGCTCGGCGACGGTGTCGGCGTCGGCCTCGGCGGCGACCTCCACGACCCGCTGCTCGACCCGGCCGGTATCGGTGATGAGCACCATCAGCAGCCGGGAGGCCGTGAGCGGCACCAGTTCCAGGTGCCGGACAGCGCTGCGCGACAGCGTCGGGTACTGGACGACAGCCACCTGGCGGGTCAACTGCGCGAGCAGCCGCACCGTCCGCCCGAGGACGTCGTGCAGGTCGACCGCGCCGTCCAGGAACTTCTCGATCGCCCGCCGTTCGGCCACCGACAGCGGCTTGACCGCCGACAGCCGGTCGACGAAGAAGCGGTAGCCCTTGTCGGTGGGCACCCGGCCGGCGCTGGTGTGCGGCTGGGTGATGTAACCCTCCTCCTCGAGGACGGCCATGTCGTTGCGGATCGTGGCCGGGCTCACCCCGAGGTCGTACCGGGCGGCCAGTGCCTTGCTCCCCACCGGGTCGTTGGTGGAGACGTAGTCCTGGACGATCGCCCGCAGCACCCGCAGGCGCCGGTCGTCGTGCGCCACGGCTGACACCTCCCGTACCCGTCGACGTGGCCCGCGCAGGAACCGGCCGGGGCGGCGCCCTGGCACTCCCACAGGCCGAGTGCCAGCATACGACCGCCCGGCGCCCGGGTCGTCAGGTCGCGGGTGTGGGATCGATCCCCCACCGACCGTGGGCGGCGACGTCCGCCGGCCCCCACTAGGCTGGTCTGCGGTCGACGGGCCCCTGCCGACGGGGCCCGGGGAGCAGGGGGATCGGTCCTGATCTTCAAGGCGGTGCGGGACGGGCGGCCGTACCCCGACCATGGCTTCTCCACCCGGGACTGGGCGTTGATCCCCCCTCGGCAGATCCGGCTCGACACGCTGGTCACGACCAAACTGGAGCTGGCCCTCGACGCGCTGCTCGCCGACGACTCCACCTTCTACGGCGACCTGTTCCCGCACGCCGTGCAGTGGCTGGGCGAGATGTACCTGGAGGACGGCCTGCACCGGGCGCTCCGGGCGGCGCTGCAGCAGCGCAACGTCATCCATGTGCGGGTGCTGGACCTCGACGCACTGATGCCCGCCCAGCCGGCCGGCGAGCCGGGCACGGACGATGCCGCGCCGGCGGACTTCCCTGCGGACGCTCGCTCGGCCGCCGGTGGGCACTCCCCCAGCTGAGCCGGCCGGCAACTCAAAGCCAGCCCTTGTCCTCCGCCACCCGCGCTGCCTCCACCCGGGGACGGGCGCCGGTCTTGCCGATCGCCGAGGACAGGTGGTTGCGCACGGTCCCCTCGGACAGGAACAACCGCCCGGCGATGTCGGAGACGGTCGCCCCGCCGGCCGCGGCGCGCAGCACGTCGGCCTCCCGGACCGACAGCGGCGTCGCGCCCAGGGCCAGCGCCGCCGCGGCGAGGTCCCGGTCGATCACCCGCTCGCCGGCGACCACCGCGCGGATTGCCCGGGCCAGCTCGGACACCGTGGAATCCTTGACCAGGAACCCGGCCGCGCCGACCTTCATGGCCCGCCGCAGGAACCCCGGCCGGCCGAAGGTGGTCAGCACCACCGCCCGGCAGGTGGGCAGCTCGGCGGCCAGCTGGCCGGCTGCGGCGAGGCCGTCCATCCCGGGCATCTCGATGTCGAGCAGGGCGACGTCCGGGCTGCTCGTCCGCTTCGCGGCCAGCACCTCTCCGACCCGCGTCTCGGTCGGCAGGCCGCCGCGCTGGAGCCGACCCCGCCGACCCCGCCGACCCCGCCGACCCCGCCGGCGGCGATGGCGGCCGCCGGATCGCGGCCGAGCAGCCGCACCGTCCCGGCGGCCGGCCGGAACAGGCCCAGCGCCGCGTTTGACGGTGGAGGACTTGCCGGGCCCGTTGGAGCCGAGGAGCGCGACGGTCTCACCGGCGGCGATGCGCAGGCCGAGGCCGTCGACGGCGAGCGTGTCGCCGTATCGGACGGTCAGCCCCTCGATCTCGAGGGCGGCGGGCGGGAGCGTGCGTCGAGCCTGGCCGCCGCAGCCCGTCCCCGGCAGTGCGAGACGTCGTCGACCCGACCCGACGGATGTCAGATCGGGCACCGGCGCGTCCGCTCCCAGCAGCCCGTCCGGACTCGACGTTCGACCTACTCTCGGGCCGCGCTCCGGTCGGAGCCGAGCCGGAACAGGGAGGTGGCGGGATCGTGCGCTGGACAGCTCTGCGCGGACCCGAGTCCCCAGGTGCGGTCGCGGTCGCTCCCACACCGCCGACCGCTGCCCTGGCGCGGCCGGTCCGCCGGGTCGAACACGACGCCAGCATGGAGACCGCCGCGCAGCAGGCCGGGGTGCTGTCGCAGGCCAGCCGCGAGGTGTCGGACACCTCGCAGCAGGCGGCCGAGTCCCTCACCGAGCTGCGCGCCGCGATCGGCGACATCTCGGCGAGCACCAGCCGGGCCTCCGCGGTGGCGGAGGAGGCGGTCCGCGACGCGCAGGCGGTCGACGAGCGGATCGCCGCCCTGCAGAGCGCCAGCGATGCGATCACCGAGATCGTCCGGCTCATCTCCGCCATCAGCCAGCAGAGCCGGATGCTGGCGCTGAACGCCTACGTCGAGGCAGCGCGCGCCGGAGAGGTGGGCCTCGGGTTCGCCGTGGTCGCCGACGAGGTCAAGCAGCTGGCTGGGCGCACCGCGCAGGCCGCCGAGGACATCGGGGCGCAGATCGGCGCCGTCCAGTCGGAGACCCGGCAGGCGGTGGCGGTCATCCAGCGGATCAGCGGCACACTCGGCTCCATCGCCCAGGCCCAGGACTCCATCGCTGCGGCAGTGGAACAGCAGCGGGCCGCCGCCGACCGGGTCGTGGACAACGTCGACCGCGCGGCCAGCGGGTCCGCCCGCATCACCGAGGCGGTCGCCCAGCTGGCCGAGAGCCAGCGCCTGGTCTACGTCCGTCGCGCGCTGGCCACGGCCCAGGACCTGCTGGACGACGCGGGCGGGATCGAGCTCGGGACGGCCCGCGTCACGCTGACCGTGCGCAACCAGGTCACCGCGCAAACGGGCACCGCGCAGCTGCCCGAGTTGCTCCTCGGTGGCGTGCCGCTGCACCGGGAGGACGACCCGCGGCGATCGGCCGCGCTGGTCGATGAGGTCGTGCGGAACGTCGGTGGGACCTGCACCTTGTTCCAGCGCCTCGATGACGAGGGCAGCATGGTGCGGGTGGCGACGACGGTCGTGACGGCCGAGGGAAAGCGCAACATCGGCACCTACATCCCCCGGTCCAACCCGGATGGCAGCTCCAATCCCGTGCTGGCCGCGGTGCTGGCCGGACAGACCTACACCGGCGCTGCGACCGTCACCGGGCGGCCCTACTTCACCGCCTACGCGAGCGTGCAGTCGGCGGCCGGGGACCTCATCGGCATGCTGTACGTGGGGCTGCCGCTCGGAGATGGGTAGGAACCTGGACTGCGCCGACGAAGTCGGCTCCGCTGGCCCGGCGCGGGGCCGCAGGCTTCCGCCGGGCCCGCGGGCAACGGCTCAGCGGAAGCCGGGAACGGCACCTGGCCGCGGTGCGGCCCGGAGGGTCGCGATGTGCTCAGCTCAGGTCGCGGATCACCGCGTCGGCGAGCAGCCGGCCGCGGTCGGTGAGGACGGCGAGCCCGGCGGCGTGCGGCTCGGGCTCGAGCAGCCCGCGGACGACGGACTCCGCGGCCCGCAGCCGGCCGGCCTCCGACAGCGCACCCAGCGGCAGCCCGTCGCGCAGCCGCAGACCCAGCATCACCCGTTCCAGCGCCTGGTCCTCCGCGGTGAGCTGCTCGGCGTCCGCGGCCGGGGACAGCCCGGCGGCGAGCCGGTCGGCGTAGGCGGCAGGGTGCTTGACGTTCCACCAGCGCAGCCCGCCGACGTGCGAGTGCGCTCCCGGTCCGATCCCCCACCAGTTGGCGTTGGCCCAGTACAGCTCGTTGTGCCGGCAGCGTGCCGCCCGGTCCCGCGCCCAGTTGGAGACCTCGTACCAGCCCAGTCCGGCGCCGGCGAGCACCCGGTCAGCGGCCTCGTAGCGGTCGGCCAGGACGTCGTCGTCCGGCATGGGCAGCTCACCGCGGGCGACCCGCCGGGCCAGCCGGGTGCCCTGCTCGACGATCAGCGCGTAGGCACTGACGTGGTCGACGGGGGCGTCCAGGACGGCGGCCAGTGAGGCCGCCCAGTCGGCATCGGTCTCGCCGGGAGCGCCGTAGATCAGGTCCAGGTTGACGTGCTCGAAGCCGGCCGCGCGGGCCTCCCGGGCGGCCTGCGCTGCCCGGCCCGGGGTGTGCCGGCGGTCCAGCACGGCGAGCACGTGCTCGGCGGCGGACTGCATGCCCAGGCTGATCCGGGTGAACCCACCGGCGCGCAGGGTGTCCAGCGACGCGGGGGTGACCGACTCCGGGTTGGCCTCGGTGGTCACCTCGACGTCCGCGGCGACCGGGAAGAGCTCGTGGACCTCGGCCAGCACCGCGGTGAGGTCGGCGGCCGGGAGCAGGGTGGGCGTGCCGCCGCCGACGAAGACCGTCTGCACCGTCGGCCGGTCGGGGCCCAGGACGTCGGCGGCCAGCCGGAGCTCGGCGATCGCGGTGGCCGCGTACTCGCTGCGGGTGGCGCCGGGACCGAGTTCGTCGGAGGTGTAGGTGTTGAAGTCGCAGTAGCCGCAGCGGGTGGCGCAGAAGGGCACGTGCACGTAGAGGCCGAACGGCGTCGTCGCCAGGCTGTCCCGGGCCGACGCCGGCAACATCGAAAGGTCGGCCGGCAGCACGGGCGGGACGGCTCGGGCGGCGCCGAGCAGGGGCAGGGTGGTGGTCACTGCCTCCCAGTGTGACCGTCTGCTGCAACCTCCCCGCGACGCGCCGTCCTCACCTTGTCGCTCGGCATGCCGGTGGGTTGGCTCGGGGGATGGGCAGTGCCTGGGTCGGGTTCAGCAGCGCCGTCGTCGTCGCCGTGCTCACCTTTGGGTTCGGACTGCTCAACCTCCGTCGCAACACGACGAACCAGCGAGCGGAAGAGCTGCGCCGTCGCCGAGTAGAGGTGTATTCGGCATTCTGCGCCGGGGTCATCGAGTACCGCCGGGCCCAGCTACACCGGTGGCACGTCACGGCACGGTTGGGTAGCACGGAAAAGGTCGAGAAGAAGGCCCCGGACGTGGCCGAAGACGTCCGGCGCAACCGCGCGACTGCATGGGGCCGCTTCTACGAAGTCCTCATGATCTGCAACGACCCGCACGTGGAGAGCGAGGCGCGCGCGGCAATGGAACTGGCCCGCTCGATGAAGGAGTCCCGGACGGCGGAACAACTGGACGCAATCAGCGACAAGGTCCACGACCAAGTCGCACGCTTCGCCCGTGTCGCTGGGCGCACCGTCCTCGCGACGGACCAGCGCGAGGCGGCACCGCCCCCAGCGCCAGCTGTCGGGCCCGGCAGGATGGCCCGGTGACCTCAGGAACAGAGCGCGTGCTGTCCGTCGAGGTGTCCCGCGGTGTGGCGCGGTTGACCCTGGACTCCCCCGCCAACCGCAACGCCCTGTCCCGCGCGATGCGGGCGCAGCTGCGGCAGGCGCTGACCGACGCCTTCGCCGACGACGCCGTCCGGGTCGTGGTGCTCGACCACACCGGCCGGGTGTTCTGCTCCGGGATGGACCTGTCCGAGGCATCCGGCGGTGCGGCCGCCGACCAGGGGGTCAACGAGTTCCCCGAGCTGCTCGAGCTGGTGTGGTCGGCACCGAAACCGGTCATCGCCGCCGTCCGCGGTCCGGCGCGCGCCGGTGGGGTCGGACTGCTCGCGGCCTGCGACGTGGTCGTGGCCGGCGCCTCGGCCACCTTCGCGTTCAGCGAGGTCCGGATCGGCGTCGTCCCGGCGGTGATCTCGGCGGTGGTCCGGCCGCGGATGCTGCCCCACGCGGTGCACCGGCTGATGCTCACCGGCGAGGTGTTCGACGCCGACACGGCGGCGGCCGGCGGGCTGGTCGACCTGGCCGTGCCCGATGACGAGGTCGACGCCACGGTGGCCGCGCAGGTCACCGCGCTGGGCGCAGGCGCTCCGGCTGCGCTGGCGGAGACCAAGCGGCTGCTGCGGTCCACGCCGACCGGGACGCTGTCGGAGCAGTTTGCCAACCTGTCGAGCCTGTCGGCCCGGTTCTTCGCCAGCGCCGAGGGACAGGAGGGCATCGCCGCGTTCCGGGAGAACCGGCCCGCCCGCTGGGTGCCCGCCGCGGAGTGACCGCTTGTCAGCCGCCGCCGGGGCGCGGACGCTGACGCCATGACCCATCAGGCGCAGCCTGCGGAGGACCGGGAAAGCCGCTTCCGGGAGCTGCCCGTGCCGGTGCGGCTGGAGGACATGGTCGAGAGCGTCGACACCGGCCGGCTGCCCGAGCGCGACCTGGACGCCGAGCGCGACCAGCTGCTCCGCGCCGCCGGGGGCTGAGCCCCCGTCCGTCAGGCCAAGATCAGCCGGGTCCAGGCGTCGGCGAGGACGGCCCCGAACCGCTCGGCCGACCAGCCGCGCTGCCCGACCAGACGCCAGTGAGGTCGGGCCCTTCCGGCAGTGGGTCCGTATCCGATCGCGGACGAGTGGATCCGAGGTCGGGTCGCGACACGTGCAGCAGTAGTGTTTGCCCGTACTTCTGGCTGTCCTGAGCGCCATGAGCGCTGTGCCGCTGGGCGAGGCTCGTGACCGGCTGTCTGAGTACGTGACCGATGTCGAGCGCACCCACGAACGGGTCACCATCACACGACACGGTCGCCCGGCCGCCGTACTCATCTCCGTAGACGACCTCGCCTCCATCGAGGAGACCTTGGAGATGCTCGACACCCCCCGGCGCCGCGAAGGCGGTCCGGGAGGGCAGGCCGACGCCGCAGCCGGTCGGTTCGCCGACAACGACGAGATCAGCGCCCGCTCCGGGTTCCGGTGAGCGAGCTCACGCCGGAGCACGGCACTGAGCCGTATCAGATACAGATCACCGCTCGCGCTGCCCGCGACCTGCTGCGCCTGCCGGAGAAGATCGCAACGGCCTGCGTCGAGTTCCACTTCGGCCCGCTCGTCGAGAACCCCCAACGGGTCGGCAGGCCCCTCCCGGCCACCGGTGGAGCCGACCGGAAACCGGCGGGTTCCTCAGCGCAGGTACCGGACCAGGTACCGCACCGGGTCAGCCTCGTCATGGGCCTCGCCGGTGAGGTCGGTCCAGCTGTAGCGGTCGACGTAGCGCAGTCCGTTCTCGGTGAAGCCGAGCCGCAGGTACAGCCGCGCCGCGCCCGGGTTCTCGTCGCCCACGGCCAGCCCGAGGGTCGGGCAGCCGGCGGACGCGGCTCGCGCCGCGATCGCCTCGATCAGCGCCGATCCGGAGCCGCGGCCGCGCGCGGCCGGGCTGACCTGGAGGTTGGACAGCTCCGGTGCGCCGGGAAAGGCCGTGCGGACGACGTCCTCACGCGCCCGCCAGCGGAGCAGTCCGCTGCCCACCGGACACCCGTCTTCGCCGAACGCGAGAAACAGCACCGCCTCCCCCGCCTCGTGCCGGGCGAACAGCGAACGGTGGACACCCGGCGGTGCACCGAGCGCCTCGTCCAGGCCGGGCAGGTCGGTGGCCGCGGCGGCCCGGACGCCGGTCACCGCAGTCGGCGGGTGTTGTCCGGCAGCCGCTCGGTGACGCCGCGGGCGTCGAGCCACTCGGCCAGCGGGACGGCGACCCGGCGGCTGGTCCCCCACGCCGTCCGGGCCTGGCTGAGGGTGAACGGCTGCGGCACAGACGCCAGCCGGGCCGTCGCCTCTGCCTCGACGCCGGGCGCCAGGTACACGGCGTCGGCGATCCGCACCAGTAGCTCCTCGCGCACCGCGGCGGCCAGCTCACGGGGACCCAGCCCGGCGGCGGCCAGGTCACCGGCCTCCGGAGCGGCGAACGGCGACTCGGCCAGTCGCGCCCGAACGCCGTCCACGGCACGCTGCACCGCCGGCGGCAGTCCGGCGCCGGCGACCACCACCCGCCCGCCGCGCAGCGCCAGTGGCGCCCGGACGACGCCGGCCACCAGCTCGGCGTCGGGCAGGCCGAGCTCCTGGCGCACCCACTCCACCGGCGGCCCCGGCTCCAGCGGCAGCCGGTTCCGGTAGCCCGCCACCAGCGGCAGCACGCGGGCCGCGAGCTCCTCGACCAGCCCCGGCGCCAGCAGCCACGGCCCGGTCGACGTCGCCTCGGGCGGCACTGGCCAGCCCATCGCGACGAAGTCCACCCGCCGCACGACCCGGCGCCGGGCCAGGTCGGCGCGGGCCCCGCCCGCACCCGGCGGCTGTTCGGCGAGCTCGGCGGCGCGGGTGCGGGCCGCCCCCCGCCGGCCCAGCTCCGGCGGGTCGACGTCGCGCACGTCGGCGCCCAGCACGCGGCGCGTGCCGGGGTCGCGCAGCAGCAGCCGGTCGCCCACCCGCAGCGGCAGCGGCTCGGTCAGCCGCAGCCGCAGCGCCGACCCGTCGAGTGGGCGCACCCGCGCGGCGACGGTCGCCGACCCCACGTGGACGACGAGCTCGGCCGGCAGCCGGTCCTCGACCGGCGTGACCAGCGTGACGTCGAGGGCGTCGGTGCGCCGGAAGGCGTCCGGGGTCAGCAGGGCGTCGCCACGGGCGACCTCCTCCACCGCGACGCCGCGCAGGTTCAGCGCGACCCGGGCGGTGGCCGACGCGGTCGGCACCGCCTCGCCGAGGGACTGCAGCCCCCGCACTGTCACCGGCCGCCCGCCGAGCTCCAGCCGGTCACTCACCGCGACGGTGCCGGCGGCGAGCGTGCCGGTGACCACGGTGCCGGCGCCGCGGATGGTGAAGGCGCGGTCGACCCACAGCCGCACGGGCGCGGTGACGTCCGGCGCGGGCAGCCCGGCCAGCACCGACTCCAGCGCCGCCGCGACCTCGGGCACGCCGGCGCCGGTGCGTGCGCTGGCCGCGACGGCCGGCAGTCTGCCCAGCGACGTGCCGGCCAGCCGGTCCAGGGCGTCGGCGAGCGCCGGTGCCGGGTCGGCGGCATCGGCCTTGGTCACGACCAGCAGCCCGTGCCGCACGCCGAGGGCGTCCAGGACGGCGACGTGCTCGGCGGTCTGCGCCGACCAGCCGTCGTCCGCCGCAACCACGATGAGGGCGGCCGGCACCGAGCCGACGCCGGCCAGCATGTTGCCGACGAACTTCTCGTGCCCGGGGACGTCGACGACCGCCAGTCGGCGACCCGAAGGCAGCGTCGTCCAGGCGAACCCCAGGTCGATGGTCAGCCCGCGGCGGCGCTCCTCCTCCCAGCGGTCCGGCTCCATCCCGGTCAGTGCCTTGACCAGCGTGGACTTGCCGTGGTCGACGTGCCCGGCAGTGGCGACGACGTCCATGCCGGCGCCGGTCACGTCCACCGCTGCGCTACCGCGAGCACCGCGTCGGCCAGGGCGTCGTCCTGGGCCGGGAGCAGGCTGCGCAGGTCGAGCAGGGTGCGGTCCCCGGCGAGGTGGCCGACCACCGGCCGCGGTCCGCGGCGCAGCGGCTCGGCAAAGGCGGCAGGCAGCGAGACGGCACAGCTGGGCAGTTCGAACTCCGGGGCTCCTCCCCCGCCGACCCGGGCGGTGGAGGCGACGGCGACCGCGTCCAGCCCGCCGTCGACCAGCCGGGCGGCCAGCGCCCTGGCCCGCTTCCGGAGCATGTCTGGGTCGGCGTCGAGCATCTGGTGAACCGGCGGCTGCGGTCCGCGCAGGGTCGCCTCCAGCGCGGCCAGGGTCGTCTTGTCGACCCGCAGCGCGCGGTACAGCGGAGAGCGGCGCAACCGCTGCACGAGGTCGGCGCGGCCGAGCACCAACCCGGCCTGCGGGCCGCCGAACAGCTTGTCGCCGCTGGCCAGCACCAGGTCCGCGCCGTCGGCCAGAGCGGTCTGCAGGTCCGGCTCGTCGGGCAGCAGCGGGTGCGGGCGGAGCAGCCCGGAGCCGACGTCGGCGACCAGCGGGACGCCGGTGCCGGCGAGCGCGGGTGCCAGCTCGGCGACCTCGACGGCCCGGGTGAAGCCGCGGACGACGAAGTTGGAGGGGTGCACCTTGAGCACCGCGCCGGTGTCCGGGGTCAGCGCCGCGGTGTAGTCGGCCAGCGCGACGCGGTTCGTCGTCCCGACCTCGCGGAGCCGGGCCCCGGTGGCGGTGAGCAGTTCGGGAATGCGGAACCCGTCGCCGATCTCCACCAGCTCCCCGCGCGCGATGACCAGCTCCCGGCCGGCGCAGAAGCAGGTGGCGACCAGCGCGAGGGCGGCCGCGCAGTTGTTGACCACGAGGGCGGCCTCGGCGGCGGGGACGGCGGCCAGCAGCGCCGACAGCGCCGCCTCGCCGCGGGGACCGCGCCGTCCGGTGGCCAGGTCCAGCTCGACGTCGGTGGTGCCGCTGGCGGCGACCACCGCCTCGACCGCCGCGGCCGACAGCGGGGCCCGGCCGAGGTTGGTGTGCACCAGGACGCCGGTGGCGTTGAGCACCGGCTGCAGGCTGCCGGCCGTGCCGGGCAGCGCCGCCAGCACGGCCGCGACGGCGTCCTCGGGGGGCAGGTCACCGCTGCGCACCCGCGTCTGCACGGTCTGCACGGCCGTTTTGACCAGCTCGCGCCCGAGCCGGCCGGCGGCAGCGGCCACCTGCGGTTCGGCGAGCAGCGTGTCGGTGCGCGGCACCCGTCGGCGGGGGTCGGCGCTCGGGTCGGCGGTCATCGTCGCCGAGCGTAGGAGGTCGGTGCCCGGAGCGGCGCAGGGCGGCCCGGGCGGGGATCCGCCGCCCGGGCCGGCCGGCGTCAGCAGGCGTTGCCGGCCGCGCCGGCGAAGCCCGGCTTCGACTGCGACCGTGCGGTCCGTGCGCCGAGCTCCGCTCCACCGCCGGTGACCGACCAGTGCCGGTCGTCGACGGTGACCTCGGCGAGCTCGAAGGTCGTCTTGTACGGGGAGAACGTGACGTGCTCGTTCACCGCGTACAGCGCCTGCGGGGCGCAGATGAACAGCGCCAGCGCCTGGTCGTGCACGTACGCGTCGATCCGCTCGGCCACCGCAACCAGTGCCCCGCCGTCCAGCTGCACCTTCATCTCGTCGAACAGCGCGTCGAAGGCGTCGTCCGGCGGGCCGGCCCGAAAGGCGCCGTCTAGCCCGAAGAACTCCCGGTGCACCGCGGCGGGTGGCGCCTCGGAGGAGAGGTCGAACCAGGCGTGGATCAGCACGTCCCACGGCAGGTCGAGCTTCTTCTCCACCAGCGCCCGGGCACCGCCCGGGGCCTGGTCCGGAGGCACCACGATGACCTCCACCATCAGGTCCAGGGTCGAGCGGATGCTGGCTGCCACCATGTGCGCGATCCCGGCGAACGGCTCGGGCGTGGCGATCCGCAGCGGCCGGCGCGCAGGCCAGGACCCGCGGGAGAACGCCTCGCGGGCTCTCGCCGCGTCCAGCTCGTAAGGGACCGCGCCGGCGGGGAAGCCACTGCACCAGTTCGGGGTCAGCGCCGGGATCACCGACGCATACCCGGCCAGCCCCTGCTCGATGATCGCCTGCCGGTCGATGGCCATGTTCAGCGCGCGGCGGACGCCGAGGTCGTCGAGCGGCGCGTCGCTGTTGCGGTTGAGGATCCCGACGAGGACCCGGTTGGCGTCACAGACGACCAGGCGGGCGTGCGCGGAGTCCTGCACCCGCTGGGCGTCCGCCGGTGACACCTCGGTGACGATGTCGACTTCGCCCTCGGTGTCGCACACCAGCCGCAGCGCCTCGTCCGGCGTCACGTCGTTGCGGAACACGGCCCGCTCGATGCGGGGGCCGCGGGCCGCGCGGTTCCAGTGGTCGGGGTTGGCCTCCAGCACGACCTGCGGATCACGCTGCTCGCTCTCGATGAACCAGGACGCGCGGTAGGGGTCCGCGCTCATGACGACGTTGCGGGTGGTGATCGACGAAGCACCCTGGACCAGGGTGAACGGACCGGTGCCCCACGGGCCCGGCTCGTCGATCACCTACCAGTGGCCCTCTCCCGAGCCGAACTTCTTGTAGCCGAAGCCGGGGGCGTCCTTGCCGTTCCAGAAGGCGGAGGAGGCGACGTGGAAGCCGCGGAACTTGCCGATGGCCAGCCCGTCCGGGCCGGGGAAGTGGAAACGCAGGACGTGGTCGTCGACGACCTCGGCGGTGGACTGCGGTGGGAAGTTCAGCCAGGTGCCCGGCGGGTGGGGAGCCGCCCAGCGCTGCATCTCGTCGAAGTTCTGCTTGATGTTGTGGGCGGTGAAGTGCTCGCCGTCCTGAAAGCGGACCCCGCGGCGCAGCCGGAGCTCCAGGGTCCGGTCGTCGAGCCATTCCGAGGACTCGGCGAGGGAGTAGACGACGCGTCCGGCCTCGTCGATCCGGATGGGCTCTTCCATGGTGTTCCAGGTGATGAAAAGCCAGTTCAGCGGGGACGGGTCGACGACGTGGACGGTGCCGGCGGCCTGCGGAGGTGCGGTCATGCGGGGGCCTCTCGTGCGGCCGGGACAGCGCCGTCCCGGGCGGACCGCACGGCGGACGCCGGCGGCTCGACGCAAGGAGCGCTGCGCAGTTTGTGATCCGGCTCACGCTCCCCGGCGGACGGTAGTGGCCCATTGGGTTGCGCGCAACAGTGCCGGCGGTGGGTACGAGCAAGGCCGGCCGGGAGGTTCCCGGCCGGCCCTGTGGCTGGCGGAGGCGGACGGGAATCGAACCCGCCTGACCGAGCTGCTCGGTCACGTCGGCTTTAGAGGCCGCGGGGGCCACCAGACACCCTGACGCCTCCGGGAGCGAGCTTAGGGCCGGCCCCGGCCCGGTGCTGCACGGGACCGGCCCCAGCGGTCAGATGTTCGGCGCGACGTCCCGGTTGTAGATCGTCTCCAGGGTCGTCTTCAGCCCGTCCAACTCGCTCTGTACGTCGGCCTGGCTGGTCAGGATGTTGGCGCAGGTCTTGGCCATCTCCTGGTCGGCGCCGGGCAGGAAGACGCGGGCCCAGTCCTGCGGGCGGGTCACGTCCAGCTGCTCGATCGCGACTTTCGCCTGCGGGGCGGCGGCGATGATGTCGTCGACCTTGGCCGACTTGCGCACCGGCAGGTAACCGGTGGCCTTGGAGAAGGTGACCGCGTTCTCCGGCGAGGTGAGGAACTTGATGAAGGTGGCCGCGGCGAGCTGGTTCTCCTTGGGGATGTCCTTGGGGATACCCACCCCGGCGCCACCGGTCGGGCAGACGGGAGAAATCTCCTTCGGACCACCGGGCAGGAAACCGGCGCCGACGTCGAACTGGGCGGCCTTGAGGACGGTGACCAGGCTGCCGGTGGAGGCGATCGTCGCGCTGGCCGCCCCGGCGGTCAGGTCGTTGACCGAGTCGTTGCTGGCGACCCCGGCCCAGCCGTTCTTGTAGACCGAGTCCTGCAGGAACTGGATCGCGGCCGCCGACGGCTCGGAGTTGCAGGTGATGTCGAACGAGCCCTTCTTCGACCAGCCGCCACCCCAGCCCCACAGGTTGTTCTGGAAGCTCCAGCCCGCGTAACCGGCCAGCGCCGGGTGCTGGAAGGCGTGCTGGACGCCGGTGCCGGCCGCCTGCAGCTTCGGCGCCCACTCACTGAACTCGTCCCAGGTCTTCGGCGACCGGTCGGGAAGGCCGGCGGCGGCCCAGTGGGCCTTGTTGTAGTAGAAGAGCGGCGTCGAGCGGGCCCACGGGATGGCCCACTGGGAGTCCTCGTACTGGTAGTCGGCCAGCAGCGAGTCGCGGTAGTCGTCGGTCTCGATGCCCACGGCGTCCATCAGCGGGTCCAGCGGGACGATCGAGTCCTGCATGAAGTAGCGGAACCACCACACGTCGGAGAAGACCATCAGGTCCGGCAGTTGGCCGCCGGACTGCGCGGCCTGGAACTTCTGCGCGATCTCCTCGTAGTTGGCGCCCGCGGTGACCAGGCTGACCTTGATGTCGGGCTGGGAGGCGTGGAAGGCGTCGACGATCTGCTGGGAGACCTCCTGCGACGAGCCGGGGTTGCTCGACCACCAGGTGATCTCCGCGGCGGGCTTCACCCCGGAGTAGTCGATGCCGGTGGCCGCGGCCGACGCACGGGCGCCGGGGGCGGTCGAGGGACCGCTGCAGGCGGCGAGGGCGGCAGCGGACAGGCCGAGACCGGCCAGGCCGAGGAAACGGCGGCGGTCCAGGGCGGCGGATGCGAGGGTCCCGGGGCGGAACGGCGGCGTGGCTGACATGGGGTCTCCTGAGGACGGATGGGGCGGAGTGGTGGCTGGGCCGGAAGCGGGAGTCGTCAGTCCTTGACGGCCCCCTGGGTCAGCCCGGAGACGATGTAGCGCTGGAAGGCGGCGAAGACGACCAGCACCGGGACGAGCACCAGCACGGTGCCGGCCATGACGATCCCGTAGGAGTCCGCCCCGCTCTCGCTGTTGGCCAGCAGGGTCAGCCCGACCGGCAGGGTCATCATGTGCGGGTCGGAGACGATGACCAGCGGCCAGAGGTACTCGTTCCACTCGAAGACGATGTTGACCAGCGCGACGGTGGCGATGGCCGGCGTGGAGATCGGCACCACGATCCGGGTGAGCCGGCGCCAGTGGCTCGCGCCGTCGATCTCGGCGGCCTCCAGGATCGACAGCGGCAGGCTGAGGAACTGCTGGCGCAGCAGGAACGTGGCGAACCCGGTGCCCAGGCCCGGCAGGATGATCCCCCAGTAGGTGTCCTGCCCACCGAGGCTGCTGATCAGCACGTAGTTGGGCAGCACGGAAACCTGCGGCGGGACCATCAGCGTGGCCAGCACGAGGATGAAGATGATCCGCTTGCCGGGGAAGCGGACGAAGACCAGCGCGTACGCGGTGAGCACCGCCAGCACGACCTTCAGCCCGGCGCCGACCACGGTGACGATCGCCGAGTTTAGGAACAGCCGCCCGAACGGCACGCTGCGTGCGGCGTCGGTGTAGTTCGTGGGCGCGAAGGAGTCCGGCAGCACGCTGGGGCGCTGGGTGAGCAGCTCCCCCGGGCTCTTGAACGAGGCCAGCGCCATCCACACCAGTGGGAGGACGACGACCGCGGTGGCCAGCAGGATCGGCAGGTAGCCGGTGGTGATCGTGGCGACCAGGTTCCTCCGCGACAGCGGCCCGGACCGGCGGGGCTCCGACGTCTGCTCGGCCGGTCGAGGGTCGGTGGGGTCCAGCAGCGCGGTCACCGGTAGTGCACCCGGCGCTCGAGGACGGTCAGTTGGAAGACCGTCAACAGCACCAGCAGCGCGAAGAGCACCGTGGACACCGTCGCGGAGTAGCCGGCCCGGTTGGAGCCGCCGAAGGCCTGCAGGTATGCGTCGAAGATCAGCGTCGTCGTCCCCCGGCCCAGCGGCGTCATGATGCGGAGCAGGTCGAAGGCCTGCAGCGAGTTGAGCATGGTGGTGACCAGCAGGAAGAAGGTGGTCGGCGACAGCAGCGGCAGCACGATCGAGAAGAAGGTGCGCCGGGAGCTGGCGCCGTCGATCGCGGCGGCCTCGAGCAGGTCCTTGTTGATCGACTGCAGACCGGCGAGGTAGATCACCGCGGCGTAGCCCAGGTTCTTCCAGACGTAGACGATGATCACCATGACCAGGCTGAGCGTCGGGTCGTTGAACCACTGCGGGCTGGAGCTGCCGAAGGCCCGCAGGATCGCACCGAGGACGCCGACCACCGGGTCGAAGATGAACAGCCAGACCAGCCCGACACCCACCCCGGACAGCACGAACGGGGAGAACACCGCGGCCCGGGCGAACCCGCCGCCGCGCACCCGCCGGTTCAGCGCGAGGGCGACCAGCAGCCCCAGGACCATCGACCCGCCGACGGTGGCGACGGTGAACACCAGGGTCGTGGTCAGGATCCGACCGGTGCCCGGGGAGCTGAAGAACTCCTGGTAGTTGCCCAGCCCGATCGGGGTCGCGTAGGGCGAACCGAGGGTCCAGTTCAGCGTCGAGTAGTAGATGTTGGAGAACAGCGGCCGGTAGGTGAAGAACGCGATGAGCAGCAGGTTGGGCGCAGCGAAGGCGAGGAAGACCAGGTAGTCGCGCCGGTTCCGCCGGCTGGGCCGCCGCCGGCGGCGGGTCCGGGCGCGCGGGGCCGGCGGGGAGCCGGGCGCAGCGCCGGGGACCTCCATCGGCGGCGCCGCTACCGACGCCATGACGTCTCCAGACCCATCCGGGACCGCCCCCCTGCCCGCGCCGGGGACGTCCCGGCCGACCGTGGAGCAGCGTGCCGGGCGGCCGGGGCCGCAGGACCGCCGTCAGGTGTCCATGGGTCGAACTTCCGACGACGACCCGGTGCGGGGTCGACGAGAGGGCCGCGGCCGTCCCGCACCCCGTTGCGCGTACTCACGGGCAGAAGATAACGGCACGGGACGCGATCCCGGACACAGATCGGCAACGCGAGATGCAGTTGTGTCCAGCGCCGTCCCGAACCGGGGATGCGGCGACCGTCGTCCGGACGACCTACCGTGCTGTCATGACCGCGCTCGCCTCCCCCGTCCGGTTGACCCAGTACGCCCACGGCGGCGGCTGTGCCTGCAAGATCCCGCCCGGCGAGCTGGAAGCCGTGGTCGCCGGGCTCGCCGGCACAGAGCCGACCGACCCGGCCGCCGAACTGGTCGTCGGCCTGGACGACGGGGACGACGCCGCGGTGGTCCGGATCGCCGGCGGCCAGGGGCTGGTGCTGACCACCGACTTCTTCACCCCGGTGGTCGACGACGCCTACACCTTCGGCCGGATCGCCGCGGCCAACGCGCTCTCCGACGTCTACGCCATGGGCGGCACCCCGGTCGTTGCGGTGAACCTGCTGGGCTGGCCGCGTGACGTGCTGCCCGCCGAGCTCGCCGCCGAGGTCCTGCGCGGCGGGCTGGAGGTCGCCCACGAGGCCGGCTGCCACGTCGGCGGCGGGCACTCCATCGACGACCCGGAGCCCAAGTACGGTATGGCCGTCACCGGCCTGGTCGACCTGGACCGGCTGATCCGCAACGACGCGGCGGTGGCCGGGACGGCGCTGTCGCTGACCAAGCCGCTCGGCGTCGGCGTGCTCAACAGCCGGCACAAGAACACCGGCGAGGTGTCGGCGGAGGCGGTCGCCTCGATGACCGCGCTCAACGCCGAGGCCGGCCGGGCCGCCGTGGCCGCGGGCATCCGCGCCGGCACCGACGTCACCGGGTTCGGGTTGCTCGGGCACCTGCACAAGATGGCCCGGGCCAGCGGGGTGACCGCCGTCGTCGACGCAGCCGCCGTCCCGTACCTGACCGGGGCCCGGCAGGCGCTGGCCGACGGCTGGGTCTCCGGCGGGACCCGGCGCAACCTGGACTGGGTCCGGCCGCACACGGACCTGTCGGCGGTCGGCGAGGACGAGGCACTGCTGCTGGCCGACGCACAGACCTCCGGCGGGCTGCTGCTGGGCGGCGAGGTCCCCGGCGCTCCGGTGATCGGCGAGTTCATCGCGCAGACGGAGTTCACGGTCATCGTCCGCTGACAGCCGCGGGAGCATCGCCGGGAGCGCCAGCGACCGAGGAGCGGAGTTACGGCGGTACCCGCTTTCGGCGCCGAAGCGGGTACCGCGGGCGTCAGCGGTGCCGGAAGACCGGGGTCCGCTTCTCCACGAACGCGGCCATGCCCTCCTTTTGGTCGGCCGTCGCGAACGTCGCGTGGAAGAGGCGACGCTCGAAACGAACGCCCTCCGCGAGGGTCGTCTCGAAGGCGCGGTTGACGCTCTCCTTGACCATCATGGCGACCGGCAGGGACATGCCGGCGATCACCGCGGCCAACTCCAGCGCCTCGCGCACGAGGTCGTCGGCGGGGACGATCCGGGAGACGAGCCCGGCCCGTTCGGCCTCCTCCGCGCCCATGGTCCGGCCGGTCAGGCACAGCTCCATGGCCTTGGCCTTACCGATGGCCCGGGTGAGCCGCTGCGAGCCGCCGATGCCGGGGATGACGCCGAGCTTGATCTCCGGCTGGCCGAACGTCGCCGTGTCGGCGGCCAGCAGGATGTCGCAGAGCATCGCCAGCTCGCAGCCGCCACCCAGGGCGTAGCCACCCACCGCGGCCACCAGTGGCGTCCGGACCTGGCTCAGCCGGTCCCACTCGGAGAACCAGTCCGCCGCGTAGACGTCGGAGAACTCCTTGGGCTGCATCTCCTTGATGTCGGCGCCGGCCGCGAACGCCTTCGCCGAGCCGGTGAGAACGATCGCGCCGACGCCGGGGTCGCGGTCCAGCTCGGCGACGGCGTCGGTCAGCTCGTGCATCAGCTGGGTGTTCAGCGCGTTCAGCGCCTTCGGCCGGTTCAGCCGGACCAGGGCGACCCGGTCGTGCCGCTCGAGTGAGATCGTGGTGGGCTCGTTCATGCGTCGGCCGCCCCGGCGCCGGAGTTCCCGCGGATCCGGTTGATCACCGTGGAGAAGTCCTGTCCGGCCAGCTCCCCGTCGGCGAGCTGCCGGTAGATGTCGGCGGCCGCCAGGCCGAGGGTGGCCTGCACGCCGTTGCTGGTCACCGCGTCGGCGGCCAGCCCCAGGTCCTTGGCCATCAGGGCCGCGGCGAACCCGGCCTGGTAGTCGCGGTTGGCCGGGCTGGCCGGGACCGGACCGGGCACCGGGCAATTCGTGGTGAGCGCCCAGCACTGGCCGGTCGCGGTCGAGGAGACGTCGAACAGCGCCTGGTTCGACAGGCCCAGCGCCTCGCCGAGGACGAAGGCCTCGCTCACGGCGATCATCGAGATGCCGAGGATCATGTTGTTGCACAACTTGGCGGCCTGGCCGGCGCCGGGACCACCGCAGTGCACGGTCTTGCGGCCCATGACCGTGAGCAGCGGCTCGGCCGCCTCGATGTCCTCCTCGGACCCGCCGACCATGAAGGTCAACGTGCCGGCGCTGGCACCCGCGACACCCCCGGAGACGGGGGCGTCGATGGCCCGGTGGCCGGCGGCCTGCGCGGCCGCGGCGGCGGTCCGGGCGTCGGCGACGTCGATGGTCGAGCAGTCGATGAACAGCGTTCCGGCCGGAGCGGCGGCCAGCAGTCCGTCCTCGCCCTGGTAGGCCCCCAGCACGTGGCGTCCGGCCGGCAGCATGGTGATGACGTACTCGGCCGAGGCCACCGCCTCGGCTGCGGACCCGGCGATGGGAACGCCCGCCGCGCGGGCGGCGTCGTTGGCCTCCGGCGAAAGGTCGAACCCGGTCACTGCGTGACCCGCGGCGACCAGGTTGGCCGCCATCGGACCGCCCATGTTCCCCAGACCGATGAAGCCGACGGCGCGCGGTGTCTCTGTCACGGGTGGTTCCTCCTGGTGGTCGGCGTCAGCGTGAGTTCCTCGTCGCCGAGCGGCGCGAAGTACGTGTCGACGGCGTCGTCGGACACCTCGGTCAGGCGCGCCGGCTCCCAGTGGGGGGTGCGGTCCTTGTCGACGACCTGGGCTCGGATGCCCTCGGGGAAGTCGTGCCCGCGGAGGCATCGACAGGAGATGCGGTACTCACGGACCAGGGTGTCCCCGAGGGACGCGTCGCCCCGGGCCGCACGCAGCGCCCGGAGGGTCACCTTCAGCGAGGTCGGCGACCAGGCACGCAATCGTCCGGCAGCCGCGGACGGCGCCTCCTCCCCGCGGCTGTCGAGCCGCTGGAGGACGGTCTCCACGTGGTCGGCCGCGTAGCACTCGTCGATCCACGACCGGTGGCCGGCGAGCCCGCTCGCCGGCGGCGCCGTCGCGAGGTCCCGGAGGGCCTGGTCCGGCCCGACGTCGCGGATCGCGGCGACCAGTTCGTCGCGGCGGGCCTGGGGGACGAAGGCGTCGGCGAAGCCGCAGTGGATGGCGTCACCGGCGTCCATGCGGTCGGTCGTGAGGGCCAGGTGGGTGCCCAGCTCCCCGGGTGCCCGGGCGAGCAGCCAGGTGCCGCCGACGTCGGGGACGAAGCCGATCCCGACCTCGGGCATGCCCACCACGGAGTCCTCGCGCACGACCCGGTGGCTGGCGTGCCCGGCCAGCCCCACTCCCCCACCCATCACGATGCCGTCCATCAAGGCGACCACGGGCTTGCCGTAGCGGGCGACGTGGGCGTTCATCCGGTACTCGTCGGCCCAGTACCGGGCCGATGCGTCGCCGCCGGCGCGGGCGTCGTCGTAGATGGCGCGGATGTCACCCCCGGCGCACAGCCCGCGCTCGCCGGCACCGTCGACCAGCACCGCGGTGACCGCGTCATCGTGCTCCCACTCGTCCAGCGCCGCCTGGACCACGCGCACCATGTCGTGCGAGAGCGCGTTGATCGCCCGGGGCCGGTTGAGCGTGAGGTGACCGATGCCGCCCTCGACCTGGACCAGGACGTGGCTGTCCTCCGTCGGGGCGCTCATGCCTGTCCCACCAGCTCGCGGCCGATGATGACACGCATGATCTCGTTCGTGCCCTCCAGGATCTGGTGCACCCGGAGGTCTCGGACGATCTTCTCGATGCCGTACTCGGCGAGGTATCCGTAGCCGCCGTGCAGCTGCAGGGCCCGGTTGGCCACGTCGAAGCCGACGTCGGTGACGAAGCGCTTGGCCATGGCACACAACCGGACGGCGTCCGACTCCCCCGCGTCCAGCGCCGAGGCGGCCCGCCACAGGAGCGTGCGGGCGGCCTCCAGCTCGGTCGCCATGTCGGCGACCTGGAACTGCAGGGCCTGGAACGCGGTGAGGGGCGAGCCGAACGCGCGCCGGTCCCGCATGTAGGTCAGGGTCTGCTGCAGCGCCGCACCCGCCCCGCCCAGCGAGCTCGCCGCGATGTTGAGCCGGCCGCCGTTGAGCCCGGACATCGCGATCCGGAAGCCCTCTCCCTCTTCGCCGAGCCGGGACGAGGCGGGCACGCGCACCCCCTCCAGCACGACCTGGCGGGTGGGCTGGGCGTTCCAGCCCATCTTGACCTCGTTCGGGCCGAAGGAGACCCCCGGCTGGTCGCGCTCGACGAGGAAGGCGCTGATCCCCCGGTGCCCGTCGTCACTGGTCCGGGCCAGCACGATGTACAGCCCCGCCGCGCCGGCACCTGAGATGAACTGCTTGACGCCGGTGAGCACGTACTCCTCGCCGTCCCGCTCGGCGCGCGTGCGCAGTGCCGCAGCGTCCGAGCCCGCCCCGGGCTCGGTCAGGCAGTAGCTGCCCAGCGTGGTCATCGAGCAGAGGTCGGGCAGCCAGCGCAGGCGCTGGTCGTCGCTGCCGTAGCGGTCGACCATCCAGGCGACCATGTTGTGGATCGACACATAGCTGGCGATCGACGGGCAGCCGGTGGCCAGCGCCTCGATGATCAGGACGGCGTCCATCCGGGACAGCCCCGTCCCGCCGACGTCCTCGCGTACGTAGATGCCGCCCATGCCCAGCTCCCCCGCCTGCTGGAGAACGTCGACCGGGAAGTGCTTGGCGCGGTCCCACTCGATCGCGTGCGGAGCGAGGTTCTCCGCCGCGAACTCGCGGGCCAGGGCAGCGAGATCCCGCTGGTCCTCGGTGAGGGCGAACACTCAGACCACCGCCGGTGCGGCGGGGCCGGTGGTCGTGAACTGGGGCGCGGTCGGACGCCGTCGAGGGGACACGGGGCAGCCTTTCGGGTCAGGGCAGTCGGCGACGGCGCGGCCGCAGCCGCGGCGCATGGCCGAGCCGGCCAGCGACGAGGGACGGGGAGTCGGGCGACATGGGACCTCCTGCAGGCGTGCGGGCGCACGTCGCGTTCCGGGCGAGGCTGCCCGCCGGCCCGAGGACCGGCGGCGCAGGCTGTGGCGGCTGCCACCATCCTCCCGGTGCAGGTGCATGCAGTCGATGGGCAGGCGCGCACTGGCAGTCTGCAAGGATGTGCACCTCGACACGGCGAGGAGGGCACCCTGGTCGACCCGCATGACCTGCTGGTACTACTCGCCGTGGCCCGGGCGCGCACCTACACCGCTGCCGCGACGATGCTGGGCGTCAACCACACCACGGTCGCCCGCCGGGTGGGTTCCCTGGAACGCGCACTCGGCGTTCGCCTGGTCGTCTCGGCCGTGGGCGGCTGGGAGCTGACGTCCGCCGGGCGGGAGGCGCTGGCGGCCGCCGAGGCTCTCGAGTCGGCGCTGTCCCTGCTGCCGGGTTCGGACGGCCGGGCTGCTGACGACGACCTGCACGGCCTGGTCCGGGTCTCCTGCACGGAGGTGTTCGGGGTGCTCGTCGTGGCGCCCGCCCTGGCCCAGCTGCACGTCGACCACCCGCTGGTCAGCTTCGAGCTGACCTCGGTCACCCGGCCGACGCCGGCGTACGGCCCGGCGGCCGACCTGGACATCGGGGTGACCCGCCCAGCCTCCCGCCGGCTGGCGGTGAGCAAGCTCGCCGACTATGAGCTCGGCCTGTTCGCGACAGCGGAGCACCTGGACCGGCTCGGGCACCCCCGCCACCTCGCCGAGCTGGCGGCGCACCGACCGGTCTACTACGTGGAGTCCATGCTCCAAGTGGTCGAGCTGGACCTGCTGGACCGACTGTTCCCGCAGCGTGCCGAGGTCCTGGGCGCCACGAGCGTGCTGGCGCAGCTGGAGATGACGCGTTCCGGTGCAGGCATCGGCCTGCTCCCCGCCTACCTCGCCGCACGCTCGCCCGACCTCGTCCGGGTGCTCCCCGACGAGGCGACGGTCGTGCTCACCTACTGGATGAGCGGCCGCCCGGAGAACCTCCGTCGTCCGGAGGTCCGCGCTGCGGCAGCCGCCATCCAGGCGCGGGTGCCCACGGTGATCCCCGCCCCGCTGCAACGCACAGCGGACTGACCGCCTCGGCGGCGGCGTCGTCATCTGCGATGCGACCACCGGCTGCAACCCCGGCGCCGAGCTGAACCGGGTCTTCCTCACCCAGTTGTCGGTCATCGGTTCCACGATGGGCACCCGGGACGAGCTGGACTCCCTCATCCAGATGTGCCGGGTCACCGGCGTCCGCGCCGAGATCGACGTCGAGCTGCCGCTGGACCGGGCCCGCGAGAGGTTCGAGCGGATGCTCGAGGGCCGCACCGCAGGGAAGATCGTCTTCACCCTCTGACCCGGCGCCCGCCCCGCAGCAGCACCAGGGCGGCAACCGCGGCCAGCGCCGCCGCGACCGCCGCTCCGCCGAACACCGTGTGGAGCTGGGTGAGCACGGCGGCGTTGGTGGCCGCGTCGTAGGGCGGGCAGTTCGCCGGAGTCTGCGGGCACTGCTGGAAGGGCGAGGCGATGACGGCCACCTCCGCGGTGAATCGGCGGAGGGCGACGGCGGTCAGCAGCGAGAGCCCGACCAGCATCCCGACCGTGCGCGCCACGACGGCCAGCGCACCGGCGCTGCCGTGCACCCGGGGTGGGGTGACGGCCAGCAGGACGGCGTTGACCGGGGCGATCGTCAGTCCGAACCCGAGCCCGGCCGCCAGCAGGACGACGGTGGACGCCGCACCCTCCAGGGACCGCTCGCCCCAGCCGGTCATGACGACGAACGCTCCCGCACTGAGCGCCATCCCGGCCGCCGCGACGAACCGGGGTGCCACCCTGCGGCTCAGCCAGCCCCCGGCCACCGCCCCGACCGGGACGGCGACGAGCAGCTGCAGCAACACCAGGGCGGCACCGAGCTGGTCCCCCTGCGCGGTGGTGGACCGGGCGAACAACGGCACATCGACCAGTGCCGCCCCCACCAGCGCCGCCCCCACCAGCACATTCACCACCAGGGCACCCCAGGCGCCGACCGGCCGCAGCACGGCCAGCGGCAGCACCGGGTCGGGCGCCCGCCGCTCGTGCAGCACGAACGCTCCCGCGGCCAGCACCGCGACCGGCAGCAGCACGGGCCCGTGCGCCACCACCTGGGTCGCTGGGTCGGCTGCGGCGAAGGCCCACACCACGGCACCCAGGGCGACAATTACCAGCCCGGAGCCCAGGACGTCGACGTCGGCGACCAGCGAGCGCAGACCGCGCAGCGGCAGCACCGCGCCGGCCGGAACCGTCCAGCTGCGGACGACGAGCGCCAGCCCGGCCAGCGCGGCCACCAACACCAGCGGGCTGGCCCCCTCGGCTACGGGCACGTAGAGCAGGCCCAGCGTGACGTCCTCGGCCAGCGCCGCGGGGGCCGCCAGCTGCAGCGCGACCGCGACACCGGCCAGGGCGGCCAGGACGGTCCCCAGCGGGTCGAGCCGGCGGACGCGGCCGGTGGCGACGATGCCGATGGCCAGCCCGAGGGCCAGGAGCAGGTTGAGCCAGAAGATGGCGCGCCAGTCGGCCACGGCGAGGACCGCGGCCCCGGCCAGCGGGCCGAGCACCGCGCCGGCCTCCTGCACGGCTCCCACCACGCCCAGCGGGAGCGCCCGGCGCTCTGGCGGCCATCGGTCGGCGACCAGCGCGAGGGTGGCCGGCACCAGGCCACCGGCCCCGACGCCCTGCAGCCCGCGTCCGGCCACTGCCTGACCGAGGCCCAGGGCGGTGGCGGTCAGCAGCGAGCCGGCCGCGAAGAGGAGCAGGCACCCGACCAGGACGGGGACCCGGCCGCGCAGGTCGGCCAGCCCGCCCAGCAGCGGCAGCGTGGCGGTGTAGCCCAGCAGGAAGCCGCCGACGATGGGAGTGGCCCGCTGGAGTTCGTCGATCCCGACCCCGATGCCCACCAGGACGTCGGGCAACGCCAGGACGACGACGTAGGTGTCGGCCGCGGTAACCAGGACCGCGAGCGCTGCGAGGACGACCAGCCCCAGCCCGGGCAAGGGCGGGGCGGCCGGCTCAGCCGGTGGGGGGTGCGGTGATCTGGACATCGGCCCCGAAGTCGGACAGCTCCAGCGTGTACGTCGCGTCATCTCCGGCGGTGAAGAACGGGCCGGTCAGCTCGACCCGGCGCAGCTGTCCGCTGTCGGTGGCGATGGACAGCCGGGCCTGCACCGGCTGACTGGGTTCCTTGCTGGTGAGCGCCTGCGCGACGAGGTCCCCGGGCAGTTGCGCGGTGACCTCGCGGACCACCTCCCCGCCCACCCGCTTCTCCTTCCCGAGCTTCGCGTCCTCGGCGGAGGTGAGCAGCGGGGAGATGCCGGTGTCTGGGTCGAGCAGGGCGCCGGGGTCACCGACGCCGAACTGCGCGGGGTCGACAATGCTGTAGGTCTGCTGGAACGGCAGCTGGGCGTAGACGGTGCCGTCGACGGAGACCGCGTTGACGTCGATCGCCGAGCCCACTGCCTGCACGCGCAACGTCCCGCTGAAGGAGGCGGGTCGGGCGAGGTCGCCCATCCCGCCGAGCAGCACGGTGCCGGTGGCCGGGGCACCCGTGCTTTCCAGGACGAAGTGCACGCTGCGGGTGTCGTCGAGCGTCGTCCGGGCCCGGGCGAGCAGGTCGGTGGCCGACTCCGCCGGGTCGCTGCTGCAGGCGGCGAACGCGGGGACGGCGAGGATGGCGAGGATGGCGAGTGCCGTGCCTCGGCGGCGCTGCCGCATGGTCCCCCCCGTTGCCGGGGCGGGCGCCCGGCGTACCGGGCCGGACAGTAGCGCGGCCGCGTTCTCACGCCCGCGCGGCGAGCCGCCGCTCGATCGTGGCCGCCAGCTTCGGCTGGTCCTTGACCGGCAGGTGGTGGAGCGCCGGGGCGAGGTCGGGGAGCCGGGACTTCTCCGTCATGGCGATCCGGAAGGCCCGCCCGACGGTGATCCCGTGGTCGGGGCGGGAGACGACCTCGACGACGTCGCCGGCCGCGAGGTGACCCGGTTCGAGGACCCGCAGATAGGCACCGGTGGCGCCGTGCGCTGCGAACCGCTTGACCAGGTCCGGGATGGCCCAGTAGCGGGCGAAGTTGGCGCACGGGGTGCGCCAGGCGGTCACCTCGAGCAGCGCCGTCCCGACCTGCCACCGCTCACCGAGGACGGCGCCGACGAGGTCCAGGCCCGTCGTCCGCAGGTTCTCTCCGAAGCGGCCCGGGGGCAGGTCGCGGTCCAGCTCGGCGGCCCACCAGTCGGCGTCGTCCTGGGCGTAGGCGTAGACCGCCTGGCCCTCCCCGCCGTGGTGCCGGCGGTTGACCTGGACGTCGCCGTCCAGGCCGAGCTCGCCGACGGCGACCCGGCCACCGACCGGCCGCTTGTCGATACCGCTGCGGTCGGGCCGACGGCCGGGCAGCGGCAGCAGGTCGACGCCTGCGACGCAGACCGCCTCGACCCGGCCGGTCGAGCTCACTTCTTGGTGGGCTCGGCGTTGGAGAGCGCGGCCACGAAGGCCTCCTGGGGGACCTCGACGCGGCCGACCATCTTCATCCGCTTCTTGCCCTCCTTCTGCTTCTCCAGCAGCTTGCGCTTGCGGGTGATGTCACCGCCGTAGCACTTGGCCAGCACGTCCTTGCGGATCGCGCGGACGGTCTCGCGGGCGATGACCCGGGCGCCGACGGCGGCCTGGATCGGCACCTCGAACTGCTGGCGCGGGATCAGCTCCCGCAGCTTGCCGGCCATCATCACGCCGTAGCCGTAGGCCTTGTCCCGGTGCACGATCGAGGAGAAGGCATCGACGGCCTCGCCCTGCAGCAGGATGTCGACCTTGACGAGATCGGCCTCCTGCTCGCCGGCCTCGGCGTAGTCCAGGCTCGCGTAGCCGCGCGTGCGTGACTTCAGCGCGTCGAAGAAGTCGAAGATGATCTCGCCGAGGGGCAGCGTGTACCGCAGCTCGACCCGGGACTCCGACAGGTAGTCCATCCCGGAGAGGCTGCCGCGGCGACCCTGGCAGAGCTCCATGATGGCGCCGGTGTAGTCGCTGGGCGCGATCACCGTGGCGCTGACGATCGGCTCGAAGATCTTGTCCATCTTGCCGTGCGGCCAGTCGCTGGGGTTGGTGACGACGTGCTCGGAGCCGTCCTCCATCACCACCCGGTAGACGACGTTGGGCGCGGTGGAGATCAGGCTCAGCCCACTCTCCCGCTCGAGCCGCTCCCGCACGATCTCCAGGTGCAGCAGGCCGAGGAAGCCGACCCGGAAACCGAACCCGAGTGCGGCGGAGGTCTCCGGCTCGTAGACCAGCGCGGCGTCGTTGAGCAGCAGCTTGTCCAGCGACTCGCGAAGCAGCTGGTACTCGCTGCCGTCGATCGGGTAGAGCCCGGAGTAGACCATCGGCTTGGGGTCGCGGTAGCCGCCGAGGGACTCCTTCGCCGGGGCGTGCTGCAGGGTCACGGTGTCACCGACCCGGGACTGCCGGACGTCCTTCACCCCGGTGATGAAGTAGCCGACCTCCCCCACGCCCAGGCTCTCCACCGGCTTGGGCTCTGGGGAGATGACGCCGATCTCCAGCAGCTCGTGGGTGACGTTGTTCGACATCATCTTGATCCGCTCGCGGCCGGAGATCCGGCCGTCGAAGACCCGCACGTAGGTGATGACGCCGCGGTAGATGTCGTAGACGGAGTCGAAGATCAGCGCCCGGGCGGGGCCCTCGGCGCGGCCCGTCGGGGCCGGGATCTTCGCGACGATCTGGTCCAGCAGCTCCGGGACGCCCTCCCCGGTCTTGCCGCTGACCCGCAGCACCTCGTCGGGCTTGCAGCCGATGATGTGCGCGATCTCCGCGGCGAACTTCTCCGGCTGGGCGGCCGGGAGGTCGATCTTGTTGAGCACCGGGATGATCGTCAGGTCGTTCTCGATGGCCAGGTACAGATTGGCCAGCGTCTGCGCCTCGATGCCCTGCGCGGCGTCGACGAGCAGCACAGCGCCCTCGCAGGCGGCCAGCGACCGGGACACCTCGTAGGTGAAGTCCACGTGGCCAGGGGTGTCGATCATGTCCAGCACGTGCTCAGTGCCCGCGAACTCCCCGCTGCGCGGAATCCAGGGCAGCCGGACGTTCTGGGACTTGATGGTGATGCCGCGCTCGCGCTCGATGTCCATCCGGTCGAGGTACTGGGCGCGCATCGCGCGTCCCTCGACGATGCCGGTGACCTCCAGCATCCGGTCGGCCAGCGTCGACTTGCCATGGTCGATGTGGGCGATGATGCAGAAGTTCCGGATGCGGGCCGGGTCAGTGGAGGCGGGAGCAGTCACAGTGCGCCCATCGTCCCACGGACCGGCGCGCGGCAAAGCGATTGCCTGGGACGACATCGTCCCGCACGGTGAAGGGGTGCCCCTCCCCGGTAGTCCGCGCCTTCCCTACGCCCAGCTCCCGGCCGGACTGCGCGCGGAGATCGACGAGGCGCTGGGCTCGCCGGTGGTGGGCATCTCGCCTCGACAGGGCGGCTTCTCCCCCGGTCCGGCTGTCGTCGTCACCTGCACGGATGGGCGCCGCGCGTTCGTCAAGGCGGTCGGGACGCCGCTGAACCCCGACACCCCGCACTGCTGCGCACCGAGGCCCGGGTGGCCGCCGGACTGCCCTCGACCCTGTCGGTGCCCGCGCTGCGGGCGAGCGTCGAGTGGTCCGACGCCGCCGGCCAGTGGGTGGCCCTGGTCTTCGACGTGGTCGACGGCGCCCCACCGCCGCTGCCGTGGACCACGTCGACCGCGGCCCGGGCGCTCGCCGGCGTGGGCACCTTCTCGCAGCTCGCCACGCCGTGCCCGGTTCCCGATCTGCCCCCGCTGACCGACCGGCTCGCCGAGGAGTTCACTGCGTGGCGACTGCTGGCCGTACAGCCGCCCGAGGACCTGTATCCCTGGGCGGCCGCCCGGCTCGACTGGCTCGCCGCCACCCCGGACCGGTTGGCCGCCCGGGGCAGCCTGGCCGGCGACACGCTCGTCCACCTCGACCTGCGCGCGGACAACCTGCTGTTCACGCCGGACGGCGGTGTCGTCCTGCTCGACTGGCCGTGGGCCTGCCGAGGCCCGGCGTGGGTCGATGCGGTCGTCCAGGCGCTGGACGCCGCGGTGCACGGCGGACTGGATCCCGGGCGCCTGGTGGACGGGGTGCCGGTGGTTGCCGCGGCGGACGCGGCCGACGTCACCGACTTCCTCCTGGGCATGGCCGGGATGTGGGAGTTCTCGATGCGCCGTCCCGCGCCACCCGGACTGCCCACGCTGCGGGCGTTCCAGCGGCGGTTCCACGACGCGGCGCTGGACTGGGTCGTCCGCCGGGTGGCGGTCGGGCGCTGCGTCGGCTGCTGACCGGCCAGCCGCCGGTTGGGGCCGGAGCGGGCGGGGCTGGTATCTTGTGAGACCGGTCCGCTGATGCATGCCGTCGCGGACGCACGATCATTGCAGCACCGTCAGAAGTACACCTTCCTGCGAGACACCAGAGGCTCACGCGTGGCGAACATCAAGTCCCAGATCAAGCGGATCAAGACCAACGAGATCGCGCGTCAGCGCAACGTCGCGGTCAAGTCCGCCCTGAAGACGTCGGTGCGACGTTTCCGTACCGCCGCCGAGGGCGGGGACAAGGCCGCCGCAACGGCCGCCCTGCAGACCGCCAGCAAGGCGCTCGACAAGGCCGCCAGCAAGGGCGTCATCCACAAGAACCAGGCCGCCAACCGCAAGTCGGCGCTGGCCAAGAAGGTCGCCGGCCTCTGATCTCCGCCGTTCGGCGGACCGTCGTGGTGACGGCCCACCGGCGGGAACGACGAGCCCCTCCCCGCCGCGGGACGGGGCTCGTCGCGTTCTGCGGGGTGCCACTCTCCCGCTACGGAACATGCCTCAGCGACCGGTGCGTACCCGCGCGTCGCGACCGCGGGCGGACTCCGCCCGGATCGCCACGATCCGGCGCACCGCCCGCTCCAGCGCGTAGTCCGGGCTGGCCGCGGCGCCCTTGACGTCGGCATTGAGCTCGGCGGTGACGCCGATGGCCTGCTGCAGCGCGTCGATCGTCCAGCCGCGGGCTTGGCTCTGAGCCTTCTTCACCTTCCACGGGGGCAGCTTCAGCGTGCGGGCCAGGTCCCCGACGTTCGAGGTGTTCAGCGACGCGACGCGGGCCGCGGTGCGCACACCGTCGGCGAGCGCGTCGGCGATGAGGACGTGCGCAACGCCGCGCTGCAGCGCCCACCGGAGCATCTCCACCGAGCCGGCCGTGTCGCCGACGAGGACCCGCTCGGCCACGGTGAACCCGGTGACCTCCGCCTGCCCACGGTGGAACCGGGCCACCGCGTCGGCGTCGATGGACCCGCCGAAGTCCGATACCAGCTGGCTGGCCGCCGAGGACAACTGGCGCAAGTCGTTGCCGACGGCCTCCAGCAACGCGGTGGCCGCGTCGGGGGTGATCCGCCCACCGACCCGGCGCACCTCGTTGCGGAGAAAGGCGATGCGCTCCCCCGCCGAACCGATCCTGGGGCACTCGTCGACGGCCGCGCCGGCCGCCTTGAACGCTTTGAGCAACGCCTCGTTCCGCTTCCCGCCGGGGTGCACGACCACGAGCGTCAGGTCGGGGTCGGGACTCGTGGTGTAGCTGACGAGGGAGTCGACCAGCACCCCGGCTGCCTCGTGCACCCCGGTGACGACGACCAGCCGGTGCCCGCCGAACAGCGAGGGGGTCAGCGCCTCGGCCAGGGTGCCCATCGGCAGGCCGCCGGCGACGAGCTCGTGCTCCTCGGAGTCGGGATGGGCGTCGCGGACCGCCGCCCGGACGGCGGAGACCGCGCGGGCACGCAGCAGCTCCTCCTCGCCCACCACCACCCGCAGGTGCGACGTCGGTGCCGGGGGTGCTGCTGCCACGGGCCCATCGTGTCACGCGGTACAGACCGTCCGGTCGCCGCGCAACGGGCCGCACGGCGCAGGTCGACGGGCACCCCAGCGACCGGCAGCCCACCGGCCGTGGCCCGGGCGACGGTGTCCGGCCCGCGCACCGCCACGCCCCAGTCCCCGGCTCGGCCGACCACGGCGACGTCGCCGTCCCGGTCGGTGCGATAGACCCGCATCCGGTCCTCGGCGAGCCAGTCGAGCAGCCGGTCCGTGGGGTGGCCGTAGGTGTTATCGACGCCCACGGACACCACCGCCACCTGCGCACCGCTGGCCGCCAGGAAACCCGGATCAGCGTCCGCGCTGCCGTGGTGAGGCACCTTGAGGACGTCGGCCTGCAGATCCACCCCGGCGGACACCAGCCGCTGCTCGGCCTCGGCGCCGAGGTCCCCGGTGAGCAGCACCCGGACACCGCGCTGACTGGCGCGCACTACCATGGACAGGTCGTTGGGCTCCGCGCCGGCCGTTGCCGCGGCAGCCCGAGGAGCCAGCACCTCGAACCGGGCGTCCCCGACCGTGCGGATCTCGCCCGGCTCCAGCACCACGTGTCGGCCGCCCGATCGGACGACCAACCGCTCCAGGGAGCCCACCCGGTCGTCGGTCGGGGCGAGGGTCCCGGTGGCGACCACGCCGACCTTCCGGCCGGTCAGCGCACCCGCCAGCCCGGCGACGTGGTCGGCGTCCAGGTGGGAGAGCAGCACCAGCGGCAGCCGGTCGACGCCCAGCCGGGTCAGGCAGCTGTCGACGCCGGTGGCATCCGGGCCGGCGTCGACGAGCACGCCCTCCCCCGGCGCGGTGGGCAGCACGAGGGCGTCGCCCTGACCGACGTCGCAGGCGACCAGGACGGTGTCGGCCGGCGGCCAACCACGGGCCGCCTGCCGCAGCGGCCAGCCGAGCAGCACGACGCCGAGCAGTGCGGCCAGGAAGAGGGGGCGCAGGCGGGGCCAGCGCAGCAGCACCACCGCGCCTCCCGCCAGCAGAACGGCCAGCAGCACCGCGCCCCGCAGGCCGGCCGGCCAGCCGGCCGCCCCATCCGGTACGGCTGCGGCGCGCTCGGCGACGACCACCAGCCAGCGCACCGGCCAGCCGGCCAGCCAGCTCAGCACGTCGGCCGCACCCGGCAGGATCGGGGACATCACGGCCGCGCCGAGGCCGAGCACGGTGGCCGGCGCGACGGCGGGCGCGGCCAGCAGGTTGGCCGGCAGCGACACCAGGCTGACCACCCCGGAGAACGCGGCCACCAGCGGCGCGGTGACCAGACCGGCTGCGGCGCTGACGGCGATCGCCTCGGCCGGCAGCCGTGGGACGCCCCGCCGCCGCAGGGCCAGTGCCCACGGCGGCGCCAGCAGCACGATGGCCACGGTGGCGGCGACCGACAGGACGAAGCCGCCGTCCCGGGCCAGCGTCGGGTCCAACAGGAGCAGCACGGCGACGGCCGCGGACAGCGCCGGCACCGCGGCCCGGGACCGCCCGGATGCCAGGGCCACCAGCGTGACCGCACCCATCGCGCCGGCCCGCAGCACGCTCGCACCCGGCCGGGCCAGCACCACGAAAGCCACCAGGGCCAGCAGGCCGACCGCTGCCTGTACCCGGCGGTCGACGGCCCGGCGGCGCAACGGCCACAGCACCAGGGCGACCGCGATGGCGACGTTCGCGCCGGACACGGCCGTCAGGTGCGACAGCCCTGCCCGGTGGAACTCGCTGGTCAGCGCCGGGTCCATCGCGCCGGTGTCGCCGACCACCAGCCCGGGCAGCAGGCCGGCCGGTCGCGGGTCGAGCGCGCGGGCGGCCGAGTCGGCCAGGCCGGTCCGGAGCACCCCGGCCACCTGCTGCACCCGTCCCGGGCCGCCCGCGCCGACCGGCGGGGACCGGGCCGAGAGCACTGCCACGACGTCGTCGCCGGGTTCCGCCGGCCGGACCGCCGCCCGCAGCCGCACCTGTTGCCCGGGCAGCAACCCGGACCACTCCGCGGCGGGACCGAAAACCAGCACCGCGCCGCCCCGCACGGGCAGGCCGGCGGCCTCTTCGACCGTGGCGGCGATGAGCACGCGAGGTTTCCCCATCCCCGACAGCGGACGTGGGTCGTCGTCCACTCGCACCAGGACCGGGGCGATCGCCTCTTCCGCAGCGAGTTGGGCCAGGGGTGAGCCGGCCCGGTCTGCGGCCCGTGCCGCAGCGGTGGCCGACACCGCGGTGGCGGCGGCCAGGCAGGCCACGGCGACGGCCGCACGGGCCGGCCACCGCGCCAGTCCGGGCCTCCGCCCGCGCACCAGCAGCACGGTCGCCAGCACCGCGCAGCCGACGGCCAGGACTCCCAGCGTCGCCGGGGCCCAGGTGCGCGCAACCAGGGTGAGCAGCCAGACGGTGACTGCCGGCGGCACCAGCCGGAGGTCGACCCACGACCACCGGTCGGTCGTCACCTGCCGTCGCACCCGCACACCGGCGACGCTAGGAGCGGCCGGCCGTCCGACAGCCCGGCACAGGCAGGCTGTGGACGGGCGCGGCCGCTGGGGACGGCGGCCAGCGCATCGAACCACCGGTGTGCTCAGACAGTCAGACGGTGACCCGCTCGGCGAGCTGGGCGAAGATCGCCGGCCCGATGCCGCTGACGTCGTCCAACTGGTCGACGCTGGTGAAGGGGCCGGACGTGGTGCGGTGGTCGACGATCCGCTGCGCCAGCACTGGCCCGATGCCCGGCAGGGCGTCGAGGTCGGCGACGGTGGCGCTGTTGAGGTCCAGCAGCCCGCCGGGCGCAGCACCCCCCGAAGGACCCGCGGGCGGGACCGGCGCGCCGGACACGCCCACCGCGATCTGCTCGCCGTCGGTCAGCAGCGCAGCGGCGTTCACGGCGGCCGGGTCAGCTTCGGGCAATAGGCCGCCGGCGGCGGCCAGTGCGTCGGCGACCCGGGAGCCCGCCGGCAGCGTCACCACGCCCGGTGACGCCACGTGCCCGACCACGGAGACCACGACCGTGCCGCTGGTCGGCGAAGGAGGCGGCGCCGAGCTCGGGGCCGCGGACCCCGCGGTCGCCGCCGGGGCAGCGGTCTGCACTGCGGGGACCGGCTCTACTGCCGGGCGGTCCACCCACGTCCAGCCGGCCACGGCGACGGCGGCGAGCAGGCCGACCGCCCACAGCGCCCACGTGCCCGGCCTCCCGGGGTCCAGCCGGGCAGTGGCGCCCGGCGCCCGGTGCCGCCCCATCCCGGCCGGCAGGCGACCGGCCGGATCAGACCCCGCCTCGGGCCGCGCCGCCGGCCCCGCCTCGTCCCGTTCGCCGTCGTCCTCGTCCGTCCACTCGTCCGGCTCGTCTTCGTCAGAGGGCACCCACCCGTCGGTGCGGGTGCCGGCGAGCAGCGCACGCAGCCGGGCCCGGATCACGTCGTCGTCGCTGCGGCGGGCTGAGGAGCGCACGGGTCTGGACGGTAGGTGTCACTCCCGACCGGGGCGACCCCCGCAGGCCGACTGTGGACGACGGACCCGGCTGTGGACGGCGGGCCACGCTCGACGGGCCCGAGGTCCAGGGTGAGCGGGTGCCCGCCCCCTCCTCCTCAACCGTCCCCGTGCTGGCCGGTGTGCTGGCCTGCGTCGTCCGGGCGGTCGTCGCCGGCCGGGCCGCGTACCGGCGGCGCGTCCCCGACCGCTGCCTCCGGCCGGAACGGATCGAGCACGACCCCGACGGCGCCGGGGCCGACGTGGGCCCCGACCGCGGCGCCGATCTCGCTGAAGTGCAGCTCGCGGACGTCGGGCAGCCGGGCGGTGAGCGCGTCGGCCAGCCGCTGCGCCCGGTCCGGCGCCGCCAGGTGGTGCACCGCCACGCCCACCGGTCCGCTGCCGGCCACGTCGACGGCGTGCTGGACGATGCGGTTGAGTGCGCGGCTCGACGTGCGCACCTTCTCCAGCGCCACGACCCGGCCGTCGACCACGTGCAGCACCGGCTTGACCGCCAGAGCGCTGCCCAACAGCGCCGCCGCCGACCCGATCCGCCCGCCGCGGCGCAGGTGGTCCAGGGTGTCCACGACGAAGAAGACCCGGGCACCGGCGGCGGTGTTGCGGGCCGCGGCGGCGACCAGCGCTGCGTCCTCCCCGGAGGCAGCCGCCCGTGCGGCGGCGAGCACCGCGAACCCGGTGCCCATCGCCGCCGACCGCGAGTCGAGAACGGTCACCAGGTGCTCACCGACCTGGGCGGCAGCCAGCCGGGCGGCGTCCACGGTGCTGGACAGCTCTCCGGAGAGGTGGACCGACACGATGCGGTCGGCGCCGGCGGCCAGCCGCCGGCGGTAGGCGGCCACGAAGTCCCCCGGCGTGGGCCGGGAGGTCGACACCTGGCCGCCGCGGACGCCGAGCGCCCGGGCCACCTCGTCGGGGGTGACGTCGGCGCCCTCGCGCCCCGAGCGGCCGGCCAGCACGACGTAGAGCGGGACGACCTCCACGTCGTACCGTCCGATCAGGGCGGCCGGCAGATAGGCCGTGGAGTCGGTGACCACGGCGACGGACATGTCGCGAGGCTAACGGCGCGGCTCAGAGCGCCGCGTCGGCGTCCTCCGGCGACGCCGCCGGCGCCCCCTCCTCGGGGGTCGCTCCACTGCGCGACGGGTGCCCGTCCGCGTCCGCTCCGGAACGCCGGCCGGCCAGGGTGACGTCCACCGGGGTGGGGGCGCGGCCGGGTCGCGGCACCGAGACGTTGTGCTGCATCAGGCGCCACCGGGTGGACTGGAAGGTCAGCTCACTCCAGTGGCAGTTGCCCAGCGGCCCGAAGACCCGCCGGTGGTCGGCCCCCAGGCCCATCAGCACCTCGACCAGCCGACCGGCCGTGCCGCCGTGGGTCACCAGCACCGCCACGTCCACCGGAGGGAGCCCAGCCACGGCGGCCAGCGACCGCTGCCCCACGGAATCCGCGGACTCCCCGCCGCGCCCCCGCACCGGGCGCCCGGACATCCAGTCGGCGTACTGCTCGGGATGCCGTTCGGCCACCTCGTCCCGGGTCAGGCCCTCCCACGCACCCAGGCCGTGCTCCCGCAGCCGCTCGTCGACCTGCACCGGCACACCCAGCAACGGGGCCAGAGCGGCCGCGGTCCCACGGGCGCGCAGCAGGTCGCTGGAGATCACGGCCGTCTGCTGGCCGGACAGCAGCTCCGCCAGGTGCGGTGCGGTCCGGGCGGCCTGTGCCCGGCCCTCGTCGTCCAGGGGTGGGTCCAGCTGGCCCTGGAAGCGCCCGCCGGCGTTCCACTCCGTCCGGCCGTGCCGCCAGACCAGCAGTCGGGCGACCGGCGGGACGGCGACCCCGTCGGTCACCGCTCGGTCTGCCCCGCGGTGTCGAGGTCAGGGTCACCCAGCTCGTCGGTGTCGTGGGCGGCCGGCGCAGCGGGTGCCGAGGGCGGCGCGGCAGCGTCGACGAAGGGGATGACCGGGCAGTCCTTCCACAGCCGCTCGAGGGAGTAGTAGGCGCGCTCCTCGGCGTGCTGGACGTGCACGACGACGTCGACGAAGTCCAGCAGCACCCAGCGCGACTCGGCGACGCCCTCGCGGCGCACCGGCTTCACACCGTGTTCGCGCAGCCGCTCCTCCACCGCGTCGACGATGGACTGGACCTGGCGTTCGTTGGGTGCCGACGCCAGGACGAAGGCGTCGGTGATGGCCAGCCGGTCGCTCACGTCGATGATGGACACGTCGGTGGCGAGCTTGTCGGCGGCAGCCTGTGCGGCGAGCAGTGCGGTCTCGCGGGCCTCGGCCGAGGCGGTCATCGGGGAATCTTCTCCTGCAGGTCGTGGGACGGGGGGTCCCCGGGGGATGGGCCGTCGGGCGACGGCGCCGGGTCACCGGCCGGGTCGTCGGAACCCGAGTGGTGGTGGAGGGGGGCCGGTCCGGAGACGGTGAACGGTCGGCGCAGCCCCGTCCCGGCACGCGCCTCGTCGTTCACGGCGGAAGCCCGGGGCGCGCGGTACAGCCCGCGCTTCTCGATGTACTGCACGACGCCGTCGGGCACCAGGTACCAGACCGGCGACCCCCGACGGACCCGGTCGCGGCAGTCGGTGGAGCTGATCGCCAGGGCCGGGATCTCCACCAGACTGACGCCGCCGGCGGGCAGGTCGGCCTCGGCGAGCTGGTAGCCGGGGCGGGTGACGCCGACGAAGTGCGCCATGTCGAACAGCCGCTGGTTGTCCCGCCACCCCACGATCTGGGCGAGAGCGTCGGCGCCGGTGATGAAGAACAACTCGGTGCCCGGGTGCTGAGCGCCCAAGTCGGTGAGGGTGTCGATGGTGTAGGTGGGCCCGCCGCGGTCGACGTCGACCCGGCTCACGGAGAAGCGGGGATTGGAGGCAGTGGCGATCACCGTCATGAGGTAGCGGTCCTCGGTGGGGCTCACCCCGCGCTCGGACTTCTGCCAGGGCTGGCCGGTGGGGACGAACACCACCTCGTCGAGGTCGAAGAGGTCGGCCACCTCGCTGGCGGCCACCAGGTGCCCGTGGTGGACGGGGTCGAAGGTGCCGCCCATCACCCCGAGTCGTCCGGCCACCGAACGAGCCTAGCCCGGTCCCACCGGAGCCAGTCGTGTGACCACCGGCTCCGGCGGGCGCAGTACCTCGGGGCCAGGCGTTCGACTGCGGCGGACCGGCACCCTTCGGCGACCGGCCCCCCCGTGCAGCCGGTCGTTCAGCGGCTCACCCGCCGCGACGCCCCCGAGTGCGGGCTCTTGCTGCAGCGGGCGGCGAGCCGCCGTCCCACCCAGGGCAACGCGGCCGGCGCTCCCCGGATACGGCTCGGATGCGGAAAACCCGATGGCAACGGTCCCACCGGCGTGTCGTCCCGGTGGGCGGGACGGTGAGGTCCGACAGCGCGGGTCAGAGGGTGGTGACGAAGTCGGCCAGCTGGGCCGCGGTGCGCACCTCGACCATCGGGATGACCTCGCGGTAGCGGTCGGCGTCAGAGTCACCGCTCCCCCACAGCCGGCGGGGTTCCGGGTTCAGCCAGTACGCCGAGCGCGACCGCCGGACCAGGTCGGCCAGCGTGGCCAGCCCCGGCTGGCGGTAGTTGGTCCGCCCGTCGCCCAGCACCAGCAGCGAGGTCTTCGGACCCACGGCCGCCGGCCACTTCTCGGCGAACACCTCGAAGGCGTTGCCGTAGTCGCTGTGCCCGTCGAAGGCGACGACGTCGGCCTCCCGGCCGATCCGGGCGATCGCGTCGACGACGTCCACCCCGGGGCGGAAGAACCGGGTCACCTCGTCGGTGGCGTCGACGAAGGCGAACGCCCGCACGCCGGTGAAGTGCTCGCGCAGCGCCTGGGTGAGCATCAGGGTGAAGTGGCTGAAGCCGGCGACCGAGCCGCTGACGTCGCACAGCACCACCAGCTCCGGCTTGTGCACCGCCCGCGGCCGGTGGTGCGTGACCAGCGGCATGCCGCCGGTGGCCAGCGAGGCCCGCACGGTGCGGCGGAAGTCCAGCCGCCCCTCCCGGCCCAGCCGACGGCGGGCTGACAGGCGGGCGGCCAGTCGCCGGGCCAGCGGTGCCACCGTGCGGCGCAGCTCCGCCAGGTCGGACTGCTGGGCACGGAGGAAGTCGACCTGGTCAGCCAGCGGGCGCACCGCCGTCCGGGCGACCCTGTCCCGGCCCTTCTCCGCGGCCGTGCGCCGCCGCACCTCTGCCTCCACGGCCGCCCGGAATGCCGCCACGCGCTCCTTGCCCGTCTGCCGGGCGACCTGCTCGGCCAACCCGCCGCCCTGCTCTCCCCCGAGCAGGCCGCGGACCAGGGCGGCGATCAAGGTGTCCGGCGACAGCGCGCGCAGCACCCGGTAGCTGAAGAACGACTGCCCACTCGGGGAGGGCTGGCCCTGGCCGAGCTGGTCGACGGCGAGCCGGGCGAAGCGCCGCAGCGCCTCCTCGTCGCCGGACAGCAGCAGCCGCAGCAGCTCTGCCCGCATCCACTCGGCCAGCTGCCCGGGGTCCCCGCCGGCCGGGGGCATGCCGTCGGTGTCCGCCCCGGTCGCCTCGTCGTCCGCGTCCGGATTCGCACTGCCCCCGGGCCGGCCCGGCCGGTCCGTCAGCGGCCACCACAGGTCGAACAGCACGTCGAAGGTCGGCCGCTGGGCCGCCCGCTGCAGCAGCACGGCACCCAGCCCGTGCCGCAGCTGCTCCCGGTCGAGCAGGTCGACCACGGTGAGCACCTCGGCGGCGTCCACCGCCTGGCTGATGCCGACCGGCACGCCGGCCTCCCGCACCGCCCGGACGAAGCCGTCCAGGTGCCCGGCCAGCCCCCCGGGCACGGTGTCGTCCGGGGCGGGCATCAGTTCAGCCGGAGCTCGGCGGCGGCCCGCGCCTGGTCGCTGGAGTGCTTGAGCACCACACCCAGCGTGGCCTTCACGGCCGCCTCGTCCAGCGTGTCCAGGCCCAGCGCCAACAAGGTGTGCGCCCAGTCGAGCGTCTCGGAGATCGACGGCGACTTCTTCAACTCCAGCGCGCGCATCGCCCGCACGGTCCGCACCAGCTGGTCGGCCAGCGCCGGCGCCAGGTCGGGCACCCGGGACAGCACGATCTCCCGCTCCCGCTCCGCGGTCGGGTAGTCCAGGGCCAGGTACAGGCACCGGCGCTTGAGCGCCTCGGACAGCTCGCGGGTGGCGTTGGAGGTGAGCACCACCAGTGGACGGCGCACCGCGGTGATCGTGCCCAGCTCGGGGATGGTGACCTGGAAGTCGCTGAGCACCTCCAGCAGCAGGCCCTCCACCTCGACGTCGGCCTTGTCGGTCTCGTCGATGAGCAGCACCGTGGGGTCGGTGCGGCGGATCGCGGTGAGCAGCGGGCGGGCGAGCAGGAACTCCTCGCCGAACACGTCGTCGTGCACGCTGTCCCAGTCGGCGCCACCGTCGGTACCGGCCCCGGCCGCGGAGATGCGCAGCAGCTGCTTCTTGTAGTTCCACTCGTACAGTGCGCGGGCCTCGTCCAGACCCTCGTAGCACTGCAGCCGGATCAGCTCGGCCGCTGTCGCCGTCGCCAGCGCCTTGGCCAGCTCGGTCTTGCCGACGCCCGCCGGTCCCTCGACCAGCAACGGCTTGCCGAGCCGGTCGGCCAGGAAGACGGTGGTGGCGATCTGGTGGTCGGGCAGGTAACCGGCCGCGGAGAGCCGAGCGGTCACGTCCGCGACGTCGGCGAACTGGGCGGTGTGCGCCGGCGGGCGGGGCATGCGGCTCCTCGGAAAGCGGGTCGGTCAGGTGCTCAGCGGATGTGGCCGGAGCCCGTGACGACGTAAGTGGTCGAGGTGAGTTCGGGCAGGCCGAGCGGCCCCCGGGCGTGCAGCTTCTGGGTCGAGATGCCGATCTCGGCGCCGAACCCGAACTCAGCCCCGTCGGTGAACCGGGTCGAGGCGTTGACCAGGACGGCGGCGGCATCCACCCCGGCGGTGAAGGCGGCGATCGCCGTCGCGGAGTCGGCCACGATCGCCTCGCTGTGCCCGCTGCCCCACCGGTCGATGTGGTCCAGCGCCTGCGGCAGGTCGTCGACCACGCGGACGGCCATGTCCAGCGACAGGTATTCGGTGGCCCAGTCCTCGTCGGTGGCCGGGAGGACGCCGTCGTGCGCGGCGAGCGCCATCTCGTCGCCGTGCAGGGTCACCCCCGCGTCGGTGAGCGCGGACAGCAGCCGGGGCAGGAACGGCACGTCCCGGTGCACCAGCAGCGTCTCCGCGGAGTTGCAGACGCTGACCCGGTGGGTCTTGGAGTTCAGCACGACCGCCTCGGCGGTCGCAGCGTCGGCGGAGGCGTCGACGTAGACGTGGCAGTTGCCGACGCCGGTCTCGATCACCGGCACCGTCGCCTCCCGCACGACCCGCTGGATCAGCGAGGCGCCACCGCGGGGGATGACCACGTCGACCAGCCCGCGGGCGCCCAGCAGCTCCCCCACCGAGGCCCGGTCGGCGGGCAGCAGGGCGATCGAGCCGGCCGGCAGCCCGGCCTTCTCGGCCGCCTCGGTGAGGACGGCGACCAGCGCCGTGTTGGTGCGGTGCGCCGAGGCGGAGCCACGCAGCAGGGCCGCGTTGCCGCTCTTCAGGCACAGTCCGGCGGCGTCGACGGTCACGTTGGGGCGGGCCTCGTACACGATGCCGACCACGCCGAGGGGCACCCGCACCTGGCGCAGCTGCAGCCCGTTGGGCAGCGTCGACCCGCGGACGACGTCGCCCACCGGGTCGGGCAGCGCGATCAACTGACGGAGGCCGTCGGCGGCCCCGGCCAGCCGGGTCCGGTCCAGCCGCAGCCGGTCCAGCAGCGACTCCGGCGTGCCGTCGGCGGCGGCCGCCTCCACATCGGCGGCGTTGGCGGCGAGCACCTCGTCCGCCCGCTCCAGGAGCGCTTCGGCCATCGCCGCCAGCGCGGCGTCCTTGGTGTCGGTGGGCAGCGTGCGCAGCACGCGGGCGGCCTCGCGGGCGCGCTCCGCGGCAGCCCCGATCAGGGGCAGGTCGGCGGCGTACACGCCCCCAGACTACGCGGCGGGCATGCCGGGCAGCTCCTCCCAGCAGGTGCAGCGGCGTCCGAATGCGGTTGCCCGCCCGGCCGGAGCCCGGCAGCCTCCGCGAGGTGTCCGGGCGACGAGCGGTGCCCGCCGCTGACCGCTCCGTCCACCGCCTGCTCGCCAGCCTGTTCCTCACCTGGACCGGGTTCGCCCTGACATCGGTGGGTGCAGCGCTCCTGCTGGTCGACCGCTTCGGCCTCGGGGTCACCACCGGGACGGCGCTCGCGGTGCAGGTGCTGACCAACGTGCTGGTCGGACCTCTGGTCGGTGACCTGGTGTCCCGGCGCGCCCCCCGGTCGCTGGCCATCGGCAGCTCCCTGACCGGCGGGCTGCTGGTGCTCGGCTACCCGGCGGCGCACACGCCCGGTCAGGCGCAGCTCGTCGCCTTCCTGACCGGCCTGGCGGTGCTGCCCGGCATCCCGGCCCGGATGGCGCTGCGGTCCGCGCTCGTGCCCGCGGCGTCCCAGCACCGCGTCAGTGGCCAGATGGTCGCGGCCGAACGGCTGGCCCTGGTGCTCGGTCCGCTGGCCGCCGGCCTGCTCGCTGCCCGGCTGGGCTACCCGGCCGTCTTCTACGGCGAGGCGGTGCTCGCCGCTGCAGCTGCCGCCCTGCTGCTCCGCACGCCCTCCTCGCGCCGGTTCCGGCGGTCACGTCCGGGCCCCACCGGTGGAGCGGGCCCTACCGACGGGCGACGGCGCTGTTCCGGGGAAACGCGCTGCTGACCGGCTACACGGTCCCGGCGACCACCTACTCGATCGGCATCGGAGTGCGGCGGCTGGCGCTGCCCGCGCTCGCGGTCCTCCTCACCGGCCGCGCGGGACCCGAGCTGGGTGTGCTGACGGCCGCGCTCGCGGCCGGGGGCGCCGCCGGCGGCCTGCTGCTCGGTCGGCTGGCTCCGGCCCGGCCCGAGCGGTGGTACCTGCTGTTGTCGGCCATGGAGGGCGCCGGGTGGGCGCTGCTGCTGCTGGTGCCGTCCTACCCGGGGACCGTGGTGCTGCTGGCCCTCGTCGGGGCCGGCGAGGGTGCGGCCACCGCCCTGTTCTTCAGCCGCGTGCAGGAGCTGGTCCCGTCGGCCGAGGTCGGGCGCTACTTCTCCGTGCTCAGCCCGGTCACGGACGCGGCGGTCGTGGCCGGCCTGCTGCTGGCCGCCACGTTCGGCGGGCCGCGGTTGGCGAGCTGGGGACTGGTCACGATCGCCGTCCTGGTGGTGCTGCCGGTCCTCCTGACCCCCGCGCTGGTGCGCGCAGCCCGGGCAGAGCCCCGACAGGGGTGGCGGGGCGGTGCCGGGCCAGCCGGGAGCGCAGCCCGCTCCGGACGGCGGGCCACTCGGCGTCGGTGATGGAGAAGACCACCGTGTCCCGCAGCGACCCGTCCGGCTGCCGCCGGTGGTTGCGCAGCACGCCGTCCTGCTTGGCGCCCAGCGCGGCGATCGCCGTCCGGGACTGCCGGTTGTGCCAGTGTGTGCGGAACTCCACCGCGATGCAGCCGAGCGTCTCGAACGCGTGGCCGAGCAGCAGCAGCTTGCTCTCGGTGTTCACCCCGGTGCGCTGGGCGGAGCGCGCGGTCCAGGTGTAGCCGATCTCCAGCCGGGGCGTCGCGGCGTCGACGTTGCAGTAGGTGGTCATCCCCAGCGCCGTCCCGGTGCTGGCCCGGCGCACGGTGAACGGCAGCATCGTGCCGGCGGCGTGCGCCGCCAGCTTCGCCTCGATGTCGGCCGCCATCGTGTCCGGACTCGGCACGGCGGTGTACCAGAGCTCCCACAGCCGCCCGTCCGACGCCGCGACGGCCAGCTCGTCGGCGTGCTCCCGCCGCAACGGCTCCAGGACGACGACGTCCCCGGCGAAGGTGACCGGCTCCAGGAACTCCACGGTCAGCCGCGCAGCGCCCGGAGAACCCGCTTGCGGGTGTCCCCGGTGAGCCGGTCGACGAAGAGCTTCCCGTCGAGGTGGTCGACCTCGTGCTGCAGGCAGCGCGCCATCAGGCCGGAGCCCTCCAGCCGCAGCGGCTCGCCGTGCACGTCGAGACCCTCGGCGGCGCAGTGCATCGCCCGCACGGTGGGTGCGTACAGGCCCGGGATGGACAGGCACCCCTCGTCGTCGTCCTGGAGCTCCTCGGACCGCTCGACGACCACCGGGTTGACCAGGTGGCCGATGACCCCGTCGACGTTGTAGGAGAAGACGCGCAGGGACACCCCGATCTGCGGAGCGGCGACCCCGGCGCGACCGGGGTGGTCAACGGTCTCCTCCAGGTCGCGGACGAGGGCGGCGAGATCACGGTCGAAGGCCCGCACCGGGTCGGCGGGGGTGCGCAGCACGGGGTCCCCGAGCTCGCGGATGGGACGGATGCTCACCCGCCCAGTCTCTCAGCCGACGAGTCTGCGCCCGACGAGGACCATCTCGTCCCGGTGCACGACCTCCCGGCGGTGCTCGGGGTCCAGCTCGGAGGTCTTGCGTCCCAGCAGGTCGGGCAGCTCGCGGGCGTCGTAGGCGACCAGGCCCCGGGCCACCACGAGCCCGTCGGGGGCGACCAGCTCCACCGGGTCGTCGGCCAGGAACTCCCCGGTCACGCCGGTGATGCCCGCCGCCAGCAGCGAGGCGTGCCGCTCCCGCACCGCGCGCACCGCGCCGTCGTCGAGCAGCAGCCGGCCGCGCGGGCGGCTGGCGTAGCGCAGCCAGAACTGACGGGCCGAGGGCCGGCGCCCCGACGGCGCGAACAGCGTGCCGACCCGCTCCCCGGCCAGCGCCGCCGCGGCCTGCGCAGTGGAGGTGACGACGACGGGCACCCCGGCAGATGCGGCGATGAACGCGGCCTCGACCTTGGTGGCCATCCCCCCAGTGCCGACGCCGTTGCGGCTGGCCGACCCGAGGGTCACCGTCGCCAGGTCGGCCGGGCCGTGCACCGTGTCGACCAGCTGGGCAGGGCCGGTGCGCGGGTCGCCGTCGTAGACGCCGTCGACGTCGGAGAGCAGCACCAGCGCATCGGCGGCGGCGACGTGCGCGACCAGCGCGGCGAGCCGGTCGTTGTCCCCGAAGCGGATCTCCTCGGTGGCCACCGTGTCGTTCTCGTTGACGATCGGCAGCGCACCAAGGGCGAGCAGCCGCTCCACCGTCTGCCGGGCGTTGCGGTAGTGGCTGCGCCGGGTCAGGTCGTCGGCGGTGAGCAGCACCTGCCCGACCATGATGTCGTGTGCGCCGAAGGCGTCGGCGTAGGTCTGCACCAGGCGGAGCTGCCCGACGCTGGCGGCGGCCTGCGCCGTGGCCAGGTCACGCGGCCGGCCGGTGAGCCCGAGCGGGGCCAGACCGGCGGCGATCGCGCCGGAGGAGACCAGCACGACCTCACGGCCGGCGGCGCGCAGGGCACCCAGGACGTCGACGAGCGCCCGCAACCGGTCGACGTCCAGCCCACCGGGCAGGGTGGTCAGCGACGAGGAACCGACCTTGACCACGACCCGGCGGGCATCGCCGATCTGCGGCCGGGCAGTCACGTGTTTTCCTCGCTGGCGCTCGTCGGCCACGCGCCTGGAGGTGCTCCGTCCCTGCGTGAGCTCGCGAGCTCGCTCACGTGCCGTCGGCGGGGACGGCGTCCGGGTCGTGCTCCGGCTCGTCCTCCAGCGGGGTCAGCTCGTAGGGCACCCGACGGGCCTTCTTGGCCGCCAGCCGCTCGTTGGCCCGGGCCCGACTGTCGCTCTCCAGCCGGGTGTCAGTGCCCCGGCCGCCGAGCCCGGCGGTCTCCTCGATCGACAGGATGCCGGCGGGCAGCGTGGGCTCCCAGTCGAAGGTGACGTCGCCGACGGTGATCGCGTCGCCGGGGACGGCGCCGACCTTGGCCAGCTGCTCCTCGACGCCCAGCCGGTTGAGCCGGTCGGCGAGGTAGCCGACCGCCTCGTCGTTGGTGAAGTCGGTCTGCCGGACCCACCGCTCGGGGCGGGTGCCCAGCACGACCCAGCCGTCGGTGCGCGGGTCGGGCTCGACGGTGAAGCCGCCGTCGTCCACCGCGCGCGGAGTGATCGTGATCGGCGCCGCATCGAGTGCGGGCAGCGTGGCGCGGTGCTCGTCGACCGCCGCGGCCAGCGCGAAGCCGAATTCGGTCAGGCCCTCACCGGTGGCCGCGCTGATGGCGAAGACCTGCAGCCCGCGCGCCTCCAAGGTGGGACGGACCAGGTCGACCAGCTCGCGGGCGTCCGGCACGTCGATCTTGTTCAGGACGGCGATCTGCAACCGGCCGACGAGGTCGAGCTCGTCGCCGCCGTACTCGCGGAGCTCGTGCTCGAGGGCATCGATGTCAGTCTCCGGGTCGCGGCCGGGCTCCATGGTCGCCATGTCGATCACGTGCACCAGGACGGCGCAGCGCTCGACGTGCCGGAGGAACTCCAGGCCCAGGCCCTTGCCGACCGACGCACCAGGGATGAGGCCGGGGACGTCGGCCATCGTGTACGTCGTGTCGCCGGAGCGGATGACGCCCAGCTGCGGCACCAGAGTGGTGAAGGGGTAGTCGGCGATCTTCGGCCGGGCCGCGGACATGGCGGCGACCAGCGAGGACTTGCCCGCCGACGGGAACCCGACCAGGCCGACGTCGGCGACGCTCTTGAGCTCGATGACGGCGTCGACGGTCTCGCCGGGCTCGCCGAGCAGGGCGAAACCGGGGGCCTTGCGGCGGGCGTTGGCCAGCGCCGCGTTGCCGAGGCCGCCCTTGCCGCCCTTGGCGAGCACCATCTGGGCGCCGGCGCCGACGAGGTCAGCGACCTGGATGCCGTTCACGGTCACGACCGTGCCCGACGGGACGCGGAGGACGAGGTCCTCGCCGCGGCCACCGTTGCGGTAGTTGCCGGCGGCCTGCTTGCCGTTGCCGGCCTTCTGGTGCGGGCTGTGGTGGAAGTCCAGCAGCGTGTGCACGCTGGGGTCGACCTCGACGACGATGTCGCCGCCGTCGCCGCCGTCGCCGCCGTCCGGGCCCCCGAGGGGCTTGAACTTCTCGCGGTGCACGGAGCTGACTCCGTTGGCGCCCTTGCCTGCTGCCACAAGCACGGTCACGCGGTCGATGAAAGCGGCCATGATCGCCGCCTCTCTGCGTTACGGCCGTACGGAAACAGGGAAACTACCGCTCCGCCCAGCGCCGACCGGGGTCGGCGCTGGGCGAAGGACAGCAGGTGGTGCTGGGTCGGCCCCGATCGGCCCCTCTGCAGGGTCCCGCCGCGAGCGTGCGAGCGGTGGGGGGCAGAGGGGTCCTCTTTCAGACGGCGACCGGGACCTGCGCCGGGACGGCGGAGATCGCGACCTCGCGCCGGCCGCGCCGGAAGCCGAAGGTCACCGCGCCGGGGACCAGAGCGAACAGCGTGTCGTCCTTGCCGCGGCCGACGCCCAGACCCGGGTGGAAGTGCGTGCCGCGCTGGCGGACGATGATCTCACCGGCCTTCACGACCTGGCCACCGAAGCGCTTGACGCCGAGACGCTGCGCATTTGAGTCGCGGCCGTTGCGGGAGGACGAGGCGCCCTTCTTGTGTGCCATGTCGTCGTCAGCCCTTCGTGATGTCTGCGCTGATGTCCCGGACCACGACGTCGGTCAAGGGCTGACGGTGCCCCTGCCGCTTGTGGTAACCGGTCTTGTTCTTGAACTTGTGGATGTGGATCTTCGGGCCCTTGCCGTGGCCGACGATCTCACCGGTCACGGTGACGCCCGCCAGGGCCTGGGCGTCGGCGGTGACAGTGTCACCGTCGACCAGGAGCACGGCCGGGAGGGTGAGGGTGTCACCGGCCTCTCCGACCAGGCGGTTCACGGTGAAGGTGTCACCGACACCCACCTTGTGCTGCTTGCCACCGGCCTTGACGACTGCGTACACCACTGACTCCTCGATCGGTTAACTCATGTCCTGCGCTGTGTCCTGCGCGCACGACCGGTACGGGGCCGGGTGCTGGACGGGTCACGGACGCCGACCAGGCGGCACGCGAGTGCGCGGCCCGTGGCGATGCAACCCGGCCAGCGTACCCGAGGCACGCGGCCCGGGTCGAACGCGGTGGGCACGGTCCCGGGTGGGGCGTGCCCCGGCCCCCTCCAGGGCGTCCCCGACGCGTGCGAAGGGACCCAGGAGGGGGCCCTTTGTCCAGGAGGGGGTCCTTCATCAGGACGGCGGACCGGCCGGCCGCGAGGCTGCACGGCGACGGCGCGGGCGCGCCACCGGCTCTTCGGCCGCCACCTCCATCTGGGCCTCGGCCTCCGTCTCGGCCGGGACGATCGGGCCGGAGATCGGGACGAGGTCGACGGCGGTCACCTCGACCGGGGCGATCTCGACCGAGCCGAGCTCGGCGGTTGCGACCTCGTCCGTGCTGACCTCGTCCGTGCTGACCTCGTCCGTGCTGTGACCGACCGACTCGTCTGCCCGCTCGTCCTCGGGCTCGCCGCCGTCGGTCTCCTCCGTGTCGCGTGCGCCGGCCAGCACCGCGGCGTCCTCGGCCGCGCGGGCCTCGCCGGACTGGCCGCGGCCACGACGGCCCCGACTGCGCCGGCCACTGCGGCTGGTCCCCTCGGCCGAGGTCTCCGCGACGCCCGCGCCGGTCGACTCCAGTGCCGCGGCCCCGGCCGCCTCCACCGCGTCGTCGACGACCGCCTCCAGGTCGTCGAGCGGCTCGGTGGTGTCGCGGCGCGGCTGGTCGCTGCCGGAGTCACGGGAGGGATCGCGTCCGGAGCGGTCCCGGTCGCGGTTGCGGCCAGAGCCGTTCCCGCCCCCACCGCCGTTGGAGCCACCGCCGTTGGAGCCACCGCCGTTGGAGCCACCGCCGTTGGAGCCACCGCCGTTGGAGCCACCGCCGTTGGCACCGGAGCGCCGCTTCTCGTCCACCGGGTCCAGCTGGACCAGCACGCCGCGGCCGCGGCAGTGCTCGCACGGCTCGGAGAAAACCTCGAGCAGGCCCTGGCCGACCCGCTTGCGGGTCATCTGCACCAGGCCCAGCGAGGTGACCTCGGCGACCTGGTGCTTGGTGCGGTCCCGGCCCAGGCACTCGGTGAGCCGCCGGAGCACCAGGTCGCGGTTGCTCTCCAGCACCATGTCGATGAAGTCGATGACGATCATGCCGCCGATGTCGCGCAGCCGGAGCTGTCGGACGATCTCCTCCGCGGCCTCGATGTTGTTCCGCGTGACGGTCTGCTCGAGGTTGCCACCGGACCCGACGAACTTGCCGGTGTTGACGTCGACCACGGTCATTGCCTCGGTGCGGTCGATGACCAGCGACCCGCCCGAGGGCAGCCAGACCTTGCGGTCCAGCGCCTTCATCAGCTGCTCGTCGATCCGCAGGTCATGGAAGGCGTCGCCGGTGCCGGTGTAGCGCTGTACCCGCTCGGACAGCTCCGGAGAGACGTGCGCGACGTAGGCCTCGACGGTGTCCCAGGCGTCATCCCCCTGGACGACCAGCCGCTTGAAGTCCTCGTTGAACACGTCGCGAATGACCCGGATGGCCAGGTCCGGCTCACCGTAGAGCAGCGTCGGGGCGGTGCTGGTCGACGAGGCCTTGGTCTGGATGACCTCCCACTGCGCCTGCAGCCGGGCCACGTCGCGGGTGAGCTCCTCCTCGGAGGCGCCCTCCGCCGCGGTCCGGATGATGACGCCGGCGTCCTCGGGAACGATCTTCTTGAGGACGTCCTTGAGCCGGGTGCGCTCCTTGTCCGGCAGCTTCCGGCTGATCCCGGTCATCGAGCCACCGGGCACGTAGACCAGGAAGCGGCCCGGCAGGTTGATCTGCTGGGTCAGCCGGGCGCCCTTGTGGCCGATCGGGTCCTTGGTCACCTGGACCAGCACCTTGTCGCCGGACTTCAGCGCCTGCTCGATGGAGCGGGACTTGCCGGACAGGCCGGCGGCGTCCCAGTTGACCTCACCGGCGTACAGGACGGCGTTGCGGCCCTTGCCGACGTCGACAAACGCGGCCTCCATGCTGGGGAGCACGTTCTGCACCCGGCCGAGGTAGACGTTGCCGGCGAAGGACGCCGACTGCGCCTGGGTGACGTAGTGCTCGACCAACACGTCGTCCTCGAGGACGGCGATCTGGGTGCGCTCCCCCTGCTGCCGGATGACCATCGCCCGGTCGACCGCCTCGCGGCGGGCCAGGAACTCCGATTCGGACAGGATCGGCGCGCGCTTGCGCCCCCCGTCACGGCCCTCCCGCCGGCGCTGCCGCTTGGCCTCCAGCCGGGTGGAGCCGGCGACGCCACGGACGTCGTCATCGCTGGAGGTGCGACCGTTGCGCCCGGCCCGCTCGGGGCGGTCGTCGGTGTCCTCGACGGCTTCCTCGGTGCCGGTGCCGGTGCCGCTGCTCTCGCCCCGGCGGCGGCGCCGGCGCCGGCGCCGGGTGCTCGAGCCGCCGGCGGCCTCACCGTCGTCGGAGTCGTCGTCGTCCTCACCGGTGGAGTCCGCGTCGCTGTCGCTGTCGCCGTCGCTGGTGTCCTCGACGTCGTCTTCGGTCGAGGCGTCGTCGGCGGAGGTGTCGCCCTCATCTTCGGCATCCGCGCCATCCTCGCCGCTGCGGCCACGACCGCGACCCCGACGACCGCGCCGCCGGCGGCGGCTGCCGCTGGAACCGGACTCCTCGCCGTCGCGGTCGTCGCCGTCCTCGGCGTCGCGCTCGTCGAGGTCGGAGTCGTCGGAACTGGGTGCATGGGTGCCCGGGCGCGAGACAACGGCCTCCTCGGCGACCGGGCTGGTCTCCTCGTCGGCGGCGTGCTCGACGGGCTCCCGGCGACGGCCGCGGCTGCGGCGGGGGGCCGGCGCCTCGGTCTCCGCGGCGGCCGGCTCGGCCGGCCGCGTGGCGGCCGGCTCCCCGGTCTCGACCGGCGACTCGGCCTGCGGACGACGGCCGCGCCGGCGGGGGGCGACGGCGTCGGGCTCGGGCGGGGCCACGAAACTGACGAAGGCCGGGATGGACGGGACGGCCGGGGGGACCTGGGCCGGAGCCGGGGCAACCGAGTCCGGGTCGGCCGACAGGGCGGGGCGGGTGGCCCGCCGGCGCGGCCGGGCGGTCACCGTGGTCGGCTCGGGCGAGCTGAACGGTGCGGCGAAGCGGGGGACCTCGTCGACCGGCGCGGAGACCGGGACGGGCGGCGGTGCGGAGAAGTCGAGGGCGGCCTCGGCGGACCGCCCGCCGGTCCGCTCGGCTGCGGCCAGGGCCTCGGCCCCGCCGTCGGCCTCCTCGTCCTCCTCGTGGGCCGGGCCGGGAGCAGGGACCTCGGCGGCTGGGGCCTCGGGTGTCGGGTTCTCCGCAGCCGGGGTCTTCGGCGTGGGGTCCTGGGGGATCTCCCCCGCCGTCCCCTGCTCGGTCTCGGGGGTGTTCTCGTCGATGCGGTCGGCCACGAAGGGCTCGCCTCCTGGTGCGCTCCCGGGCGCCGATCGGAGTGTTCCGACTGGCGGCCGCGCAGGAAACGCGGGTTGGGCAGGTCGAGTGGCCGCATCAGGGTGCGGCCGGGAGTCCCGACCCGCGAAGTCTTGGGTACGCGCCCCGGCCGGTGCGGCTGGGGCCCGGTGGTGCTGCGTGCTGTTCGCGGTGGAGCTGTGCCGTGCAGGTGGTGCAGAAGACCGTGCGCCACGGCTGGCAGACGTGGCACGACGATGACGTCCGGGCACCCGGCCCCGCCGGTCAGACCTGCGCGTGCTCCTCCTGGCAGTAGGAGCTGGCCACGCGGTCGGGCCCGAGCGGATCGGCGACGTTCCCGCTGTCGTCGAGCCGGCCCTGCGCCTCACGCACGGCCCGGGCGGGCAACGGCGGGTGCAGGTCGGCGACGACAGCCAGGGCGGCCATCACGTCGTCCGGTCGAACCGTCGGTGTGAGCTGACGGACGACCATGTGCAGTATGGCACAACCTGCCTCCTCGGCCACCGACGCGTTGACGACCGCCGCCCGCGCGTCGACCTCCCGCGTGCCATTCTTGGTCCGCTTGGTGACCATCACCTCACTGCGCGCGAGCATCGCTTCGACCGCGGTGGCGAGCTCCCCGGCGTCCACCCCGGGCAGGTCGACCCGCCAGCGGGTCGCGTCGAGCCGGTCGGCCAGCGACCCGGTGCCCTCCCCCGCCTCGACGCACTCCAGGACGTCGATCCCCGGCGGCAGCGAGGCGTCCAGCGCGGCCCGCACCTGCTCCGGGTCACGGCGCTCCGACAGCCCGATCTCGAAGTACTCCGCCTCCGAGGCCGCCCCGGTGGGAGCAGCACCCATGTAGGAGACCTTCGGGTGCGGGCTGAAGCCGGCCGAGAACGCCATCGGCACCTGAGCCCGGCGCAGCGCGCGCTCCAGCGCCCGGGCCAGGTCGCGGTGCGAGGCGAAGCGCAGCGGGCCGCGCTTGGTGTAGCGCAGCCGCAGCTTCTGCACGGTGGGCGGCGGCGGCGGGCCGTCGGGTCGTCGGGCCATCAGCCGGTGACGGGCGTCAGCGGGATCAGCGTGCGACCCGTGGGGCCGATCTGGATCTCGGTGCCCATGGTCGGACAGACGCCGCAGTCGTAGCAGGGGGTCCACCGGCAGTCGGCGACCTCCTCCTCGGAGAGCGAGTCCTGCCAGTCCTCCCAGAGCCACTGCTTGTCCAGCCCGGCGTCCAGGTGGTCCCAGGGCAGCACCTCGTGCTCGGTGCGTTCACGGGTGGTGTACCAGTCCAGATCCACCCCGAACGGGGCGAGCTCCTCCGCCGCGGCCGTCGTCCACCGAGCAAAGGAGAAGTGCTCGCTCCAGCCGTCGAACCGGCCACCGTCGCGCCACACCCGCTCGATGACCCGGCCGACCCGGCGGTCGCCGCGGGACAGCAGGCCTTCGATCACCCCGGGCTTGCCGTCGTGGTAGCGCAGGCCGATCGAGCGGCCGATTCGGCGGTCGGCGTTGATCGCCTCGCGCAGCACCTTCAGCCGGTGGTCGATGGTGTCGGCGCTGGCCTGGGCGGCCCACTGGAAGGGGGTGTGCGGCTTGGGCACGAAGCCACCGATGGAGACGGTGCAGCGGATGTCCCTGGACCCGCTGGCCTCCCGGCCGGCGCGGATCACCTCGACCGCCAGGTCGGCGATCTCCAGCACGTCCTCGTCGGTCTCGGTGGGCAGACCGCACATGAAGTACAGCTTCACCTGGCGCCAGCCGTTGGCGTAGGCGGTGGTGACCGTGCGGACCAGGTCCTCCTTGGACACGGTCTTGTTGATCACCCGCCGGATCCGCTCGCTGCCGCCCTCGGGGGCGAAAGTCAGCCCCGACCGGCGACCGTTGCGGGACAGCTCGTTGGCCAGCGTGACGTTGAAGGCATCGACCCGGGTGGAGGGCAGCGACAGTCCGGTGTTGGTGCCCTCGTAGCGGTCGGCGAGCTCCTTGGCCAACTGGCCGATCTCGGAGTGGTCGGCGCTGGAGAGGGAGAGGAGGCCGACCTCCTCGTACCCCGTCGCCTTCAGCCCGGCGTCGACCATCGAGCCGATGCCGGTGATCGTCCGCTCCCGCACCGGGCGGGTGATCATGCCGGCCTGGCAGAACCGGCAGCCGCGGGTGCAGCCGCGGAAGATCTCCACGCTCATCCGCTCGTGCACGCTCTCGGCAAGCGGGACCAGCGGCTGCTTGGGGTAGGGCCACTCGTCGAGGTCCATCACGGTCCGCTTGCCGACCCGCGCCGGCACGTCGTCGCGGGTGCGCGAAACGGCGGCGATCGTGCCGTCGGCGGCGTAGGAGACGGCGAAGAACCGGGGCACGTAGACGCCGTCGACCCGCGCCAGGCGGGTCAGCAGCTCGACCCGGCCACCGGGGCAACCGGCGGCCTTCCAGGCGGCGACGACGTCGGTGATGTCCCCGACGACCTGCTCGCCGTCCCCGAGCACCGCGCAGTCGACGAAGTCGCTGACCGGCTCGGGGTTGAAGGCGGCGTGCCCGCCGGCGACGACGACCGGGTGGCTCTCGTCGCGGTCGACCGCGTGCAGCGGGACCCCGGCGAGGTCGAGCGCCTCGAGCAGGTTGGTGTAGCCCAGCTCGGTGGCGAAGCTGACGCCGAGCACGTCGAAGGCGGCCACCGGACGGTGCGTGTCGACGGTGAACTGGCCGACGCCGGCCTCGCGCATGAGCGCGGCGAGGTCCGGCCAGACCGCGTAGGTGCGCTCGGCCAGGGCGTCGGGGCGCTCGTTGAGCACCTCGTACAGGATCATGAGGCCCTGGTTGGGCAGCCCGACCTCGTAAGCGTCGGGGTACATCAGCGCCCAGTGGACGGCGACGTCGTCCCACGGCTTGGTCTGGGCGTTGAGCTCGCCGCCGACGTACTGGATCGGCTTCTGCACCTGGGCGAACAACGGCTCGAGCTGGGGGTAGAGCGAGTCCACAGTCATGACCCGGATCAGGGTAGCCGTCCATCGGCCCACCCCGGGCCGGCGACCGGGTCAGCCGCCGAGCTCCCCCAGGGTGATCTGCAGCTTCTGCTCCTGACCTTGGCGCTGGACCGTGACGGGCACCGCCTTGCCCACCTGCAACCCGGCGAGGAGCGCACTGAGCGCCTGGACCGTCGGTGTCTGCTGGCCGTCCAGGGACACGATCACGTCCCCCGGCTGGATCCCCGCCTGGTCCGCCGCCCCGCCGGGAGCCACGTCGACCACGCCCACACCCTGCGGCTGCCCGGACTGGTCCGTGACCGTGGTGACGCGGACGTTCAGTGCGGCCCGGCCGGAACTGGTGACGGTGCCGGTCGCCACGAGCTGGTCGGCGATCCGCTTGACGTCGTTGGACGGGATGGCGAACCCGATCCCCGGGGCGGCTCCGCCGCCCTCCGCCGTCGGGGCCAGCGCAGCCAGGGTCGGGATGCCGACGACCCGGCCCTCCAGGTCGACCAGGGCGCCCCCGCTGTTTCCGGGGTTGATGGCGGCGGAGGTCTGGATCGTGTTGGGCAGCGCGGCTCCCGGCGACTCCTGGGTCACGGGCTCGCTCACCGTGCGGCCGATCGCCGAGACGATCCCGTTGGTCACCGTCGCGGACAACCCGAGCGGGTTGCCCATGGCCAGCACGATCTCGCCGACCTGGGCCTGGGACGAGTCGGCGAAGGTGGCCGGGTGCAGTCCGGAACCGTCGGACACCTTGATCACCGCGATGTCGTTGGGCTGGTAGACGCCGACGAGGGTGGCCGACAGCGGGGTGGCCGAGCCGGAGGTGAGCACCTGGAACTGCTGGTCGGACCCCACGACGTGCGCGTTGGTGACGATGTCGCCCTGCTGGTCGTAGACCACTCCGGAACCGAGGCCCGTGCTGCTCCGGATCTCCACCACCGAGGGGAGGACGTCGGAAATGACGTTCTCGTAGGCGGACTGCAGCGCCACGACCGCACCGTCGGACGGCGGTGCACCGCTGTCGACGGACGCGGAGGACCCGGATGCCTCCTGCGCATCACCCGCCGTCCCGGTACAGCCGGCCAGCGGCAGCAGTACCAGCAACCCAGCGGCTCCGCGCAGGCTCCGCCGCCGCCGTCGCACCGGTGTCGCAGCACCGCGGTCGCCGCCTGCTGCGGTGCGAGAAGAGGTAACCGTTGCCATGTGCCAACCGTTACCCGAGCGAGCGGCGATCGAACACCGCCCAGCCACGCATCCCCGAGGAGCGCCAGCGGTGCAGCCCCCGGCCGGTTCAGCCGAGGTCGGGGAAAAACAGCGCGATCTCGCGCGCGGCGGACTCCGGGGAGTCCGAGCCGTGCACGATGTTGTTCTGCACCTCGAGGGCGAAGTCGCCGCGGATGGTGCCGGGGGCCGCCTTCACCGGGTCGGTGGCGCCGGCCAGCGCGCGGAACGCCTCGATCGCCCGCGGGCCCTCGACGACGAGGGCGAGCAACGGGCCGCCGGTGATGAACTCGACGAGGGAACCGAAAAAAGGCCGCTCGCGGTGCTCGGCGTAGTGCGTCTCGGCGACCTCGGCGGTCAGCGTGCGCAGCTCGGCGGCGACCAGACGCAGGCCCTTGGCCTCGAGCCGGGCGAGAACCTGACCGGCCAGGCCGCGGGCCACGCCGTCGGGCTTGACGAGGACGAGGGTGCGATCAGCAGTGGGAGCAGACACGGCGGGAGCGTACGACACGCCGCCCTGGCGTCAATGTGGGTTGACGAGCTTCGGCGGCGTCAACCACAGTTGACACATGGCCGCGACATCTCCCGACGTCATCACCGCGGCGGCCGCCGAGGACCCCGAGGTGGGCCTGCGGGCCATCCGCGCGCTGCGCGAGCTGGCCGACCGGCTGGAGACCCTGCAGGTCGCCAGAGCCCGGTCCCGCGGTTGGTCCTGGCAGCAGGTCGCCGACGCGCTCGGCGTGACCCGGCAGGCCGCCCACAAGAAGCACGCCCGCAATCGGAAAGACCGCTGAGATGTTCGAACGCTTCACCGCCGAGGCCTGTTCAGTGGTCGCCGCGGCCCAGGAGGAGGCCCGCCGCCTGCGGGCCGACGCCGCCGCCCCGGTGCACCTGCTGCTGGCACTGGCCGCCGGCGGCGGCCCGGGGGGACGGCTGGCGCAGGACGCCGGTCTTGATGTCGACCGGCTGCGGGCGGCCGCCCGGCGCTCCGGGGACCCGCTGGACGCCGACGCGCTGGCCGCCCTCGGGGTGGACCTGGAGCAGTTGCGGACCGCGGCCGAGGCCACCTTCGGCCCCTCAGCCCGCCGTCGGGGCCGTCGGCGGCGGTCCCGACGGCGGCGGGCCGAAGGGTGACCCGAGCAGGTCCTTACGGACCTGGAGGAGGTACAGCCAGATCAGCGCGAACAGACCGCCGACCAGCCACATCGCCGGGCCCAGCAGCCCGGTGAGCACCAGCGGCACCTGCAGCACCGTGCCGATCACCAGGCCCTGCGGACGGCGCTGCACACCGCAGGCGACGATCAGCAGCGCGGCCAGCACGAGGAGCACGGTCAGCCGGAACCCGGTCAGGCCCGGTCCGCTCTGCGCGATGCCCCGGGGCACGAACAGGACGGCGATGCCCTCCAGCAGCAGGATCGCGGCCGCGGCGCCACCGAGGGCCTTCCCCGCGCGGACCGGGTCCGGCGCCGTCATGCGCTGCCCCCGGAGAGCAGGGTGCGGGCCTCCCCCGCGGTGATCACGCTGCCGGTGACCAGCACGCCCGAGCCGCCCAGGGCGTCGTCCGGGCCGGCCTCGGCCAGCTCCATCGCCGACTCCAGCGCGTCGAACAGCCGCGGGTGCACGCTGACCCGGTCGGCGCCGAACACGTCGACGGCCAGCGCCCCGAGCTCATCAGCGGGCATTGCCCGCGGCGAGCTGTTCTGGGTGACGACCAGCTCGGCGCACAGCTCCTCGAGCTCGGACAACATCCCGGTCACGTCCTTGCCCACGACGCAGCCGACGACGCCGACCAGCCGGGTGAAGTCGAACGACTCGCGGACCGCCGCGACGGTCGCCGCCATGCCGGCCGGGTTGTGCGCGGCGTCGACCAGCACGGCCGGCGAGCTGCGCACCCGCTCCAGCCGGCCGGGCGAGCGGACGGCGCCGAACGCCGACCGGACGACATCGGGGTCGATCGGCCCGGTGGCCGCGCCCGCACCCAGGAACGCCTCCACCGCGGCCAGCGCCACGGCGGCGTTCTGCGCCTGGTGGGCGCCGAACAGCGGCAGATAGACCTCGGGGTACTCACCGGCCAGGCCCTGCAGCCGCAGCTGCTGCCCGCCCACGGCGACCCGGCGCTCCAGCACCGCGAACTCGGTGCCCTCCCGGGCCACGGTCGCGTCCACCTCGATCGCGCGGCGCACCAGTGCCTCCAGCGCACCGGCCGGCTGGTGGGCCAGCACCGCGACCACGCCGCCGTCCGGGCTGCCGTCGGGCACGACGTCGTCCGGCGCGCCGGCCTTGATGATCCCAGCCTTCTCGGTGGCGATCGTGGCGACGTCGGGGCCGAGGTACTCGGCGTGGTCCAACGCGACCGGGGTGACCACGGCGACCCGCGCGTCGGCGACGTTCGTCGCGTCCCAGGTGCCGCCCATGCCGACCTCGATGACGGCGACGTCGACCGGGGCCTCGGCGAAGGCGGCGTAGGCCATGCCCACGACCACCTCGAAGAAGGACATCGGCACGTCGCTGCCGGCGTCGACCAGCTGCACGTAGGGCGCGATGTCGTCGAAGACCTCGACGAAGCGCGCGGCGCTGATCGGCTTGCCGTCCAGCACGATGCGCTCGCGCATGGTGGTCAGGTGCGGGCTGGTGAAGCGGCCGACGCGCAGACCGAAGCCGCGCAGCAGCTCGTCGATCATCCGCGCGGTCGTCGTCTTGCCGTTGGTACCGGTGACCTGGATGACCGGCATGGCCCGCTGGGGAGAGCCCAGCAGGTCGACCAGCGCGGAGATGCGGGTGAGGGACGGCTCGAGGCGGCTCTCCGGCCAACGGGCCAGCAGCGCCTGCTCGACCCGGGCCAGTTCGCGGCCCCCGCTGGTCTGCCCGTGGGCCATGTCAATCCGCTCTTCGGGAATGGGGGTGCTCACCGCTCCTAGGATGCCAGTCATGGTCACCGACACCCGCGCCCCGGACAGCACGGCCCCGGGAACGGCCGGCGGCGTACCCGAGAAGCCCACCCTGGACGGGCTCGAGGACAAGTGGGTCGCCCGTTGGGCCGCTGAGGACACCTACGGCTTCGACCGGGCGGCCGCGCTGGCCGCGCCCCGGGCGGAGACCTACGCCATCGACACCCCGCCCCCCACGGCGAGCGGGTCGCTGCACGTGGGCCACGTGTTCAGCTACACCCACACCGACATCGTGGCCCGCTTCCATCGGATGCGCGGTCAGCACGTCTTCTACCCGATGGGCTGGGACGACAACGGGCTGCCGACCGAGCGCCGGGTGCAGAACTACTACGGCGTGCGCTGCGACCCCTCACTGCCCTACGACGGGTCCTTCGAGCCGCCGGAAAAGGCGGGCAAGGACCAGCAGCCGATCTCGCGGCGCAACTTCGTCGAGCTGTGCGAGCGGCTGACCGCCGAGGACGAGGCGGAGTTCGAGAAGCTGTGGCGCCGGGTCGCCCTGTCGGTGGACTGGAACAACGTCTACCGCACGATCTCGAACACCTCCCGGGCCACCGCCCAGAAGATGTTCCTGCACAACCTGGCCCGCGGTGAGGCGTACGCGCAGGAGGCGCCGACCCTCTGGGACGTCACCTTCCGCACCGCCGTCGCCCAGGCGGAACTCGAGGACCGCGAGCGCCCCGGCGCCTACCACCGGATCGCCTTCGCCGGCCCGTCCGGCCCGGTCTTCATCGAGACCACCCGCCCCGAGCTGCTGCCGGCCTGCGTCGCACTGGTCGCCCACCCCGACGACGAGCGCTACCAGCCGCTGTTCGGGAAGACCGTCACGACGCCGCTGTTCGGCGTCGAGGTGCCGGTGGTGGCGCACCGGCTGGCCGAGCCGGACAAGGGCTCTGGCATCGCGATGATCTGCACCTTCGGCGACCTCAACGACGTCACCTGGTGGCGGGAGCTGCAGCTGCCGACCCGCGCCGTCATCGGCTGGGACGGCCGTTTCGTCGCCGACCCACCGGCCGGGGTGCCTGCCGACGTCTACGCCGAGCTGGCCGGGAAGACGTCCTTCAGCGCGCAGGCCCGCATCGTGCAGCTGCTGCGGGAGTCCGGTGACCTCGAGGGCGACCCGAAGCCGATCACCCACCAGGTGAAGTTCTTCGAGAAGGGCGAGCGCCCGCTGGAGATCGTCACCACCCGGCAGTGGTACATCCGCAACGGCGGGCGGGACGGCGACCTGCGGGCCGCCCTCGTCGCGCGCGGCCGGGAGATCCAGTGGGTGCCCGAGCACATGCGGCACCGGTACGAGAACTGGGTCGAGGGGCTCAACGGCGACTGGCTGGTCAGCCGGCAGCGGTTCTTCGGCGTGCCGTTCCCGGTCTGGTACCCGCTGGACGCCGACGGGGAGCCGGTGTACGACCAGACGCTGCTGCCGCCGGAGGCGTCGCTGCCGGTCGACCCGTCGTCCGACGTGCCGGACGGGTACACCGAGGACCAGCGCGGGGTGCCGAACGGGTTCATGGCCGACCCCGATGTGATGGACACCTGGGCGACGTCGTCGCTGTCGCCGCAGGTCTCCTCCGGCTGGGACACCGACCCGGACCTGTTCGCGCATGTCTTCCCGATGGACCTGCGGCCCCAGGCACACGACATCATCCGGACCTGGCTGTTCTCCACCGTGGTGCGCGCGCACTACGAACAGGGAACGGTGCCGTGGTCGCACGCGGCGATCTCCGGGTTCGTGGTCGACCCCGACCGCAAGAAGATGTCGAAGTCCAAGGGCAACGCGACCACGCCGATCGACGTCCTCGAGCGGTACGGGACCGACGCCGTCCGGTGGCGGGCGGCCGGTGCCCGGCCGGGTGCCGACAGCCCGTTCGACGAGACCCAGATGAAGGTCGGCCGCCGGTTGGCCATCAAGCTGCTCAACGTCGGGAAGTTCGTGCTCGGGTTGGGGGCGTCGGCGGGGCTGTCGGCCGACGACGTCAGCGAGCCGCTGGACCGGGCGCTGCTGGCCCGGCTGGCCGCGGTCGTCGACGAGGCGACGGCGGCCATGGAGGCCTACAACTACACCCGGGCCCTCGAGGTGGCCGAGACGTTCTTCTGGTCGTTCTGCGACGACTACGTGGAGCTCGTCAAGACCCGGGCCTACAGCTCGAGTGCCGCCGCGGCGTCCGCGCAGGCGACGCTGGCGCTGGCCCTGTCGGTCCAGCTGCGGCTGTTCGCCCCGGTGCTGCCGTTCGTGACCGAGGAGGTGTGGTCGTGGTGGCAGACCGGCTCGGTGCACCGTGCGCTGTGGCCGGCGGCCGCCGAACTGCCGACCGGCGGGGACCCGGCGGTGCTGACCGTGGCTGCCGAAGCGCTGGCCGCGGTGCGGAAGGCCAAGTCGGAGGCCAAGCAATCGATGCGGGCCGACGTCGCCTCGGCGACCGTGACCGCGCCGGCCGAGCAGGTGCCGCTGGTGGAGGCGGCCCGCTCCGACCTCATCGACGCCGGCCGCATCGTGGAGCTCGGCGTGTTGGCCGGCGACAGTGCGCTGCGGGTGGACGTCGTGCTCGCCGAACCCGCCGACGCCTGACCGCCCACCCGTGAACCTCGGCGGCCCAGAACCCGCCCGCTTGTGGGCCGCCGGTGTTCAACGCGAGGTCGCGGGGGCCCGCAGGCAGTTGCTGGCCGAGGTCGCAGCGCGCGTCCCTGCCCGGGGCGAGGACTGCCCGCTGGTCGCGATCGACGGCGTGGACGGCGTGGACGGCGTGGACGGCGCAGGCAAGTCCGTCTTCAGCGACGAACTTGCCGATGTCCTCGTCGGCGCTGGGCGCACGGTCCTCCGCGCGTCAGTCGACGACTTCCACCATCCGCGAGCCGTGCGCCACCGCGGTGGGCCCGGCTCCCCTGTCGGGTTCTGGCTGGACAGCTACGACCAGGACTCACTCGAGCGGGACCTCCTGGCGCCGCTCCGACGCGGCGGCTTCCGTTCCTGCCGCACCGCGGTGCACGAACTGGCGACCGATCGAACGCTCGACAGGCCACTGCTCGAGGTGCCACCCGGTACGGTCCTCGTCCTGGACGGGCTCTTCCTGCACCGCGATGAGCTGGCCGGACGCTGGGACCTCTCGGTCTTCCTCCAGGTGCCCTTTGCCGTCAGCGTGCCTCGGATGGCCACCCGCGACGGCACACATCCCGATCCCGCACACCCGAGCCTCAACCGTTACGTCGGTGGCCAGCAGCTCTCCTTCGCCGCCTGCCGTCCCTGGGCGCGGGCCGACGTCGTGATCGACAACAGGGACGTGAACGCTCCGCGCATCGCTCCCGGATCGGGCCGTCGCCGAACCTGACCCCCCCTCAACGGCCTGCCTATGGGCCACCCAGGTTCAACCGTGAGCCGCCGTCCACAGGCCCCGGCCAGTCGGCGCCCTCCATGCGGCAGCCTCGCGTGCATGCACCAGCTGGCGTTCCTGCTGCCGGACGGCGTCGCCCGCCGGGAAGACATCACCCTGGCGACCAGTGCCAGCAGTGTGAGCCGCTGGATGAGTCGCGGCGACGTCGTGCTCCTGCATCCGGGGGTTCTCGTCCTTGCCGACCGCGCCGAAGATTGGCTTGTTCGGGCCCGCGCCGCCTCTCTGTGGACGCGAGGACCGCTCAGCCACCTCTCGGCCCTGACGGCGGCCGGACTGCTGGTACCGAGCGGCGGTCCCGTCCACGTGACCGTGCCGGCCGACCGCTTCCCTCGCGGCTGCGCCGACGTGGTCGCGCACCGGACGACGGCACCGATCGGGCGAATCGAACCGACGAGCCCTCCGCGACTACCGGTGGCCCGGAGCATCGTCGACGCCTGGAGCTGGGCTCACTCGGGAAGGCGGAACCCACGCTCAGCCACGGAGCAGCCGGTCGTCCGCCGACTCGTCATCGAGGCGGTCCGGCAGCGCGCCGTCCGGACCGGTTGGCTCCGCGCCGAGTCCGGGCGTCAGCCACTGCACGGCGGCCGTGTCGCCCTGTCCGGGCTCCTCGACCTGGTCGAGGGCGGCTGCCAGAGCGAGCTGGAGGTCTGGGGTGTGACGCACGTCCTGCGCATCCCCGAGGTCCCGGCACCGGTCCAGCAACACCGGGTCGTGCTGGCCGATGGACGGTCCGTGTTCCTGGACGCCGCCTACCGGGAGGTCCGCGTCGCGGTCGAACTGGACGGCGCCCAGTTCCACGACGGCCGCCAGGCCAGGGAGCGGGACATGCGCCGGGACAGCGCGCTGGCCGTGCTGGGGTGGGTCGTACTCCGGTTCAGCTACCAGCGGCTGACCCAGGACCCGGCCGGCTGCCGAGCCGAGATCGAGGCCGTGGTGCGCCGCCGACTGGGTCGTTGAACGTCAGTGGCCCAGAACCTCATGGGTTCTGGGCCAGTGACGTTCGAAGCTGCTGAGGGTCAGGCGCTCTTCTCGCGGTTCACGCGGGCAGGCTTGCGCGGGACGATCGTCGGGATCGCGCGCTCCAGCACGACCTCGCGGGTGATGACGACGGTCGCCACGTCCTCGCGACTGGGGACGTCGTACATCACCGACTGGAGGACCTCCTCCATGATCGCCCGCAGGCCGCGGGCGCCGGTGCCCCGCAGGATCGCCTGGTCGGCGATCGCCTCGAGCGCGTCGTCGGTGAACTCCAACTCCACGCCGTCGAGCTCGAACAGCTTCCGGTACTGGCGCACCAGGGCGTTCTTCGGCTCGGTGAGGATGTTGGTCAGCGCCTCCCGGTCCAGCTTCTGCACGCTGGTGATGACCGGGAGCCGGCCGATGAACTCCGGGATCATCCCGAACTTCATCAGGTCCTCGGGCATGACCTGCGCGAAGGCATTGGCCTCCTCGATCTCGGCCTTGCCGCGCACCTCGGCGCCGAAGCCGATCCCCTGCTTGCCGGTGCGCTGCTCGATGACCTGGTCCAGGCCGGCGAACGCGCCACCCACGATGAACAGCACGTTGGTGGTGTCGATCTGGATGAACTCCTGGTGCGGGTGCTTGCGGCCGCCCTGCGGAGGCACCGACGCCGTCGTCCCCTCGAGGATCTTCAGCAGCGCCTGCTGCACGCCCTCACCGGAGACGTCGCGGGTGATCGACGGGTTCTCGCTCTTGCGGGCGATCTTGTCGACCTCGTCGATGTAGATGATCCCCGTCTCGGCCCGCTTGACGTCGTAGTCGGCGGCCTGGATCAGCTTGAGCAGGATGTTCTCGACGTCCTCGCCGACGTAGCCGGCCTCGGTCAGCGCCGTGGCGTCGGCGATCGCGAAGGGCACGTTCAGCATCCGGGCCAACGTCTGCGCCAGGTGGGTCTTGCCGCACCCGGTGGGGCCCATCAGCAGGATGTTCGACTTGGCCAGCTCGACTGAGTCGTCGCGGTTGCCGCGCTCACCGCCGGCCTGGATGCGCTTGTAGTGGTTGTAGACCGCGACCGAGAGCGTCCGCTTGGCCTTCTCCTGGCCGATGACGTACTGCTCGAGGAAGTCGTGGATCTCCTTGGGCTTCGGGAGCTCGTCGAACTTCAGGTCCGAGGACTCGGAGAGCTCTTCCTCGATGATCTCATTGCAGAGGTCTATGCACTCGTCGCAGATGTAGACCCCGGGGCCAGCGATGAGCTTCTTGACCTGCTTCTGGCTCTTGCCGCAGAAAGAGCACTTCAGCAGGTCGCCGCTCTCACCGATACGTGCCACCTGGCGTACCTCCACCTCGGGATGGGACACCGCGCTCGCGGTCCCTCGATTGCGTTCTCGTGCCCGTCATGACACCCCGTGTCGGGGCGTCCGTCGTCCCTGCCGGTGTTGACCGGGGAATCGGGCGTTCACCGACCGTACCGGCCTCCACCGACGTTCCCAGGCAGTGACGCACCCGGTCCAGCGACTCGGCGACCCCCTGTTCCCCAGGTGTCCCAGGGAGCTGGGAGTTCCCCGCACGGTACGGGCCGAAGACGCGACACGCGCGCCCTCGACCCGCACCGATCCGGCTCAGACCGGGGGAAGGGCGTTGAGCTTGCGGCTGGGGATCACCTGGTCGACGATCCCGTAGTCCTTGGCCTCCTGGGCCGTGAGGATCTTGTCGCGGTCGATGTCCTTGCGGATCTGTTCCTGGGTCTGGCCGGTGTGCCGGGCCAGGATCGACTCCATCTGAACGCGCACGCGCTCGATCTCGCGGGCGTGGATCTCCAGGTCGGTGACCTGGCCGCCGGCCTCGCCGGAGGGCTGGTGGATCAGCACCCGGGAGTAGGGCAGCGCCAGCCGCTTGCCGGGTGTCCCGGCCGCGAGCAGGACGGCGGCCGCTGAAGCGGCCTGGCCCATGCAGACGGTCTGGATGTCGGGCCGGACGAACATCATCGTGTCGTAGATCGCCGTCAGCGCGGTGAACGAGCCACCGGGTGAGTTGATGTACATGGTGATGTCGCGGTCGGGGTCGTTGGACTCCAGCGTGATGAGCTGGGCCATCACATCGTTGGCCGACGCATCGTCGACCTGCACCCCGAGGAAGATGATCCGTTCCTCGAAGAGCTTGTTGTAGGGGTTGGACTCCTTCATGCCGTAGCTCGTGCGCTCCACGAAGGAGGGCAGGATGTACCGGCTCGAAGGCATTTCGAAGCTGCTCATGGTCACTTCTCCGGTCCGTCGGTGACCGGGTTGTCGGTCGCGGTCATGGTCTCGGCCCGGGTCACCACGTGGTCGACGAAGCCGTACTCGAGGGCCTCCTGCGCGGTGAACCACCGGTCGCGGTCGGAGTCCTCGGTGATCCGCTCGGCTGTCTGACCGGTGTGCAGCGCCTGCAGCTCGCTGAGCTGCTGCTTGGTACTGCGGAACAGCTCTGCCTGGATCGCGATGTCCGAGGCGGTGCCACCGACGCCGGCCGAAGGCTGGTGCATCAGGATCCGCGCGTGCGGCAGGCTGTAGCGCTTGCCCTTGGTGCCGGCGGTCAGGAGGAACTGGCCCATCGAGGCGGCCAGGCCCATCGCGTAGGTGGCGACGTCGCAGTCGATGAACTGCATCGTGTCGTAGATGGCCATGCCCGCGGTGACCGAGCCACCGGGCGAGTTGATGTAGAGGTGGATGTCGCGCTTGGGGTCCTCGGCGGACAGCAGCAGCATCTGCGCGGCCAGCTGGTTGGCGATGACGTCGTCGACGGCGCTGCCGAGGAAGATGATCCGCTCGCGCAGGAGGCGCTCGTAGACGGAGTCGTTGAGGTTCATCATCGACCCGCCGCCGCGCAGCAGCGGTGCGCTCGACGTGATCAGGTCTGTGGTGCTCACGGGTGCGGTGACCTCCGTAGGACTGCCGGGCAGTCGGTCTCGTGGAACGGGTAGGTCGGTCGTCCGGGGACGGTCGGCGACACCGGAGACGGCCGGGTCACGCCCGGCTGCGTCGATGGTGGCGTCGGTGGTCGTCCTGGTGTCACGTCGACCCTAACGCGCACCCCCGACCCCTTCCTCCCCGTGCGGGTCGGTGTTCGCCGAGGGCGCAGCGCGGTGCCGTCGGAAACGACGGCGCCGCCCGCACCCGGGCGGGTGCGGGCGGCGTCGTGGCCGGGCGGGTCAAGCCTTCGCGTCGTCCTCGGTCCCGTCGTCCTCGGTCCCGTCGTCCTCGGTCCCGTCGTCCTCGGGCGTGGCGGCCTCGGTCACCTCGGCCTCGATCACCTCGACGTCGGCGGCGGCGGCGTCCTCGGCGTCTGCGTCCTCGGCGGCCGGGTCGGCGGCGGCGCGCACCGTCTGGGGGCCCTGCGTGCGCAGCTCCTCCAGGTCGACGGGGTTGCCGGAGGCGTCGGTGATCGTCGTCTCCTCCAGCAGCTGGGCCAGCGCCTTGGTACGGCGGACGTCGGCGACGAAGTCGGCGATGTTGCCCCCCTGCTGCAGCTGTTGGGCGTACTGCTCCGGGCTCATCCGATTGCGCTGGGCCTGCGCCACGATCTGCGCGGAGAGGTCGTCGTTGTCGACGGTGACCTCGCGGGCGTCGGCGACCGAGTCGAGCACGAACTGGGTGCGGATCGCGTTCTCCACGTTCTCCCGCAGCTCCGCGTCGTAGGCCTCGCGGCTCTCCACCTCGGCGGCGGTGAAGTAGGCGTCCCAGTCCATGCCGGCCTGCTGGAGCTCGCGCTCCATGGCCTGCGTGCGCCAGGCGACCTCGGTCTCCACGAGCTTCTCGGGCACCGGCACCTCGGTGGAGCCGAGCAGGTGCTCGACCAGCTTGTCGCGAGCCTGCGCGCCCTGCTGCAGCGTCTTCACGCGGCCCAGCCGGGTGCGGATGTCGTCCCGGAGCTCGGCCAAGGTGTCGAACTCGCTGGCGGTGGAGGCGAACTCGTCGTCCAGCTCGGGGAGGTCCTTGGCCTTGACCGTGCGCACGGTGACCTTGACCTCGGCCATCTCACCGGCATGCTCGCCGGACAGCAGCGCGGTGGAGAAGGTGGCGCCCTCGTCGGAGGACAGGCCGCGGACGGCCTCGTCCAGGCCGTCCATCAGCTGGCCGGAGCCGACCTCGTGGGACATGCCGGTGGTGGTGCCGTCCTCCAGCACCTCGCCGTCGAGCGTGGCCTCCAGGTCGATGGAGACGAAGTCGCCGTCGGCGGCCGGGCGGTCGACGCCGGTGAGCATCGCGAAGCGCTCACGCATGGTGTCGATCTGTGCGTCGATCTCCTCGTCGGTGACCTCGACGTCGTCGACGGTGACGGCCAGGCCGTCCAGGGAGGGCAGCTCGAGGACCGGGGCGACGTCGACCTCGGCGGTGAAAGCGATGGTCTCGCCGTCGTCGACGCGGGTGACCTCGACGTCGGGCTGGCTCAGCACCCGGACCTGGTTCTCGCGGATGGCCTCGGAGTAGACCTCCGGGACGGCGTGCTGAACGACCTGCTCGAGGACGACGGGGCGCCCGATCCGCTGGTCGAGGATCCGGTTGGGGACCTTGCCGGGCCGGAAGCCGGGGACGCGCACCTGCTTGCCGAGTTCCTTGTAGACCTCACCGAAGGCGTGGTCCAGGTCGCCCCACGGCACCTCGATAGCGAGCCGGACCCGGGTCGGGCCCAGGTTCTCGATGGTGCTCTTCACAGCGCAGCGCTCCTCTTCGAGGGATGTACAGACGGTGGGAGGTGACGCCGGCGGCGCCGGGTTGCCCCGAGTCTAGATGCGCCGCTCGTGCACTGTCGGGGTGGCGGGATTCGAACCCACGGCCCCCCGCTCCCAAAGCGGGTGCGCTACCAAGCTGCGCTACACCCCGTGGCCAGCCTGAGTGTAGGCACCTCGCGGACCGGCGACCGGCGCGAGCGTCCGCACGGCTATCCGCGCGGCCGTACCAGCGAGTCGGCCAGGGCGACCAACTCCTCATAGGCGGCCGTCCGACAGCGCAGCGCGAGGGCGGCGTCCTCGGCGTCCTGGGCGAGCGTCCCGTCGGCCGCGGACGTCAGCGTCGCCGTCCGGACGGCATCGCTCAGGTCCTCCAGCGTCGACAGGTGGGTCCGTGCCTCGTCGAGCAGCCGGGGCGCCGACACCGCCGGGACGACGGCCACGTGGCGCAGCCCCGCCCCGATCCGGACCCCGGCGACCTGCAGGCGGGGCAGCAGCGCGGGGACGTTGCCGAGGTGCGCTCCGGCCCGCTCCGCCACGGTGACCTCCTGCCGCAGGCGGGCGTGCGCGCGGGAGATGCGCAGCGCGAGCGCGGCGGTGGAGCGGTCCGGGCTGGAGCGCAGGCGCCACGCAGTCACCGCCATGCTCCCGTAGCCGGCTGCCTCACGGGCCAGCGCGAGTGCGTGGCTGCGCCGGATCCGGCGCCAGACCAGCCAGCTCCCGGTGACCACCGCGAGAAGGACGGCGAGCACCATCGTTCCCAGGATGAGGATCAGGTCGGTCACGGGGGCCTCCTCAGGACGTCGGGCCCCTGATGATGCACGCCCACGGGGTCACCCGTCAGGAGCACGGATGAGAGCCACGACAGAGCGGGATGCGACACTGGCCCCCGCACGTCGCACGACAGCACGGCCGACCGGGGCATCGCCCCTGGTCACCGCGGGTGTAGCTCAATGGTAGAGCCCCAGCCTTCCAAGCTGGCCATGCCGGTTCGATCCCGGTCACCCGCTCCACGAAAATCCCAGGTCAGGGCCGCAGTGGCGCCTCCGCGAGGCGCCCTTGATCTGCCCGCCAGTACCCGCGTTTCGCCCCTGTTTTCCTCCTCTACGGACATGACTAGGTCACGCGGGTCGGGTTATTGGCGCTGGTCAGATGGCACGTCCCGGAGTCTCTGGTGGACGGTTCGCCCAGCTACCTTCGCCGCTAAGACCCGAGCCAGCGATGTTGGGCGAGCCCGGACAGGCGCCGTATTCCTCTCTCGTGGACAGCCGTTCTGCCGAGGGCCCAGGCCGGCAGCGGCGGGTGAGGTCAGTGCAGGAGGATGCCGGCGATGGCGCAGACGAGGACGACGTAGGGCTCTTTGACTTTGAAGCGGAGCAGGACGCCGAGGGTGATGACGGCGATGAGAAGGGTGCGCCAGTCGATGACGACTTGCCGGGTGAGGACGACGGTGGCTCCGGTCAGGGCGCCGGCCGCGGCTGCGGTGGCGCCTTTGACGAAGGCTTTGACCTGACGGTTGTCCTTGTGCCGGACGAACCAGGGGCCGGGGAGGACCACGCCGAGGTAGATGGGGATGAAGATGGCGGCGGTCGCGACCAGGGCTCCGGGCAGTCCTGCGGTGAGGTAGCCGATGAAGGTGGCGGTAATCACGACCGGGCCGGGGGTGATCAGGCCCATCGCGACCGCATCGAGGAACTGGCGGGGGTCGAGCCAGTGATGGGTGGTGACGACGCCTTCGCGGAGGAAGGGCACGATCGCCAGGCCCGAACCGAAGGTGAAGGCGCCGGTCTTGAGGAAGAACAGGGTCAACGCGACCAGCGTTCCGGCGCCGGTGAGGGCCAACACGGCCAGGAGCGTGCCGGCGCCGGCCAGCGCACCGATTCCGCCGGCCATTCTCCCGAGAGGGCCCGTGCGCGACCGGCTGGGCCCGGCGCTCGCTGGGGACGGTTGCCCACCCGCGGTCGAGGTGGTGGGTGTCGGCTGTGGTGGCTCGGAGACGGCAGGGCGTCGGTGTCGCCGATGAAGGGCGGCGAGGAAGGCCGGCGGCGCGTCGATGAGGATCATCAGCAGCCCCGCGGCGATGAAGAGCACGGCGATCTCCGCGCCGGTGACGGCGGTGACGGCGGCGAGGACGGCGCTGATCGCCCACAGGCGCCAGTCGCGGCGGTTGGTGATCTTAGCGAGCTTGTAGGCGGCGATGGCGATGATCGCCATCACCCCGGGGGCGACGCCGTAGAAGACCGCCTGGACCACCGGCAATCCGGAGAAGTGGGCGTAGAGGCCGCGACGGCCAACACGAACAGGAAGGAGGGGGCGATGAAGGCCACCGCGGTGGCCAGCGCCCCCAGAGCCCGGCGCTGCAGGAACCCGACCCACATGGTGACCTGTGCCGCCAGGGGCCCGGGCATCGTCTGTCCCAGCGCGACACCGTTGAGGAAGTTTTCCCGGTCGATCCAGCCGCGGTTCTCCACCAGGTCGCGCTGCATGTAGCCGACGGTGGCGATCGGCCCACCGAAGCCGGTCGCGCCCAGGATGAGGAAAGACTTGACCAACCGACGCAGACCACCCGGTGAGGGCTGGTCCACGGGGTCAGGCTCCGGGCCAGCCGCCTGCTCTGGGCTCGCCGCCTGCTGGGTGTCGCTGCCGCGTCGCCACGCTGTCCAGCCGGGATAACGAGGCCGCACCGTGGAGCTCCAATCCATCAGCTTGATGCCGACCCGTCCGCCGGCTCGTCTATGTGGCGGCGCGGTGCCTGCTCTACCGGCACCAGTACAGCTACGCAACCGCGGTTACACTAGGCCGCGTACGGTCGGGAGGCCAACAGACGGGTGCCATGGAGGGCTGGGCGGAAGGCGGGGTCTGTGACGGACAAGCGTGGCTGGGTGATGTTGGCCTATCGGATGCCGCGGGAGCCCTCGACCCCCCGGATCGCGGTGTGGCGGCGGCTTCGCCGGCTGGGGGTGGCGCAGCCGGTGGACGGGCTGGTGCTGCTGCCCGACGAGCCGCGGACCCGGGAGGGCCTGGAGTGGGTGGCCGAGCGGGTTGTGGCCGCCGATGGTCAGGCGACGCTGTGGACGGCGGCCTACCTGTCGGGGGATGAGGAGGACACCATGGTGCAGTCGATGAACAGCGCAATCGCCGCCGCGTACGCCGCAGTGAGCCGCGAGGCGCGCGCCGTTGCCGCCGAGGGGGGCCAGGCGTGGCTGGCAGCGACCAGGAACGGTCCGAATAACGAGGACTCCTCAGGTGACCGCGGCGAGCTGCGGCGCCGCGCCGCGCAGCTGGCCCGGACGTTGAGCCAGGTGCAGTCGCGCGACTACTTCGGCGCCGACGGACGCGTGGAGGCTGAGCAGGCGATCCTCGCGCTGACG
>NZ_FNOZ01000104.1 GCF_900107175.1 Modestobacter sp. DSM 44400 | reverse complement strand
CTGGCCCGATCGATGCGCTCCACGAACATGATCGAGTCGATGATCTCCATCTGCCGCCAGCACTCGACCAACGTCAAGCGCTGGCGCGACGGGCAGATGGCGCTGCGCTGGTGCGCCGCCGGTATGGTCGAGGCCGGCAAGCAGTTCCGCCGCGTCAACGGCCACCTGCACCTGCCGGCGCTACGCACCGCCCTCGAGCAGGCCACCGCTGCAACTGTCGTACCCGCCGCGCATGATGGGCCCGTCAGCAACGCCGCCTAGTTGATCAACGGGCCGCTACCGAAGTTCCACGGAACTCGGGACATCCTCGAAGGCGTCCTGGCCATGGGTGCGGGCGTTGCTGCACTCGGTCTACGACCAGCCCGACGCCGCCTCCGTGCACGCCCAGTTCGATCGGGTGCTCGATGCCCTGGCCGACAAGCTCCCGAAGGTCGCCGAGCACCTCGAGGGCGCCCGGGCCGACGTGCTCGCGTTCACCGCGTTCCCCAAGGAGGTCTGGCGCCAGATCTGGTCGAACAACCCTGTGCGCCACGAGGCGTCGCATGACCGCAGGGAGGTGGGAGTCCTTCCTCGTTGGGCCGTCGCAGCGGCCTGATGAAGCTGGGGGCAGTCGAGCTCGGGAGGTGCCGAGTGAGGCGGGAGCAGCCCCGACAACGACAGGACGGGTTGGTACTGCCAGACGGCCCGGGCCTGGCAAGCGAGACGGACAGGCGTACGTATGCAGGAACCAGTGGTGGAACCCCCGAAAGTGGAACGTCGGCTCGAACCTGGTGGATCTGGGCCGATCAGCGGTGCGCACCTCGGTCGGGACGTGCAGTCGCCGAGGGAACTTCGGCCAGGTCCAGGGTTGGCCGGGTCGAAGGCCACGATGAAGTGCTGCGGGGTAGTCGTGGCGAGGCCGCCGGGGAAGAGCTGGGCGCCGATCCCGTCGAACGGTCAAGTGGTGAACGTGGGAACCACCGCGGGGCTGTCCCGCCGTCCGACCGGCCAGGTCGGGGCGGGCTGGGCGCACCGTCAGCCGATCGCCGCGTGGTGGGGCGGAGCCGCCGTAGTAGTCCGAGGCCGGGAAAGCCGGTCACATGGCCAAGGGCGGCAGCGAGTTCGCAGTGCAGGAACTGGAAGGTCAGGAGGCCGCCGGTGAACACCGGCGCACCGATGCCCGACGCGGTTGCCGCGCGGGCGCGGGTACTGAAGATCCAGACCAAGCTGCACCAGTGGGCCGGCAGCGATCCTGCTCGCCGGTTTGACGACCTGTTCAACCTGGTCGTCGATCCCGCCGTCCTGGCCGTGGCCTGGGCGCGGGTGCGCAGCAACCGGGGCGCGCGCACGGCTGGAGTGGACGGCATCACCGCCTACTACATCGAGGACGTGCGCGGAGTCGAGGTATTCCTCGCCGACCTGCGGGCCGACCTGAAGGCCCGCGAGTTCGCCCCGGTGCCGGTGCGGGAACGGATGATCCCGAAGGCGTCGGGCAAGGTGCGGCGCCTGGGCATCCCGACCGTTCGGGACCGGGTGGTGCAAGCCGCCCTGAAACTGGTCCTGGAGCCGATCTTCGAGGCGGATTTTGCCCCGTGCTCGCACGGGTTCCGCCCCGGTCACCGCGCGCAGGACGCCATCGCCGAGATCCACCAGTGGACGTCTCACCCGCGCAACTACGAGTGGGCCGTCGACGCGGACATCGAGGCGTGCTTCGACGCGATCGACCACCCGGCCCTGATGGACCGGGTGCGGGCACGGATCGCCGACAAGCGCGTGCTGGCGCTGGTGAAGTCGTTCCTGAAGGCCGGCATCCTCAGCGAGGAGCAGACCCTCAGGGACACGGCCACCGGCACGCCGCAGGGAGGCATCCTGTCTCCGCTGCTGGCCAACATCGCCCTCAGCGTGCTGGACGAGCACTTCACCGCCGCCTGGGCGGCGATGGGCGATTCCAGCGCCCGGCACCGCCGCCGCGCCAAGGGCCAGGCGACATACCGGCTCATCCGCTACGCGGATGACTTCGTCGTCCTGGTTCACGGCACGAAGGCGCATGCCGAAGCGCTGCGCGATGAGGCCGCAGCCGTCCTCGCGCCGATGGGCCTGCACCTATCGGCGGCGAAGACCAGGATCGTCTCCATCGACCAGGGCTTCGACTTCCTGGGCTTTCGCATCCAGCGGCAGCCCAAGCGAGGCAGTGGGAAGCCGACCGTCTACACCTATCCGACCAAGACCGCGCTCGCGTCGGTCAAGGCCAAGGTGCGCACGGTCACCCAGCAGGGACTGAACAAACCGCTCGCCGCCCTGTTGCACCGGCTCGCGCTGGTGCTGCGGGGCTGGACCGGCTACTTCCGGCACGGCGTCTCCAAGGCCACCTTCGACTACCTGCGCCGCTTCACCTGGCGCCGGGTGCTGTTGTGGATGCGCCGCAAACACCGCCGCGCGAACTGGAAGTGGCTCCGCCGCCGCTACCTGCCCGGGTGGTGGCCGACGGACGGGGACGTGGCCCTGTTCGACCCCGGCAAGGTGGCGGTCACCCGCTACCGACACCGGCCGAACATCCCCACCCCGTGGTCAGCAGCGAGAGCGGCCTGACCCACCGGCACGACCTCGTGGAGAGCCGGATGCTCGGGAACGGGCACGTCCGGTTCGGAGGGCGGCCCGGGGAAACGGACCAGCCGCGAGGCTGGCACCGCGCCCCGGGTCGACCCCTACCAAGAGCGGCTGAACCGGGAGATCCGCCGTCGCACCGACGTCGTGGGGATCTTCCCCGACCGGCACTCCCTCATCCGCCTCGTCGGCGCCGTGCTCGCCGAGCAGCACGACGAATGGACCGAAGGGCGCCGCTACCTCGGCCTCGACGTCCTCGCCCGCTGCCGCATGCGGCCCGTCACCGACACCGCCAACACCAGCCCCGAGGAGGTGACCACTCAGACCAGCACCATCCCGGCGCTCAGCGCCTGACCAGACACGAAGATCACGCGGTAGCCGTCACACACCACGCCAGCGGGCTTGACCCGGGCGTGACAGTGGCATGCCGTCCGGTGCATCCCAGTTCGGCCCTCACCCGGTGCGGGCGCACGTTTGGGGGAGGCTGAGAGCGGACCCGAACATTCACCCCCCGGCCCGCCAGGACGGGATTTCCAGCCGGTGCCAACCGACGCGGTATCGGAGGGGTCGCTCTCGTCGGGGTAGACGAACGTTCGGCACTGTCCCTTGCGGTGGGTCAGGATGGTTCCGGTGCGTTCCGGGTCGGCGTCGTACCCGTGGATCCACCCCCGCACCCACCGCCTCCGAGCCCCGGGAGATCCCCTGTGAGCCGACCTGTCCCCAGTCGTCCCGAGGGCTTTGTCCCGATCGCGTCCTACGCCGCACTGGGTGACGGTCGGACCGTCGCACTGGTTGCCGAGGACGGCCGGATCGACTGGTGGCCGCTGCCCACGCTGGACGCCCCGCCGGGGTTCGCGGCGATCGTCGACCCGCCCTCCGGCGGCTACGTCGAGCTGACGCCGGAGGAGCCGGCCACGGTCGAGCGCCGGTACCTGCCCGACACGAACGTGCTGGAGACAACCTTCACGAGCGTGTCGGGCACGGTTCGGGTGGTCGACGCGCTGGCCGTCGGTCGCAGCGGCCGGCTCCCTTGGTCGGAGCTGATCCGGCAGATCGAGGGAGTAGAGGGCAGCGTGGATTTGCGCTGGGGGGTCCGACCGGGGTCCCGCTTCGAGACCGTGCGTCCGTGGACGGAGCAGAAGCGCGGCGCCGTGCTGCTCCACTTGGGTGATCAGAACCTGGCGGTCCGTGCCTTCGATGCGGGCGAGCCGCAGGTCGACGGGCACGGGGTGAGTGGGAGCTTCACCACCTCGCCCGGTTCGCGCTCACTGGTGGCGATTTCCAGCAGCGACGCCGCTCCCGTTTTCGCCTCCGGCCGCGGCGACGTCGAGGCCCACCTGGCGGTCACCCTGGACCGGTGGCAGGAGTGGTCGAGCTCGGTGCACTACGACGGCCGATGGTCCCAACCCGTCCGTCGCTCGGCGCTGGCCCTGAAGCTGCTCCACTTCGCCGACACCGGAGCGGTGGCAGCGGCGGCGACGACGTCCCTGCCCGAGCGGATCGGCGGGGACAAGAACTGGGACTACCGCTACATGTGGGTGCGGGATACTTCCTTCACCGCTGATGCCTTCCTCGGGCTGCACATGCACGAGGAGATCCAGTCGGTCGTGAACTGGCTGCTCGCCGCCGTTCGGCGCAGCGGGCCGGGCCTGGAGATCTTCTACAAGCTGGACGGGTCGACACCGGATTCGGAGCGCCAACTGCGGGCGCCGGGCTACCGCGGCAGTCAGCCGGTGCGCTCGGGCAACGGTGCGGCCACCCAGACCCAGCTCGGCTGCTATGGCGACCTCTTCGACACCGTCCTTCGCTACGTCGAGGCCGGCCACCTGCTCGACCCGGACACCGGCCGGATGCTCGCGGACCTGGCTGATCGCTGTTGCGACATCTGGCCGACCGAGGACGCCGGCATCTGGGAGCTGCACACCGAACGGCATTACACGATCTCCAAGATGGGCTGTTGGGTCGCACTGGACCGGGCCGTGCGGCTGGCTGAGATGGGCGAGATCGCTATCGGTCATGCCGGTCGGTGGGCCCGCGAGGCCGATGAGGTCCGCGCGTGGACCAACGAGCACTGTTGGTCGGAGAGCAAGCAGAGCTACACCTTCTACGCGGGCACCGACGACCTGGACGCGGCAACGCTGCTCGCCGCGAGCACCGGCTTCGACCGCGGCGAGCGGCTGGCCGGCACGGTGCGTGCCGTGCGCCAGGAGCTCGGCCGCGGACCGCTGCTCTATCGCTACACCGGGATGGAGGTCGAGGAGGGCTGCTTCCTGGCCTGCAGCTTCTGGCTGGTCGACGCGCTGACCGAGCTGGGCCGGTTGGAGGACGCGTGCACCCTCATGGACGAGGCGGTGGCGCTGGCCAACGACGTGGGACTGCTGGCGGAGATGATGGACCCGGCCGACGGCGCCATGCTCGGCAACGTCCCGCAGGCGCTCAGCCACCTTGCCCTGATCAACGCCGCCGTGCGGCTGGACGGTCAGCTTCCCGAGGTTGTCCCGGGTCTCGTGGAAGTTGAGGTGGCGGTCCCCCGCCTGCACCGGCCGTGAGGTAGGTGTTGGGCGTCCGCCAAGACTCCATCCGAACAGGGGACCGCCGTGAGCAAGACCTACCAGAAGACCGAGACCGACACACCGGACGCGCCCGGGGTGGCCGTGCCCGAGCGGGTGAGCGTGGCGATGGCTGAGATCGCCGAATCGATGCAGGAGGGGCTGCTGGCCCTGGCGGTTGGCGCCGGGATGCAGGTGATGAGCGCGCTGATGGAGGCCGACGTGTCTGCGTTGGCTGGCCTGAAGGGCAAGCACAACCCCGAGCGG
>NZ_FNOZ01000125.1 GCF_900107175.1 Modestobacter sp. DSM 44400 | reverse complement strand
CCACCGTCAGCATCGAGGGGCCACGGGCTTCTCAGCCCGAGGCCGCGATCCTCACAAGATCATGTCCTTCTTCCCCCTCAAGTTCGAAGAGCCGCTTATGTTGCGGATCCCGACTTCAGTAAGGATCGCAGGGACCTGGAGGGCCGAAGGCGACGGGTGGTGCTAGTCGACGAAAGCACCGACGCAGGTAAGTCGAGCGATCTTCAAAACTCACCGTTGATTGACAGTGATGCATGAGTGCATGTGCCCGAATGCACCTATAAGGCCCGTTGCATCGCAGGTTGCGAAGGTGGTGGGAGGGCACCCCCTCACGTCGTCTACACCGTCATCGCCCGGTGGCTGGCGCGGCTCGGGCCGAAGTCGCGTAGCAAATGACGGACGGGCGGCACCAGCTCGGTGAACGCAACCGGACCGTGGAGGGCCGGCTTGCAGCCGGCCGGGCATCCATAGCAGCAACAGCGGGCCTGTGTGGGGCGCGCTCGCCGTTCCGGCTCCTACGACGCTCCTTGAGTACTCGAGTCAGCCACTTTCCTGCGCGTCGGGATGCTCGCGCGCCCATGCCTCCGAGCTGGCGCCGAGAGTCGTGTCGCCGTGGGCGCGCGCCCCGGGTAAGGGACGGCTCATGCGAGCCGGACGATGCGTTCGTCCCGGGCGTCGTCTGCTCGGGCCGGCGTCTTCCCTCGCGTCGTCCGGTTACTCTCCGCCGATCGAATTCCAGACTGCCAGGAGCACGGCGAGGATGCCGAACGTGCCTACCGCGGCCGTGGTGAACGCCTCCGAGACGGACTTGTCCCCGTTGTCGACGAGCCACGCCGCGACGGCGACTGTCACGGCGGCAGAGATGAACACGGCGAGCGTCATCCGCGCCGCCTTCCGACCCCACAATTGCTGAACCTGGCGAACGGTCGCCAGCTGCGCGACGGCCCACGTGTTGACGACGAGGTCCCGGCCGGTGAGGCCGACGGCAATGAACGCGTCGAGCGTCGAGGCGAACTCGCCCGCGTCGTACCAGTCCGCCACACCGGTGTCGTCCTCGGCGTCGACAATCGTCAAGTCGGAGTCGGCCAGCGCGCCCGCCGCCTCCTCGATGGCGGGCATCGCGCAGGTCAGCACCTGCGAGTACAGGCGCTGAACAAGGTCGTCCACCTGCCCGGCCAACGTGTCGTTGGCCGCCTCAATGACCGGGCCGGTCACCTTCTTCAAAATTTCGGCGTACAGCGGCAACCACGCACGGTTCATCGACTCGACGGCGGGGGCCAGGGCGTCCACGGCGGCGCGGGACACCGCACGGTTCATTGACTCGACGGCGGGAGCCAGGGCGTCCACGGCGGCCCGGTAGAACGGCGCATTCAGCTGCTTGACGAGGTCTGCGGACAGCGGGGACGCCGAACGGTTCATCGACGCGACGACGGAAGTCCGTGCGGCGTCCACTCGGAGGTGGGCGTCGCGGCGCACGTGGTCGTGCAGCGCCGCGACCCGTCGCCTCTCCCGTTCCTGGGCAGCGCACACGCGGCGAGTCGGCTCGAGCGGCTCGGGGATTACCTCCGCGAAAGAGTCCTGGCTCCGCTGGCCCACCCGGCGGTGTCCCTCGTCGTTTCCGCCTCGGACGTTGCTCATCGATCGCACCGTTCTCCTCGCCGTTCACCCCGGGTGACGGGGCCGACTGTTCCTGTGACCCAGTGCAGCACGCCGGCTTCCGTTGTGTCCTCGCCTCAACGGTCCACCACCTCAGGATTCCGGGTGAAACCGCAGGTGAACCCTTGATGCGGGGTTCTCGAAACGATGAGGAATCGGGTCACGAGGGCACCCGGTGGTCTCGTCCCGCGTCGCGTGTCGGGTGTTCCATCCATCGCCGCTCGACGGTGGTGCCGAGCGGCATCGCGCCGTACTCCATGATCATCTGCGGCGGGCTGTGGGTGTCCCCGGCCCAGGGTCGTGGCAAGCGCGGTCCTCGCGTGTGCGACTCCGGGAGTCCCTGGGGTTCGTGGTCGGGGTGCCAGAACATGTGCCGCTCGGCCGCCGACCACAGCATGTCCGTGAGGAAGACGCCCATGCCGCCGTCCATCTTTAGACGGTGGTCCACCCACGTCGCCGGGTCGTCCTGAGACCCGGGCCTGGTCATCAACAGGAACCTGTGCGGGTCCAGGGGCACCAGGACGTCCCAGTAGGCGACGGACAGCAGCTGGTTCGCGTCATCCTGGCTGCTCATCAACACGACGGGGACGTCCGAGGTCGGGAGGCAGACGTCGCTGAAGCCGATGCCCCAGGGCTTGCGGCCGATGATGGCGGCCAGCGGCGCGAGCTGCTCGCCGATGAACGAAAGGTGGCGGTTGTTCCGCGCGAACCTGTGCAGGGGACCGGCCGTGGGGGTCAGCGCCTCGACGAGACCGCCCTCGGCGGCCTCCCCAGCGAGATGGTCGACGCGGTGGCGCTGCCGGGTGGTGCGCAAAATCTGCGCTGCGACCCACCAGGAAAGAGACACTCTGGTGCGCATGGTGGGTGGCCAGCGTTCAGGCAGTGCCCAGGCGGTATCGAGCACCTCGCTGAACGCGGGCGCCGCCGCACTCTCGACGGAGGTCATCAAGCCCTCCATTGTGTGGTGCGGCACGCCCTCGGGGTCGGTGCCCCAGTGGAAGCCGTTCACAGCCGCGACGTTGCGCGGGCTGGTCGGAAAGGCGGCGTCGAGGCGGTCCACCGTTGCGGCCATCAGCTGGGCGGACTTGCCCGTGGTCCTGCGCGCGAACCGGCGCAGGTAGAACTGCGGCACGGTGTGGTCGTTCGTGCTCACCGTCCTGCCGTTCCACAACTGCCGACCGCACCGTCCGTGGTGCCGGCGTTCCGTCGTCTCACGCCCCCGGGCCGGCGGCGCGGGACCTCCGCGGCGTCCAGCAGCCGAGGGAGCACCCGCCGGCCGGTGTGCAGCTCCGCGTCGATGGCGTGCACCGTCCAGCCGTGCTCGATGTAGCGACTACACAGGCAGTCCTCTACGAATGAGAGCCCGAGCGCACGGATGCGCGCCGGTCGCTCATCGCCGAGGCGGTCAGTCCGCCGCTGACCGTGGACCAGGCCGGCGCGCACTCCGCCGTTGTTGGTGTACCGGCGGCGGCCCTCGTGGGCGCGGCTGGACCGCAGCCCCGGCGCGGTCAGCGACCGGCGCAGCGGCAGGCCGTAGCGCCGTCGGTAGGCCGCCCCGTCTAGAGCGTGTCTGCTAACTGCGGACGCGGTGATGGATGATCATGCAGCCGAGGAGGACACCGCCGAGGTAGGTGGTGGCGTATTTGTCG
>NZ_FNOZ01000072.1 GCF_900107175.1 Modestobacter sp. DSM 44400 | reverse complement strand
ACCGTCCGCGTCTGCCACCTTCCCCCGGCCACCAGCAAATGGAACAAGATCGAACATCGGCTGTTCAGCTTTATCACCATCAACTGGCGCGGCAAACCGCTGGAGAGCCGCCAGGTGATCATCGACCTGATCGCCTCGACCACCACCCGCACCGGGCTGAAGGTCTACGCCCGCCTGGACGAGGGCTCCTATCCCGACAAGATCAAGGTCACCGATGCCGAACTCGCCGACGTCCGGCTCGACGGCGATCCGTTCCACCCAGAGTGGAACTACACGATCACACCGCGAACCATCGACGACGAATTACACTGATGTAATTCCCTTCCAAGCTCTTAGGTGTTGCCCGCGGTCGGCGCCGGGGGCCCCGACGGCCAGCCGGGCAGCCCGGACGCCGAGGTGCAGCAGCAGCCGGTCCGCCCCGTCGGCGAGGTCCAGCCCGGTCAGCTCGGCGATCCGCCCCAGCCGGTAGTACAGCGTCTGCCGGTGCACGCGGAGCAGGGCGGCGGCCCGCTGCGGGCTCCCGGCGCAGTCCAGCCAGATCCCGGCGGTCTCGGTGAGAACCGGGTCGGCCAGCAGGGGGGCCAGCGCCGGATCGGGGCCGGCGAGCTCGGCCACCTGACGCCAGGCGCCGAGCTCCGCCCACGACGCCACCGGCGCGAGTTCCGGTGCCACTGCTGCTACCCGGGCTGCGGTGCGGGCCTCGCGCCACTGGTCGGGCAGCGCGGCGCAACCCCGTCGGGCAGCGGCGACGCCGGCGGTACTGCCCGCGGGGAGCCCGACCAGCGCGGCGGCGGCGAGCGCCCCGGCCGGCCGTGGGTCGCCGTCCTGGCTCAGCGGCAGCAGCACCGCCACCCCGTCGGGAAGCACCGCGGTCACCGCCCCCGCCCCCGGGGAGGACCAACCGTCCGGCAGTCCCGGGGACGCCGGACACAGGGCGACCAGCGTCAGCGGGGTGTTTGCGCCGAGGGCGGCGGTGAGCGCCCGGACCGACCGCTCGGGCGGGTCCCCCTGCAGCACGGTCTGCAGCGCACCGGCCAGGTCGGCCGCCGGCCTGCTGTCGGCCAGCAGCCGCCCCGCCTCGGCGGCCAGCGACACGGCGTCGGCAAGTCCGGGGGCGGCCGGGTCGGTCACGTCGGTGCCGCCGCCGTCCAGCAGCCACAGGTAGCCGTACAGGCGGCCCTCGGCGCGGACCGGCAGACACAGCCGGGTGAGGATGCCGGCCGCGGGGTCGGCGGGCACCCGCAGCGGCGCGGTCGCGGTGGTGATGCCGTGCTCCTCGAACCGGCGGCGGGTCTCCTGCGTCGAGCCCCGGCCGAGGATCGACCGGGCCCGGACGGCGTCCATCGCGGTGCCCTCGGCGGCGTCCTCGTGCGCGCAGAAGGCCAGCAGGGTGAAGTCGGCGTCCTCCAGCGTCGTCGGGGCGGCGAGCAGCCGGGACACCTCGTCCACCAGGTCCTGCAGGTCGTCGCGCACTCCGCCTCCTCCGTCGTCGCACGATCGTAGGAGCGGCGCGGGCACCGGCCGGTTGCCGGAGGCGGCCCGAGGGCACCACCGGAAAGTTGGCTAGCTCACCTTCTGGTTCCCCGTTCGCTAGGGTGGACGCCATCTCGACCAGCAACCGTGGCCTGGCTCCGGGGAGCCAGGCCCGGGGCATACCGACCGTCCTGGCGCAGGAGGTTGCAGTGACCCATTCCCGACTCTTCCCCGGTTCGCCGTCCCGGCGCCGGCGTGTCGCCGTGGCAGCCGCGAGCTGCTCCGGCCTGGTCGCCGGGGTGCTCGGCCTGGCCGGGGCCGCCTCGGCCAGGCCGAGCACCCACGCCACGGCCACCCCAATTGAGCACCTGGTGGTGATCTACCAGGAGAACGTGTCCTTCGACCACTACTTCGGCACCTATCCCCGCGCCGCGAACACCGACGGCACGCTGTTCCAGGCTGCGCCGGACACGCCCACCGTCAACGGGCTCCTCGGCACCCTGCTGACCGCCAATCCGAACAAGACCCAGCCGCAGCGGCTGGCACACGACGAGGCGCTGACCTGCGACCAGGACCACGACTACACCGCCGAACAGCGGGCCGCCGACCACGGGGCGATGGACCGGTTCGTCGAGTACACGAACCGCGAGTCCGACGGTCAGCCGCTCACCCGCGGCGAGTGCGTTACCGGGTCGACCACAGGCCCGACGCCGGAGGACTACGCGGTCATGGACTACTACGACGGCAACACCGTCACCGCGCTGTGGAACTACGCGCAGCACTTCGCGATGAACGACAATTCCTACGGAACCACCTACGGACCCTCGACGCCGGGCGCGCTCAACCTCATCTCCGGTGAGACGGCGGGGGCCTACGCGGTCACCCCGGGCGGCACGCGCACCACGGACGCCTACGCGGTGCCCAACCAGGACGGCGTGGACGGCACCGGCACAGTCATCAACGACCCGGACGGCGCGTTCGACGACTGCTCCAATCCGACGTACAACCGCGCGGCGCTGACCGGGAAGAACGTCGGTGACCTGCTCAACGAGCAGCACGTCTCCTGGGGCTGGTTCCAGGGCGGCTTCGCCGACTGCGCAGCCGCCTCCCCGGTCGGCAAGTACACCGACCAGCAGCCGTCGCCTGGCGAGGCCACGACTCAGGACTACAGCGCCCACCACGAGCCGTTCCAGTACTACGCGTCCACGGCCAATCCGCACCACACGCCACCGGCGTCGGTCGCCGAGATCGGTCACGCCGGGCCGGCCAACCACCAATACGACCTGACCGACTTCGACCGCGCGCTGGACGCCGGGAGCCTGCCCGCGGTGAGCTTTCTCAAGGCCAAGAAGTCCGAGGACGGGCACGCCGGCTACTCCGACCCGCTGGACGAGCAGCACTTTCTGGTCGACACGCTCAACGAGCTCCAGCGGTCCAAGGACTGGAAGTCCACCGCGGTCGTCATCGCCTACGACGACTCCGACGGCTGGTATGACCACCAGCTCGCGCCGGTGGTCAACCACTCCGACAGCACTCGCGACGCATTGACCGCCGACGGGCAGTGCAGCACAGGGAGCCCGAAGCTCGGTGGCGAGGAGCTGCGCTGCGGCTACGGTCCCCGGCTGCCGCTGCTGGTCATCTCCCCCTTCAGCAAGGTCAACGCCGTCGACGGCACGCTGACCGACCAGACGTCGATCCTGCGCTTCGTCGAGGACAACTGGCTGGGCGGTGCGCGGATCGACAATTCCTTCGACGCACTGGCCGGTCCGATCGACGGCATGCTGGACTTCAGCCAGCCGGCCGCGAAGCCGCTGTTCCTGGACCCGCTCACCGGTGCGGTCGCCTCGCGGGGCGCCGGGCACGGGCACGGGCACGGGCACGGGCACGGCTGACCTCTCCTCCCCGTGGTTCACCGAGGTCCCCGGCCGGTCGCGGCCGGGGACCTCGCTGCGTTGTGCTCTCAGTCATTTGTATGACGGCCCGCCCACAATCCCGGACATCTGTCGGTGGCGTGTCGGTGGCGCCGTGCCTAGCGTCGTCCGCAGCCGACAAGGCCCACCCGGAGGTGCCCGTGCTCACCCAGAAGGCGCTGCTCGCCGCGTCTCGCCGTCCCGGTATGCGCCGGGTCGTCACCGGCACGCCGGTCACCCGCCGCGTCGTCGACCGGTTCGTCGCCGGGGAGACCCTGCCCGACGCGCTGGCCGCCGTCCGCGCGCTGGCCGCAGACGGCATCGCGGTCACCCTCGACCACCTGGGGGAGGACGTGACCGACCGCGTCGAGGCCATCCGCGGCCGGGACGCCTACCTCGCGCTGCTCGAGTGCCTGGCCCCGCTGCAGCTCGGCCGGGCCGCCGAGGTGTCGGTGAAGCTGTCCGCGTTCGGCCAGGCGCTCCCGGTCGGCGGGGACGACGTCGCGCTGGAGCTGGTCCGCCCGGTCGTCGAAGCGGCCAGCGCTCAGGGCACCACGGTGACCCTGGACATGGAGGACTCACGGACGGTCGACTCCACCCTCGCCGTCCTGGCCGACCTCCGGCGCGCGCACCCGGGCACCGGTGCGGTGCTGCAGGCGATGCTGCACCGCACCGAGGACGACGCCCGCGCGCTCGCCGTCCCCGGCTCGCGGGTGCGGCTGGTCAAGGGCGCCTACCGGGAGCCGGCGTCCGCCGCGCACCAGGAGAAGGCCGCCGTGGACGCCGCCTACGCCCGCTGCCTGGAGGTCCTGGTGCGCGGCGGCGGGTACCCGATGGCCGGCACGCACGACCCGGCGCTGATCGCCCGGATGCTGGAGCTGGTCGTCGAGACCGGCCGCACCCCGGACAGCTACGAGTTCCAGCTGCTCTACGGCATCCGCCCGGGCGAGCAGGTCCGGCTGGCCCGCGCCGGGCACACCGTGCGCGCCTACGTGCCCTACGGCGCCGACTGGTACGGCTACTTCATGCGCCGGCTGGCCGAGCGCCCCGCGAACCTGCAGTTCTTCCTTCGCTCGCTCGCCACCAAGTCCTGACCCCGGTCCGGCCGAAGTGGCCACTCTGGCCGGACCGTCCCACCGCTGAGGAGCCATCCATGGACGCCGTCACCCAGGTCCCTGCACCGCGCAACGAGCCGGTCCGCGACTACGCCCCCGGCTCGCCCGAGCGCAGCGCGCTGCAGCAGCGGCTGACCGAACTGGCCGCCTCGCCGGTGGAGCTGACCGCCACCCTCGGCGGCCGGCAGCGGATGGCCGGCGGCGAGGCCTTCGACGTCGTCGCTCCGCACCGGCACGCCCAGGTGCTCGGCACGTCGGCGCACTCCACCGCCGCCGACGCCACCGAGGCGCTGCGGTGCGCGAAGGAGTCGGCCCCCGGCTGGGCCGAGCTGTCCTTCGACGACCGGGCCGCGGTGTTCCTCAAGGCCGCCGACCTGCTGGCCGGGCCGTGGCGGCAGACGCTCAACGCCGCGACGATGCTGGGCCAGTCCAAGACCGCCTACCAGGCCGAGGTCGACGCGGCCTGCGAGCTGATCGACTTCTGGCGCTACAACGTGTCCTTCGCCCGGCAGGTGTACGCCGAGCAGCCGGTGTCCTCCCCGGGGGTGTGGAACCGCGTCGACCACCGGCCGTTGGAGGGCCCGGTCTACGCCGTTACCCCGTTCAACTTCACCGCGATCGCCGGCAACCTGCCGACCGCGCCGGCGCTGATGGGCAACACGGTGATCTGGAAGCCGGCGCCGACCCAACAGCTCGCCGCGCACTTCCTCATGCGGCTGCTCGAGGCCGCCGGCCTGCCCCCGGGCGTGGTCAACATGCTGCCCGGCGACGGCGTCGCGGTCTCCGACGTCGTCCTGGCCGACCGCGACCTGGCAGGCATCCACTTCACCGGCTCCACCCCGGTCTTCCAGCACCTGTGGCGGACGGTCGGGGAGAACATCGCCAACTACCGGGGGTACCCGCGGGTGGTCGGGGAGACCGGCGGCAAGGACTTCGTCGTCGCCCACCCCTCCGCCGACGTCGACGTGCTGCGGACGGCGCTGGTCCGCGGTTCCTTCGAGTACCAGGGGCAGAAGTGCTCCGCGGCGTCGCGTGCCTACGTGCCGCGCAGCCTGTGGACCCGGATGCGGGACGACCTGATCGGCGTCACCGAGTCGCTGCCGATGGGCGACGTCACCGACTTCTCGAACTACATGGGCGCGGTCATCGACGGGAAGTCCTTCCGGAAGCTGTCGAAGGTGCTCGACGCCGCGAAGGACGACGACGCGCTCACCGTGGTCGCCGGCGGCACCGCCGACGACAGCGAGGGCTTCTTCGTCCGGCCCACGATCATCGAGGGCACCGACCCGGGGCATGACGTCTTCACCACCGAGTACTTCGGCCCGGTGTTGGCCGTGCACGTCTACGACGACGCCGACTACGACACCGTGCTGCGGCAGATGGAGTCGGTGGCGCCCTACGCGCTCACCGGGGCGGTCATCGCCCAGGACCGGACGGCGATCGCGCACGCGCAGCACATGCTGCGGCACGCGGCCGGCAACTTCTACGTCAACGACAAGCCCACCGGCGCCGTCGTCGGCCAGCAGCCCTTCGGTGGAGGCCGTGGCTCGGGCACCAACGACAAGGCCGGCGCCGCGCAGAACCTGCTGCGCTGGACCAGCACCCGGTCGATCAAAGAGACGTTCGTCCCGGCGACCGACCACCGGTACCCGCACATGGGTGAGGGCCAAGAGTCTCGTTGATCATCGGCGAGCGGCTGCGCGCACCGGCGTGTCGGGCAGCCATTCGCCGACGATCAACTCCGTAGGGAGCGTTCTTCCCTCAGGTCTCGGAACAGTACGGCGACGGTCTGGTCCAGAGGGCCGTTGCCGGCGATGGAGTCGCCCGGCTCGTCGTCGCCAAGCGGCTGGAGGGTGGCCAGCTGGCTGTCCAGCAGAGACGGTGGCATGTAGTGCCCCCGCCGTGCGGCCAGTCGCTGCGCCAGCACCTCGCGGGGCACGTCCACGTGGGCGAACCAGACCGAGGGGTGCCCGTCGCGGAGCAGCTCCCGGTAGGAGCGCTTGAGCGCCGAGCAGGTGACGATGATCGACGTCCCGGCCGCCTCGTGCCCGCCGACCACTTCGGCGATCGCCTGCAGCCACGGCCACCGGTCCTCGTCGTCCAGCGGCTGGCCGCCGGCCATCTTGGCCACGTTGGCGGCCGGGTGCAGGTCGTCGCCCTCGATGTAGTCCCAGCCGAGCTGCCGGGCGAGCTCGACGGCGACGCTGGTCTTCCCCGATCCGGAGACCCCCATGACGACGATCGTCGTGGTCGCCGGGATGCTGAGTGCAGGTTCCATGCCCTGACCGTAGGGCTGCGACCACGACGACGGGGGTCAGGTGTGACAACGGCGGGCGAGCGCAGCTCCCTGTGGCGGTTGCCGGCGGTGCGGTCGCTCTTCGCGGTCAACGCGCTGGGCTTCCTGAGCTACTCGCTGCTGCTATCGGCGCTGCCGGCCCACGCGGCGGACACGGGCGCCGGCCTCACCGCGGCCGGCTCGGTGACCACGGTGTTCCTCGTCGTCACCGTGCTGCTGCAGGGCACGGTGCCGGCGATGGTGCGCCGCTGGGGGATCGGGCCGGTGCTGGCCGGCGGGCTGGTGGCGTTGGGTCTGCCGGCTCCGCTCTACCTCCTCGGGGACGACGTCCGGTGGCTGATCGCGGTGTCCGCCGTCCGCGGGATCGGGTTCGCCGTGCTGACCGTGCTGGGCTCGACGGTCGCCGCGCAAGCCGTGCCGCGGGAGCGGAGGGGGGAGTCGATCGGCATCTATGGGCTGGCGATCGCCCTGCCCACGCTGGCCGCGGTGCCCGGGGGGACGGCGCTGACCCTGGCCGGGCACTTCTCCTGGGTGGCGTGGCTGGCGGCGGCCACCCTGCTGGCGCTGGGGTTCGTACCCGGGCTGGTCCGGGCGCTGGGACCGCCGACCGAGGAGGCCGCACCGGGCGGCTCCCGGGCCGCGGTGTGGGCGGCGGCCGCGCCCTCGCTGGTGCTGCTGGTGGTCACGCTGGCCGGGGGCGGCCTCGTCACCTTCCTGCCGATCGAGCGGCCGGACGGGTCGCTGGCCGCGGCCGCGCTCCTGGTCTTCGGGCTGGCCAGCGCGTTGTGCCGGTGGCAGGCCGGCGTGCTGAGCGACCGGGTGGGCGCCCGGGTGCTGCTCCCCGCGACGTTGGCCAGCGGGGTGGCCGGCATGCTGCTCGTCGCGCTGGGCCTGCGCACCGGGGGGACAGTCGGTGCGGGCGCCCTGCTGGCCGGGGTGCTGGGGCTTGGCGTGGCCTACGGCGCGGTGCAGAACCTCACCCTGGTGATCGCGCTGGCCCGGGCCGGTGAGGGTCAGACGTCCACGGTCAGCGCGGTCTGGAACGCCTGCTACGACAGCGGGACGGCGATCGGCGCGCTGGCCGTGGGCGCCGTCGCCGCCGAGGTGGGGCTGCCGCTGACCTACGTGCTGGTCGCCGTCTGCCTCGCCCTGGCGTTGCCGTTGGCAGTCACGTTGCCGCGGGCTCTGCTCCTGTCCCCTTGACTGTCAGCCGGTCGCGGACTGCTCGCCCAGCCGGCGGCGGGCCGCCTCGGCGAGGCGGTTGACGGTCACGGCCTCCTGGGCGGCCTGACGCAACCAGGAGCGCAGGCCGTCGACGTCCCGGCGGTTGGCGTCGCGCAGTTGACCGAGCAGCACCTGCCGGGTGCTGGCCTGCGCGCGCATCGCCGTGGGCAGGGTGCGCCCGGTGCGGCGGGCCATCGTGGTGAACCCCGCGCCGACGAACACCAGCTCCCTGGCGTCGGACAGATCGGCCAGCAGGGCCTCGGCGTCGTTGGTGCGGCCGTCCTCGAGCAGCTGCAGGTACTGGGCGGCCAGGCGGGCGCCGGCGTCGGCGGGGGACTCGGACGGTGCGGTCACCCCTCCACTGTTCCTGGCGTTCACCGGCCGGACCACTGCGGCGACCGCTTCTCCAGGTGGGCGGCGATGCCCTCACGGCGGTCCTCGGACAGGTACGGGTTCGGGCCGACGTCCAGGCGCAGGGCGGTGGCCAGCGGCAGGTCCAGCGCCTTGACGGCGGTCTCCTTCATCCGTCGGACCGACAGCGGGGCGTTGGCAGCGATCCGCCCGGCGAGGGCAAGGGCGGCCGGGAGCACCTCCTCGGCCGGCACCACCCGGTTGACCAGCCCCCAGCGTGCGGCGTCCTCGCTGGTCACGTACTCGCCGGTCAGCAGCATCTCCAGGGCAATGCCCATCGGCAGCCGCTTGGGCAGCACGACCGAGCCGTAGTTGGCGCCCATGCCGATGGTGGCCTCGGGGAGACCGAGCTTGATGCCGGGGGCGGCGATCCGGATGTCGCAGGCCAGGGCTAGCTCGAAGCCGCCGGCGACGGCGTGTCCGGTCAGCGCGGCGACGATCGGGACGTACGTCTCGCTCACCACCTCGAACAGGCTGCGGCCGGGCCGGTCCATCGGCGGCCGGAAGTGGCCGCCCTGCTGGTCGAGCTCCCGGATCTCCTTGAGGTCGAACCCGGCGCAGAAGGCGGGACCGTTGCCGGTCAGCACGACCGCCCGCACCTGCGGGTCCTCCGCGCAGGACAGCAGTTCCTCGACCAGGTCGGTCTGCAGCGCCGCGGACAGGGCGTTGCGCCGTTCGGGGCGGTCCAGGGTGAACACCCGGACGTGCCCGCGGGTCTCGGTGACCAGTCCGGACTCGTGGCGGTGTGCCGGCTCTTCGCTCATGGGGCGATCCTGCCTCGCCGCCGGCGCGAACACAGACCGGCACCGCCGCATTCGACACCCGACTCCGTTTACATTGTAAAGTGACCATGTGGTCAGTGACGACGCGGCGGCGGAGCTGGCGCAGAGCCGTCGCGAGCTGGCCGCTGTAACCGACCAGGTGCGCCAGCTGGAGACCGCGCTGGTGTCGAGCCGGCAGATCGGCATGGCGATGGGCATCCTGATGAAACGTCACCAGCTGACCGAGGAGCAGGCGTTCGACCAGCTGCGGGACGTGAGCAGCCGGCGCAACGTGAAGCTGCGGGACGTCGCCATCGAGGTCGTCCGTGGGGCCCACGGCGAGGGCGGTGCGGCCCCACCGGCCGTGCTCTCGACCGATGGAACCTGAGCCTGCGACCTAGCCGGGACGAGCCGGAGGACCTGTGCCCAGCGCGAGCGGTGGTCAGGGTGTCGAGGACGTCGACGCGGTCTCATTGTGGATGAACAGTCCCAGACTGCGGTCCTTGGTCGCCGTCCCGGCTGCAAAGATCCTGCCGCTCATGGCGATGTAGACGCCAGGAGGCAGCGTCTGCAGGGACCCGATCGCCAGGCCCACGTTGAAAGCGGCGTCACTGTCGGTCATCCGGGCCGGTTGCATGGCGCCGGTGAGCACGATGACCTTCCCCGTGATGCCGTTCAAATGTGCTGCGGTGGTCGTCATGGAGTCGGTGCCGTGGGTGATGAGAATGCGTTCGGCGTCGGAGGTCTCGACCCGGTGGCGGATGAGGTTGCGATCGGTGTCGTCGAGGTCGCGGCTGTCCTTGCGGCAGATGCGGTCGATGGTCACGTCCAGTCCAGTCCGCGCCCGTCCGAGCAGCATCCCCACCATGGGCGGACCAGTGACCATCTCCCCCTGCAGGGAATATTCGACGTCGATCGTGCCGCCTGTGGTGATCACATGGATGCGCATCAACTGGCCCTGTAGGCGATGGCGTCGAGTTCCACTCGGGCGCCGAAGGGCAGCTCGCCGACGGCGAAGCAGGTGGGGGCTGGGAGCGGCTCAGGCAGTGTGGCGATGTAGACGTCGTCCATGGCGAGCCGGTCGGTCATGCTGGCGAGGTAGACGGTGATCTTGACGATGTCGGGGAATGCGAGCCCGGCGGTGGCCAGCGCTGCGTGGAGGTTGGTGAGGGCTTGTCGTGTCTCGGTCACGATCCCGCCGTCGACGATCTGTCCGTAGGCCACGCCGAGCTATCCGGAAATGAAGACGAGGTCGCCGGCGGCCCGCAGAAGGCTGTAGGGGTGTTCGGCGTCGGAGAAGCGCTGGGGAGCGGACATGGTCGTCCTCTTCACGTGATTGTAGACGGAGGCGCGGGAGACACCGAGGACGGCGGTGAGCGAGGGAACTGAATGTCTGACGTCGAGGAAGCCATCGTCGCGCAGGGGGCGGACGAGCTGCTTCTTCGCCGCGATCCCGCGCGGCGTCCGACCACGGGCGGCTGCGTACCCCTCCACCAAGGCCCGGGGTGCCTCGGCCGTGCGGGCCCGCAGGCTCTCGGACAGCGACTGCTCCTGGTCGTCGGCGCGGACCGGGTTGTGCAGGCCGCTCTTGGCGGGCGACCTTCGGGGAAGGGGTGGGGACAGTCGGGGTCCTGGATGCGGGCGACGCCGAGCTCGGTCGCCGGATCGGCGACTGTTCGGCCGGAAAGATCGTCCTCGCGTGCATGACGACCGCGCACAGGCCAGGGAACATCCGCCCGAGGCGACCACGATTGTCTCGGGCCTCACGGATCAGCCGCTCTCCCGGGGTCACGTGAACAGCTTGCCCATGGCAGCGGCGGCCTTCAGGCCGGACCCGGTCAGCACGACCACCGTCGTCTCACCGGAACGGATCGCGCCGCGGGCGGCGAAGACGTCGATCGCTGCCGCCGCCGAGGCGCAGGTCGGCTCCGCGTACAGCCCGATGCCCGCCAGGCGGCGGGTCGCGGCGATGATGTCGTCTTCAGGAATCGCGACGGTGTCCCCGCCGGATCGCCGGATCGCCTCGACGACTTCCGGCAGCCGGATGGGTCTCTTGATGGCGGTGCCCTCAGCGATCGTTGGCCCGAACTCCGTGTCGGTCTCGCCCTGGAACGCAGCGTGGATGGGAGCGCACCGTTCGGGCTGGGCGACCAGCAGCCGCGGGAGGCGATCGATGTGGCCAGCGGCGAGCAGCTCGCCGAATCCCAGATCACATCCCGACACGATGCTGCCCGCACCTGCCACGGTGACGATCGCGTCGGGTGCAGTGAAGCCGAGGTCCTCCCACAGTTCGTAGGCGAGGGTCTTGATGCCCTGAAGGAACAACGGGTGCCAGTTGTGGCTGGCGTAGCAGGTGGTGGCAGCTTCGAGAACAGCCTGCGCGCCTGTGGCATCCCGGTCACCCGGCACGAGCGCGACCTCGGCGCCGTAAGCGCGCGCCTGCACGACTTTGGTCGGGGACGTTGCCTCAGGAACGAGGATGCGGGCCCGGACACCGGCGGCGGCGCAATACCCGGCGACCGAGGACCCGCCGTTGCCTGAACTGTCCTCGATCACCGCCTGGACACCTGCCTCGGCCAGGGCCGACATCATGACGCTGGTGCCGCGGTCCTTGAAGCTGCCGGTGGGGTTGAACCACTCCAGCTTGAACCGCACGTCCTGGTGTCCCCAGCGCATCGGAACGAGGGGGGTGCATCCCTCGCCAAGGGTCACCGGGTGGGTGATGTTGCCGGGCAGAGCTGCCCGGTAGCGCCACAACGAGCGCTTCGAGGTGTCGATGTCCGCCGGCCCGATGCCGGAGCGGGGAGCGACCGTCAGCGGCGCCCCGTCGTCGCTGCGCCAGCGCAGCGGGTCGAAGGGGTAGCTCTCACCGGAACGGGGATCCAGATAGGTGTCCATGGGGACCTTTCGCCAGGCGTTCGCGGACACTATCGCTGGACAATTCGGATGACGCGCGAGGACGAGGATGTCCCGAGTTCCGTGGAACTTCGGTAGCGGCCCGTTGATCAACTAGGCGGCGTTGCTGACGGGCCCATCATGCGCGGCGGGTACGACAGTTGCAGCGGTGGCCTGCTCGAGGGCGGTGCGTAGCGCCGGCAGGTGCAGGTGGCCGTTGACGCGGCGGAATTGCT
>NZ_FNOZ01000140.1 GCF_900107175.1 Modestobacter sp. DSM 44400 | reverse complement strand
GGCCGGGTTGATGACGTCTTCCACGACCCAGCTCAGCTGCATCGCAGCATTGACCGCGTTGGTGTTCTTGCGTCCGCCGATGAAGATCGCCAAGATGCGGTCGCCGTCGAACGAGCGGATCTCGCCGCCCGCTCGATTCAGAATCCGTGACGCCGCGTTGAGGTACGTGCGGATCACCTTGGCTGCGGCCCAGTTCTTGAAACCCTGCGCCAACCCTGTCGAGTCGGCCATGTCGGCATAGAGGTAAGTCGCGTCCAGGAGCTTGGCGCCGTTGCGCAGAGCGACGTCATCGGTCTCTGGGACGACCGTCGCGTTAACCGTCACCCACTCGGCGGCGAGCACGTCGTCGACGCCCTTGATGACGTCGTCCTTGAAAGTCATGTCACTCCCCGCTTGTCGTTACCCGAAGGCTAGCGGCGGATACCGACAGTTCTGTTTCTCGAACACTGGTAAGGCCAGGACAGGGGCAACGCGCCGAGGCGCTGGAGCACGCCTACTACGGGGGAGGGAGACGTCGAGGCGACGCCACAACTCTTCTATCCGCGCGAACTCTGTGGCGATAGCGCGGGCTAGCGAGTCCGGCCACGGCTGCCCGGCCACTGTTTGACCTGGCTAGTCGAGGTTGGTCATGACTCCTACAGCCCCAACTTCGCCGACGGGTTGTCGACGAACAACTCGCCTTCGCGGATATAGCCGCGCATCGCCTGGCTCGTCGTCCAGCGGCCCTGACGCATGATCTTGTGCTCCGCGACGCCGGCTCGCGCCGCGGTGGTGGCAAAGCCGCTGCGCAACGAGTGGCCTCTGAACATCTCCGGGTCAAGCCCGGCCGCGGTCGCGCGGCGCTTGACCATGCGGGCGATGCCGTCGCCGGCAATGCGCTTGTCGATGACGCGGCCGCTGCCGAGCTGACGGAACGCAGCCCCGTCGACGAGTGCAGCGGATTCAACCCAAGCGCGCCACGCCCGCACCGGACACGTCGGAGGGTTGGAGCCGTAGGCGATGCCGACGACGGCGCCCTCGCCCTCCTGGTCGGTCTTGGATCGCTCGACGGCGACTCGTAGCCCGTCGCCTGTCTCGGTGACGTCGGCGAAGTTGAGCGCCGAGAGTTCGCTGCGGCGCATGGCGCCGGCGAAGCCGAGCAACAGGATCGCGCGGTCGCGTGCGTCGATCAGCGAGCGACCCAGGGGCTTGACCATGGCCGCGACGACTTCGGTGACTGCTGCCTCCTTCGCTCGCGGAGCGCTGCCATGACTGCGGCGCATCCCCTCCCAGGCAAAGCGCACCACCGGCGAGACGGTCGGGTTCTGCTCCCCCGCTGCCATGTGGGCTTCGGAGATGGCCGACAGCCGACGACGCAGGGTCGAGATAGCCAGCTTCCCGACGTGGTCGACCAGGTAGTGGCGCACCGTCTCAGGCGCAGCTGGCAGGGCCGCTACTCCCCTGGCTTCGCACCAAGTCCCGAAGTGGCGGAGGTCCGAGCGGTAGGCGCGCCAGGTGTTGGCGGACTTCGACGCTGCTTCGTAGGAACGCGCACGTTCCTCGAGCACGGCCAGCGACGTCGCCTCCTCGACGACGGCGGCCTCGCCGGCGTCCTCTCCCCACAGCTGCAACTCGGTCGAACCCATGGCACAGAAGCTAGCGGCGGGGTGTGACGACTACTCCCGATAAGGAGAAGTTATCGGGAGTCGAAAGCCCCGTCCCCCGCTCCAGGTCGCGGCCTCGGCGTCGACCTCGGCCTGCCACTGATCAAGACCAACGTCCGCGCCCGCTGCGATCTCGACTCCACCACCGGCCAGTGGATCACCGCCGGCAGCTGGCTCCTCCAAGCCCTCAGCTGGGGCGCAGCCACCCTCGTCATCGCCGGCTACACCGGCGTCGTCAGACGCACCTGACGGGGGGTGGATCAGTGGGCGGCGTCGTAGGCCTTGAGCACCGACCCCGAGATGCGTCCGCGCTCGGATCGCCGCAGTGTCCGCACTACGCCGCCAGTAGGCATCTGCTGGCACAGCGCTGACGGGAGGATCGGATCCGGCGGCAGAGAGACGAGCTGGTAGGACATGAACACAACAGGCCCCCGCACTTTCACTGCGGGGTCCTGTCAATCTGAAGTGGCTGAGGTGTCAGCCCTTCT
>NZ_FNOZ01000095.1 GCF_900107175.1 Modestobacter sp. DSM 44400 | reverse complement strand
GGCCCTGATGACCGCCGGCAGGCAGCACCGGCTGGATCAACTCCCACAACTCGTCCGGGATCTCGTCGGTACGCAACATTCGTCCAGCGTCGCCCACCAACCCGCCAATCTTTGGCAGACACGCTCTAGGTCGACCGGCGGACCGGCGGACCGGCTGCCGGCTGCCGGCTGCCGGCTGCCGGCTGCCGGCTGCCGGCTGCCGGCACAGACTAGATTGCGGGCTCTTCGAACTTGAGGGGGAAGTGACTCAGCAGGCGGTGGCCCGGCGGTGTCCCCGGGCGCGGGCGAACCGTCCGTCGGCACTGCTCACGATCGAAGAGTATCGGCTGGCGGCAAGGCGGCTGCGGGAAAAGCGGTTCGCGTCCGCTGCTGGTAGCGGTCCCACACTTGCCGTCCGAAAGTACTGCGGCTTCCCGGTATCGTCGCGTCAAGCGCAATCGATCGAGCGCCGAGGTACAGATCAGGGAGGCATACGACCGGGGCTCCGACAGCGTCCCCCGGACGTCAGACCCCCGTCGGGATCCGGCGGGTGACCGTCTTGACCGTCCGCACAGCGGCGTTGCGGGCGAAGCCGACCGGTCCCGTGTCCCACGCCAGCTGCCGCTCTCGTCGGCCGCTTGCTGCTCGAGCTCGACTTTCGCCGCCTCGAATTCCTTCCTGGCCGCCTCGGCCGCCTCGGCCGCTGCCTTCGCCGCGACAGCTGCCTTGGTCTGGGCCGCACGCCGCGCCCTGGCCGTCCGCCGCGCCTCCGCAACCCGCTGCGCGTCGGCCGCTGCCTGCGCCTCCGCCAGCCGCTGCGCCTCGGCTGCCGCCCGCGCCTCGGCCGCTGCCTGGACCTCCGCCGCCCGCTTCGCCTCGGCAGCTGCCCGTGCCTCCGCCGCCCGCTTCGCCCTGGTGGCCTTCCGCGCCTTCCGCCCTTCGCCGCCTCCCGCGCCTCCGCCGCCTCCCGCGCCTCCGCCGCCTCCCGCGTCTCCGCTGCCTCCCGCGCCTCGGCCGCCTTCCGTGCCTGGACCGCCTCGTGCCGCGCGAGGATCACTTGCTTCTCCGCTCCACCCTCTCGCGCTCGGCCATGACCAGCAGCTCCGCCTGGGCCACCTCCGTCTCCCGCCGTGTCTGCTGCTGCACCTGCTCGACCTCGAGGTTTGCCGCCGTCGCGCAGGGCCAACAGCCGGTCGTAGGTGCTCGGCGGCCCGAAATTGGACAGAACCTTCATGAGCACCGGAAGCAGCTCGATGCAGATGAACAGCAGGGTGAGCATGAAGTGCGCCAGCCCGAGGGTGCTGTTCCGGTCGCTCAGCCGGCTCAGTGCTTGGAACCTGATCAGGATGCCGTCGTCGTCCTTGTTCGTGGCTTCGAACGCCGCCTGGAGGCGGCCCTGCTGTGCGGTCAGGCCGGTCAGGGTGGTCTGGTCGGTCGCCAAGTCGGCTCGCGCCTGGGAGCTGCTGCGTGCCTCGCTATCCTCAGCAGCCCTGACGGCCCTGTCGAAACGGGTCTTGGCAGCGGCGACGACTGCTGCCTGAGCGTCGGCCGCCGCTTTGGCGCCCTGGTAGGCCGCGCCGTCCCCGGCGTCCCCGGTCCCGCATGTGCCGTCGAGCTCGCACTGTGCCCGTACGCTCAGCTGCTGCGGGAGGCGATCGCCGTGCGCGGGCGGATGGACCTGGCCAGCTACGACCGGCTCTTCCCCTCCCAGGACGGTGACCACGGGGTGGCCATGGTCGCCGGGCCGGCAGCGGGCTGGGCTGGCGCTCTGGCCGAGGCCGGGACGGGCGGCGTGTGCACTGCCCGCCTGCGCGACGGAGCGGAGTCGCCGGACGTGCGGCGGGACATCGAGGACGGCGGAGGAACCGCACCGCGCCGGCAGTTCGACCTCGCAGAACCAGTGAACTGGCGGATACGGTCGATGGCGCATGAGATGGAACGGTGCTTCTCCCCCATCGCTCGTCCCGTCCCGCACCTCCCGGGCCACCCGCGCCCGGATCGCGGACGGTCTGCACCGACGACGGCGTGGACCTGCACGTCGAGGTCGACGGCAGCCCGGACGCACCGCTCACCGTGCTGCTGACCCACGGGTTCACCGCGCGCCTGGGTGAGTGGGACGACCAACGGGCGGCGCTGCGCGGGCGGGCGCGGCTGGTTCTCTGGGACCACCGCGGCCACGGCCGGTCAGCCTGGGCTGACCGGCGGACAGCAACGATCGACCGGACCGGCCAGGATCTCGGCGAGATCCTCGACGCCACCACGCCGTCCGGCCCGGTGGTCCTGGCCGGCCACTCCATGGGCGGCATGAGCGTGCTGGCGCTGGCCCGCCGGCGCCCCGAGCTGTTCGGCACCCGGGTCGTCGGCGTCTTTCTCCTCGCCACCTCGGCCGATGGGCTGACGGACGGCGTGATCGGCCGGATCGTCGGGCTGGCTCGGCGACTGGGCCTGCTGGCGGTCTACCTCCATTGGCTGCAGTGGATCGCCCCGCTCTTGGAGCGGTTCCGCCGGCGGGGCACGGCCCTGGGCCGGTGGTACACCCGCCGCTACCTCTTCGGCCGCGACGACGCGGACCCGGCCCAGGTGCGCAGAGTCCAGGACATGCTCGAGGAGACACCTCTCCCAGTGACGACGGCCTTCTACGCCACCTTCGTCGATCGCGACGAGACGGCCGCGCTGGAGGTGCTGGGACGGGTGCCGGTCACGGTGGTTGTCGGCACCCATGACCGGCTCACCCCTGCGGTGCACAGCCGGCGGATCGCCGAGATCGTCGGACCCGGCGCCGAACTGGTCGTCGTGCCTGGCGCGGGGCACAGCGTCAACCTCACCCGACCCGAGGTCGTCGACGGTGCTCTCCTGACCCTGTTGGACCGCGTGCAGGAGCGACTGCCGAGGGCCACCGGCTGACCGGAGTACGCCGACCTCATCTTGGCCATGCGCGGCGGGCAGTGTTGATGCTGCGCAACTGGCGGCGCCGCGTCTTCGACCCAGCGCTCAAGGTCGCCGGCCTCGGCGAGCTCACCCCGCACGAACTCCGGCACACCGCGGCCAGTCTCGCCATCGCCGCCGGCGCCAACGTCAAGGCCGTCCAGCGCATGCTCGGGCACGCCAGCGCGGCCATGACCCTCGACGTCTACTCGGGACTCTTCGACGACGACCTCGACGCCGTCGTCGACCGCCTGGACGCAGCCTCGCAGACCGCGCGCGGACTTCCTGTGGACAATCTGCGGACTGGCGGCACCATCGTTGCCATCAAGCGAAAAGCCCTGACCAGCAGAAGCGCTGGTCAGGGCCTTCTTCTCGGGTGGAGCTGAGGGGACTCGAACCCCTGATCCCCACACTGCCAGGCGGCTGGTAGGGGTTCGCGGAATGTCCGCCGCCGTCCGTTTCCGCTGGTCAGACAGAATGCCGTCGTCAGCGAATCGCTGCGGACAACCGCGAACGCCGTCGTTTGGCCACCATCGTGGCACCACCCCAGAGCCGCGTGATTGGCGTATTGACCCGGCCGTCAACCACAACAGAAGGGGCCGCGCGGTTAGTACGTCGGGCAGTGCGATGGACAGGTCAAAGTGACGATCAGGACACATCTAGATCGGAACTCCGCCCGCCAGCGCGGCCACGAGCTGTGCCTCAGGTCGAGGTGTCACGGACGGAATGCATGGCCATTCCCGCGCCGAGAGGAAGGAGCAGAGACAGCCGACGAGCATCGACTTCCGGCCTGCGTGCCGCCCGGCACCAGAATGTTGCGTCCCGCGGCGACGGCGACCTCGAGGAACCGCGTGGACTGCGCGGAGAGGGTGCCGAGGCGGCCTCTTCGTCGAGGGCGTGGGCCTGCGTACGAACTTGCGGACGTTCACCGTCAGTCCAAAACCTACGGGCACCACGACGGCCTGCGCGTGGGGATTCAAGTCCCCCTCGGACACACGGAGAACTTCCAGGGCCACCCACCGTGGGAGTTTTGTTCTCTCCGGCCCGCAGACGGGGGCGCCCGCCCGAGAGGAGCAGTCCCTGGAGTCACCGGCTGCGGTTGCAGCCTCGTGGTCACGACTCCCTCGGGCCGGCCTGCATCCGGTCGGTGAAGTGAGCGGCGATCATGTCCGCCACCCGCTGCACGCAGAGTTCTCCGATGGCGTCGGAGAGCCCGTGCGGGTCGCCCATGACCCCCGTGTCCGAGAGAGCTCGGATTCCGCCGGTGAACAGGCGCTGCAACACTTCGTCGTCCACGGGCCCGGTGTAGCCGCGGGCGAGCTGGTCGGTCCGCACTGCGCCGGGTCGGAGGTAGGAGTAGACGGAGGACTCGGCGATGTCCGCGTGTCCTCCGACGTGGTCCGGGTCCCCACCGGCGTCCACGACGGCCGATCGCCAGACCTCGACGAGACCGTGCAGGTCGGAGAACACGATCACCCGGCACTCCGGTCCCACGCGCTCGTCCAGCCGCTCAGCCATCTCTGCCAGCGGCGCGAAGTTCCCGCCGTGCGCGGAGAAGCAGAGAATGGTGCGGAAGCCGTGTGCGGCCAGACTGCGGCAGTAGTCGGTGTAGACGGCCTCGAACGTTGCCGACTGCAGGCTTATCGTCCCCGGGAAGCTCATGTGGTGCGGCGACACCCCCACGCGGATGGTGGGGGCCACCAGTGCCGTCCCGAGCCGCTCGGCGACCTCCTTGGCCAGGCGCTCCGCGTGCACGGCGTCCACGTCGAGTGGCAGGTGGCGGCCGTGCTGTTCCACGGCTCCGCACGGGACGACGACGTCCCGCCGTCCCTCGGTGAGTGCGGTCTGGACCTCTGCGGACGTCATACTCTCGAGCAGCACATGTTCTCCTGGTCGTCGCTGGTGGTGGGCATCGGATCGCCGGACCGACTCACGTCACCACGCGGACGACGGCCTCGATCTCGACAGCGATGTCGAACGGCAGCTCGGCCATGCCGACGGCGGACCGAGCTCCACGGCCGGCGTCACCGAACACGTCGACGAGCAGGTCCGAGCACCCGTCGATGACGGCCGGAGTGCGGTTGAAGCCGGGTCGGCAGTTGACCATCCCGAACAGCTTGACCACCTGCCGGAGGCGGCCGAGGTCGCCCAGCTCCGTCTGCATGGCAGCCAGCAACTGCAGCCCGGTGAACCGCACGGCCTCGCGGGCGGCTGCCAGGTCCAGGCCGCCCTCCCCCACCTTGCCCGTCACCAGGCTGCCGTCCGGCCGGACGGGGCCCATCCCGGACAGGAACACGAGGTCTCCGGCGACCATGGCGGGAACGTAGTTGCCCCCCGGCCCTAGGGTGTCCGGCAGCTCGATGCCGAGTTCTCGCAGTCTCTGATCGACGTCCATGAGCAGATCGTGGCCCTTCGCGTACGGAAGGTGAAGCCTTTGCCGCGGGAGTCGGACCGGCGAGTCGCTCGACGCACCCAAGTCTCGGAGCAGCTGACTCCCGAGCTCAGTTTCCCGACGACCACGCCCCGGTGCTCACTCCCCTAGCTGGTTGACCAAGATTCAGGTCGTGACGACGCAGTCTCTGGCCGCAGTCAAAGCCCACTTCAGTCAGAACATCGACGAGGTCGCCGGCACTCATGATCGGGTCGCCGTCACCAAGAAGGGCAGCCCCGTCGCCGTCATCCTCGCCGTCGAGGACTATGAGTCGATGATGGAGACCTTGGAGATCCTGTCCGACCCCCAGGCCAGGTCGGACATCCGGCAGGCCGAGGCCGAGATGACCGACGGCCAGGTCTACGACGAGGTCCAGGTGCGGGCCGCACTCGCGGCCCGCCACCGGTGAGCCGGCCAGGGCCCTTCACCGTCGTTCTCTCCGCAGCGGCCAAGCGGGCATCGAGCGCGACTCCCTGACCCGGTAACCGTGGCAGTCGTCGACTCCTCTACGGAGCGCTTGCCGCGGACCCTCAGCGCGTCGGAGAGCCGCTACGTGTCGAGCTGGAGGGCTTCTGGTCCGCCCGCAGGGGCCAGTACCGCGTCGTCTACTCGATCCATGACGAGGAAGTGCTCGTCAGGGTCGTGCGGATCTCGCACCGCGCTGACGTCTACGGCTGATCGGCCCGTTCGCGGCCGCACAGACGTGTGCGGAAGTACGGCGCCCCCCTCGGGCGCAGCCTCACTCCGGTGTTCCCGCAGGTCCGGAGGCCGGGGTGCTTACGCTTCTGGGCCCGAAAGAGCCTCGTGATACCGCCGCAATACTTGAGGCTCAGATCCGGTATCGGCGTCAGCTGTCGAGCAACGCGGCGAACCGGTCGGCTGGAGGTTGTCCCGAGTTCCGTAGAACTTCGGTGGCGGTCCGTTGTGCGTCAGGCTGCGACGACCTCCTCATCTTGCACGGTGGAGCCGACAGTTCCAGCGATCTCGGCGTCGAGCGCGGCGCGAAGCTTGGGTAGGTGTAGGTGTCCGTTGACGCGGCGGAACTGCTTGCCGGCCTCGACCATGCCGGCGGCGCACCAGCGCAGCGCCATCTGCCCGTCGCGCCAGCGCTTGACGTTGGCCGAGTGGTTCCGGCAGATGGAGATCATGCTCTCGATGGCGTTGGTCGAGC
>NZ_FNOZ01000094.1 GCF_900107175.1 Modestobacter sp. DSM 44400 | reverse complement strand
GCTACGCCGGACGGCTGGTGACCTGGGCGAAGACCGTGCTGTCGATGACCGTGCAGGTCGTCAAGCGGACCGATGACCTCACCGGCTTCCACGTGTTACCGCGCCGCTGGGTCGTCGAACGCACCTTCGCCTGGATCAGCAAGCACCGCCGCTGCGTCCGGGACTACGAGACGCTCCCAGCCCACCACGAAGCCATGATCCACATCCCGATGATCATGACGATGTCCCGTCGCCTCGCTCGGACGGGCGACTGGTGAACTCAGTTTGAAGACGCTCTCTGAGGCCATGCCGACCGGGGTTTCGGTGTCGCACACCGGCCGGGTCTTCGTCTGTTACCCCGAGTGGGGCGACGAGGTCGGTTTCACCGTCGGTGAGGTCCGGGACGGCGACGTGGTCGCCTTTCCCAGCAAGGAGCTCAAACGACAACCGTTCGGACGCCGACCCGGAGCGGCTGGTGTCGGTGCAGAGCATCGTCGTCGACCCGGCCGACCGGCTGTGGCTGCTGGACACCGGGAGCCCGATGTTCGCACCCACCGAGCACGGCGGCCCCAAGCTGGTCTGCGTCGACCTGACCACCGACGAGGTGGGGCAGACGATCCTCTTCCGGACGCCGATCGACGCCGGACCCGTGCGACTGCGCTGACCAGCGGCTCCGCCGACGCCCGGCCCGGGCGGGTGGGATGCTGCAGGATGTGAGCGAGCCCACCCCGCCGTCCCGGCCGGTCCTGCCCGGCGACCCCGACGCGCTCGCCGCCGCCCTGGCGGCCACCGGCTACCTGCCCGACGAGGGCCTGACGACGGCGGCCTACCTGGCGCTGGTCATGCACCGCCCCCTGTTCCTGGAGGGCGAGGCGGGCGTGGGCAAGACCGCGCTGGCCCGCGCGCTGGCCGAGGTCACCGGACGGCCGCTGTACCGGCTGCAGTGCTACGAGGGCCTGGAGGCCAGCCAGGCGCTGTACGACTGGGACTTCGGCCGCCAGCTGCTGCACCTGCGCGCCGCGGAGGCCGCCCACGACGGACACGCCACCGAGGAGCTCGAGGCGTCCCTCTACGACCGTCGATTCCTGCTGGCCCGCCCGCTGCTGCAGGCCCTGGAGGACTCCCCGTCGGTGCTGCTGGTCGACGAGGTCGACCGGGCCGACGACGAGTTCGAGGCGTTCCTGCTGGAGGTGCTCAGCGACTTCACCATCTCCATCCCCGAGCTGGGCACGGTGCGCGCGGAGACCCCGCCGCTGGTCGTGCTCACCTCCAACCGCACTCGCGAGGTGCACGACGCGCTCAAGCGCCGCTGCCTCTACCACTGGCTCGAGCACCCCGACTTCGAGCGCGAGGTCGCCATCCTGCGCAGCCGGCTGCCCCAGGTGACCGAGGAGCTGGCCCGCCAGGTCGCCCGGGCGACCGCGAAGCTGCGCACGCTGGACCTGCTCAAGCCCCCTGGCGTGGCCGAGGCGATGGACTGGGCCACCGCACTGCACGCCCTCGGCGCCCGCGAGCTCGATCCGGACACCGCCGCCCGCACGCTGGGTGCGGTGCTCAAGTACCGGGAGGACACCGACCGGGTGCAGGCACTCGCCCGGGGGGCGCTGTTCGGTGGCGGCTGACCAGCTGGTCGACGAGGCAAAGGAAGCTCTACACCCACTTTTGGCGCCGAATGTGGGTGGAAAGGATCCTTTGCCGGCGGTCGTCCGGGACGTCGTGGACACTGTGCTCGGTTTTGCCCGGACGCTGCGGCACGCCGGCGTGGCAGCCTCCCCCGACCGGGTCGAGGCCATGCTGTCCGCGATCGGGCACCTCGACGTCCTCGACCCGACCGCCGTCTACTGGGCCGGCCGGCTGACCCTGTGCGCCAGTCCCGACGACCTGGACCGCTACGACGCCGCCTTCGCCGCCTTCTTCGGCGGCGAGGCGCCGCACGCCCGCAGGTCGACCGGCCCGGAGCAGCAGCGGGTCGTGCAGAGCGCGCCGATCGAGAGCAGCGCGGCCGGTGAGGACGGCGGGGAGCCCGCCGACCTGGCCACCCGGGCCAGCGGCGACGAGGTGCTGCGGCACCGGGACGTCGGGGAGCTGACCATCGCCGAGCGTGACCAGCTCCGCCGGCTGTTCACCCTGCTGGTCCCGGCAGCGCCGATGCGGCCCTCCCGCCGTCGCCGGCCCGCAGCCCACGGTTCGGTCCACGCCGCCCGCACGGTGCGCCGCGCGCTCCGCGACGGCGGCGAGGTCAGCCGGCTGATGTATCACCGGGCCCAGCCCCGCCCACGCCGCGTGGTGCTGTTGGTCGACGTGTCCGGGTCGATGAGCCCCTACGCCGACGCGCTGCTGAGGTTCGCGCACGCCGCCGTCCGGGCCCGGCCGGCCAGCACCGAGGTGTTCACCATCGGCACCCGGCTGACCCGGGTCACCCGGGAGCTGCGGCTGCGCGACCCGGACAAGGCGCTGGCCGCCAGTGGTGGCGCGATCCCCGACTGGTCCGGCGGTACGCGGCTCGGTGAGGTGCTCAAGGCCTTCCTGGACCGCTGGGGGCAGCGCGGCACCGCGCGCGGCGCCGTCGTCGTGGTCTGCAGCGACGGCTGGGAACGGGGGGGCATCGAACTGCTGGGCGAGCAGATGGCCCGGCTGCACCGGCTGGCGCACGCGGTGGTGTGGGTCAACCCGCACAAGGGCCGGGCCGGCTACGAGCCGCTGACCGGGGGCATGCAGGCCGCGCTGCCCTCGATCGACCACTTCGTCGCCGGGCACAGCCTGGCGGCGTTTGAACGGCTGGTCGGGGTGATCGAAAGGACCCCGGCCTCCTCACCACTCGCACGCTCGCGGCGAGCCTCTGGCCGGGGCCGTTCACTACAGGAGGACTCGGATGCGTGACGTGCTGGACGACCTGATCGGCTGGTGGCAGGCGGGGGAGACCGTCGGCGTCGGGACGGTGGTGGGCACCTGGCGGTCCGCGCCGCGCCCGCCGGGCGCCTCGATGCTGGTCGGTCCGGACGGGACGGCGGTGGGCAGCGTCTCCGGCGGCTGCGTCGAGGGTGCGGTCTACGAGGAGGCCCAGGACGTCGTCACGACCGGGACGCCGACGCTGCAGCGCTACGGCGTCAGCGACGACGACGCCTTCGCCGTGGGGCTGACCTGCGGCGGGATCATGGACGTCTACGTCGAGTCGGTGTCCCGCGAGTCGTTCCCCGAGCTGGGCGAGATCGCCGAGTCGGTGGCCGCGCACGAGCCGGTCGCCGTCGTCACCTGCGTGAAGGGCCCCGACGACCGACTGGGCCAGCGGCTGGTGCTCTGGCCGGACCGGATGTCGGGCACGCTGGGCGCACAACGGATCGACGATGCCGTCGCCGCCGACGCGCGCGGCATGCTGGCCGCCGGCCGGACGGCGACGCTCACCTACGGCCACGACGGCGAGCGGCGCGGCGACGACCTGACGCTGTTCGTCTCCTCCTTCGCCCCGCCGGCCAGGATGGTGGTGTTCGGCGCCATCGACTTCGCCGCCGCGGTCGCCCGGGTCGGGGCGTTCCTCGGCTACCGGGTGACCGTCTGCGACGCCCGTCCGGTGTTCGCCACCGCCCGTCGGTTCCCCGACGCGCACGAGGTGATCGTGGAGTGGCCGCACCGGTACCTGCAGGCCGAGGCCGACGCGGGGCGGATCGACGAGCGCACCGTGCTGTGCGTGCTCACCCACGACCCGAAGTTCGACGTTCCGCTGCTGGAGGTCGCGCTGCGGCTACCGGTGGCCTATGTCGGGGCGATGGGCTCCCGACGCACCCATGACGAGCGGCTGGACCGGCTGCGCGAGGCCGGGTTCAAGCCCGACGAGCTGGACCGGCTGTCCTCCCCGATCGGCCTGGACCTGGGCGCCCGTACCCCGGAGGAGACCGCCGTGTCGATCGCCGCGGAGATCATCGCCGGGCGCTGGGGTGGCAGCGGCGAGCGGCTGACCGGCGCGGACGGGCCGATCCACCGCACCGCCGACCGCTGACGCCCCTGAGGGCAGAAATGGCCATTTCTGCCCTCAGGGGCGTCGGGCCGACGGCCAGGGGGCGCCCGGCTCGCCGAGGTCCCACCACAAGCCGGCCATCACCTGCAGTGACTCGCGGATGAGGCCGGTCGGCAGGTGCTCGTCCGGGGCGTGCTGGGCGCAGCCGGGGTAGGAGTGTGGCACCCACAGGGTCGGCAGCCCGAGCACGTGCGCGAACGGCTCATTGGGCAGCGAGCCGCCCAGGTTGGGCAGCAGCGCGGGGGCCGTGCCGGTGCTGCGCTCCAGAGAGGCGAGCGCCCAGGGCACCCAGGGGTCGTCGGGGTCCAGCCGGGTCGCGGCCATCGTGTGCTCGACTCCGACCTGCACCTGGCGGAAGCCCGCCCGGTCCAGGTGGTCGCGCAGCAGCTCGCGAACGTGCGGATGGTCGGTGCCCACCACGAAGCGGAGCTGGCAGTGTGCCCGGGCCGACGGCGGGATCGCGTTGACCGGTGCATCGGGGTCCCCCGCGGTCATCGCCAGCACCTCGAGGGTGTTCCAGGCGTAGAGCCGCTCGCTCGGGGTGAGCCCCGGCTCGCCCCACTCCGGGTCGATGCGTGGGCTGGCCGGGCCCTGGTCGACCTCGATCCGGCGCAGCGCGGCCCGCACCGGCTCGGGCACCGGCGGCGGCCGGAGTCCGTCGACCAGCAGCCGTCCCCGCCCGTCGACCAGCGACGCCAGCGCGTTGGCCAGGACCGTCGCCGGGTTGCTCAGCACGCCACCCCAGTTGCCCGAATGGTGGGCGCGGTCCCGGGCGGTGACTGAGAGGGTGAGGTTCATCGAACCGCGGGAGCCGAGGAAGACCGTCGGCCGGTCGGCGGCGACCCGGGGGCCGTCGGAGCCGATCAGCAGGTCGGCGGCGAGCTCGTCGTACAGCTGCCCGCACAGCTCGGTCAGCCCCGGTGAGCCGGACTCCTCGCCCATGTCCAGCAGCAGGGTGACGTCGTAGCCCAGCCGCCCGCCGCGGGCGGCGAGCACCTGCTCCAGCGCCACCAGGTTCACCGTGTGCTGGCCCTTGTTGTCGGCCACTCCGCGGCCGTACCAGCGGTCGCCCTCGACGACGACCCGCCACGGGTCCAGCCCGTCGCGCCACTGCTCGGGGTGCGCCGGCTGCACGTCGCCGTGACCGTAGGTGAGCACCCGGGGCCGGCCCTGGCCCTCCGAGCGGGAGGCGACGAGGAACGGGTGGCCGGGGGAGACCGGGTTCTCCACCACCCGGGCGGTGAAGCCCAGCCGCTCGACCGCGGGGATCATCTCGGCGGTCAGGTACGCCCGCAGGTCGCCGGCCCGCCGGGGGTCGGCGCTCTCGGTGCGGTAGCCCACCCGGCGCTCGAGGACGTCGAGGAAGGCGCCGGAGTCGAACGGCTCGGTCGCGCGGGCGATAGCGGTCTGGCGGTCCACGGCCCCACGCTGGCAGTGACCGCCCCGTACCGCGACCCCGGGGCCCAGCCGCGATGATCGAGCCGTGACCGACGACGAGCTGCCGTACCGGTACGACGTCGAGGTCGTCGGGCTGCTGGCGTCTCCGGAGCACCGCTACGACGGACGGCCCGACCCCGCCGCCCGTGCCCGACCGGTGGAGTCCGTGACCCGCATCGAGGTGCGGGCCGGGCTGGGCGTGGTGGGGGACCGGTACTTCGGCCGGCCCGCACACCGAGACGCCGCGGTCACCGTGCTCGCCGCCGAGGTGCTCGACGCGCTGGCCAGCGAGCTGGGCAGCGGGCCACTGGACCCGCTCGCCGCCCGGCGCAACGTCGTCCTGCGCGGCGCGGAAGTCGAGGCGCTCCGCGGCCAGGTGTTCAGCCTGGACTCCGGGCAGGGCGAGGTGGTGCTGGCCGGCGGGCGGCCGGCGAACCCGTGCGCCTGGATGGACGTCGTCCTTGCGCCGGGAGTGCACCGGGGGATGCGCGGCCGCGGGGGCGTGCGCTGCGCTCCACGGACGGACGGCGTGCTGACCCTCGGCCCGGCAGTGCTGCGGTCCGCCGTCCCGCTGGACGCCGCGCGGGCCGGGGACGCGGTGCGACCGGCCCGCCGGGCCACCATCTAAGGTCCCGCCGCGCTCGCCAACGGAGGCGGCCGGACGGGAGGGGGAGCCGTGTCCGCCCCGCTGGGAAGGGCACCGCGGTCGACGCCCGCGTGGTCCGCAGGGCGACAGTCCGGCTGGTCCCGTTGCTGGTCCTGCTGTACCTGGTCAACTACCTGGACCGGGTCGACGTCGGCTTCGCGGCCCTGACGATGAACGCCGACCTGGGTCTGAGAGAGCGTCTTCAAACTGAGTTCACCAGTCGCCCGTCCGAGCGAGGCGACGGGACATCGTCATGATCATCGGGATGTGGATCATGGCTTCGTGGTGGGCTGGGAGCGTCTCGTAGTCCCGGACGCAGCGGCGGTGCTTGCTGATCCAGGCGAAGGTGCGTTCGACGACCCAGCGGCGCGGTACCACGTGGAAGCCGGTGAGGTCATCGGTCCGCTGGACGACCTGCACGGTCATCGACAGCACGGTCTTCGCCCAGGTCACCAGCCGTCCGGCGTAGCCGCCATCGGCCCACACCAGGCTGATCGTGTGAAATCGGGCGCGTAGATCGGCCAGCAAGCG
>NZ_FNOZ01000030.1 GCF_900107175.1 Modestobacter sp. DSM 44400 | reverse complement strand
TTCACACGATCAGCCTGGTGTGGGCCGATGGCGGCTACGCCGGACGGCTGGTGACCTGGGCGAAGACCGTGCTGTCGATGACCGTGCAGGTCGTCAAGCGGACCGATGACCTCACCGGCTTCCACGTGTTACCGCGCCGCTGGGTCGTCGAACGCACCTTCGCCTGGATCAGCAAGCACCGCCGCTGCGTCCGGGACTACGAGACGCTCCCAGCCCACCACGAAGCCATGATCCACATCTCGATGATCATGACGATGTCCCGTCGCCTCGCTCGGACGGGCGACTGGTGAACTCAGTTTGAAGACGCTCTCTGAGTCATCCCGCGACTCAGGCAACCGTCGCGCGCGCCGAGCGCGGCAGCCATGACCTCACGGTCGCCCGGTTGAGCACCGCCGCCGAGCTCGCCGGCCTGCACCTCGGCATGTTGGACGCCGACGGCACCGAGGTGACGCCGATGACCGCGGACGGGGCGCGGGATCGTGGCGCGCGGCGGTTCCCGGCCCATCTGGACACCCGTCCCGGCGACGTGGACTGGTGGCACGGATCGGAGCGATACAGCCGGGACGAACCGTCGTTCACCTTCGACCGGGACCGGGACCTCCGCGACACCTGGCGCCGATCGGCCGGCACACCGGAGGACCACGTGGTGCCCTGTCCCGGCGACACCCCGGCCGCACGACGGGCGGAGCTACGTCGGTCGGCGCTGCGCCGGGAGGCGGCCGAGCGTGAACGACGGTTCCTCGTCGGCGAATTCCGCACCCTCGCAACGGAGCCGCCCTGCACCTGCCCGCCCGGCTGCGAGTACGCCGAGCCGCTGGGCGAGAACCCGGGCAACGAGGACCTCGGACACGCGCCCGGGCGCCCGTGCCGGTGCGACGTGAGCTGATCCGCTGCTACCGTGGGCCCGTGCGCGGCAGCCTCCTTCTTACCTGCCGCGGCGAGGCCCTCTCCTAGGTCGGCTCCCTCGCCGCGGAGTCCGCGCGTGCCCCGCGCCCGCTGGCCGCACCCCGCAGCTCTGTGCACCCTGCGCGAGCCGCACGCGCCCGAGGAGAGCCCCCCATGAGCGAGACCCACCCGCACGCGCGCAACCCCCAGCAGCCCTCGGCGATGCCGATCGGCAAGTACGCCCCCTTCACCGCCGTGGTGCTGCCCGACCGCACGTGGCCGGCCAGGACGACGACTGTCGCGCCGCGGTGGTGCGCCGTCGACCTGCGCGACGGCAACCAGGCGCTGATCGACCCGATGACCCCCGACCGCAAGCGGCGGATGTTCGAGCTGCTGGTCCGGATGGGTTACAAGGAGATCGAGGTCGGGTTCCCGGCGGCCAGCCAGACCGACTTCGACTTCATCCGCCAGCTCATCGAAGACGACCTGATCCCCGACGACGTCACCGTGCAGGTGCTGACCCAGGCCCGCGACGAGCTGATCGAGCGGACGTATGAGTCCCTGCGCGGTGCGAAGCAGGCGATCGTGCACCTGTACAACTCCACCTCGACCCTGCAGCGGCGGGTGGTCTTCAACTCCGACCGCGCCGGTATCACCGACATCGCCGTCCATGGCGCGCAGCTGGTGCGCAAGCTGGCCGAGCAGATGGTCGGCACCGAGATCCGCTTCGAGTACTCCCCCGAGTCCTTCACCGGCACCGAGCTCGAGTACGCCGTCGAGGTCTGCAACGCCGTCACCGACGTGTGGGAGCCGACCGTCGACCGGCCGACGATCCTGAACCTGCCGGCGACCGTGGAGATGGCCGAGCCGACCGTCTACGCCGACCAGATCGAGTGGATGCACCGCAACCTGGCCCGCCGGGACGCCGTCGTGCTGTCCCTGCACCCGCACAACGACCGGGGCACCGCCGTGGCCGCCGCGGAGTTGGGCCACCGCGCCGGTGCTGACCGGATCGAGGGCTGCCTGTTCGGCAACGGCGAGCGCACCGGCAACGTGGACCTGGTGACCCTGGGGCTGAACCTGTTCAGCCAGGGCATCGACCCGCAGATCGATTTCTCCGACATCGACGAGATCCGCCGCACCGTCGAGCACTGCAACCAACTGGGCGTGCACGAGCGGCACCCCTACGGCGGTGACCTGGTCTACACGGCGTTCTCCGGGTCCCATCAGGACGCGATCAACAAGGGCTTCGCCGCCCTCGAGGCCGACGCCGCCGCCGCCGGGAAGACCGTCGACGAGATTCCATGGGCCGTCCCCTACCTGCCGATCGACCCCAAGGACGTCGGCCGCAGCTACGAGGCCGTCATCCGGGTGAACAGCCAGTCCGGCAAGGGCGGCGTCGCCTACATCATGAAGACCGAAAACCAGCTGGACCTCCCCCGCCGGCTGCAGATCGAGTTCAGCGCCGTCGTCCAGCGGCACACCGAGGACGAGGGCGGCGAGGTGACCGCAGCCCAGATGTGGGATGCCTTCTCCAACGAGTACCTGCCCGACGCCGACGCCCCCTGGGGCCGGCTCTCCCTGTCCGGGCACGAGCACACCGCCTCGGGCACCGGCCTGGACGAGCTGACCGTCGAGCTGGTCGACGCCGGCGTGCCGACCACCGTGCAGGGCCGCGGGAACGGCCCGATCGCGGCGTTCGTCGACGCCCTGCGCAGCGTGGACGTCGACGTCCGGGTCCTCGACTACGCCGAGCACGCGCTGTCCTCCGGGGGCGACGCCCGGGCCGCGGCCTACGTGGAGTGCGCCGTCGGTGAGCGGGTGCTGTGGGGCGTCGGCATCGACGCGAACATCGTCACCGCCTCGCTGCGGGCCGTCGTCTCGGCGGTCAACCGCGCCCAGCGCTGAGGTCGTGCCCCACGCGGTGTTGGGGGTCTCCACGCAGTCGACGGCGCGGAGACCCCCCACACCGCGCGGCGACCTCGCCCGCCGTCGTCCCCACTGACGCACGCCGCCCACAGGTCGACGACTGCGGCGCCGGGCGACGGCGTGACAAGGGAAGGTCGGCGAGTGCCAGCCACCCGACAGCTCGATGACCTCGCATCGTCACTCGTGACCCGCGCTCAGGCGCTGGAACGGGACCGGACCCCCGATGAGCTGCGGGCGCTGCTGAGCTCCGGCCGGTGGACCGCTCTGCGTCGCGGCATCTACGTCGCACGGCCGACCTCGATGAGCAGGCCGACCGCGGTGGCCGTTTCTGGTTGGAGGCGCTGGCGCTCCACCAGCACCTCGACCGGCCGACCGCCGCCTTCAGCCACACCACCGCGGCGCAGATGCTGGGGCTGCAGGTGCCTTCCCGCCAGAGTCCGGAACTCCGGCTCACCGATCCGGCCGGATGGCGCACGGGGCGTGGCTTCCGCATCACCGAGGCAGCCCTGCACCCTTCCGAGGTCGTCGCTCCAGGCCCCGTCCGGCTCACCAACGTCGCTCGCACCCTCGTGGACTGTGCCCGCGAGTGGTCCGCTCTCGACGCCGTCGCCGCCGTCGACGACGCCCTGCTCAAGGGGAGGGTGACCCGCGCCGGTATGCGGGAGGTGATCGCGCGGGCGCCTTTCCGCAGAGGGATGCCGGCGGCCGTCCGGGCGGTCGACCGGGCCGATGGCCGGGCGGAGTCATGGCTGGAGTCGGCCTGGCGGGTCCGGCACCTGGCAGCTGGACTGCCCGCGCCCGTGCTCCAGGTGGAGATCTGGATCGGGGGTCGCCTGGCCAAGGTCGTGGACGGATGGCTGGAGCACTCCGCTCTCGCGTTCGAGCGCGACGGCAAGGTGAAGTACACCGACCCCTACCGCGGTCGCACTCCTGCCGAGGTCCTGTGGGGCGGAGAAACGGGCCGAGGACGCGTTGCGGGCGGTCGGCATCCGCGTCGTCCGGGTGGTCACCGACGACGTGTTCAGCGACTGGCCCGCCCTGGCGGCCCGTACCCGCCGAGAGCTGGCCGCGTCGGTGCCCGCCCTCGGCACGTTCAGGGCCGTTCCGCGGTCGCGCGGCCGGGTCCGTCCGGGCTGAGGTGTCCGCGCGGTGTTGGGGGTCTCCACGCGGTCGACGGCGCGGAGACCCCCACACCGTGCGGCACGGGCTCAGTGCGCGTCGGCGGGCTCGTCGCCGCCCAACTCGGCGGGTTCACCGCCCAGCTCGTCGACCAGCAGCAGGTCGCGGCGGACGTGCCGGCGACGGTGCGCGATCCGGCTCACCATGTGCGCGCTCACCGGGGCGGTGACCAGCTGGAAGGCCGCGACCAGCAGCAGCATCCAGGACGCCGACCAGCCGTGCAGCCGGATGGCGGCCCCCAGCATCACCAGCAGCACGCCCAAAACCTGCGGCTTCGTGCCGGCGTGCATCCGGGAGAGCACGTCGGGGAAGCGCACCAGGCCCAGGCCCGCGGTCAGGCACAGCAACGCGCCCAGCAGCAGGCAGACCGCGGCCACCACGTCGGCCGCCGAGTCGAGGTCGGTCACGCGGCCGGCCCGTCGCCCTCGGAGCGCAGCAGCATCCCGCCCACGTAGCGGGCGATGGACACCGATCCGACGAAGGCCAGCAGCGAGACCACGACCAGCACCGGGACGAGGGTCGGGTCCCGCTCCAGCGCGGCGTAGACGGCCAGCCCGCAGGCGATCACCACCAGCAGCGTGTCGGTGGCGACCACCCGGTCCAGCAGGGAGGGGCCGCGGGCCACCCGGACGAGGGCGAGCAGCGCACCCCCACCGAGCAGCGCGTAGGCCAGCGCAGCCACGACGCTCATGACGACGTCCTCTCCGGTTGGTCGGGCTGGCGGTCCAGGGCGGCGACGTCCGCAGCGGAGCCGAAGGCCCGCACCACCCGGTCCTCGATCGCCAGCACGGCGGCCTTCTGGCGGTCGACGTCGGCCCGGTCGCGCACCGAGAGCAGGTGCAGCGCGATGGTCTGCTGCTCCCGGTCCAGTTCGATGACCAGCGAGCCGGGCACCAGGGTCAGCGTCTCGGAGATGACGGTGAGGAGTAGGTCGGAGTCGGTGCGCAGCTGCACCGCCACGATCGCCCCGCGCCGGTTGCGGTCGGGCCGGACGGTCTCCCAGGCGACCTGGGCGCTGGACACCACCAGGTCGGCCAGGAAGTGGCCGACGAAGCGCACCAGCGGCAACGGGCGCAGCCGGGCGCCGCCGGTCACCGGGGGCAGCGGCAGCAGCGCGGTCACGGCCAGCGCCACCGTCAGCCCGGAGATCAGGTTGGCCCATGACCAGGTACCCCACAGCAGGATCCAGACCAGCACCAGCCAGGCCAGCAGCGGCAACTGGTGCCGCAGCCGGGTGGCGAGCCGCCCCCGGCTCACCGGACCACCTCGTCGCCGAAGACTGCTTCCAGGTACGGCGTGCGGTCGAGCAGGTCACCCGCGGCCCGGTCGGTGAGTCCGTACAGCGGGCCGGCCAGGACGGTGAGCGCCAGGGTGAGCGCCACGAAGACGGCGGTCACCGTCAGCATCACCGCGGGCAGCGGCCGCAGCGCCCGGGTCTTCGCAGCCCGGGGAGCGCCGGACTCCGCGGCGGTGGCCACCGCCGTGTGCCGGCGCCAGGCCGCAGCCCGCGCGGCCCGCCGCCTGGCCGGGGGCTCCGGTGCGCCGGCGGGCTCGTCCGCCCCGGCACCCACCAGCGCCGGCTCGGCGTCCTCCCGGCTGTTCCGCTCACCGGCGTCGGCGGCCGCGGCCCGCGCGGTGTCGTCGGCCGGCTCCTGCGTCGGCGGGCGCCAGAAGGCCCGGGCCCACACCCGGGACATGGCCACCAGCGTCAGCAGGCTGGTCACCACTCCCCCGGCGACCAGCACGTAGGCCACCGCCCCGCCATCGGCGACACCGGCCTGCAGCAGCCCGAGCTTGCCGATGAACCCCGACAGCGGCGGGATGCCGGCCAGGTTCATCGCCGGCACGAAGAACAGCACCGCCAGCAGCGGGGACCGGCGGGCCAGCCCACCCAGCCGGTCGACCGCCGTCGACCCGCCCTGCCGCTCGACCAGGCCCGCCACCAGGAACAGTGTGGTCTGGATGGCGATGTGGTGGGCCACGTAGAAGACCGCCCCGGCCAGTCCGGCCCGGGAGGCCAGCGCGATGCCGAACACCATGTAGCCGATGTGGCTGACCAGGGTGAAGGACAGGATGCGGCGGATGTCGGTCTGCGCGACCGCGCCGAGGATCCCGACGAGCATGGTGGCCAGCGCTGCCCACATGAGCACGTCGTCCAGGGCGCCGCTGGGGAACAGCAGGGTCTGGGTGCGGATGATCGCGTAGATCCCGACCTTGGTGAGCAGCCCGGCGAACACCGCGGTGACCGGCGCGGGCGCGGTCGGGTAGCTGTCGGGCAGCCAGGCCGACAGCGGGAACACCGCGGCCTTGATGCAGAAGGCGATGAGCAGCATCGACTGCAGCAGCAGTTGGGTCCCGCTCGGCAGCTCCCCGAGCCGGACGGCGAGCTGGGCCATGTTCACGGTGCCGGTCGAGGCGTAGACGAGCCCGATCGCGGCCAGGAAGATGAGCGAACTGGTCAGGCTGACGACGATGTAGGTGATACCGGCCCGGATCCGCGGCGCCGTCCCGCCCAGGGTGATCAGCACGTAGCTGGCCATCAGCAGGATCTCGAAGCCGACGTAGAGGTTGAACAGGTCACCGGCCAGGAACGCGTTGCTCACGCCGGCGACCAGCACGAGGAACGTCGGGTGGAAGATCGACAGCGGCGTCTCCTCGTCGCCGTCCGCCGAGCCCTGCCCGACGGCGAAGGCCAGCACGCCCAGCGCCACGGTGGAGGCGACGACCAGCATCAACGCCGAGAGCCGGTCGACCACGAGCACGATGCCCAGTGGCGGCGTCCAGCCACCGACGGCCACCGCGGTGGCGCCCTGCGCGTCGGCCCACAGCAGCAGCACCACGGAGACCGCCACCACCGCGGTGAGCACGACCAGGCTCACCGCCCGCTGGGTGCGCGGATGCCGGCCGACCAGCAGAGCGGCGGCCGCACCGAGCAGCGGCAGCAGCACCGGCAGCGGCGCAAGGGCGCTGGTCACCGCCGACCCGGTCACCGGGGGCCGCCCTGGGTCGACGGGAGCTCGACGTCGTCGGAGGCGATGCCGGCGAACCGCTGGTCCAGCAACCGCTCCACCTGGGCGTCGCTGAGGTCGCGGCCCAGGTGGTCGCCGTGCCCGGCCGGCCGGTCCTCGGGCGCGAGGTCGTCGGGGTCCAGGTCGTCGGCGTCCGTGCGGCGTCCGGCCGCCACCCGGCGGTCCTCCTCGTCGACGCCGACCACCTCCTGACGCACCAGCCGCCAGGAGCGGTAGATGACCGCCAGCAGGAACGCCGAGACGCCGAAGGTGATCACGATGGCGGTCAGGATCAGCGCCTGCGGCAACGGGTCGCTCAGCTCCCCGGGCTCGCCGAGGCCGAGGATCGGGGCCAGCCCGGCGACCCCGCCGGTGGACAGCAGCAGCAGGTTGGTGGCATTGCCCAGCAGCAGGAACCCGAGCAGCACACGGGTGAGGCTGCGGTCGAGCAGCAGGTAGATGCCGGCGGCATAGAGCCCGCCGATGACCACGGGCAGGACGACTGTCGGGGTCATCGCAGGACCACCTCTCCGGGATTCAGGTCGATGGGGTCGCCCTCGTCGTCGGCGCGGTCGAGCTCGGCGCCGAGGCTGCGCAACACGTCGAGCACCAGGCCGACCACGATCAGGTAGACCCCGACGTCGAAGAACAGCGACGTCACCAGCTTCACGTCGCCCAGGACCGGCAGGATCGCCGTCTGCAGCACCTCGGCGCCCACCGCCAGCCCGACCGCGCCGGTGCCGCCGGCGAACAGCAACCCGACGCCCAGCAGCACCCCGGGGTCGACCGGGGCGGCCTCGGCCAGCTCATAGCGGCCGCCGGCCAGGTAGCGCAGCACCAACGCGAGGCCGGCGACCAGGCCACCGGCGAACCCGCCGCCGGGCCCGTTGTGCCCGGAGAAGAGGAGGTACAGGGAGAAGACCACGATGGTGTGGAACAGCACCCGGGTGACCACCTCGAGCACCACCGACCGGCGGTGCGGCGCGAGCGTGGCGCTCGCGGTCAGCCAGCGGCGGCGCGGCGCCCGGGCGGCCGGCTCCGCGCCGGCGCCGGGGTGGTCCGCACCGGCGCGCTGCACAGCGCCGGTGCGCCGGCGCAGGAAGACCAGGCTGGCCACGCCCGTGGCGGCCACCACGAGCAGCGAGATCTCCCCGAGGGTGTCCCAGGCCCGGATGTCGACCAGGGTCACGTTGACGATGTTCTTGCCGCCGCCGAACTCGTAGGCCTCGGCCGGGTAGTCCACCGACACCGGCGTCGCCGTCCGGGAGGCCAGCGCGACCGCACCCACGCCGGCCATCAGCAGCCCCATGGACCCGGCGAGCAGGCCGCGGACCACCCGCTCGCGGGGGCGGTGCCGCTCGGTGATGTCCTTAGGCAGCTTGCGCAGCACCAGCACGAAGGTGACCAGGGTGAGCGTCTCGACGAGGAACTGGGTCAGCGCCAGGTCGGGGGCGCCCTGCAGGGCGAACAGCACCCCCAGGCCGTAGCCGGTCACGCCGACGACGAGGACGGCGGACAGCCGCTGGCGGATCCGGATGGCGAGCCCGGCGGCGATCAGCACGACCACGCCGACCAGCGCCTGGACCGGGGAGTCCCAGGCCCGCCACTCCCCCGGCCACGGTGCCCGGAACACCAGCACCGAGCCCGGCAGCGCGAGCACCACGACCAAAATCGTCCCGAGGTAGGCCGGCAGCGAGCCGCGCTGGGTGGTGCCGGTGGTCAGCACGGCCAGCCGGTCGAGACCCTGCAGCACGTTCCAGTAGCTCTCGTCGGCGGAGACGCGCGACGACAGGCGCTGCTGCAGCGCGAACACCCGGCCGCGGACGGCGAAGAGCGCGGCGCCCCCCAGCAGCGACAGCGCCGACAGACCGAGCGCCGGCTGCACGCCGTGCCAGAGCGCGAGGTGCTCTGCCTCCGGGGCGATCAACGGCAGTGTGTCGGCGTACCCGGCGACGAGGTGGTCCAGCAGCGGACCGGCCGGCCCGGCGACCAGGCCGAGCACGGCGAGAACTGCGGGGGCGGCGAGGAACAGCGAGTCGGGGGCGTGCGCGACCTCCGGACTCGCGGCGGGCAGGCCGGGTTTGCGCGCGAACGCGCCCCACACGAAGCGGGCGCTGTAGGCGACGGTCAGCGCAGACCCGGCGACCAGCCCGGCGAGCACCAGCAGCGCCGCCGTCCGGTCGGGCAGCCCGCCGTTCCACAGGGCGGTGAGCGCCGCCTCCTTGCCGATGAAGCCCAGCAGCGGCGGCAGGCCGGCCATCGAGGCGGCGGCGAGCGTGCCGATGACCGCTACCGCCGGCAACCGCCGGCCCAGGCCGGAGAGCTGCCGCAGGTCACGGACGCCGGTGGCGTGGTCGATCACGCCGACGGTGAGGAAGAGGGTGGACTTGAACAGCGCGTGCGCCACCGTCATGACCAGCCCGGCCGAGGCCAGCTCGCGGCTGCCGGAACCGACCAGCACCATGAGGAAGCCCAGCTGGCTGACCGTGCCGAAGGCCAGCAGCAGCTTGAGGTCGCACTGCCGCAGCGCGCGATAGCCGCCGACGAGCATGGTGGTCAGCCCCAGCCCGAGCACCACCGGCCGCCAGCCCGGGACGTCGGACAGCCCCGGGGCCAACCGGGCCACCAGATAGATGCCGGCCTTCACCATGGCCGCGGCGTGCAGGTAGGCGCTGACCGGGGTCGGCGCCTCCATGGCCGCGGGCAGCCAGAAGTGGAAGGGCACCATCGCCGACTTGGTGATCGCCCCGACCAGGACCAGCAGCGTGCCGACCACCATGGCGGTGCCGTCGCCGGGGTCGGCCACCAGCTCGGAGAGCAGGTGGGTGCCGCTGGCGTCGGAGATGAGGACGAGCCCGACCAGCATCGCCAGGCCGCCGGCGGTGGTGAGCACCAGCGCCTGGCCGGCCGCCCGCCGTCCGGCGAGCCGGTTGCCGGCCCCGCCGATGAGCAGGAAGGAGAAGACGGTGGTCAGCTCCCAGGCCACGTAGAGCAGGAACACGTCGTCGGCCAGGACCAGCAGCAGCATGGAGCCGGCAAAGGCGGTGAGGCAGGCGGCGAACCGGCCGGTGCCCTCCTCGTCCGGCGCGAAGTACCGGGCGCAGTAGACGAGCACCAGCGCGCCGACGCCGGTCACCAGCGCGGCCAGGGTGAGCGCGAGCGCGTCGAGCCGGAGGGCCACGTCCAGGCCCAGCACGGGCACCCAGGACGTCGTCTCGCGCACGTCGTCGCCGCCGGTCACGGCGCCCAGCTGGGCGAGCACCCACCCGCAGGCGGCCGCCGGCACCAGTGCCAGCCCGAGGAACGCCTGCCGCCCCCACCAGCGCACGAGCAGCGGCGCACCGAGGGCGGCCAGCAGGTGGAGGACGAGCAGGAAGGTCACGGAGCTCCGGGGGTCGTCGGTTCGGCGGCTCGGGGAGGTGTGCCGTTCAGACTACCCGGCATATTCGAATTGTTCGATCTATGCTGCCGCGGTGCACCGTTCCCACACCGAGCACACGGTCCAGTCCACACCCGGGGACGCCGCCACGCTGGCCGAGGTCGCAGCGCTGCGGCCCGCCGGCGGCCCGTGGCAGCTCAGTGGCCCGGTGGGTGAGCCGGTCGTGCTGCCGGAGGCGCTGGTGGAGGTGCTCACCGTGGCCGCCGCCGGCCTGGCCGACGGCGGCGCGGTCACCCTCAGCCGGCACGAGCAGACGGTGACCACCCAGGAGGCGGCGGACCTCCTGGGGGTCAGCCGCCCGACCCTGGTCCGGCTGCTGGACGCGGGAGTGCTGCCCTTCGACCAGCCGGCCCGGCACCGCCGGCTGCTGCTGCGCGACGTGCTCGCCTTCCAGGCCAGCCGGCACCACGACGACCGCCCGGCCTGACGGGGCCCCGCGGACAAAGTGGCCACTTTGGCCACCGCGGGGGCTCGAGCCCCCGCTCAGCCCTCCGCGACCTCTGCGGCGGCCAGCCAGTCGGTCTCGACCTGCTCCTTCTCCGCCTGCACCGCCTTGAGCTGGGCGTCGAGCTCGGCGGTCCGGGCGTAATCGGTCGCGGCCGCCGCCAGCTGCTCGTGCAGCTTCTTCTCGTCCGCGTCCAGCTTGAGCATCCGGCGCTCCAGCCGGGAGGCCTCCTTGCGGGCGGCCCGGGCATCGGCCGCCGAGGCCACCGGCGCTGGAGCGACGCCGCCGGAGGACCCACCGGTGGCCGTGGTGAGCGGGGCACCACCGGCGGCCCGACGGTCCAGGTACTCCTCGACCCCGCCGGGCAATGCGGCGAGGGAGCCGTCGCCGAGCAGCGCCACCACCGAGTCGCAGACCCGGTCGACGAAGTACCGGTCGTGGCTGACGACCAGCACCGTGCCGGGAAAGCTGTCGAGCAGGTCCTCCAGCGCGGTCAGCGTGTCGATGTCCAGGTCGTTGGTGGGCTCGTCGAGCAGCAGTACGTTCGGCTCGGCCATCAGCAGCCGGAGCAGCTGCAGCCGCCGCCGTTCGCCACCCGACAGGTCCCCGACCGGCGTCCACTGCCGGTTGGCGGCGAACCCGAAGCGCTCGGCCAGCGTGGAGGCGGAGATCTCCTGGTTGCCGATCCGGGCGATCCGGGCCACGTCCTGCACGGCCTCCAGCACCCGGGCGCGCGGCGGCAGCTCGGTGACGTGCTGGGACAGGTAGGCAGGCGCGACCGTCTGGCCGACGACGACCGTTCCGTCGTCCGGCCGGTTCTCCCCGACCAGCAGCTTGAGCAGCGAGGTCTTCCCTGCGCCGTTCACCCCGACGATGCCGATCCGGTCGCCCGGCCCGACGTGCCAGGTCAGGTCCTTGAACAGGATCCGCGGGCCGTCCTCGGTCTGTACGGCGTAGTCGACGTCCTCGACGTCGTAGACGGTCTTGCCCAGCCGCCGGGCGGCGAAGCCGGCCAGCGCCATGGTGTCCCGGGCCGGCGGCTCGTCGGCGATCAGCGCCTGCGCGGCCTCGATCCGGAACTTCGGCTTGCTCGTGCGGGCCGGCGGGCCGCGGCGCAGCCAGGCGAGCTCCTTGCGGACCAGGTTGAGCCGGCGGTCCTCGGTGACCGAGGCGATGCGCGCCCGCTCGGCGCGGGCCAGCGTGTAGGCGGAGTAGCCACCGTCGTAGGAGTGCACGCTGCCGTCGGCGACCTCCCACGTGGTGGTGCAGACCTCGTCGAGGAACCACCGGTCGTGGGTGACGACGACGAGGCCGCCCGCCCGCTGCCGCACGTACTCCGCGAGCCAGGCCACCCCTTCGACATCCAGGTGGTTGGTCGGCTCGTCGAGTACCAGCAGGTCCAGCGGGCGGATCAGCTGCGCGGCCAGCGCCACGCGGCGGCGCTCGCCACCGGACATCGGCGCCACCGGGGAGTCCAGCCCGAGGCGGTCCAGCTCCAGCCCGCTGAGCACCGACCGGACGGCGGCGTCGCCGGCCCACTCGTGCTCGGCGGCGAACCGGGAGACCGGCAGGACGACGTCGCGCACCGTCGTCCCCTCGGGGAGGGTGCCGGACTGGTCGAGGACGCCCATCGCCAGGTCGCCGCGGCGGGTGACCCGGCCGGAGTCGGGCTCCTGGGCGCCGGTCAGCACGCCGAGCAGGGTCGACTTCCCGCCGCCGTTGCGGCCGACGACGCCGATGCGTTCACCGGCGGCCACGCCGAGGGAGACGTCGTCCAGGATCACGGTGGTGCCGTGCGCCTTGTGCACCCGTTCGATGTTGACCAGGTTCAAGGGTGCGCTCATAGGTCTCCAGCATCCCAGGCCGCCGCAGCGTCGGTCACGCCAGCCGGGTGAGCGACCCGCCGCATGCAGGGCTTGCCCTCCGGCGCCGCAGCCAGCACGGTCAGCCGTGTGGACGACGACCAGCTGTGGGCGCACGTGGTGGACGAGCGGCGCGACCTGCTGGAGTTGCTCCAGGAGCTGCCCGCGCCGGAGTGGGATGCGGCGTCGCTGTGCACCGGCTGGCGGGTCCGCGATGTGGTCGGCCACCTGACGATGGCCACCGACACCCCGCTCAGCACGGCGGTGGTGGGGATGGTCCGGGCCGGCTTCGACGTCGACCGCTTCCTGCAACGTTCGGGGGTGCGTCGGGGGTCGGCACCGCTGACCACACTGCTGGCCGGGTGGCACTCCGCGGTGACGAGCCGGCGTACGCCCCCGGGTGGGACACCGGGGCAGATGCTGGTCGAGGCGGTCAGCCACCACCAGGACGTCCGCCGACCACTGGACCGGCCGCGACCCACGCCCCCGGATCGGCTGCGGTGCGCGCTGGACACCGCCGTCGTGCTCGGTGGCCCGTTCGGCAGCCGCCAGCGGGCCGCCGGTCTGCGTCTGGTGGCAACGGACCTGGACTGGACGCACGGGGAGCCCGGCGACCCGGAGGTCCGCGGAGCCGGCGACGCGCTGCTGCTGGGCCTGCTCGGCCGCGGCACCGCGCTGCCGGACCTCAGCGGGCCTGGACTCGACCGCTGGAACTGACGTGGAAGACATCGGGGGTGCGCCGGCTTACAGTGGTCAGTAGTTGAGCACTCAACCGAAATGAGACACCATGCCCGCCGTGACCGTCGAGGACACCACCACCCTGCCGCGGGTCCCGTTGTCGGCCCCCCGCACCGTCCGCCGGCGGGTCCGGTCGGTGACCACCGCACCGGCCGGCTTCGAGGGCGACGGCTTCCCGGTGCGCCGCGCCTTTGCCGGGGTGGACCTGCGCGACCTGGACCCGTTCCTGCACATGGACCAGATGGGTGAGGTCGAGTACGCCCCCGGTGAGCCCAAGGGCACCTCCTGGCACCCGCACCGCGGCTTCGAGACCGTCACCTACATCATCGACGGCACCTTCGAGCACGCCGACAGCCACGGCGGCGGCGGGACGATCAGCAACGGCGACACACAATGGATGACCGCCGGCGGCGGCGTGCTGCACATCGAGGCGCCACCGGAGTCCCTCGTCATCAGCGGTGGGCTGTTCCACGGCCTGCAGCTGTGGGTGAACCTGCCCAAGGCGCAGAAGTGGGTCGAGCCCCGCTACCAGGACCTGCGCGCCGACCGGTCGTTGCTGCTCGCCAGCCCGGACGGCGGCGCGTTCCTGCGGGTCATCGCCGGGGACGTCGGCGGCCACCGCGGCCCCGGGACGACGTACACCCCGATGGCCATGGTGCACGCGACGATCGCCCCCGGCGCCACCCTCGACCTCCCCTGGGACCCGGGCTTCAATGCACTGGTCTACGTGCTGTCCGGCAACGGCTCCGTGGGCATCGACGGCGCCCCGGTGACCACCGGCCAACTCGCCGTCCTCGGTCCCGGTGACACCGTGACCGTCCGCGGCGCCACCCACCAGGACTCCCGGACGCCGTCGCTGGACGTCGTCGTGCTCGGGGGGCGGCCGATCCGTGAGCCGATCGCCATGTACGGGCCGTTCGTGATGAACACCCGGCAGGAGGTTCTGGACGCGTTCACCGACCACAGCGCCGGCCGGCTGGGCACGATCCCGGCCCAGCACGTCGCCCACGCCGGGGTGCGGGGCGAGACCGGCCAGGCAGACGGCACCGTCGCCGTCCCGGTGGAGTAGGGCTGACGAGATCGCCGACTTCGCCAGCTCGTGGGCCGAGCACGAGCGGTTCGGCGAGGTCGCCGGGTTCGGCGAGGGCGAGCGGCTCGACGTCCCCCCGCTGCCACCCCCGCCGCTCAAGCCCCGCGGCCGCGAGCGCTGACCCCCGTCTCGGCGGCGGAAGCCCGGCTGGGGGGAGTTCGCCCGTCCACATCGGCGCCCGGACGGGACGATCGCCGGGCCGGACGGCGTTGCGAGGACCATGACCACTCCGTCCCCGGCTCCCCTTGACCCGCGACTGCTCGACTTCGTCGCCGGACAGCGCTGGGGGGTGCTCGCCACGCTCAAGCGGGACGGCCGACCCCAGCTGTCCAACGTCGGCTATGCGTTCGACGCCGCCGCCCCGCTGGTGCGGATCTCGGTGACCGCCGACCGGGCCAAGACCCGCAACCTGGCCACCGACCCGCGGGCCAGCCTGCACGTCACCTCCCCGGACTTCTGGAGCTACGTCGTGGTGGAGGGCACCGCGGAGCTCACGCCGCCGACCGCCGACCCCGACGACGCCACCGCCGACGAACTGGTCGAGTACTACCGCGCGGTCTCCGGCGAGCATCCGGACTGGCGGGAGTACCGGACGGCGATGGTCGCCGAGCGCCGGCTGGTCGTGCGGCTGCGCCCGGACCACGTGTATGGGCAGCTCAGCGGCTGATCTGCCGGGGCCGGGCTCGTCGCCTCCAGGTCAGCTGTGCGCCGCAGGCTCCTGCATCACCGAGAATGCCGCGCCCCACGGGTCGGTGACCACGGCGAACCGGCCGAACTCGGTGTCCATCGCCGGCATGGTCACCGCGCCCCCGCCGGCCACCACGGTCTCGAGGGCGGCGTCGGTGGAGGCGACCGAGAAGCAGGTCGCCCAGCCCGCCGGGGCGCCGCCGGTCAGGCCGCCGAGCCCGCCCATCGGTCGCTCGCCGGTGGCGAAGGTCGTGTAGCCCCCGGTGCCGGGCACCTCCTCGAAGGTGAAGCCGAAGACCGCGCCGTAGAACTCCCGCGCAGCGGCCGGGTCGGCGACCGCGGCCTCGTTCCAGACCAGCGCACCGGGCTCGCCGTAGACGTGCACGCCGGTGTTCAGACCGCCCTGCCACAGCCCGAAGGGGTTCCCCTGCGGGTCGAGCGCGATCGCCATGCGCCCCATCGGGCCCACGTCCATCGGCGGGAAGACCACGGTGCCGCCCGCCTCGGTGATACGCGCGGCCACCGCGTCGGCGTCGTCGGCAGCGAAGTACGTCGTCCAGCGGGGCGGGTCGGCGGTGTCCTGTTGTGGGCCCAGTCTGGCGGCGTCGCGGCCGCCGACCTGGCAGGTCAGGTAGCCGCCGAACTCCGGCTGGCCGCCGGTGTAGGTCCAGCCCAGGACGGCGGTGTAGAAGGCCTGCGCGGCCGGCACGTCGGGCGCGCCCAGGTCGACCCAGCACGGTGTGCCGTTGGGCCAGGCGGTGTCTCGTGTGGGCATGGTCTCTCCTCTGTTTCGGGAGGGAACCATCCCACCGGCCACCGACAGTTCCAGCGCCTCCCACCAGGGCGTCTGCCGGTCGCCGCGGTGGGTATGGGGTCCCGCACCGACCGCACCCACCGAGGAGCCGCCCCGTGCCCGATCCCGTCCGCGTGCCCGCCGCCGACCTCCCGCCCGGCGCCGTGCGCCGCGCCGGGGACTGGGCGGTCGGCAACGCCGACGGCCGCCTGTTCGCCGTCTCCCGGCGCTGCCGGCACCAACTCGCCGACCTCTCCGCGGGCAGCATCGACGCCGACGGGTGCCTGGTGTGCCCCTGGCACCAGAGCCGCTACGACGTCGACACCGGCGACATGGTCAGCGGGCCGCGCGGCCTCCTCGGCTACCACGGCCCCGCACCGGTCTACGCCCAGCTGGTCCGGGTCCTCGGCCGGGTCGTGCCGCTGCGGGTACGTCGGGCCCTGCGCCGGGGAGAGGAAGTCGTCGTCCTCGACTGATCGGCTCCTTCCTTGGCCTCCCCGAGCGTCGGCCCCGTCCAGGGCGTCCCCGAGCCTGCGAGGGGACCCAGGACGGGGTCCTTCTACAGGACGGGGTCCTTCTTCAGTGGAACTCGATCGGCTGGTCGACGCCGCCGATGAGACCCGCGTCGTCCTCGCGTGCGGAGCCGGTGGCCGCAACCGACACCCCCTGCGTGGCGGCGACCTCCTCGGCGGACTTCGGCTGCAGCACACCCGCCTCGATCTGCTCGGCCCAGTGGCAGCTGACCAGGTGGCCGGGCGCGAGCTCCCGCAGAGCCGGCGCCTCGTCGTCGCAACGGGTCTCCTGCCGCCAGGGGCACCGGGTGTGGAACCGGCAGCCCGACGGCGGGTTCGCCGGGGAGGGCAGGTCACCGGCGAGCAGGATCCGCTCCCGGGAGTCCTCGACCACCGGGTCCGGCACCGGGACGGCGCTCATCAGCGAGCGGGTGTAGGGGTGCAGCGGCTGCTCGTAGAGCGCGTCGGCCGGCGCCTGCTCCACCAGTGACCCCAGGTACATGACCCCGACGACGTCGCTGATGTGGCGTACCACCGCCAGGTCGTGCGCGATGACCAGGTAGGTGAGGCCGAGTCGCTGCTGCAGCTCCTCGAGCAGGTTGAGCACCTGGGCCTGCACCGAGACGTCGAGGGCGGACACCGGCTCGTCGGCGATGAGCAGGTCGGGCTCGACGGTGATCGCCCGGGCGATGCCGATCCGCTGCCGCTGACCGCCGGAGAACTCGTGCGGATAGCGGCGCAGCGAGGCCGCGGGCAGCCCAACGGCGTCGAGCAGCTCGCGGAGCCGCCGGGCAATGGCCGCCTTGTCACCGCCCAGGCCGTGGGCGTGCAGCGGCTCGGCGAGCAGGGACTCGACGTCCTGCCGCGGGTCCAGCGACCCGAGCGGGTCCTGGAAGACCATCTGCATGCGGCGGCGCATGTGCCGCATCGCGGCGGGCTTCAGTGCGGCCACGTCGGTGCCGTCGAAGAGGACCTTGCCGGCGGTCGGCTCGGTCAGGCGCAGAATCGCGCGGCCGAGCGTCGACTTGCCGCACCCGGACTCCCCCACCAGCCCGTAGGTCGTGCCCGCGTCGATGGACAGGTCGACGCCGTCCACCGCCCGGACGTGGCCGACGGTGCGGTCGATGAACAGCCCGCGCTTGATCGGGAAGTGCACCTTGAGGCCCTCGACCTGCAGCAGCGGCTGGCCAGCGGTGGTCATCGGTCGGCTCCGGAGGTGGTCGGCGAGCCGGCGACGGGAGCCGTCGCCAGCGGGTGGCGGCAGCGCAGCTCGCGCCCGGGGCCGTCGTCCTCCAGTGGCACGGTGGTGCCGGCCACCTCGGTGAGGCAGTCGTCCTGGCCGGAGTCGCAGCGCGGGGCGAAGGCGCAGCCCTGCGCCCACGGGATGGCGTCCCGGGCCGATCCGCGGATCGGTGTGAGCGCGGTGCCGCGGGGGGTGTCCAACCGCGGGACCGACGCGAGCAGGCCCCCGGTGTAGGGATGCCGGGGCCGGGCGAACAGGTCGCGCCGCTCAGCGGTCTCGATGATCTTGCCGGCGTACATGACGTGCACCCGGTCGCACAGCCCGGCGACAACGCCCAGGTCGTGGGTGATCATCACCAGCGCCGTCCCGGAGCCCTGCACGAGCTCGCGCAGCAGCTCCAGGATCTGCGCCTGGATGGTGACGTCGAGGGCCGTCGTCGGTTCGTCGGCGATCAGCAGCCGCGGCGAGCAGGCCAGCGACATGGCGATCAGCGCCCGCTGCCGCATGCCGCCGGAGAGCTGGTGCGGGTACTCCCCGAGGCGGCGGCGGGGGTCCGGGATGCCCACCCGGTCCAGCAGGTCGGCCGCCTCCTCGGTGGCCTCCTTGCCGTTCATGCCCCGGTGCTGGCGCAGCACCTCGGTGACTTGGACGCCGATGGTCACGGTCGGGTTGAGCGAGGAGAGGGGGTCCTGGAAGACCATGGCCATGTCGGCGCCGCGCAGCTTGCGCAGCGTCCGGTCGCCGGCACCGACCAGCTCCTGGCCGTCGAGCCGTACCGAGCCGCCGACCTGCACGCCGCGGCCGGGCAGCAGACCCATGACCGCCAGCGAGGTCACCGACTTCCCACAGCCGGACTCGCCCACCAGGCCGATCGTCTCCCCCGGCGCCACCGAGAAGCTGACGCCGTCGACGGCCTGGGTGCCGGCCTCACCGCGGCGGGTGAAGCGCACCGAGAGCTCCTCGACCTCCAGCACCGGGGCCTGCCCGGCCAGCGCGGTGCGGATGCCGGCGCTGAACGCGGTGCTCACTGATCACTCCTCTCGGCCGGCCTCATCGGCGGAACTTGGGGTCCAGGGCCTCGCGCAACGACTCGCCCAGCAGGGTGAAGCCCAGCGCCACGACGATGATGCACAGCGCCGGGTAGATGGCCAGCTGCGGCCGGAAGGACAGCACGGCCTGGGCGCTGGCCAGCATCGCGCCCCATTCGGGCCGGCTGATGTCCGGGTCACCCAGGCCCAGGAAGCTCAGCGCCGCGGCCTCGATGATCGCGGTGGCCAGCGACAGCGTGCCCTGCACGATCACCGGGGACAGCGAGTTGGGCAGCACGTGCGTGAAGACGATCCGGCTGCGTTTCACACCCAGTGCCTTGGTGGCGAGGGCGTAGTCGCTGTCGCGCTGGGCGAGCATCGAGCCCCGCAGCAGGCGGGCGAACACCGGCACCTGGGTGACCGCGATGGCGATCATCAGGGCGTACTGGTTCTGCCCGAGCAGTACCGAGATGCTGATCGCCATCAGCAGGCCGGGGATCGACAGCAGGATGTCGACGAACCGCATGACCAGGGTGTCGGCCCAGCCCCCGAATGCCCCGGCGAGCACGCCCAGCGCCATGCCGACCACGGCCCCGAGCACGGTGGAGATGACGCCGATCATCAGCGACTGCCGCGAGCCGTAGATCAGCCGGGACAGCACGTCACGGCCCAACTGGTCGACCCCGAGCGGGAAACCGTCCTGCGCGCCGGGGATGGAGCCTTGGCGCACCTGCGACAGCAGCGCCTGCTCCAGCGGGTCGCGCGGCGCCAGCAGCGGAGCGAACGCGGCGACCAGCAGGAACACGACCACGATGACCGCGCCGATGATCGCCACCGGGTCGCGGCGCAGCCGGCGGAACGCGCTCTTGGTCAGCGAGACGCCGCCGCCGTCGGCGGGGACCTGGCCGGCCCGGGCGGCGAGGGCGTCGATCTTTTCCCGGCGGTGGCCCAGCGCCGCCGTCACCGGACCCTCACCCGGGGGTCGAGCAGCCCGTAGGAGATGTCGACCAGCAGGTTCACCAGCACGTACATCACCGCCAGGATGAGGATGAAGCCCTGCAGAATCGAGTAGTCCCGGTTGCTGATCGCCTCCCGCAGGGCCGAGCCGACCCCGCCGAAGGCGAACACCGTCTCGGTGAGGACGGCGCCGGACAGCAGCAGGCCGGTCTGCAACCCGATGGTCGTGGAGACCGGGAGCAGAGCGTTGCGGATGATGTGCCGGCGCCGGACGGTCGCGTTCGCCAGACCCTTGGCGTTCGCCGTCCGGACGTAGTCCTCGTTGACCACGTCGAGGACGGAGGCCCGGGTGATCCGCACGATGATGGCCAGCGGGATGGTGCCCAGCGCGATGCCGGGCAGCACCAGGTGCACCAGGGCGTCCCACGCGGCGTCCCACTCGCGGGTCAGCAGGCCGTCCAGGACATAGAAGTTGGTCACGTGCGTGGCGTCCATCCGCACGTCCTGCCGGCCTGAACCGGGCAACCATCCCAGGTCGACGGCGAAGACCAGCCGGAGCATGTACGCCAGGAAGAACACCGGGATGGCCACACCGAGCAGCGACCCGATGACCGAGGTCGAGTCGATCCAGCTGCCGTGCCGCCGGGCGGCCAGGTAGCCGACCGGGATGCCGATCCCGATGGCGACGATCATCGCGAAGACGGTGAGCTCGACCGTGCCCGGGAACCGCTCGAGGAACTCGGTGGTCACCGCGCGGCCGGTCCGGGAGCTGGTGCCGAAGTCAAGCCGCAGCGCTCGGCCGAGGAACTTCAGGTACTGGACGATGATCGGCTGGTCGAGCCCGAAGGCGTCGTTGTACCGGGCGATGTCCTCGGGCGTCGCGCGTTCACCGAGTGCCGCCTGGGCGGGCCCCCCAGGCAGGGCGCGCAGCCAGGCGAAGAGGAGGACCGACAGGCCCAGCAGGATGGGGATCAGCTGCAGGAGCCGCCGGACGATGAAACGGAGCACGTGCTCGGGTCAGCCTTTCCGGTCGACCGGTCGGAGATGGACACCCCGCCGGGGCGGCCCTGGACGGGCCGCCCCGGCGGAAGGTGTCAGTTGCCGATCGTGACAGGCGCGAAGTCCTCGGCGGTCAGCGGGCTGGGGACCAGCCCGTCGACGTCACCGGCGACGACCAGCGCCGGCGGCGAGTGCGAGATCGGGACCCCCGGCAGGTAGTCCATGATCAGCCGGTTGGCCTCCTGGTAGTCGACCGTACGGGTCTCTGCGTCGGGCGCGCCGTCCGCCTTGGCCAGGGCGTCGAATATGCCCTGGTCGCGGAAGGCACCGAACTCGGCCTTCGCCGCACCGTCGGCCTTGGCCGCGAAGAAGGTGCCGATGAAGTTGTAGGCGTCGTTGTAGTCACCCGTCCACCCGAGGAGGTGGATGTCGGCCTGCCCGGCCTGGACGGCGTTGAGGTAGTCCGGGCTCCACGGCAGCGACACGGCCTCGATGGTGAAACCGGCGTCGGTGAGATTCTTGCTGATGACCTGGAACATCGCGGCCGGGTCCGGCAGGTACGGGCGGCTGACGTCGGTCGGGTAGTAGAACCGCAGCTTCATGTTGAGCGCACCGGCCTCGGTCAGCAGCTGACGCGCCTTGGCCGGGTCGTAGTCGTAGGTGGTGACGTCGTCGGTCCAGCCGTCGACGGACGGCGGCATGAACTCGATCGCCTTCTCCGCGCCGGCGGGCAGCAGCGAGTTGACGATCGTGTCGCGGTCGATGGCGTAGGCGAGTGCCTGCCGGACCCGTACGTCCTGCAGGGCGGGGTTCGCGGAGGTGCCGGCGACGCCACCGGCGTTGATGCCCAGGTAGAGGATGTTGAACGGGTCACGCGGCAGCACCTGGAAACCCGCCTGGTCCAGCGAGTCGTAGTCGGCGGGGGCGACCAGGTCGTACCCGTCGATGGAGCCCGCCTCCAGCTCCTGGCGGCGGGTGTTCCCGTCGGAGATGGTCCGGAAGATGATCTTGTCCAGCTTGGCCTTGTCGCCCCAGTAGTCCTCGTTGCGGACCAGGGTCACCTCGCCGTTGCCGCGGTCCCAGCTGTCGAACGTGAAGGGGCCGGTGCCGGTCGGGTGCTCGAGGGCGTACGCCGGGTAGGTGAGTGCGTCGTCGTTGCCGGACAGGTTGTCCGCGTCGTACTTCTCCATGGCGGTGGGGCTCTGCATCGAGAAGCTCGGCAGGGTGAGCGCCGCGGGGAACTTGCTGGTCACCTGGTTGAGCGTGACGACGGCGGTCGCGTCGTCACTGGCCGCGCAGCTCTTGTAGATGTTCGGGGTGTTCGGGGTGTCCTTGAAGCCGCCGAAGACGTCCTGCCAGTAGGTGGACGCGCTCGGGCTCTGGGCCAGGCCGGTGAAGTTGTACCAGCGCTCGAAGTTCGCGCAGACGGCGTCGGCGTTGAAGTCGGTGCCGTCGGCGAAGGTGACGCCGTCCTCCAGGTGGAACGTGTACTCCAGGCCGTCGCCGGAGACGTCGTAGCTCTTCGCCAGCGATGGGGCCAGGTCGGCCGAGCCGGGCTTGGTGGTGAGCAGGCCGTCGAAGATCTGCCGCGAGATGCGGAAGGTCTCCCCGTCGCTGCCGAAGGCCGGGTCGAGCATCGCCGGGTCGCCCGCGGCCCCGAAGACGAGGGTGCCACCGCTGGCGCTGCTGCCCCCCTCGTCGGCGGCATTCCGGTCACTGGAGGCGCAGGCGGCCATCGTCAGGGCGGTGAGGGCGGCCGCCGAGGCGGCCAGCACGCGGGTGGGGGAACGACGTCGCATCGCGGAAGACCTGCCTTCTCGGCCACGCGGGGCCGGACGATCTGGAGCCGGGCCACCCGTGGACGAGAGGATCACGGGCGCGGTGAGCGACACTAGGGGCGGGTCGTGACCGTGATGTGATCGGGGTCTCCATCGTCACCGGATCGAGACCTGCGCCGCTCGCCTTGCACTCGAGCTTCAGGGCGAGGCTGGGACGTCCCGAGCGGTCAGGACTCGCACCACGGCTGGAGCCTCGAAGAGACGTCCGTATGATCGCGCCGTTCTCTCGCGGAGGATGCCCAGTTCCACCAGCCGGGCCACGGCCTTGTGGACGGTCTGGAAGAAACTCTGCAAACGCGCCGCCGTCCTCGAGACGTCGACGTACGGATAGGCGATGAGGGACTGCGCCAGGTCACGGATCAACCCACTCGCGCCAACCAAATGCCTGCTTGGCGTGGATTTCAGGCGTGTGATTCCACGTCACGGACAGCGGCCGCAGAACCGCAGCTCAGGCGTCGATGCGGCGGCGGCCCTCGAAGGCCCGACCGAGGGTGACCTCGTCGGCGTACTCCAGGTCGCCGCCGACCGGCAGCCCGCTGGCCAGCCGGGAGACGGCCAGGCCCATCGGGCCGACCAGCCGGGCGAGGTAGGCCGCGGTCGCCTCACCCTCCAGGTTCGGGTCGGTGGCGATGATCAGCTCGGTGACCTGGCCGTTCATCAGCCGGGTCATCAGCTCCTTGACCCGCAGGTCGTCCGGGCCGATACCCTCGATGGGGCTGATCGCCCCGCCCAGGACGTGGTAGCGGCCCTTGAACTCCCGGGTGCGCTCGATCGCCACGACGTCCTTGGGCTCCTCCACGACGCAGATGACGTCCAGCGAGCGGCGCGGATCGCGGCAGATGCGGCACTGCTCGGCCTCGGCGACGTTGAAGCAGATGGTGCAGAAGCGGACCTCGGCCTGGACCCGCTGGAGCGCGGCGACCAGTCGGGTCACGTCAGCGGACTCGGAAGCCAGCAGGTGGAAGGCGATGCGCTGCGCGCTCTTCGGCCCGACACCGGGCAGCCGGCCGAGCTCGTCGATCAGGTCCTGGACAGCGCCCTCGTACACGGTGCTCCTCGTCGAGGGGCGGCGGCCGGGGCGCGGAACGCTCCGGCCGGCCGCCGGGGGTGGATCAGAAGCCGGGCAGCCCCAGCGCGCCGCCGCCACCGAGGCCGCCGGCCAGCGGGCCCATCGCGTTCGCGGCCAGCTCCCCCACGGCACGGTGGGCGTCCCGGACGGCGGCGACCACGAGGTCCTGCAGGGTCTCGATGTCGTCGGGGTCGACGGCGTCCGGGGCGATGGTCAGCGCGGTCAGCTCACCACTGCCCGTCATCGTGGCGGTGACCAGGCCACCGCCGGCCGAGCCGGTCACCTCGGCCGCGGCGAGTTCGGCCTGGGCGGCAGCCAGCTGCTGCTGCATCTCTTGCGCGGCCTTCATCAGCTGCGCCATGTCTGGCTGGCCTCCGGGTCCCATGCCCCGAGAGTAGGTGCTCGGCGCGGACCCGTGCGGACGTGGGCGCCAAGTTCCCGGACATGCCGCAGGGTGGGCCCATGACCGTGGTGCTCTTCGACGTCGATGGCGTGCTCATCGACTCCTGGGCTGCCTACCGGACGGTGTGGGGCGCGTGGGCCGCCACCCACGCGCTGGACGCCGACACCGTCTGGACGGCGATCCATGGACGGCGGCCCGAGGAGACGGTTCGGGACGTTGCGGCCCACCTGGACCCCACCGTCGAGCGCCTCGTCCTGGACCGGCTCGTCGTCGGGGCCGAGCCGCAGTTCCGGGCGTTCGCGGGAGCCGCTGACCTGCTGGACGGGCTGCCCGTCGGCCGTTGGGCGGTCGTGACGAGCGGCTCCGGCTCCGCGACCCGCGAGCGTTTCCTGCGCAACGGGCTGCCGCTGCCCGACGTGCTGGTGGGTGGCGAGGACGTCGACGCCGGCAAGCCCGATCCTGAGTGCTTCCTGCGCGCGGCGCGCCGCCTCCAGGTAGCCCCGCGCGCTGCCCTGGTGGTGGAGGACTCCCCCGCTGGAGTGGCGGCCGCCCGGGCGGCCACCATGCGAGTCCTCGCCGTCGCCGCGACACATCGCGCCGAGGAGCTGGCCGCGGCAGACGTCGTGGTCCCCGACCTGCCGGCGGCCGCCGAGCTCGTCCACCGGTGGCTCGCCGCCCGGCAATGAGCCGCCCGGACGGGCCGCCCGGCGTCGAGTGGCACGACAGGGTGGACGGACACTGTTCGGATCCACGTTCCGGTGTCACTCGACGATCGAGGCGGCGCCTCAGCTGTCGATCGGGCGGGCGCCGAGCTGGGTGCGCAGCAGCTGAAGCGCGGCCTGCTCGGCGTCCAGCGCCGGGGCTGCGTCGCCACCGCCGTCCGCGACGTCGGCGGCCCGCTCGGCCAGCAGTTCGTCGGCCTCGGCGGTCTCCGCAGCGCGGGTCGCCGCGCGGGCCGCCTCCGGACTGGGCGGCGGCGTGCCCGGGGCCGGCCGGCCGGGGGTGTCGACGACGGCCTGCACCTTCCACCGGACGCCGAGCAGCTCCTCCAGCGCCTGCCGGACGATGTCCCTGTTCAGGTCGTCCCCGAGCATCTTGGCCAGCGCCGGGGATGTTGCCGCCAGGGTGAGCGTGCCGTTGGTCAGGTCGTGCACCTGCGCACTCTTCAGCAGCGCCTCAGTCGTGCGCTTGTGCCGCTTCACGACCGACAGCAGCTCGGGCCAGATCCGGCGCACGTCGGCGGTGGTGAGCGCACCGTCGGCAGCGGCCGGCTCGGGATCGGCCGACACCAGCGGGGTCGGCTCCCCGCCGCGGGGCGCCGGGGAGTGTTCTGCCGCGGCCCGAGGTGCCGGTGCCGGTCGCCCGGCAGCCGGGGAGGACGCCGAGGAACGCGTGGTCCGCGGCCAGTCCTCGTCGTCGTCGGGTTCGGGCGGCAGCGGGATCTCCGGCTCGCCGGCGGCGACGGCGGGACCGCGGGCCGGCTGCTGCGCGGGCACGGGCTCCTGCGCCGCCGGCGGGGCCGCCGCCGGCGGAGCCGCGGCAGGCGGACCGGCCGCGGCGGAGCCCGGCGGCACGGTCGCCGGCCAGTCGTCGTCGGCGGTCGCAGGCACCGGGGTGTCCGTCGGGGCGGTGGGGGCGGGGGCTGCGGCCGGGGCTGCGGCCGCGGCCATCGCGCCGGGGCGGGCAGTGGTCGGCCAGCCGTCGACGCCCTCGGCAGCTGGCGCTGCGGCGGGTGCGGACGGTGTCGGCTCGGCGCCCGAGCGTGTCTGCGACGGGCGCACGTAGGCCTTGCGCGCCGCGGCCGCGGCCGCCGACTCCCCCGGCCGGTCGGCTGCGGGCTCGGGCGTCCGCGCGGGGGCCGGAGCGGGGATGGGGGCGGGGGTTGGGCCGGGAGCCGGCGTCCGCGCGGGGGCCGGAGCCGGGGCGGGGGTTGGGTCGAGGGCCGGACGGGCCGCCGGCGCGGGCGCGGGCGCCGCGATCTCCGACAGCGGCCGGCCGGCGTGCTCACCGGCGATCGACATCCGCCGCTCGAGCCGTTCGAGGCGCTGGAGGGTAGCCACGGCCGAGCCGTCGACACCGGGCAGCAGCATCCGGGCGCAGACGAGCTCCAGGAGCAGCCGGGGCGCCGTCGTCCCGCGCATCTCCGTCAGGCCCTCGTGGACCGTGTCGGCCAGCCGGGACAAGGTTGCGGCGCCGAGCGCCTGCGCCTGTCGGCTCATCACGTCCATCCGGTCGGGCGGGCTGTCGAGGAGCCCGTTGCCCCCGGCCTCCGGAACGGCGTCGAGCACGATCAGGTCACGGAGCCGGTCGAGCAGGTCGGTGGCGAACCGGCGCGGGTCGTGACCGGCCTCGACGACCCGGTCGACAGCCCGGAAGACCCCCGGCGCGTCCGAGGCGGCCAGCGCGTCGACGGTCTCGTCGAGCAGCGCGTCGTCGGTAACGCCCAGCAGGCCGACCGCGCTGCGGTAGGTGACCCCCTCGGGGCCGGCGCCGGCCAGTAACTGGTCGAGGATGGACAGCGAGTCACGCACCGAACCGCCGCCGGCACGCACCACCAGCGGGAAGACGGTCGGCTCGACCGTCACGCCCTCGGCGGCGCAGGTCTTCTCCAGCAGGCCGCGCAGCGTGCTCGGGGGTACCAGCCGGAACGGGTAGTGGTGGGTGCGCGAGCGGATGGTCGGCAGGACCTTGTCCGGCTCGGTGGTGGCGAAGACGAAGACCAGGAACTCCGGCGGCTCCTCGACCACCTTGAGCAGGGCGTTGAAGCCCTGCGTGGTGACCATGTGCGCCTCGTCGACGATGTAGACCTTGTAGCGGCTGTTGACCGGCGCGAAGAACGCGCGCTCCCGCAGCTCGCGGGCGTCGTCGACACCGCCGTGGCTGGCCGCGTCGATCTCCATCACGTCCAGCGACCCGGGGCCGTCGGGCGCCAGCGCCACGCAGGAGGGGCACACGCCGCACGGGGTGGACGTCGGGCCCTGCACGCAGTTCAACGACCGGGCGAGGATGCGCGCCGACGACGTCTTCCCACAGCCGCGCGGGCCGCTGAACAGGTAGGCGTGGTTGATCCGCCCCTTGTCGATGGCGTTGACCAGGGGCGATGTGACGTGCTCCTGACCGACCACCTCGGCGAAGGTCGCCGGGCGGTACTTCCGGTACAGAGCCAGTGCCACGGTCGCTGAGGTTACGTGGCCCCACCGACGCTCCGGCGCATCCGGCCACCGGCCGGGGCGGACTGTGCCCGCGGCAGGAGTCAGGACAGCAAGGGACCCCCCGCACACCCGTCAGAGCCCGCTTATCCTTGCTGCCTTCCGGCCCTGGGGAGGTTCACAGGATGACGCCGCACGAGGGGTCGCCCCCACTGTAGAGGACGCTCCTCCCGACATGCCGCGGCTCGCGCCACCACGTCACCCGCCCGGGGCTTCCTGCTGGTGGTCGGCGCCGCCCTGTGCTGGGCACCTCCGGGATCAGCGGCGACGTCGTCGCCCGGCGCAGCGACCTCGGACCTCTGGGGGTGGCCTGGTAACGGATGGCGATCGGCGCCGTCGTGCTGATCGCCGTGCAGCTGCTCACCCGCCGGGGTCAGCATCGCCATGCTGGTCTCGCTCGGGCTCGCGCTGCTGGTCGGCACGTCCGCCGGTGGCAGACACCGGGGACACCGTCGTCCTGGGAGCGCTCATGGCCGTGGGCTGCGCCGGCGCCTACGCCGCCGCCGTCGTCAGCTCCGGCCTGGCGACCGGAGGCGTCCCGACCTCGACGGCCGACTTCACCGGTGGGGCACTGCTGCTCACCCCCGGTGGCGCTGGCCACCGGGGTGCACCTGCCGGGCGCCCCGGTGGGCCTGGAGTGCTGGTCTACCTGGGGGTGGTGCCCAGCGCGCTGGCCTACGGGCTGTTCCTCACCCGGGTGCGCACGGTCCCCGCGGCGGTGGCCGCGATCGTGCCGCTGCCGCTGCCGCTGCCGGAGCCGCTGACGGCGACCGTGCTCGCCACGGCTCTCCTGGGCGAGCGGCCGGCCCCGGCCGCGCTGGCCGGGGGGTGCTCACGCTCGCCGCCGTGGCGGGGCTGTACCTGCGGAGGATGGGAGATTCGAACTCCCGAGGGCTTGCACCCAACCCGCTTTCCAAGCGAGCGCCATAGGCCACTAGGCGAATCCTCCAGTTGCGGCGACCAGACTACCGGGCGCCTGCCGCGCGGTCAGCCACGGCTCCCGACACGGGCGCGCCGGGTCACGCGGTCATGAATCGCGCGCCGGGGTCGTGCGGTGGTTGAGTGATCGCCGACCGCGGAGACGTGGGCTGCGCCCGACGGCTCCTGGCGGCCCGGCCGGCCCCACCCCGAGCGGTTCCCACGAGGTCCACAGACGGCAGGAGGCAGGACGATGAGCGAGTCCCCGCAGGTGCGGCCCGAGGTGGTCGAGGCGATCGTGACAGCGCTGCAGGACACCGACCCGAGCAACCTGCCCGCCGACGCCACCCGCGCGGAGAAGGACGCCGCCAAGGACCAGTACCTCTCGGGTCTGGTCGCCGGGCGGGACCAGCGGGACCGGCAGACGCGGGCCTGGGAGCTACTGCTGACGCGCAGCCACGACGAGCCGCCGAGCTGGTCCCAGCTGTTCGACGAGCTCCCCGAGAGCTCACTCGCCCAGCTCGGCGAGCTCTACGACGCGCTGCCCGAAGGGGCTCAGACGGAGTACGCGCGTCGCTTCGGGGCCCCTGTCACCGCCTGATCCCCGCCCGTATCCACCCGATGAGCACGGACCTGCCCCGGTGACCGCTGCCGGCCCCCTGGTCGCCGGCCGCTACCGGCTGCGCTCCCAGCTGGGGGGCGGGGGGATGGGCGCGGTCTGGCTGGCCCGGGACGAGCTACTCGGCCGCGAGGTCGCGGTCAAGCAGGTGCTGGTGCCGCTCGGCATCGACGCCGAGCTGGCCGCGGCCAACCGGGAGGCCGCGATGCGCGAGGGCCGGATCGCCGCCCGGCTGTCCCACCCGCACGCCGTCGCGGTCTACGACATGGTGCTCGACCAGGGCCAGCCCTGGCTGGTCATGGAGTACCTGCCCTCGCGCAGCCTGGCCGTGCTGCTGCAGGACCGGGGGGTGCTGCCGGTGGCACAGGTCGCCCAGATCGGCGCCCAGGTCGCCGCCGCGCTGACCGCGACGCACGCCGCGGGCGTCGTCCACCGGGACGTGAAGCCGGGCAACATCCTCATCGGTGAGGGTCCCGGCCGCGACGGGCTGGTGAAGATCACCGACTTCGGGATCTCCCGGGCGACCGGCGACGTGTCGCTGACCCAGACCGGGGTGGTGAAGGGGACGCCGGCGTTCCTGGCGCCCGAGGTGGCTCAGGGGCAGTCGCCGAACGAGGCCAGCGACGTCTTCTCCCTCGGCGGGACCCTCTACGCCTGCCTGGAGGGGACGCCGCCGTTCGGGCTCAGCGACAACGCGCTGCAGATGCTGCACCGGGTGGCCGGCGGGGAGTTCACGCCGCCGCGGAACGCCGGGCCGCTGACGGCGCCGCTCATGCGGATGCTCGCGCCGAACCCGGTCGACCGGCCGACGATGCCGCAGGTGCGCGACCAGCTGGCGAAGCTCGCCGCCGGCCCCGACCGCGACGTCACCGAGGTGCTGACCGCCCGCACCGCGCTGCCGAAGACCCTGCCGGGGATGCCGCGCCCGCCGAAGCAGACGGAGGTTGAGCCGGTCGCGCAGCCGGTCGCGGAGCCGGCTGCCCCGGCCGAGCCGGCCGCCGAGCCCCTCGTCGAGTCCCCCGTCGCGCCGGCCGCGGCCGCTGCCCGGCCACCGCGTCGGGAGCCGGCCCGCCCGGCTGCCCCGCCGTCGGCCGGGCAGCCCGGTGGACGGCGCCGCCGCTGGGTCGCCGTCGTGGCCGCGCTGCTGCTGGTCGCCGTCGTCGCGGTGGTCGCCGTGGTGCTGCTCGCCGACAACGGCGACCCGTCCGCCGACGCGCAGCGGTCCCGGTCGTCGTCCGCCGCACCGTCTGCGGCCCCGTCGTCTGCGACGCCGGAAGAGAACACCACGGCGGACACCACGCCCGAGAGCAGTACGGCGGAGAGCACGACGCCGAGCGTCCCGTCGACGACCCCGACGACCCCGACGACCCCGACCGCGCCGGAGAGCGCGGTGGCCGGGCCGCCGACCGCCGCCGAGATGCGGGACGCGGTCACCAGCTACTACGCGCTCGCAGAGCGGGATCCCCAGTCGGCCTATGACCTCACCGGACCGACGCTGCGGAACGCCGAGAGCCGGGGCAACTACATCGCGTTCTGGAACCGGTTCCGCAACGTCACGCTGGGCCCGGTGCAGGCCACCGACGGGGACCAGGTGGTCACGGCCCCCGTCACCTTCGTGGAGAAGAACGGCGACACGTTCCCGGCACAACACACGATCACGGTGATCCGCGGCGAGGACGGCCGACTCCTGATCGACTCGGACATCCCGGACTGATCCCGCACCACGGTGCCGCCCTGAGACTGAGACGACGACGGCGGCGCCCGGTCCCGTCAGGGAATCGGACGCCGCCGTCGGTGTGGTGTGTGTGCGGTGGCGGTGGGATTTGAACCCACGGAGGCTTGCACCTCACACGCTTTCGAGGCGTGCTCCTTCGGCCGCTCGGACACGCCACCGCCGAAGAGACTACAGGCCCCGCTTGGCACGGAAGAATGCCCGTAGCAGCGCGCCGGACTCCTCGGCCCGGACCCCGCCGACCACCTCGGGACGGTGGTTGAGCCGCCGGTCCCGGACGACGTCCCACAACGACCCGGCCGCCCCCGCCTTGGGGTCGTCGGCGCCGTAGACCACCCGGGCGACCCGGGACAGCACGCTCGCGCCGGCGCACATGGTGCACGGTTCCAGGGTGACCACGAGGGTCGCGCCGCTCAGCCGCCAGCCGTCGCCGTGCATCCGCGCCGCCTCGCGCAGCGCCAGCACCTCGGCGTGCGCGGTCGGGTCCCCGCGCTTCTCCCGTTCGTTGGCGGCCTCGGCAAGGACGGCGCCGTCCGGCCCCAGGACGACGGCACCGATCGGCGTGTCGCCCCACGTCTGAGCGGCTGCCGCGAGCGCCAGTGCCCGCAGCATCGCCTCATCCTCGGTCACCGCTGCTCCCTCGGCATGCTCGTGCTCTGAGTCCGCTGGAGACTCAGAGCACAAGTGACGGTGGGGGCACCTCCACGGCGCCGGCTCGTCACGGTCCGCTGTCCAGGTCGAGTTCGAGTTCGAGTTCGAGGCCCACCATCGTTGACAGCTCGGCCAGCGCGGCGCGGGGCTCCACCACCTTGATCGTCGCAAAGCCCATCGCCCGGGCCGGCTTGAGGTTGATGCCCAGGTCGTCGAGGTACGCGCAGTCGGTCGCCGCGATCGGCCGGCCGACCGCATCGCCCAGCCGCTCCAGGGCCCGGACGTAGATGGCCGGCTCGGGCTTGCGGACGCCCTCGACCGAGGACTCGACCACCGCGTCGAAGAGCCCGAGCAGTTCCCCGAGCGGGCCGGTGCGCTCCATCGGCGCTACGTTGTTCGACAGCAGCGCCAGTGGCAGGCCTGCGGCACGCAGCCGCTGCACGGCGATGACCATCGACGGGCGCAGGTCCCCGTGCAGCGCCGCGAGCACCCGGCGGGCGTCCAGTCGGTGCCCCGCCGCACCGGCCTCGGCCTCGAAGGCGGCCCGGAAGCCGGCCTCGTCGAGCTCGCGGCGCTCGTAGCGTGCCCAGGCATTGGTGTCCGGGTCGGTGCTGTTGAGCCGGCGGATCAGCCCGTCGGGCAGGCCGGCCTCGGCCTCGTAGGCGGCGAAGGCGGTCATCGGGCTCTCGGTGATCACCCCGCCCAGGTCGAACACCACCGCGGTGGCCGTTGGCGCACTCATGCCGCGGCCACCGCGGTGAGCTGCGCGGCGAAGCCGAGCCGTTCGGCGATCTGCAGCACCATCTCGTCGGCCCACAGGTCGTCGGCGGCCAGCAGTGCGGACAGCTCGTCGGCGGTGAGCCCGGCATCGGAGAAGACGTCGAGGTCCCCGCCGGGCCAGCCGGTCTCGTCGTCGTCGAAGGCGTCATCGATGGTGGCATGGCCGCGGCCCCCCAGGGCACCGGCGCCGTCCTCGGCGCCGATGCCGTACCGCTCGACCACCTCCGCGGCCAGCAACCACTCCTGGAACGTGGCATCGGAGATCAACGCGCGCACCATCCCGCCTGGTCCGTGCCTCAGCACGACGAAGTAGAGCCGGCTGTCGACCACGAGGACGAAGGGCCCCGGCCAGTCGGAGACGCCGGAATCGCCGAGCGCCCGCTCGAGCACCGGCAGCTCGTCCCCGGCGTCGACGGCGAGCAGTTCGCACTGCCAGTTCGCGCCGGCCCGGCTCACCCGGACGGCGAAGCTCGGCCGGAGCGGGGTCGGCGGGGGTGTGGTCATAACCTTCAGATCATGGCCGACGACCGCGGGACCGACAGCACCGAGACCGCCGGTGACGAGGTCGCCGGTGACGACGCGGTGGACCCGGCGCTGTTCGGCGCACTGGCCGCCGACCCGCTGGCCGCCCATCTGGGCATCGAGCTGGAGGCGGTCGGCTCTGGCTACGCCCGCGCGGCGATGACCGTGGGTCCGCAGCACCTCAACGCCGCGGGGACGGCGCACGGCGGCGCGACCATGGCACTGCTCGACGTCGTGCACGGCGCGGTGAGCAACAGCCACGGGACGCTCGCGGTGGCCCAGGATCTGCACACCGAGTTCCTCGACGCCGGGCGGCTGGGCGATCGGCTGGTCGCCGAGGGCTGGGAGCTGCACCGCACCGGCCGGACGGCGGTCTACCGGATCGAGGCGGCCACCGCGGACGGCCGGAAGGTGGCCACCGCCCTGGCCCGGGTCTTCCGGCTGGGCACCCCGTGGGACACCACAGGGCAGCAGCCATGACCTTCCCCGTTCCCACGATGCCCGCTCCCCCGGTGTCGGTCGTCGGGCTCGGCCAGCTGGGCGGCTCGCTGGCCGCGGCGCTGGTGCACGCCGGCCGGCCCGTCTCGGGCTGGGACACCGACCCGGCCGCCCGGGACGCGGCCGCCGCCCGGGGCGTGACGATCAGCCGGGAGCTGGCCGGCGTCGTAGTGCTCGCCGTTCCGATGCCGGTACTGGGCACCGCCATGGCGGACCTGATCCTCGACCCGGACGCCACGGTCACCGATGTCGGCTCGGTCAAGGCGCCGGTGCTCGCCGAGCTCGGCGCGCAGTACGGCGACCGGCTCGTCGGCGGGCACCCCATGTGCGGGACGGAACGGTCCGGGCACGCCGCGACCGACCCGGCCCTGTTCACCGGCGCGCGATGGGCGCTGTGCCTGGAACCCGGCACCGACCTGCGCCGCTGGCTGCGGGTGGCCGAGGTGGCGCTGGCCGTGGGAGCCGAGGTGGTGCCGGTGACCGCCGCCGAACACGACGACGCAGTGGCCGCGATCAGCGCCGTTCCGCACCTGCTCGCCGCTGCGCTGGCCACCGCCGCCGGTCAGGCGGGCCCGCTCGCGCTGGCCCTCGCGGCCGGCAGCTTCACCGACGGCACCCGGGTGATCGGCAGCGACCCGGCGTTCGTCACCGCGCTGGTCGAGGCCAACGGCGGGCCGGCGGCTGCCGCGCTGGACCGGGTGCGGGCCCAGCTGGACCGGCCGTGGGCCGAACTGGTCGCCGACGGGCACGCAGTGCGGACGGCGACCCGCGGGCGCCGTCCGGTGCGGGTGCCGCTGGAGCGGGCTGCGCTGCTGGCCCTGGGCCGGTCCGGTGGCGCGGTCAGCCGGCGGCTGGCCGCCTTCGTCGAGGGTTGGGTCCCCGAGGCCTAGCTGGTCCCGAAGTCCGGCAGCGTCAGCGCGCCCTCGGGCCCGAGCGCGAAGCCGGGGTTGTGGGCGACTTCCCAGACATGACCGTCGGGGTCGGTGAAGCAGCCGGCGTAGCCGCCGTAGAACGTCTCGGCGGCCGGCCGGGTGAGCGTCCCGCCGGCCGCGGTCACCTGCGCGAGCACCTCGTCGACCTCCGCCCGGGAGCGCACGTTGTGCGCCAGCGAGATTCCGCCGAACCCGTCGGAGCCGGGGTCCCCGACGCCGCTGTCGGCGGCCAGCGCGGCGCGCGACCACAGCACCAGTGCCAGCCCGCCGGCCTGGAAGAACACCGTCTGCTCCACCTCCTGGCCGCGCCAGCCGAGGGCCTCGTAGAAGGCCCGGGACCGCACCAGGTCCGTCGTCCCCAGGGTGACCAGGCTGATCCGCTGCTCCATCGCCGCACGCTATCGCCGTCCGGGGACGGTTTCCCGGCCCAGCTCTGGGGCAGGCTTCCTCCCGACCTGCGTCCGGCGCGACCGGACGCCACACCGCACGAGGAGAGGACCCCCATGGCCGACGAGGACATCCACAGCCGCATCCACGCCCTGGTCGAGGAAGAGCACCGGCTGCGCGACAGCGGCGAGCACACCGAGGAGCAGCGGGCCCGGGTCGCCCATCTCGAGCAGGACCTCGACCAGCTCTGGGACCTGCTGCGCCAGCGGGACGCCAAGCGCCAGTACGGCGGGGACCCGGACGAGGCGAAGGCACGCCCCGAGCCGCAGGTGGAGAACTACCTGCAGTAGCCGGTCAGGACGCCGCCGGCCGCCGGTGCTCGGTGCCCAGCAACGCCAGCTGCCACAGCAGGCGGGACCGGGGATCGCCCACCGAGCGGCCGGTGACCTGCCCGATCCGCCGCAGCCGGTGCATCACCGTGTTGCGGTGGCAGTACAGCTCGTCGGTGGCCCGGGTCGGTGAGCCGTCGGCGGCCAGGAAGGCCGCGAGGGTGTCCAGCAGCACCGACCGTTCATCCTCGGGCAGCTCCAGCAGGCGCCCCAGTGACTGGGTGACCAGCCGGCCGGCGATCTTCGGGGAGCTGCTCAGCAGCGCCTCGGGCAACCGGTCGTCGATGGTCACCACGCGCGGCAGCGTGCGGGCCGCGGTGTCGGCCAGCCGCCACGCCACCGCCACCTCGCCTGCGCCCTCGACCACCGCCGAGACGCCGACCGGCCCCTCGGCCAGCTCCTCGAGCCAGCCCAGCACCTCTGCCAGCCGGCGGGAGCCCAGCGCCATTACGCCGACCTGGGCGCCGGAGCGCCTGCCCCACACCGAGCGAACACCCCGCTTGAGCAGCCGCGGTCCAGGTCCGCGCACGGTCGGGCCGCCGCTGGCGTCGGGCGGGGGCACCGCGACGAACAGTCGCCCTTCCAGCGGCAGCGCGAGCAGCTCGGACGCCGACGGCACGAACACCGGATCACCGCCGCGTCCCCCCAGCAGTCCGTCGAGCACCTGCTGCCGCGCCTGGTCCTCGATGCCGGCGAGCCGGCGCTCCTCGGTGCGGTAGCTCTCGGCCAACGCGGCGCACTGCAGGTCGTTGACCTGCCAGACCGAGCCCGCCACCTCCAGGAGCACCTCGGCGTCCCCGGGTTCCTCGGCGCCGCGCGCGGCCGACCGCAGTGCCTCGAACGTGACCTGCCCGCCCAGCCGGTAGGCGCGCAGCACCGTCTCCAGGGGCACGCCGTGGGCCGCCCAGCACCGGGGCACGGAGGGCATGACCCACATGAGCGACCTGCAGACCGACGCCCAGCCGCCCGCCGGCAAGCCGGCCACCGCGGCCGCCCGCCTCCACGGCCGCGACCAAGGGCTTCCGCTTGGTGCCACAGTCCACGCTGCTGCGCCACCTGCTCGCGGTCCTGCTGTGCGCCGTGGCCGCCGTGGTGCTGCTCGAGCTCACCAGCCCCTTCCGCAACTCCCAGCTGGCGACGCTGTCCTACTACGCGATCGCGGCCGGCGGCCTCACCGTGCTGACCGGTCTCAACGGGCAGATCTCGCTGGGCCACGGCGCGCTGATGGCGGTCGGGGCCTACACCGCGGCACTGTTCCTGGCGGCCGACGAGCCGCTCCCGCTGCCGGTGATCTTCCTCGTCGCGGTCGTGGTGACGCACTGGTCGGTGCCCTCGTCGGTGCCGCCGCCTCCCGGCTGCACGAGCCCTACCTGGCCGGTGCCACCCTGGTGCTGGCGGTCGGCCTGCCCGGGCTGGCGCTGCGGTTCCAGGACACCCTCGGCGGCGAGCAGGGCCTGCGGGTGCGTGCGCCGCGCGCGCCGGACTGGTTCGGCGACGCGATCAGCACCATCTCGGGCAACCAGACGACGACGACGAAATGGCTGGCCTACGTCGGCGCGACGGCGCTGATCATCACCTACTTCCTGCTGGCCAACCTGGTGCGCAACCGGATCGGGCGCACCGGGCGGGCCGTACGCGACAACGACGTCGCCGCGGAGCTGGCCGGGATCCGGCTGGGCTCGTGGCGGGTGCTGGCGTTCGTGGTCAGTGCGGCCTGGGCGGCGGAGTGCTGGCGATCGTCGTCCGGCTGGCCGCCCCAGCGCCTTGACCCTGGTGCTCTCCCTGGCGCTGCTCACCGCGATCGTGGTCAGCCAGATCAAGGGAACCAGCTCGGAAGAGCTGACTCCGGTGCTGGTTACCGACAACGGTGACGCGGAGATCAAGGAGTCCGAAGCCGAGCGGACCACGCCGCCCAGCAGCTGCATCCCGGACGTGTAGTCGGTCGGAGACCGACAAAGGACCCTCGTGCCCCCCGACCCTCGCTCCGCTCGGGCCGGGTCCCTGCACGAGGGCCGCTCCAGCACGTCACCAGGGCCGCCGGTCTCCCTCGCGGAGGGCGGCGGCCCGTCGGCGTTCCCGGCCCGGAACACTTCGGCCCCGAAGTGCGTGCCGTGGGGGGCCGGCGGGTAGGGGGGCGGCAGCCGCGGGAGTGTCCCGCCGGCCGGACATGGGACAGGAGCAGTCGATGGCGCACGGCGTAGTGCGGAGCGCGCGGGAGATCCGCCGGGCGGTGGTGACCGGAGGTGCCGGCTTCCTCGGCTCCCACCTGTGCGAGCAGCTGCTCGAGCGGGGCGTCGAGGTCGTCTGCCTGGACAACCTCCTGACCGGTTCCCCGGCCAACGTGCTGCACCTGATGGAGCACCCCGGTTTCCGGCTGGTGCGCTGCGATGTCACCGACTACGTGCACGTGCCCGGCCCGGTCGATCTGGTGCTCCACTTCGCCTCACCGGCCAGCCCGCTGGACTACCTGAAGATGCCGATCGAAACCCTCAAGGTCGGCAGCCTGGGCACCTTGCACACGCTGGGCCTGGCCAAGGAGAAGGACGCCCGCTTCGTGCTGGCGTCGACCTCGGAGGTCTACGGCGATCCGCTGGTGCACCCGCAGCCCGAGGACTACTGGGGCAACGTCAACCCGGTCGGCCCGCGCGGGGTCTACGACGAGGCGAAGCGGTTCAGCGAAGCGCTCACCACCGCCTACCGCAGCTCCCAGGGCATCGACACCGGCATCGTGCGGATCTTCAACACCTACGGCCCGCGGATGCGCCCGGACGACGGCCGCGCGATCCCCGCCTTCATCGGCCAGGCGCTCGACGGCCGCCCGCTCACCGTGGCCGGCGACGGCTCGCAGACCCGCTCGATCTGTTACGTCGAGGACACGGTCCGCGGCATCCTCGAGATGGCCGCGTCCACCCACGCCGGGCCGGTGAACATCGGCAACCCCGACGAGCTGTCCATGCTGGAGCTGGCGCGATGGATCGTGCAGCTCACCGGCTCGGAGTCGACGATCGGCTTCATCGACCTGCCGGTCGACGACCCCAAGGTCCGCCGCCCGGACACCACCAGGGCCGAGGAGCTGCTGGCCTGGCGGCCGTCGGTCCCCTCCGCGGAGGGCCTGCGCCGCACCGTCGACTGGTTCGCCGCACAGCGCGAGGATCGGGCCGCGCAGGCCGGCTGAGCGCCACCCGTCGCGGCTGAGGACCTCTGCCCGGCTTGTGCTCTGCCCCGCCTGGGGGGGCAGAGCACAACGCGCTGCGGAGGTCCTTCAGACCCTGGCGAGCAGCCCGTCCAGGGCCTCGACGACCTCGCTCACCGTGACCTGGGCCAGCGCCGGGTCCAGGGCGGTGCCCCACGGGTCGCCGGCGCCGTCCCCGTGCCACAGGACGACATGCTGGGGGCGCGGCGGCGGCCCCCACAGCGCCGGCGACACCGGCCCGAACAGCACGGCCGAGGGACGGCGGTAGGCGGTCGCCAGGTGTGCCACCCCGGTGTCGCCGCAGACGACGACCCGGGCCGCGGCGACCACGGCGGCCAGCTCCATCGACGTGGTCCGCCCGGCCAGCACGGCCTCCCCGGGCAGCCCGGCGAGCTCGGCCACGGCGGCCGCCAGCTCGCGCTCGGCGGGCCCGCCGGTGATGCGCACGTCGTGCCCGGCGGCGGCCAGGTGCCGGGCGACCGCGGCGAACCGGTCGGGCGGCCAGCGGCGGCCGGGGAACGCAGCGCCGGGGTGCACAACGGCGGCGCCGGCCACCGGCGGCGGAACGGCCGGGACGGCGAGGTCGAGTGCGTCCGGGTCGCATCGGACCCCGAGCCCTTCCTCGACCAGCCGGCACCAGCGGCGCACCTCGTGCTCGTCGGCGTACCAGGTCGGCCCGGGATGACCGGGGCTGTCGAAGGTCAGCAGCCGCCGGGGGTGCAGGCCGGCGACCACGGCGTGCGAGGCCGGCCCCTTGCCGTGCAGGTCGACGGCGAGCTCCGGCGACGGTCCGGACCAGTCCAGCGGCTCGAGCTCGCGGGCCGGCAGCACCTCGTCGACGGCGTCGACCAGCTCGGCGAGCGGGGCCAGCGCGGTCGTCGTCGCGAGCACCAGCCGGTGGTCGGGCACCGCGGCCCGGATGCCCCGGATGGCCGGAACGCCGGTGAGCAGGTCCCCGAGCCCGAGCGGACGCAGCACCACCGCCGTCGGCCGGCCGACCTCGTCGCTTGAACGGCCCTGCTGCAGGGGCCCGCGCCGAGCGTGCGAGGCGTGGGGGGCAGCGGGGTCCTTGTTCACACCCGGGAGCGCTCGACCAGCGCGGTCGTGGAGTGCCCGTCCAGGTAAGGCAGAACGACGGCCTGGCCACCCCAGCGGCGCAGCACCGCGGCCTCGGGCAGGTCGGCCCCGGCGTAGTCGCCACCCTTGGCCCACACGTCGGGGCGCAGCCGCTCGAGCACCTCTGCGGGTGTGCCCTCGTCGAAGACGACGACGGCGTCGACGAACTCCAGCGCCTCCAGCACCCGGGCCCGGTCGGGGGCGCTGACCAGCGGCCGGGACGGGCCCTTGAGCCGGCGCACCGAGTCGTCGGAGTTGATGCACACCACCAGGCAGTCGCCCAGTCCGCGGGCCGCGCGCAGGGTGGCGACGTGCCCGGCGTGCAGCAGGTCGAAGCAGCCGCCGGTGGCGACGACGGTCCCACCGGCCGCCCGCACCCGCTCGAGCAGCGCCTCCACGCCACCGGCCGGGGCGGCGGAGGTCGGGGTAACGGTGTCCCAGGTGGACGCACCGCCGCGGCCGACGAACGCCGAGGCTGCGGCCACCGCGGCAGCCACCGCCTCACCGGTCACCGCGCCGTCGGCGAGCGCAAGCGCGGCCGCGGTGGCGAAGGAGTCCCCGGCGCCACACGGGTCGCCGCCGGTCACCGGGACGGCGGGCACCATCATCGGAGCGCCCTCGCCGTAGGACAGCAGCGCGCCGCGGGAGCCGAGGGTCACCGCGACCGCACCGACCCCCCAGTGCCGGATGAGCGCTTCGGCGCGCGCCCCGACCGCGGCCAGGCCACTGCCGGTGGCGTCCACCCCGGCGGCCGCCGCGACCCGGGCCGCCTCGGCGCCGTTGGGGGTGACCAGCCGGGTGCGGGGGACCGGGTCCGCGCCGCGGGGGTGCGGGTCCCAGACGACGGGCCCGCGGGCCGCGGACAGCGCCGCGCGCACGGCCGGGTCGGCCGTCGTCCCCCGGCCGTAGTCCGCGACCAGAACGGCGGCCGCGGAGCGGATCACCGCGGACGCCTCGGCCGGCAGCTCACCGAGGACGGCGATCGGGTCGCCGCTGTCGATGCGCACGATGGAGTGGTCGCCCACCCGGACCCGCTGCTTCACCGCGGTACCGCCGGTGGCCGGGATGCCGATCAGCCGGACCCGGCCGGCCAGCAGCGCCCGCAGCCGGGCCGCCCCGTCGTCGTCGGCGATCGGCGCGACCAGCACGACCTCCCGGGCGGTGGCCGCGGCGGCGATGACCGCGGCGAGCGCCGCACCGCCGGGCCGCTCCCGGATCTGGACGTCCTCGACCACGGGGACGGGGGCGTCCGGGGTGAGCCGGGTCGCGGTGCCGACGAGGTCGACGTCGAGCAGGGCATCGCCGACCACCACCAGGAGCTCGTTCACGGCAGCACCCCCACGTGGTTGCCCGTCGACACCCGGGCGGGTTCGGCGAGCACCGCGCTGTCGAAGGCGGCGCACACCAGGTGCAGCGCCACGAGGTGGCACTCCTGCACCGTGGCGGTCCACTCGGAGTCGACGCAGAACGCGTCGTCCGCGACGGCGGCCAGCGGGTTGGGCGCAGGGCCGGTCATGGCCAGCACGGTCATCCCGGCCTCCCTCGCACGGCGGGCCGCGGCGACGACGTTGGGGCTGCGCCCGCTGGTGGACATCAGCACGACGACGTCCCCGGCCCGGCCGTGCGCCTCCACCTGCCGGGCGAACAGCTCGTCGGCCGGGTAGTCGTTGGCGATGGCGGTGAGGCTGGAGGTCTCGGCGTTCAGGCAGATGGCGGAGAACGGCGGACGGTCGGCGCGGTAGCGGCCGACCAGCTCGGCGGTCAGGTGCTGGGCCTGGGCGGCGCTGCCACCGTTGCCGGCGGCCAGCAGCCGGCCCCGCCCGGGCCCGCAGAGCACGTCGGCCATCAGCCGGCCCCAGCGGTCGAGGGTCTCCACCTGGGCGCTGACGTCGCGCAGCGCCACGGTCAGCGAGGTGACGTGGTCCTGCCCGGTCAGGTGGGTGCAGGCGTCGGGTGAGACGACCTCGGCGGCGCGCAGCGGAGCAGTACTGAACGGGGCGGGCATCGCGGGTCCTCCGGGGTTCGACGGCGGGGTCATCGGGCGACCTCCAGGGCGGGGCGGCCGGCCAGCACCTGCCGGTAGACGGCTTCGGTGTCGGCTACGACGCGGGCCCACCGGTAGCGGGATCGGGCGCGCTCGACGCCGGCGCGGCCGTAGGCGGCACGGCGGTGATCGTCGGCGAGCAGCGCGGCGAGCGCGGCCCCGAGCGCGGCGGGGTCGCGGGGCGGGACGAGGTCGCCGATGACGCCGTCGGCGACGGTGTCGACCAGCCCGCCGACGGCGGTGGCCACCACCGGGCGGCCGCAGGCCATCGCCTCCAGCGGGGTGATGCCGAAGGGTTCGTACCAGGGGACGGCGAGCACCACGTCGGCCGAGCGGATCCAGCCGGGCACGTCCGCGCGGGCAACGGCTCCGGTGAACACCAGGCGGTCGGCCACGCCCACCGACCCGGCCACCGTGCGCAGCCGGCGCACCTCGGGGTCGCCGTCCAGCTCACCGGTCGCCGGGCCACCGATCACGACCAGCTCGGCGTCGGGTACCGCGGCCAGTGCCCGGACGGCGTCCTCCTGGCCCTTGCGCTCCACGAGCCGGCCGAGCACCAGCAGCCGCGGGCGGTCCGAACGCGGGGCGACCGGGCCACGCGGGGTGAACACGGCGGTGTCCACGCCGCACGGGACGATCGAGACCCGGTCGCTGCGCAGGCCGAGCCGGTGCAGCTCGAACACCTCGTCGGAGCAGGTGGCGATGACGTGGCTGACACCGGCGCACAACTCGCGCTCGAGCTCGATGCGCGCGGGCGGGGACGTGTCGGCCGCGCCCTGATGGCGCTTCTTCACCGAGCCAAGGGCGTGGAAGGTCTGCAGCACCGACACCGGGGTCCGCAGGCTGCCGGCGGCCTCGGCCGCGGCCAGCCCGGACATCCAGAAGTGCGCGTGGACGACGTCGGGGCGGCGCACCGACCAGCCGGCACGCAGCTGGGCGGCGAAGGCCGGCATGTGCCCCAGCAGCTCATCCTTGGGCAACGGCCTGGGAGGCCCGGCGGTCACGTGGACGACGTCGTAGCCGTCGGGCGTGGCCACCCGCTCGGGCAGCGCGGCGTCGTCCCGGCGGGTGTGCACGCTGACCTCGTGGCCGCGGGCCGCGAGTCCGGCGGCCAGTGCGGCGACGTGCACGTTCTGCCCGCCGGCGTCCACACCGCCGATGGCGGCGAGCGGGCTGGCGTGCTCGCTGACCAGGTCGATCCTCATCGGGTCACCTCACGCAGCAACTCGTCCCAGTCGGCGAGAAAACGGGCCAGGCCGTAGCGGTCCAGCGCCGCGGCGCGGGCGGCCTTGCCGGCCAGCCGCGCGGCGTCCTCGTCGTGCAGGTACTCGCGGACGGCGGCCCACAGCCGGTCCGGGCGGGTGGACAGCACCCCCGCCTCGGCCGGGACGGCCTCCACCGCCTCGGTGGTGGCGAGCGCGACCACCGGCATGCCCAGGTGCATGGCCTCCAGCAGCGACAGCCCCAGGGAGGTCCAGCGCACCGGGTGGACGTAGACCCGGCGGCGGGCCAGCTCGGCGTGCATGGCCGCCTGCGGCGGGTCGTCGTGCAGCGCCACCCGGGACGGGTCGAGGCCGTAGCGCTCGTGCAGGCCGGTCAGGCCCATGCCGAAGACGTCGACCGGCGCGGCGGCGGCCAACCCGGGCAACAGGTCGCCGCCGGTGGTGCGGCCCCGGCGGACCGGCTCGTTGACCACCACGGCGGCCCGGGCCAGCTCGCCGGTGTAGCGCTCGCCGGGGTCGACGATGCCGTGCTCGATGACCGTGGTCGGGGCGGAGCCGTTGTCGTAGAACAGCTGGTTGAAATGCGTGACGTGGGCGATCGGGATGTCACGTTGATCGGCCAGCGGGTGGCGGGTGGCGGGAACGGCCCCGTCCGGCGCGTTGTGCTCCAGGAAGACCGCGGGCAGGTCCCGGCCCGGTTCGCGGCCCAGCCACTCGCGCACGAGCTCCAGGTCGCGCATCCGCTGCAGGACGACGACGTCGACGTCCTCGGCGCGCAGCCGGTCGGCCGGCACGTCGCGGACGCTCGCCGGCCAGTCCCAGGTGCGGGCGCGGCCGAGCCCATCGGGTCCGCGGTCGGGGGTGACCGGGAGTAGGTACTCGTGGCGGCCCTGGACGAACGCCGTCGTCCAGGAGCCGTGCACGTGCCAGAGCAGGACCTTCACACGCTCACCAACTTCTCGACGGCGGCCACGACGTCGGCTGGGCTCACCGAGGTCAGGCAGGGGTGGCCCGGGACCGGGCACTCGCGCGCCCGGGTGTTCCGGCAGGGGGCGGACTGGTCGCCGAGCAGCACGGTCGGGACGCCGTAGGGCGCCCACCGGACCGCGGGCACGACCGGGGAGAACAGCGACACGACGGGGGTACCGACGGCGGCGGCCAGGTGCGCCGGACCGGTGTTGCCGACCACCACGGCGGCGGCGCCGTCGAGCAGCGCGGCCATCCCGGCCAGGCTGGTGTCCCCGCCCAGGTCGACGCCGCGGGTACCGGCGACGGCGGCGGTGAGTTCTCGCTCCCCCGGCCCGCCGGTGACCAGCACCCGCCAGCCGGCGTCGGCCAGCGCCTCGACGGCAGCCGCACAGTTCTCCGCCGGCCAGGCACGGGCCGGCACCGAGGCGCCGGGGTGCAGCACGACGTAGGGCCCGGCCTGGTCGACGGCGGCCAGCGGCCGGCGGACGGCGAGCCGCCCGTCGTCCCCGTCGGGCAGCTCGAACCCGGCGGCCCGGGCCAGCGACAGCGCCCGCTCCGGCTCGGGAACGTCGTCGTCCACCGCGTGCCGGACGTCGAGCAGGGAGCCGGGGTAGTCGACGCTGACCGCCGAGATGCGTCGCACGCCTGCCGTGCGCAGCACCAGAGCCAGCGGCAGCGGCGACTGGTGGAAGGAGGTGGACACGACCGCCTCGTCGACGCCGAGCGCGTGGACCCGGTCGGTGAGGGCGGCGATGTCGGCCGGGTCGACCGGCGCGGGGGTGGCGTCGATCCACGGGCAGTGCCAGGTCAGCACCGCGTCGACGCCGGGGAGCAGCCGGGCGGCGTCGGCACCGCGGGGACCGGCGAGGAACACCACCCGGTCCGCACCCGCGGCGACGGCGCGGACCAACGGACCCTGCAGCAGCACGTCGCCGGCATTGTCCAGCCGCGCGACCAGGACGGTGCCGGCGCTCACCACTCGCCTGCCAGGACCCCGTCGACCGCCTCGCGCAGCGTCGCGGCCCGGTGCCGCGCGGCCGTGACCTCCTCGGGGCGGGTCACCAGCGTCGGCACCAGGATGCCGACCGCGCCGGCAGCCTGTGCCGCACCGAGGTCGGCGGCGATGTCGCCGATGGCCACGCAGCGGGCCGGGTCGACGCCCAGCCCGGCGCAGGCGGCCTTCACCATGCCGGGTGCGGGCTTGCGGCAGTCGCAGCCGTCACCGGGCGCGTGCGGGCAGAGCTGCACGGTGTCGAAGGGACCGAGCAGCTCGGCGACGCGCGCGTTCACCGCGTCGACCTGGGCCCGGGTGAGCAGCCCGCGGCCGATGCCGGACTGATTGGTGATCAGGCCGATCCGCACGCCGCGGGCGCGCAGCGCAGCCAGCGCCGCGCGGGCGCCGTCCACCGGGCGGACCAGGTCGGGGTCGCCGTTGTAGGGCACGTCGTGGACCAGGGTGCCGTCGCGGTCGAACAGCACCAGGTCGGGCAGGCCGCGCCAGGCGGGTACCTGCCGGTGCGCGACGGCGCCGCGCAGGAAGTGCCAGGTCGCCAGCGGCGGGATCGCGGCACTCGTGAGGGCCATCGTGGCCACTTCGTCCCCGGTGCGCGGGCCGGGGGCGATCCGGGCCCAGGCGAACTCCGCCGTCCCGGCGGTCCAGGCCAGCGCAGCGAGCGCGGCGGCACGCGGCCGCCGGGCGGCGGCGAGGCCGACGGCGGCCACTGCGGCGGCTGTGACGGCCAGGTGGCGGGGGCGGCGGCCGACCGCGGCGTCGGCCCGCTCCCGCCAGGTCGGGCCGTGCAGCCGGCGCATGAGGACGTCGTCGGCGTTGCCGGCCTGCACCCGGACGCTGACCCAGCGGTCGACGGGGCGCACCGGGTGGGCGATCGAGCGCTGGCCACGGGTCAGCCGCGCGCCGGTGCCCATCACTCGCAGCGCCAGGTCGGAGTCCTCGCGGAAGGCGCGCGGGAACCGCTCGTCGAAGCCGCCGACCGCGGCGAGCGCGGCCCGGCGGTAGGTGAGGTCGGCGGTGATCCAGCTGCTGGTGGCCAGGCCCGCGGTGCCGCGCTCCCAGTCGGTGGGTCGCCGGTCGGCCGGCAGCGGAACCCGGACCCGGCCCTGGCTGCCGGCGGCGTCGGCCGGCAGCGCGGCCAGGTCCGCGGCCAGCCGCTCGTACCAGTCGGGGTCGGGGACGACGTCGTCGTCCAGGAAGGCGATCCACTCCGTGCGCGCGGTCCGCCAGCCCAGGTTGCGGGCGCGGGCCGGCCCGCCACCGCCGGTGCGGACGACGCGGACCGGGGGCAGCCCGGGACGGTCAGGGACCAGCGGGGCGCCGGTGGGGCGGTCGTCGGCCAGCACGAGCTCGGCCGGACGGGGGCCGGTGGCCACCGCGAGGGCTTCGAGGAGCACGTCGAGCGACGGTCGGCCGATGGTCGGCACGACCACCGTGCACTGCCCGAGCTCAGCCGTCATGCCCCCGCTGGTGCCCCGCTCGTGCGCACCGAAACACTACGGGCTTGAAGTGTTGTCTTCGCAGCAGGGACGATGCTGCTGGACACGGCGCAGGCCCGTGCGGTCAGCGGCTGCGGCGGGCCGCTGCGGAGACGCGGGCGAGGGCGTCGGTGACCACCGCGGCGTCGTCCCCGAGCAGGGTGAGGAGGTGCGCGACCAGGTCGTCGTGGGTGGTGACGGCTGCGGCCACCCGCTCCTGCCCGGCCGGGGTCAGCCGCGCGTGCAGCAGCCGGCGGTCGGCGTCGTTCCGTTCCCGACTGACCAGCCCGTCCTCGACCAGCCGGTTCACGGTGCTGGTGATCCCCGGCCGGGACAGTCCGACCGCCTCCGCGAGGTCGCTCATCGAGGCCTGTTGGGCCCGTGACTCGGCGATCCGCCGGAGCACCTCGAAGCCGGTCAGCGAGATGCCGTGCTGGCGGTGCAGCGCCGAGTCGACCCGACGGGTGATCCGGTCGTGCGCCTGGACGATGCGGAGCCAGGTCTCCGGCGCGCTGGGCCCCGCCAGCCCCCGGACGTCGCGGGGCACACCGCGGGCCGGTGGCTCCACCTCCCGCCGGGCGTCATCGGGGGCGCTGTGCGCCGCCCCGCGGGGAGGGTCCTGCCGCGCCTGGTCCATCGCCGGGGTCAGCGCCGGCGGGCCGCGACGCCGTCAGCGCCGGTCCGGGGACGGCGTGCGGCGGACAGCCCCAGCGCGCCGCCGACCATCAGCAGCGCGCTGATCGCGGCGAGCCCGGGGACGGGCGTCGCCGCGGAGACCGGTGCCTGCTGCGCGGCGACCTGGAGGTCCAGGCCGGCGATCGTGGCGGAGTCCTGACCCACCAGCTGGAGAGTCAGCGGGCCCAGGTCTGTCCCGTGCGGGATGTGCACGACGGCCTCGACGGTGCCGTCGACGGCCGCGGTGACCGTGGTCAGCGGGTCATCGACGCCGGGCACCGACACGTGCACCGGCTCGCCCGGCGTGAAGCCGGTGCCGTGCACGGTGACCGCTCCGCCGGGCGCGACCGACGGATCGGCGGCGCGGCCGCCGGAGGTGACGCCGCCGGTGGACGGCATGCCGGTCGGAGCCGCCGGCGCGCCGGCGTCCACGATCGGCGGGATCGGCCGCGGCGTTCCAGTCGCACGGGGCTCCCCCGACGCGGGGTTGGGCCGGCTCGACGCGGAGGTGGCGGGCGCAGCTGTGGTCGGGGCGCCGCCGGCCGGGGCCGTCGGCTCGCCGGGGCCGCCGCTGATCGCGTCGCAGTCCTCGCGGCTGGGCCGGGTGTAGGTGCCGAACTCCAGCGGTTCGTCCACGGTGGCGCCGTCGGCGGACGTGACGGTGACCGAGACGTCGACGGTGATACCCCAGTCGACGTCGGTGCTGCGCAACTCCGCCTGCTGGCCGGGGGCGAGCACGGCGGCGTCCTGCTCGTCGGTGCCGCCGAAGACGAGGGCCACGCGGTGCTCCTCGTCGCCGTTGGTGACCTGCACCCGGACGACGCCGGGCCCACAGCTCGGGCCGTGGGTGATGGCGGCGGTGGGGGCTGCGGGGTCCTCGATGGCGGCGGCCGGGGCGGCCAGCACGAGGCCCGCGATCAGCAGCGCGCCGGCGACCGCCACCACCAGGGGCACCGGGCGGGCTGCGAGCGTCGTCGTCACGGCACTCCCCCGATCTGGCGCGCCTTGGTTCCGAACGTCCCCCGACACGGCCATGTGGTGCCCGGGAGCGGCTTCCATCATGTGCGGCGGGCCCGGGGAGTTCGTGGATCGTCACTCCAGCCCCACGCGTGTCATGGGCGTGTCGCGGGCGACGCGCCGGGAGGATGCCGTCGCACGATGCCCGGACGGGCAGCGAGACGCCCGTCACTACGGTGGTCGACGTGACCTCAGCGGCGGGGACGGGGCGGCGGCGGCAGGACGCGGTGTACCGGGCGGGTGTCTACGGCCGCCACCCCCGGGTCCCCACCGTCTACCGGGCACTGGCGCGCGAGGCACGCCGCCGGCTGGACGCCCGGGCCTACGGCTACGTGGCCGGCGGCGCCGGGGACGAGGCCACCCAGCGTGCCGACCGGATGGCCTTCGACGCCTGGTCGGTGGTGCCGCGGGTGCTCCGCGACGTGAGCCGCCGGGACACCTCGGTCGAGCTGTTCGGACGCCGGCTGCCCGCGCCGGTGCTGCTCGGACCGGTCGGGGCGCTGGAGCTGGTGCACCCGGAGGCGGACCTCGCCGTCGCCCGGGCCGCCGCGGCGGTGGGTGTGCCGATGGTCTTCTCCAACCAGGCCTCGGTGCCGCTGGAGATCACCGCGGGAGCGATGGGCGACAGCCCCCGCTGGATGCAGCTCTACTGGTCGACCTCCGACGAGCTGGTGGAGAGCCTGCTCGGCCGCGCCGAGGCCGCCGGGTGCGAGGCGGTCGTCGTCACCCTGGACACCACGATGCTGGGCTGGCGGCCGCGCGACCTGGACCTGGGCCACCTGCCGTTCGCGCTGGGCAAGGGCATCGCCCAGTACACCTCCGACCCGGTGTTCCGCCGGCTCGTCGAGCAGCGGGCGGTCGCCGCCCCGCCCCGCGACCCGCAGCCGCGACCCACGGTCTCCGCCGTCCGGGCGATGGTGGGGATGGCGCGGGCCTGGTCGACGGCCACCGGCATGCCGGTGCGCGAGGCGCTGCGCTCACCGCTCCCGCGGGCGGCCGTGGAGGTGTTCCTGGGCATCTACTCCCGGCCCTCGATCACCTGGGCGGACCTGGCCTGGCTGCGCAGCCGGACGACGCTCCCCGTCGTCCTCAAGGGCGTGCTGCACCCCGACGACGCCCGGCGAGCGGTCGAGGAAGGCGTGGACGGCGTGGTGGTGAGCACCCACGGCGGCCGCCAGGTGGACCGGTCGATCGCCTCGCTGGACGCCCTGCCCGACGTGGTCGACGCGGTCGGGGACCGGATCCCGGTGCTGTTCGACAGCGGGATCCGCAGCGGCGCGGACGTGCTCGTTGCGTTGGCACTGGGCGCGCGGGCGGCGCTGCTGGGCCGGCCCTACGCGTGGGGGTTGGGCCTGGCCGGGGAGGCCGGCGTGCGGCAGGTGGTGGAGGACGTGATCGGCGAGTTCGACCTGACGCTCGGCCTCACCGGCCACACTGCCGTCGGCCAGCTGACCCGCGAGGTGCTGCGCCGCACACGCTGACCGGGCCGCCGGTTCTTGGCGACCCGGTCCAGGCGGTCAGCCGGCGCGGCGGCCCAGCGCCCGGTAGGACCAGCCGGCGGCCGTCCAGCTGTCCCGGTCCAGCGCGTTGCGACCGTCCAGCACGCGCTTCTGCTTCACGACCCGGCCGAAGGCGACCGGGTCCAGCTCCTTGTACTGCTTCCACTCGGTGAGCACCAGGACGGCGTCGGCCCGCTCGGCCCAACCGGTCCGACGCCAGCGACCGCGCCAGCAGCTCCTCGAACCCCCGGCTCATAGAACGGCGCCCTCGCCTGCGACAGCGCCTCGACCTTCGCTCCATCGACGTCGATGCCCACCCACGTCATGCCCGAGCTCAGCCATCGACGCGGCATACACCGCACCCCGGTAGCCACAACCGATGACCGAGATCTTCATGAACAGCTCCGCAGGGGGGCAAGGGTCGACACATGGGTGGCCGAAAGCCACGACACCCATCCGTTGCGGTGTCGAAAGGGGCCGCGGTAGGACGTGATCCGCCCACGGTCCAGCGACCTCCCCCGTCAGGTAATCACTGCGAGTAGCTGATTCCAGCCGCAAGGGGCGACATCCTCAGGTCTTGATCGCCACACTGGTGTTATCGCTGACTGACCGGCGTTGGCCCGGAGCACGGACAGTCGCCGCGCCGCAACGCGGCGACGTGCCAGCCGGGGCCCGCGGACGCCCGACGGCGCGCCGGAGTGCCCTTGACGGAGCAATGTGCCCTGGGTCACAGTTGAGCGTGGGCGGGGGAAGCCGGCTACTACTGGCCACCCAACGCTGGGTGGACCGACCAACGCGGCCAGACCGCCAGGACCGGCCCCCCGCCCACCACACCTTCGGCACCCTGCTCCGCGGCTAATCCTCGCCGACCGGCAGCCGACGGAGTCCAGGAGCGGAGGCGAGTCCATCAGCCCGGGCGCCCGTTCAACGGTTCGGGCTCGTCAGCCGGCCAGTGTCCCGTGCCGGGTCTGATGGAGGCTTTCAATCCACGTGAGGATGAGAGTCATGGCGGCACCGAGGAAGTACCCCGACGAGCTTCGGGAGCGGGCGATCCGGCTGGCGGTGGACGCCCGGCGTGACCTGGCCACACGGACCGGGGCGTTGAAGCGGATCGGCGAGCAGCTGGGAATCAACCCCGAGACGCTACGCAACTGGGTGACCCAGGCCGAGATCGATGAAGGCCACCGGCCGGGCACCACCACCGATGACGCGACCCGACTGGCGGAGCTGGAGCGGGAGGTGCGGGAGCTCCGCCGAGCCAACGCGATCTTGAAGAGCGCGTCGGCTTTCTTCGCGGCGGAGCTGTGCGCCACGAGGCGCTGTGTTGATCGAGGGGTGGTGAGAGACCACCTCCGTTGGGCCGTCGCAGCGGCCTGATCGAAGCCTGGGGGCAGCCCTTTCCGGGGAACGCCGGGATGGGTGGCAAGCGGCCCCGACGAAGGCGGGTCGCGCCGGTACTGCCAGACGGTGCGGGCTCGCTGGGCGAGGTCAGAAGGTGCAACGTGAGTGAACCAGTGGTTGACGCCCTGTAATCGCGAAGCCGTGCTCCAACCTGGTGGATGTGGGCCGGTGCGCAGCGCACGGACCCTGGGTCGATTCTGACCTGGGGCTCGACTCCG
>NZ_FNOZ01000026.1 GCF_900107175.1 Modestobacter sp. DSM 44400 | reverse complement strand
GGTGAGAAGCGTCGGGTCGGTCTCGGTCAACGGCCGGCGCCCGCCCCCGGGGCGACGCACCCGATCGGTCACCGGCGCGCCGCCGGTCAGCTCCGCCATCCCAGCGGTCACGGTCTCCGGGTGCAACCCGCTGGCGCGGGCCACCCGGGCGGTGCCGCCCCGGCCCAGCGAACGTGCCTCGGCCCCCGCCAGCAGCCGACGCTGCCGCTCGTTCAGGTGCGGAAACACGCTGGCGAACTTCTCGGCCAGTGCCTCATCGGACACACCGGTGGTCACCTCACCAAGCTTGACCCCCGAAGCCCAATCCTGGAGTTGATCCCTGCCGGGCCCTAAGCTCGAGAGGTTGAGATCCGCATGGGACGAGGACCGGGTGGCTGACGACGGGGACGTACTGCGGCGCCTGCGCACCGACACCGCCGCTGAGCACCACGCCGTCGAGTCCACCCTGGGCCTGCTGGACCCCGCGCTCACCCGGGTGCGGCTGGTCGCGGTGCTCACCGTGATGCACGGCTTCTGGTGGGCTGCGGAGGCCGGGCTGGACGCCTGGGCCGACGCGGACCCCGCGGCGGCCGCCGGGCTGGCCTGGTCGCAACGCCGCCGCGCGCACCTGTTCGCCGGGGACCTGGCCGCGCTCGGCGCGGCGCCGTCCAGCGCGCCGGACCGGCCCGAGCTGCTCCCCGTCCCCGGCACCGACGACGCGCTGGGCCGGCTGTACGTGCTGGAGGGCTCGACGCTGGGCGGGGTCTTCATCGACCGCCACCTCGCCGCTCTCCCCCAGCTCGCCGACGCCGCGCCGCTGCACGCCTTCGCGCCCTACGGCGAGCGCACCGGCGCCATGTGGCACGCCTACCGGACGGCGACGCGGGGGTGGGTGGCCGCCGGCGGGGACGCTGCTCGGGTGGTCACCGCGGCGCAGCAGACGTTCTCCGCCCTCGCTGCCTGGTGTGGCGCGACCGTGCGCGAGCCAACCGTCCCGATCCATCGCCGCGGCACGTCCCCGGCGATGATGGAGGTGAGGGCATGACCGACCAGCCGCAGTCCGGCGGGTGGCTGGCGCCCGGCACCCCGGTCGACCTGACGAACTGCGAGCGCGAGCCGATCCACCTGCCGGGGAGCATCCAGCCCCGCGGGGTGCTGCTGGCCGTCAGCGAACCCGACATGGTCGTCCGGCAGGTGTCCCGCAACCTCGTCGACGTCGTCGGGACGGCGTGGGACGACGCGCTGGGCCGGCCGCTGACCGAGGTGCTGGGCACCACCGCCGCCCAGGCCGTGGCCCGCTCCGCCCGCGCCTTCGGCGACCTGCGTGAGCGCAACCCGTTCGAGCTGGTGCTGGACCGGGACGGCGCACCGGTGCCCGTCGATGCGATCCTGCACCGGGCCGTGCACCCCGGCCCGTCCGGCGCGGAACCGGGCCTGGCCAGCACCCTGGTCGTCGAACTGGAGCCGGCCTACGGCCCGCGGCCGTTCAGCTTTCCGAATACGTACCAGGCCGTCCGCGGCACGATCAGCGAGCTCAACCGCGCCTCGGACCTGCAGGAGCTCTACGACATCACCGCCGCCGCGGTGCGCACCCTCACCGGGTTCGACCGGGTGATGGTCTACCGCTACGACGCCGACTACAACGGCGAGGTCGTCGCCGAGGCCAAGCTGCCGTAGCTCAACTCCTTCCTCGGCCTGCACTACCCCGCTTCCGATATCCCGGCCCAGGCGCGGGCGCTCTACGAGAAGAACTGGATCCGGCTGATCTCCGACGTCAGCTACACCCCGGCGCCGCTGGAGCCGGTCGACCTGCCGGTCATCGGCCGCCCGCTGGACCTCACGTACTCCACGTTGCGCAGCGTCTCGCCGATCCACTGCGAGTACCTGCAGAACATGGGCGTGCGGGCCTCGATGTCGATCTCGCTGCTGCGCGACGACGAGCTCTGGGGCCTCATCGCCTGCCACCACTACTCCGGCCCGCACGCGCCGCCGCACGCCACCCGCGCCGCGGCGGAGTTCCTGGGCTCCACCCTGTCCCTGCGGCTGGTGGACCGCGTCGAGGACGAGGAGCACCGCCGGGCGCTGCGGGTGCGCTCCACGCTCGCCTGGCTGACCGCCGCGGCGCTGGACGAGGACCGGCCGCTGGCCGAGACGATGCTGGGCTCACCCGGGCTGCTGGACGTGGTCCCGGCGGACTCGGTCGTGGTCAGCCTGCAGGGCCACACCGGCTCCGCCGGCGTCGCGGTCCCCTCGAAGACCGTCGGCGCCGTGGCCGCCTGGGCGGCCGAGCAGGGCTCCGACGTGGTGTCCACCGACGGGCTCCCCATCGTGGCCCCCCAGCTGGGGGTTCCGGTCGAGCTGGCGTGCGGCGTTCTCGCGCTGCCGCTGCCCGAGGGGCAGTTCGTGCTGTGGACCCGGGCCGAGCAGGTGCACGCGGTCGACTGGGGTGGCGACCCGCGCAACAAGGCGATCGCCGAGCGCGAGGGCGACTCGGTACGGCTGTCCCCGCACCCACCTGCTCGAGGCGCTCTACGCCCGGTCGCGCCGGGTCGCCCGCGCGGCCGTGACCCTGCAGCGCAGCCTGCTGTCCGAGCCGCCGGCCCCCGACCACCTCGAGGTCGCGGTCCGCTACGTGCCCGCGGCACAGGACGCCCAGGTCGGCGGCGACTGGTACGACGTGTTCGGCCAGCCCGACGGCGCCACCGCCCTGGTCATCGGGGACGTCGTCGGGCACGACACCGAGGCCGCGGCGAGCATGGGCCAGCTGCGGGGCCTGCTCCGGGGCATCAGCTACGACAGCGCCGACAGCCCGGCCGTGGTGCTCTCCCGGCTGGACCGCGCGATGGACGGGCTGCGGCTCCGGACCCTCGCCACGGTGGTCGTCGCCCGGCTGGAGCAGACGTCCGAGGAGGTCGACGGCGGCGTCACCCGGCTGCGCTGGTCCAACGCCGGCCACCCGCCGCCGGTCGTGCTGCTGCCGGACGGGTCGACCGAGGTGCTGACGCCCGCACGGGCCGAGCTGCTCGTCGGCGTGCACACCGCCGCCTCCCGCAGTGACCACGTGGTCGCCCTGCCGCGCGGGTCGACGGTGCTGCTCTACACCGACGGCCTGGTGGAGCGCCGGGACCAGCTGTTCGATGTCGGGATCGAGCGGCTGCGCGCGGAGCTCAGCACGCTGCGGGACGCGCCGGTGGCAGAGGTGGCCGACCAGCTGCTCGCCCGGGTCCTCCCCGAGCGGGCCGAGGACGACGTCGCGATGATCCTGGTGCGGCTGCTGCCCCAGGACCGCTCCGCCTGAGTCTCCTCCCGCGCCGAGAGCGGGCGGCAATTCCTCGCTTTCGGCGCCGGAAGCGGCGCGCTCGCAGTCAGCGGTCGGTGAACTCCGGGGTGAGCTCGTCGCCCTCGCCCTCCCCGGCCCCTTCGGCCGGCGGCAGCGGAGCGTCGTCGTCGGCCGCGGCGGCGGCCTCGGGGGAGTCCTCCACCGCCGGTGCGGCCGGGGTGTCGTCGGGGGTCTCGAGCTGCTCGAGCAGTTGCTGCTCGTCGGCGCTGAGCGGACCGCTCGCACGCTGCTCGCCCGGCTCGCCCTCGTCGTTGCCGGTCGCCATGGCGGTGTCGGGAACCTCGGGGTGCTCGTCGGATGCGCTCATGGTCCGTGCACTACCTGCCCGGCGGCCCCGGCAACCATCGACGGGTCAGCTTGCGCGCTGGCCGACCAGGTCGGCGAAGACGACGGTGTTGTCGAGGTAGCTCTGCGTGTGGGGGTCGAACTCCCCGCCGCAGGTGATGACCCGCAGCCCGGCGTGGTCGAGGTCGCCATAGACCGCCGCCGTGGGGAAGGCGTCCTTGGCGTACTGGCCGACCTCCGAGACCCGGAACACCGCGGTGCTCCCGTCCGCACGGGCGACGGTGACCTCGTCGCCGACGATTACGTCCCGCAGGTCGGCGAAGACCCCCGGCGAGCCGCCCCAGTCGACGTGTCCCGCGATCACCGCCGGACCCAACTCGCCAGGCGTCGGCGCACCGGTGAACCAGCCGGCCGGGAACCCGGTGGGCGGCACCTCCAGCGCGCCGTCGTCCTGGACGCCGAGGTCGATCAGGTCGGAGTCCACGCCGACCGCGGGGATCTGCACGCGGACCGGCCGTGACTCCGCCAGCACCGCCGGGAGCGCAGGCACCGCAGGGACGGCGGTCGTGACCGGGGCGGCCACGGAGGACGGCGGGGGTGCAGCCGCCGCCGATGGGCCGGCACAGCCGCTCGTCGTGACCGCCAGGGCGGCCAGGGCGATGCCCAGGGTTGTCCGGACGAGCCAGGAACCACGTGGGCCGCGCCGTCCGGGTGCGATCATCGGGTCGACCACACCTGGCCGGCGAGATCGACCGGCGTCGCAGCGCCGGTGCCGGGGAACAGGCCGACGGTGCTGCCGTCACCGGTGTCGACCGAGCCGACCGGGACCCTGCCGACCTGGGCATAGGTGGTGCTGCGGCCCGTCGTCCCGGTGCGCCCCGCCGCACCGGTGCCCGCAGCGGCGCTGCCGGCGGCGGACGTGCCGGGAGCGGCATTGCTGGGAGCGGCACTGGTGGGAGCGGCACTGCTGGGAGCGGCACTGCTGGGAGCGGCACTGCTGGGAGCGGCACTGCTGGGAGCGGCACTGCTGGGAGCGGCAGGAGGCGTCGTCACGGGGACGACCACCGGCGGGGGCACCGAACCGGTCTGACAGGCAGACCGGGTGATGACGTCGCTGATCAGGGTGACCGCACCGGTGCTGGCCAGCAGCCGGCCGTCGACGGTGACCCCTGCGTCGAGCGAGATGCTCGTGTTGGCCAGGATGGTCCCGCTGAACAACGATCCCGCGCCGAGGGTCGCCGAGCTGCCGACCTGCCAGAAGACGTTGCAGGCCTGGGCGCCGTTGCTGAGGACGACACTGCTGGCCGACGCCGTGGTCAGACCTGCGGTGGCCCGAAAGATGAAAACGGAGTCGTAGCTGCCCGCGCCGTCGAGCGTGAGCGGCCCGGTGAGCGCGAGATCGGAACCCGAGCTGTAGATGCCCGGCAGCAGCGGCTGCGTCTGCAGCGCGAGGTTGGCGGGACCGACGACGGTGCCGTTGCCCTGCGATCCGGCGGCCGTGTAGGCCGCGGTGAGGCCGGCCTGGCCACCCGATGTGTCGTTGCCGCGGTCGACTCCGCCCTGCGTCAGGACGATCGAGTTCGCCCCGGACGGGCCTGTACCGGTCAACGCCCCGGTGCTGGCACCGATGTCCCCGGCGACCGTGGACGTTCCGCTGTTGGTGATCGCGGTGCTCGCCAGCACGCCGAAGGCCGCTGCGTCGCCGAGCGGGATCGTCGTCGCCGCCGACGCGCTGCCGGCCGTCGCGAGGAAGGCCGCGGAGATCGCGACGGCAGCCACCGCGGCCGTCGCGGCGGAGCGCACGGCCAGGGTCTGCCGGTGCGGGTGGAGGGAGGACCGATCGATGCAGCGGATCGACGTCACGTCGGCGCTCCTGTCTCCGGCCGGTGGTGCGGTCGGGATGGCTGTGAGCTGAAGACGACGTCGGCATGGGTGCCGGTGTACGAGATGCCCTCGGGAGTTGACCGTACCGCTTTGTAGCTGATTGACTACGCAATGTAGCCCGATCGGGGAAAGCCGTGTCGGCCCGTGACCAGGGGTGAGGTCAGACCGCGGCGTCCTCGTCGGCGAGGGTGCGCAGCAGTTCGCGGACCGCCCGCGGGCCCGCCCGGTTCGCGCCGATCGTGCTGGCCGAGGGCCCGTAGCCGACAAGGTGCAGGCGGGGCTCGGCGACGACCCGCGTCCCGTCCAGCACGATCCCGCCGCCGGGCGCCCTCAGGTGCAGCGGCGCCAGGTGTTCCAGCGCCGGCCGGAAGCCGGTGGCCCAGAGCACCACGTCGGTGGACAGCGACCGGGCCGGGTGGTCGGCGGTGGCGTCTGAGGCGACCCCGTCGGCGGTCAGCCGGTCGAACACCGGCAGCCGGTCGAGCACCCCGCGGGCCCGGGCGGCCCGGACGGCGTCGGTCTCCATCAGCCCGGTGGCGCTGACGACGCTGCCGGGGACGAGCCCGGCGCGGACCCGCCGGTCGACCAGGGCCACCGCGGCCCGGCCGGCGTCGGCATCGAAGTCGCTGCCGCGCCAGACCGGCTCGCGGCGGGTGACCCACGTCGTGGTAGTCAGCTCGCTGATCTCGATGAGCTGCTGCACCGCCGAGGTGCCGCCGCCGACCACGACCACGTGCTGACCCATCAACTCCTCGGCCCCGCGGTAGTCCGCGGCGTGCAGCTGCCGGCCACCGAACAGCTGCCGCCCCGGGTAGGCGGGCCAGAACGGCCGGGTCCAGGTGCCCGTGGCGCTGACCAGCCCCCGCGCCGTCCACTCCCCCGCGCTGGTGTCCAGCCGGAAGCCGTCGTCCGTGCGGTGCACGGCCCGGACGGCGACCGGACGACGCACCGACAGGTCGAATCGGCGCTCGTACTCGGCGAAGTACCCGGCCACCACCTCGCTGGCCGGGGCCGCGGAGTCGGCGTCGGGCAGGTCCATGCCGGGTAGCGGCGCGATCCGGTGCGCCCGGTCCAGCCGGAGCGAGGGCCAGCGGTGCTGCCAGGCCCCGCCCGGGCCGGCGTCGGAGTCCAGCAGCGCGAAGTCCACCCCGGTCCTGGCCAGCGCGTACGCCGCGGAGAGGCCGGCCTGACCGGCTCCGATCACCACGACGTCGGTGCGCACGTCGCCGTCCAACACCGGCCGGGCCGCAGGCATGCCCCCGGGCTCTCGGTACCGGGAGCCCGTCAGCCGGCAACGGCGACCAGCAGGCGCGGTACCAGGGCGCCGGAGCCCAGCAGCCGGCCCACCCGGCCGGACTGCTCCTGCGCCTCCACCCAGCGCGGGTCCTCGCCGTGCCGGCGTTCGACCTCCGCGTCGACCTCGTCGGCCCGTCGCGACCACTCCGCCGGACTGTCGGACAGGTCGGCGCGCGTGGTCGCGGTGACCGTGAAGCCGGCACCGGCCAGCAGGCCGTCGAGCTCGTCGGGGGTCGGAAAGCTGTTGCCCTCGGGCAGCGGCGGCGCCAGCTCGCCCTCAGCGACGAAGACGAGCATCCCGAGCCGGCCACCGGGCACGAGCACCCGGCGCAGCTCGTCGAGCAACGCCGCCTTCTCCTCGGTGGTGCACAGCACCCCCAGGCACCATGCGACGTCGAAGGCATCCACCGTCAACGGCAGCGACTGGGAGACCGCGACCACCGACGGCAACCGGAACAGCGCACGACCGGCGTGCACGGCCTCGGCCATCGGCTCGGCGCACACCGGCCGCACTCCGCGCTCGGCCGCCAGCCACCCGGCCGGGCCGCCCACGCCCGCGCCGCAGTCCAGCACCCGCTCGCCGGGCCGGACGGCGAGCGCGTCGGCCAGCCAGCGCAGGGCCGCCTCGCTGCCACTGCCCCGGCACCCGGCCGGGACGGCGTACTCCGGGCCCAGGGCGGCGACCGCCTCCTCCGTCCACCCGGCCACCGTGCCGAACTCCGACTCCATCGCCTCGCTGGCCAGCTCGCTCATGCCACTTCGTCCTTCACCCGCACCGCGACGTCGGCCTTGACCGCCGCGGCGGTCTCCTCGCCCCGGTCGGAGGCGAGCCCGGACAGGTTGACCCCCACCACGCCGGGGATGGCGAGCAGCGCCCGCGCCTCGGCCACCGCGGCGGCGATGCCGGCCGCCACCGGGTCGGGGGCGGACAGCACACGCTCCACCGCGGCGTCGTCCAGGTGCAGCCCGGGGAACCGCTGGAGCACCCGGGCCGACCGCTCGTCGGTGTAGACCGCGACCGCGGCCAGGAACGGGATCGTCGCCCCGGCGGCCCGTGCGACAGCGACGAACCGGGTCAGCCGCTGAGGGTTGCCGACGTGGTTGAGCACGCACAGCTGGGCCCCGGCGCGCTGCTTCTCCGCGACCCGGGCCGGGCGCAGCGCCTGCGGCGGGGAGTCCGGTGACTCGGGCACCGCGGCGGTCAGTCCGGCCTCGGTGGCCAGCGCGGTCAGCCGGGTGCCGTCCAGGTCGAACACCGAACTCACCCCCGGGCGGACGCCGGGACCGCGCCCGTCACCGGTGACGCACAGCACCCCGTCGACACCGAGGGCCGCCAGCCCGGCCAGCTCCTGTTCCAGCACCTGCCGGTTGCGGTCCCGGCAGGCCAGCGTCGTCCACGGGCGGCCGCCGGCGGCGAGCACCTCGGCGGCCAGCATCGTCGGCGGGAAGTCCGGCCGGTTCTGGTGTTCCCCGGCCAGCAGCCCGTCGCTGACCGGAGCCAGCACCTGGACCACCCGGCGCAGCGACCCGGCGTCGAAGGGCCGCACGGACAGGTCGGCGAGCACGACCGGGCCAGCACCGGCGGAGTCGAGAAGGCTGCCGGGAACCGGCGCCGGTGCCGTCCGCACCGCCGCCGTCCAATGCGGCAGTGGCGGGTCGAGGAAGACGCACGGGTGCTCGGCCATCTCGCAGCCACCGCCGTCCCGGACGCCGCCGCAGGGGCCGAACACCATCCGCTTGGGGCAGCCGGCGCGCTCGCCGGTGAAGGGTGGCGCCACGGCCTGCCGCCCGATGTCCACCGCCGTCAGCTGCCCGGGGGGCCGACGGCGAAACCCACCCTCCGGAGCGCCAGGGTTCGGAACGCCGTCAACGGGCACACCTCACCCGTCGAACACGGCACACAACGGGGGACCGTTCATGGAGCACGACCACGACGGGCCCAGCGGCTACCGCCACCTGGGCCATCTGGGCACGCAGGGCGAGGACCTGGCCGCGGTGGTGGAGCCCGTGGTGCGCCAGGCGCTGGCCGCCGGCGCGTGGGTCGTCACCGCCTGCCCGGAGCCGGTGGCCACGGGACTGTCCGGGTGCTGGGACGCCGGGGACGACGTCCGATCGCTGACGACCCCGCAGCTGGACGGGCGCCCGGCCGCCGGGGTGGCCGAGATGGCCAGCCTCATCGACCATCACCTCCCCGATGACGGTCGTCGACTGCTCCTGGTCACCGCGGTCGAGACGCCCACCGGGGGCTGGCTGGAGCGGATGCAGATCGAGGCGTTGTTCAACCACGTGCTGTCCGACCGCCCGGTCGACCACCTGTGCCTGCTGGGGCCGGATGCGGAGTCACTCCGCGCGGGAGACGGGCTCGGTCCTGAGGACGTCGCCCGCGCGACACACCCCTTCCTGTTGACCGGGGGCGGTGTCGTCGCCAATCCCGACTACCGGGAACCGGGCGGGCTGCTCACCGAACTGCAGCGTGCGGTGGTGCCCGACCCGCTGGAGGTCACCGAACCGGTGCTGTCGCTGATCGACCTGGACGACATGCGGGTGATGCGCCGGTCCGTGCACCGGGCGCTGGCCGACAGCGACCTCGACCAGGACACCGTCGAGGACTTCGTGCTGGCCATCGACGAGATCGTGGCCAACGCAGCCGAGCACGGGGTACCGCCGGTGGACGTGCGGCTCTGGAGCGGCATGGGCCGGCTGCTGTGCTCGATCACCGACCGCGGAGCCTGCTTCGACGACCCGCTGGCCGGCTACGGACCCGCCCACGGCGACATGGCCGTCGGTGGGATGGGGCTGTGGCTGGCCCGGCGGTCGGTCGACAGTTTGGTCGCCGCACCGGCCGAGGAGTCCGGCGGCGGTTGCACGGTCCGGCTGGTCGTCAACGCCTAACGGCCCCTCTGCAGGGGCCCGCGCCGAGCTCGCGAGGCGTGGGGGGCAGAGGGGTCCTTCTTCAGCCGACCGGCACCAGCCCGGCCACCTCGATGAGGCGCGCCTGCTCCCGACACCACGGCGACCAGGCGTCGCGCTCGGTCTCCTGGCGGCGGCGGAAGGCCGGCCACTCCAGCAGCTCCCACTCCCCGACCTCGGTGGGGTCAGGCGCGGGCTCGCCGGTGAACCGCCCGAGGTAGACCGGGCAGATCTCGTTCTCCACGACGCCCCGGAACTCCGCCCGGTAGCGGTAGCCCGGTAGAGCCGGGGCCAGCGCGGCCACGCCGAGGCCGAGCTCGAACGCCGCGCGCCGAGCGATGGCGGCGACGTCGTCCTCGCTCGGCCCGGGGTGCCCGCACACGGTGTTGGTCCACATCCCCGGGAAGGTGGCCTTGACCTGCGCGCGACGGGTGATGAGCAGCCGCCCGGCCCCGTCGAACAGGTAGGCGGAGAACGCCCGGTGCAGCGGCGTCTCCCCCGTGTGCACCAGCGGCTTGGGCATGGTGCCGATCGGCGTACCGGCCTCGTCGACCAGCACGATCAGCTCTTCGGTCTGCGCTGTCGCCACGTCGTCCATGGTCGCGCATCGTCGCCGACCGCCGGCCGGCACGCCCGTCCGGACGCTGCGGCGTCCTGAACGGCTCAGGCGGCTCGGCCGGCTCAGGCGTCGAAATCGACCGTCACGGCGTCCGAAAGCGGCAGCGTCTGGCAGGTCAGCACGTAACCGGCGGCCACCTCGCCGGGGTCGAGGGCGTAGTTGCGCCGCATCTCGACCTCGCCGTGGGTGATCCGGGCGCGACAGGTGCCGCAGACACCGCCCTTGCAGGCGAAGGGTAGGTCGCTGCGCACAGCCTGGGCGGAGTCCAGCACCGCCTCCCCGCGCGGCAGCGCCAGCGTGGTCGAGCGCCCGTCGAGCACGATGGTCACCTGCGCGCTGGGGCCCTCGACCACGGCCTCGTCGCCGCGCACCGGCTCGGGCGGCAGGTCGTCGACGTAGAACAGCTCCTGGTGTACCCGCTCGGCCGGCACGCCCAGCTCGCTGAGCAGCTGCCGGGCGTCGCCGACCATGCCGTGCGGCCCGCACAGCCACCAGTGGTCGACGTGCGGGGCGTCAGTGAACGCCCCGACCAGGGTGCGCAGCCGGTTCCCGTCCAGCCGGCCGGTGGTCAGCTCGGCGTCGCGCGGCTCGCGGGACAGCACGTGCACCAACTGCAGCCGGGTGCCGTAGCGGTCCTTGAGGTCGGCGAGCTCGTCGGCGAACATCACCGTGTTGGTGCGCCGGTTGCCGTAGAACACGGTGACCGTCGACCGCCCGTCGCGCAGCACCGTGCCGGCCAGCGACAGCACCGGGGTCACGCCTGACCCGGCGACGACGAAAACGTGATCGCCGGGGACGGAGAGGTCGGCGGTGAAGGTGCCCGAGGGAGGCAGCACCTCGATCCGGTCGCCGGCCTGCACCTGGTGGACGAGCCAGGAGGAGAAGAAGCCGCCGGGAACCTCCCGGACGCCGACCCGTGGGGCCTCGCCGACCGGCGCGCAGATCGAGTAGGAACGGCGCTCGTCCCGGTCGCCGTCCACCCGGCGCAGGGTGAGCGCCTGGCCCGGCGCGAACCGGTAGTCCTCGGCAAGCTCGGCGGGGACGTCGAAGGTCACGGCCACCGCGTCGTCGGTGAGCCGCTCGACCCCGGCGACGGTCAGCGGGTGGAACTGCGGACGGCGGCGGGTGCTCGCGGTCACGGGTCAGATCTCCTTCACGTGCTCGAACGGCTCCAGGCATGCCCGGCAGCGGCGCAGCGCCTTGCACGCGGTGCCGCTGAACTCACTGGTCTCCTCGGTGTCGGCCGAGCCGCACTGCGGGCAGGTCGCCGTCCGCCGGCTGGGACCCAGTTGCAACGGGACCGGGCCCGCCGTCCGCACCGGGGCATGACCCGGCGGGGCGATGCCGCCGGCGGCGAGCTTGTGACGACCCGCCTCGCTGATCCAGTCGGTGCTCCATGCCGGGGACAGCACGGTGCGGACGTCGACGTCGGCGAACCCCGCGCGGTGCAGGGCGTGCACCAGGTCCGCGCGCATGACGCCCATCGCCGGGCAGCCGGAGTAGGTGGGGGTGATCTCCACGACGACCGTGCCGCCCTCGTCGCGGACGTCGCGCAGCACCCCGAGGTCGGCCAAAGTCAGCATCGGCAACTCCGGGTCGGTCACCGTCTCGGCCACCGCCCGCGCGTCGGCCAGGCGGCCAAAGTGGCCACTCTGGCCGGTCAGCGCGGCGGTCACCAGGTCGCCGCCGGGTGCTTGCGGGCCAGCCCCTGCAGGTCGGCCAGCAGCGCGGCCAGCTCCGGCCCGTGCTCCCCCGCCCGGCCGCGGCTGGGCACCTCGACCGGCCATCCGGGCACGGTCAGCGTCGCCCGCTCCAGCACGGTGGCCAGCACGCCGCGCACCTCGTCGCGGAGGTCGGCGGGGTCGACGGCCACCCCGGCGGCGGTCAGCCGGGTCTCCACGTCGGTCGCGGTGAACAGGTCGGCCAGCAGCGGCCAGACCGCGTCCACTCCGGCCTGCGCGCGCCGGTGCGACTCCGGCGTCCCGTCGCCGAGGCGCAGCAGCCACCGGGCGGCGTGGTCGCGGTGGTAGGTCAGCTCGGGGACGCCCTTGGCGGCGATCGCGGCCAGTACCGGGTCGCGGGAGTCGCGCAGCCGGGTGAACAACGCCAGCCGCCAGGACGACGCCGCGAGCAGCCGGACGATCGTCTGGCCGAAGTCGCCGTTGGGCGCCTCGACCAGGCCGGAGCTGCGGAACTCGTCGGGGCCGCGGAAGTAGGCCAGCGCGTCCTCGTCCGGGATGGAGCCGGTGGCCAGCGCGCGGGACCGGCACAGGACGCCGACCGAGCCGGCGCGCGCCAGCAGCAGCCGCGCCTGGCCGAGGAGGTCCAGCCCGCAGTTGGCCAGCGCGACCTCCTCCTCCAGCTCCGGGGCGTTGGTCACCCACTGGGTGAGCCGCTGACACAGCACGAGGGCGTCGTCGCCGAGCATCAGGCAGTAGGCCCCCAGGTCAGCCGGGTCGATGCCCTCGGGCACCGTGGTGTCGACGCCGGCCAGCGGCTCGTCGAACCCGGTGCCGAAAGCCCACTGCCCCTCGCCGCCGTGGGCGTGGTCCAGCGCGTCATAAACGGTCTCCTGGTGACCCACGACGAACGCTCCTATTCATAGCCACGTGCCCAGCGGTCGGCCCCCGCGCAGGGCCCCGCCCTGAGCTTGCGAAGGGTGGGGGGCGCGGGGGTCCTTCACATGTGCGGGACGTCCTCGGGGATTTCGTAGAACGTGGGGTGCCGGTAGACCTTGTCCCCGCTGGGCGCGAACATCGGGTCCTTCTCGTCCGGGCTGGAGGCGGTGATGTCGGCGGCCTTCACCACCCAGATGCTCACGCCCTCGTTGCGCCGGGTGTAGAGGTCGCGGGCAGCGTGCACCGCCATCTCGTCGTCCGGGGCGTGCAGCGAGCCGACGTGTACGTGGTTGAGGCCGCGTTTGCCGCGGACGAATACCTCGTACAGCGGCCAGTCGCGGCGGGTGATCGACGCCTTCGGCTCGACCGGGATCTCGGGCCCCGTGGGGACGGCGCCGTGGCCGCCCTCGGCCGTCAGGTCGGTGCTCATGGGGCGTTCTTGTGCGCATAGGCGGTCGCCGCCTCGAGAACCCACGCGTTGTCGTCGCGCGCGGCCCGGCGGCGGGCGATCCGCTCGTCGTTGCACGGTCCGTTGCCGGCGATGACCGCCTCGAGCTCCGACCAGTCGATCGGGCCGAAGCGGTACCGGCCGGTCGCCGGATCCGGCGCGAGGTCGGGGTCGGGCAGCGCCACCCCGAGGACGGCGGCCTGCGGCACCGTCATGTCGACGAAGCGCTGCCGGAGTTCGTCGTTGGTGTGCCGCTTGACGCCCCACGCCATCGACTGGGCCGTGTTGGGGCTGTCGGTGTCCGGCGGGCCGAACATCATCAGCGAGGGCCACCACCACCGGTCGACGGCGTCCTGCACCATCGCGCGCTGGGCGTCGGTGCCCCGCATCATCGTCATGAGCAGCTCGAAGCCCTGCCGCTGGTGGAAGGACTCCTCCTTGCAGACCCGGATCATCGCCCGGGCGTAGGGCCCGTAGGAGCTGCGGCACAGCGGCACCTGATTGCAGATCGCCGCGCCGTCGACCAGCCAGCCGATGACGCCGACGTCGGCGTAGGTCAGCGTCGGGTAGTTGAAGATCGAGCTGTACTTCTGCTTGCGCTCGATGAGCTTGTCGGTGAGGTCGGCCCGGTCGGCGCCCAGGGTCTCCGCGGCCGAGTAGAGGTACATGCCGTGTCCGGCCTCGTCCTGCACCTTGGCGAGCAGGATGGCCTTGCGCCGCAGACTGGGCGCGGCGAGCAGCCAGTCACCCTCGGGCTGCATGCCGATGATCTCCGAGTGGGCGTGCTGCGCGATCTGCCGGATCAGGCCCTTGCGGTACCCCTCGGGCATCCAGTCGCGCGGCTCGATCCGCTTGTCGGCGGCGATGGTCGCGTCGAAGTGCTCCTGCAGGGCGGTCTCGTCGGGTGCGGCCGGGCGGTCCAGCGTGGGCGCAGACATCTCGTCCCCCTGTGCTCGTTGACGTGCAGGGTGCATCAATTACTGACCAAGTGGTCGGTAATCATTGTGCCCTGCCGCGCCGGGGTGCACAAGCGGTGCGCTTGACAGTGGTCCGGGACGCGAGTTGATTACTGACCATCCGGTCGGTATTGCGTGGCGCACACCCACCGGGGAACGACGTGCGGACGACGGAGGGCACCACCATGACCACGACCCGGCCCACCCGACGCCTGGGCACACCCCCCGACCCCGCGCTGCTCGACCCGGCCGAGCGGATGGGCGTCGACGAGCTGCGTGCCCTCCAGCTTCTCCGGCTGCAGGAGACACTGGGGCACGCCTACGCCAACGTGCCGCACTACCGGCGGGCGTTCGACGCCGCCGGAGTGCACCCCGACGACTGCCACGAGCTGGCCGACCTGGCGAGGTTCCCGACCACCTCGAAGGCCGACCTGCGGGAGAACTACCCGTTCGGGATGTTCGCCGTCCCCCGCGAGCAGGTCCGCCGGGTGCACGCGTCGTCCGGCACCACCGGCCGACCCACCGTCGTCGGCTACACCGAGGACGACATCGCCACCTGGGCCACGGTCATGGCCCGCTCGATCCGGGCCGCGGGTGGCCGCGCCGGCGACGTGCTGCACAACGCCTACGGCTACGGGCTGTTCACCGGCGGACTCGGCGCGCACTACGGAGCCGAGGCGCTGGGCTGCACCGTCGTGCCCGTGTCCGGCGGGATGACCCCCCGTCAGGTGCAGCTGATCACCGACTTCGGCCCCCGGGTGATCATGGTGACCCCCAGCTACATGCTCGCGGTCATCGACGAGTTCGAGAAGCAGGGCATCGACCCCCGCTCCAGCACCCTGCAGGTCGGCATCTTCGGCGCCGAGCCGTGGACCGAGCAGATGCGCCAGGAGATGGAGGAGCGCCTGGACATCGACGCCGTCGACATCTACGGCCTGTCCGAGGTGATGGGCCCCGGGATCGCGCAGGAGTGCGTCGAGACCAAGGACGGACTGCACGTCTGGGAGGACCACTTCTACCCCGAGGTCGTCGACCCGCTGACCACCGACGTGCTGGCCGAGGGCGAGCAGGGCGAGCTGCTGTTCACCTCGCTCACCAAGCAGGCGATGCCGGTCATCCGCTACCGCACCCGCGACCTGACCCGGCTGCTGCCGGGCACCGCGCGGCCGGGCATGCGCCGGATCGAGAAGATCACCGGCCGCACCGACGACATGATCATCCTGCGCGGGGTGAACCTCTTCCCCACCCAGATCGAGGAGGTCGTGCTCCGCACCCCCGGGCTCTCGCCGCACTTCTCCCTGGAGCTGACCACCCGCGGCCGGATGGACCACCTCACCGTGCACGTCGAGGCCCGGCCGGACTGCCCGCCCGAGCGACGCGGCCCGGCCGCCGCCGAGGTGCAGAAGGCCGTCAAGGACACCGTCGGCACCAGCGTCGAGGTCGACGTCGTCGACCCGGAGACGCTGGCCCGGTCGATGGGCAAGCTGCAGCGGCTGTTCGACCACCGGGCCCGCGAGTGAGCGCACCAACTGCCCGGCGCGGCCGGCCGGGGCACTCGCTGGACTCGCTGCTGGACGTCGCCGTCGCGGTGTTCAACGAGCGCGGCTTCGAGGCGACCAGCATGGACGAGCTGGCCGCCCGGCTCGGGGTCACGAAGTCGGCGATCTACCACCACGTGCCCAGCAAGGTGGAACTGCTGCGGCTGGCGCTGGACCGGGCGCTGGACGAGCTGTTCGCCGTCCTCACCGAACCGGCCGCGGTCACCGGCCCGGCGATCGACCGGCTGGAGCACGTCGTCCGAGGGTCGGTGCGGGTGCTGATCGCCCAGCTGCCGTTCGTCACCCTGCTGCTGCGGGTGCGTGGCAACTCCCCGGTCGAGTCCGAGGCGCTGCGCCGCCGGCGCGAGTTCGACCGGGTGGTGACCGACCTGGTGCGCGCGGCGGCCGCGGAGGGCAGCGTCCGCCCGGACGTCGATCCCGCGGTCACCAGCCGGCTGCTGTTCGGCACCGTGAACTCGCTCAGCGAGTGGTACCGCCCCGACGGCGACCTCTCCTCCGACGCCGTCGCCGACGCCCTCGTCACCACGCTGTTCACCGGCCTGCGCGCCACCCGTCCCTGACCGGCCCGCCACTCCAGCAGTAATTGCGGGCCGCAGCGGGCAGTGTCGGGGCATGCAGACCTTCCGCCGCGGCGACCTCGTGTTCGACGTCCACGACTCCGGCCCGGCCGACGGGGAGCCCGTCGTCCTGCTGCACGGGTTCCCGCAGGACGCCCGGGCCTACGACCGGCTCAGTCCCGCCCTGCACTCCGCGGAGCTGCGCACGCTCGCCCCGGACCAGCGCGGCTACTCCCCCGGCGCACGGCCGACCGGGCGGTCGGCCTACGTTTTGCGCGAGGTGGTGGACGACGTCCTGGCCCTGCTGGACGCCGCCGGGCTGGAGAGCGCGCACGTCGTCGGGCACGACTGGGGCGGCGTCGCGGCCTGGGCCCTCTCCGCCTGGCACCCCTGGCGCGTGCGCACGCTCACCGCGCTCTCGGTGCCGCACCCGGCCGCGATGGCGCAGGCGATGCTGCACAGCGACCAGGCGGTGCGGTCGAGCTACATCGCCTTCTTCCAGCTGCCCGCCGTCCCCGAGGGCGTGCTGCTGGCCGGGCACGGCGCCGTCCTGCGCCGGATGCTGCGCTCGGGCGGGCTGCCCGAGGCCCTCGTCGACTCCTACGTCGCCCGGCTGCGCGAGCCGGGGGCGCTGACCGCCGCGCTGAACTGGTACCGCGCCATGCCGCTGGCCGCCCGGACGCCGGTGGGCACGGTTCGGGTGCCGACGCTGCACGTCTGGGGGGACGGCGACGCCTTTCTCGGCCGGGCCGCCACGGAGGCCACCGCAGAGTTCGTCGCCGCGCCGTACCGGCTGGAGGTGCTGGAGGGCGTCAACCACTGGCTCCCCGAGCTGGCGGCCGACCGGGTGGGCGAACTCCTCACCGCGCACGTCCGCACGCACGGCTGAGGCCACGGTGGCAGCCGGGAGTCGACAGCGGCGCGGGATGGCAGGCTGGTCAGCGTGGGGCTCTACGCCTCGCCGATGAGGGGGTCCGATCGGATGCAGGAGCGCGGTGGCCAGGCGGGCGTGCCGACGTCACGTCACGGCGAAGGTGGTCGGCCGGCGTGGTTCCGGGCACTGGAGGACGCCGAACTGCTGTTCGTGGGGCTCTGCGGGACAGATGGCACCCTCCTGGACGCCAACCGGGTGGCCGTCGAAGGCTGCGGCTTCTCCCGCGCCGCCCAGATCGGCCGGCCGTTCTGGGCGACCGGTTGGTGGTCAGGCAGTACGGCGGCTCAGGAGCAGATGCGTTCCTGATGTGCGGAGGTGGCCGGCGGAGGGAAGCCGGTGCGTGCGGTGACGTCCTACTTCCTGGCCGACGGCAGCGAGCGGACCGTCGACTTCACCCTGCAACTGGTGCACGACCAGGAGACCGGACGGGACTACCTGTTCCCCAACGGCATGGACGTCACCGACCGGGTCGCCGCGCAATGGACAGCTGCTCAAGCAGCCGCCGCGACGGCCCAGGCCGAGGTTCTCCAGCAGGCAGCCGACGCTCGGGCCGCGGATGTCGCCGCGCTGCGGGCGGTGGAGGCGGAGCTGTCCCGGGCACTGGAGCTCTCGGCCAAGGTCCTCGACAACACCGCCGACGGCATCTACGGGCTGGACGCCGCCGGCCGCGTCGAGTTCGTCAACCCGGCCGCGGTCCGGATCACCGGACACGCCCGGGACGAGCAGCTCGGCAGCGACCAGCACAGCCTCATCCACGGACGCCGCGCCGACGGCTCCGACTACCCGCTGGAGCAATGCCCGGTGTGGCAGGCCCTGCAGACCGGCCGCACCGTCGTCGCGGACGACGAGGTCTACTGGCGCGCCGACGGCCGCCCGGTGCCCGTGGAGCTCGTCGCCGTCCCCACGGTCGAGGACGGCGAGGTCACCGGCGTCGTCGTCTCCTTCCGTGACCTGACCGCTCGGCTCGCCGCCGAGGCCCAGACGGCCGAACTGCGCCGGCTCGAGCAACAGGCCGCCGAGCAGCGGGCGCTGTCCGACCGGCTGCAGCAGGCGCTGCTCACGCCGCCGCCGGAGCCGGACCACCTGCACGTCGTGGTGCGTTACCAGCCGGCCGCCCACCACGCCCAGGTGGGCGGCGACTGGTACGATGCGTTCCTGCAGCCCGACGGCGCCACGATGCTGGTCATCGGCGACGTGGTCGGGCACGACAGCAGCGCGGCGGCCTCGATGGGCCAGCTGCGCGGGTTGATGCGGGCCCTGGCCTACGACAACGACGAGTCCCTGGAGGCGACGCTGACCCGCGTCGAGCACGCCGCCCGCGGACTGGCCGTCGAGACCCTGGCCACCGCTCTGCTGGCCCGGATCGAGCGGTGCCCGGACGTCCCGGTGACCGGCACGCGCACCCTGCGCTGGACCAGTGCCGGGCATCTGCCGCCGGTGCTGCTGCAGGCGGACGGGACGAGCGCCGTGCTGGAGACGCCGGTGGACCTGATGCTCGGCGTCGACCCCGACGCCCCGCGCCGCAGCCACGAGACGGAGCTGCCCAACGGCAGCACGCTGCTGCTGTTCACCGACGGACTGGTCGAGCGCCGCAGCGGTGACCTCGACGAGGGCGTGGAGCGGCTGCGTGCCGCCCTGACCGACCTCGGCACGCGGCCCCTCGACGAACTGTGCGACCTGCTGCTCGCCCGGCTCGTGCCCGCCTCCGGGGACGACGACGTCGCGCTGCTCGCCGTCCGCGCCTATCCCGAGGACCGTCCCCGGCCACCCGAGGCCGGCCCGAACGTGCTGCCGCCGGGCATCGGCTGACCCCTACGGTGGCGCCGTGGCCATCGAGCTGACCCGCGCTGACGTGCTCGGGTTCCGGGTGCGCGCGCAGCAGCTGGACCGGACGGCGGGCACGCTCGCCGACACGGCCGTGCTCGACCTCGGCGTGCAGGACACCGGTGCGGACGCCGCCCGCTGGGCGCTGGCGGTCCGCGGTGTCGACGTCGCCCCGGACGAGCCGGGCCTGGCCACGGTGTGGACCGTGCGCGGGGCACCGCACGTCTACCGGCGGGCCGACCTGCCCGGCATGGCCGCCGCGACCGCGCCGTTCTCCGACGCCGATGCGGGCAGGCGCATCTACGACGCGTCCAAGCCGCTGAAGGCCGCGGGCATCCCGAACCTGGCGGCGCTGGACGCGGTCGCCGCCGCGATGCGGTCGATCGTTCCCGCGCCCACGGTCAAGGGAGAGATGTCGCGGCAGCTGACCGCCGTGCTGCCGGAGCCCTACCTGCGGTACTGCCGGCCCTGCGACGCCGTCCACGTGCACGAGATGCCGTTCCGGCTCGCCGCGCTGCGCGCGGGCCTGGAGCTGCAGCCCGGCACCTCGCCGCCGGTGCTCCAGCCGATCCCCGGGTTCGCCGTCGCCGACGCCGTTCCGGAGCGGCTGGACGTCGTCCGGGCGTACCTCCGCCTGTTCGGGCCGGCCATCCCGAAGCACGTCGCCGGCTACCTCGACGCGCCCGTCGCGGACGTCACCGCCCACTGGCCGGACGACGTGGTGGAGGTGACGGTCGCCGGGGAGCGGCGGTGGGCGCTGGCCGCGGACGCCGACCGGATGGGGGCCGGCCCGGCGGCGACGACCCGGCTGCTGGGTCCGTTCGACCCCTACCTCCAGCTGCGGGACCGCCCGCTGCTGGTCGTGGACCCGGTACGGGCCAAGGACCTGTGGCGCGCGCTCGGCCGGCCGGGCGCGGTGCTGGTCGACGGCGAGGTCGCCGGCACCTGGCGCCCGCGCAAGGCCGGCAAGCGACTGACCGTGGTGGTGGAGCCGTGGCGGGACCTGTCCGGGGCGCGGGAGGCGATCGGGGCGCAGGCCCAGCGGCTGGCCGCCGTCCGAGGCGCCGAGCTGGCCGCGGTCGACGTTCCCGGGTGACCGCGAGGGGTGGGCGCTCCGATCGGCGGGTAGCGGTGCCGACATGTCGGAACCCACGCGTGGACTCCTGCCCGGCCTGACCGTCGCCGTCACCGGCGCCACCGGCAACGTCGGGACGGCGCTGCTGCGGGCCCTGGCCGACGGCGGGGTGGCGGTCCGCGGACTGGCCCGCCGCCAGCCGCCGGACACCGTTCCCTACACCGGCGTCCGCTGGTTCTGCGCCGACCTCGGCGAGCCCGACAGCGAGCCGGTGCTGGCCGAGTTCCTGACCGGCGCGGACGTCGTCGTCCACCTGGCCTGGGCGCTGCAGCCGGGCCGGGAGCCCGAGCGGCTGCGCCGGGTCAACGTCGGCGGCACGCAACGGGTGCTCGACGCCGCCGCCGCGGCCGGGGTGCCGCACGTGCTGCACATGTCGTCCCTCGGCGCGTACTCCGCCGGGCCGCACGACCGCCGGATCACCGAGGACTGGCCCACCGAGGGCATCCCCCGCTCGCAGTACAGCCGGGACAAGGTCGAGGCCGAACACCGCGTGCGCGACTTCTCCGCCGCCCACCCGGAGGTGACCGTGTCGGTGACCCGACCGACGCTGATCCTGCAGCCCGAGGCCGGCAGCGAGATCGGCCGGTACTTCCTCGGCGACCTCCTGTTCGCGGCGGCCAGGCTGCTGCCCGGACCGGTCGCCAAGCTGCTGCCGCTCCCGCTGCCGGGCAACCTGTCGGTCGCCTTCGTGCACGCCGACGACGTGGCCCAGGCGCTGGTGCGGATCATCGACCGCCGCGCCCCCGGGGCGTTCAACCTGGCCACCGACCCGGCGCTGGACGCCGCCGCCCTGGCCAAGGCGCTCGGCACGTTCCGCGTGCCCACCCCGGCGTTCGTACTGCGCGCCGCGCTGGACGCCGCCTTCCGCGCCCACCTGGTGCCGACCGAGCCCGGCTGGCTGGACCTCGGGCTGGGGGTGCCGCTGCTGGAGTGGGCGCGGGCCCGGACCGAGCTGGACTGGGCGCCGACGCACCGCGGGGACGACGTGCTGCGCGAATTCGTCGCCGCGCTGGGCCGGGGTGAGGGCACCGACAGCCCGCTGCTGCAGCCCGCCGGTGGGCCGAAGCCCCCACCCGCCTGACACCCGCCCGCAGGCCCGGCCCACTCGGCAGGGCTGCTCTGACGCTGCGCTCGCCAGCCGCGGTCGCGTGCCCAAGCGAACGCACCGTTCGGAGCCCGGGAGTCCGTCCCGTCGGGCGCGGGCCAAGGGCACAGCGGCCCCGCGCGGACAACGGGAAGAGCCGGACCTGATCCGTGACGTCGCGCGCGCCCTCGTCCACGACGACCCGTCCGTCCTGCTCACGATGGTGAGTTCGGTGATGGCGGCATTGGACCCGCGCGGGCGCAACCCCTTCGACACCGCGCAGCCTGATGGTCCGTCGCGAGACGAGGTGGTGCAGTTCTTCTTCCGGGCGGAGGTGAGCGAGACCTCGGCCCTGCTGGCGGTGATCGCGGAGCTCGACGGGGATGAGGTCCTGCGCCGCCGGGTGCAGCGGGAGATCGCGACGCGAGGCCACGTCCTGCCGCGCTGGCTGGCTGGTCGACCTGGGCCGGGCAGAGGCCGTCGGCCGCGTGGTCGAGATGGTCCACGTGCTCGGCGACGGCGACAACCTCATGGCGGGCGTACGACTGCCCGGCGGGCACCAGTTCTCGGTCGTGGTCTACGTGGACCACAACCTGGGCACCCTCGTGAAGGACGCCTTCGTCGTGCCCGGGCCTCTCGCTGAGTTGGTCGAGCTCATGCGCACCACAGCCGACGACCCCGACACCACGTTCGAAGATCTGCCCCCGGCCGACGCCAGGGCGCGGATCACCGAGGCGATCGAACTGGGGGCGATCACCGTGCCGCCTCTCGAGACCGTACGGCGTCATGTTCCTGGGCTCGCCGGACTACCTCACGTCGTCGCGCCGGGCGCAGGTCATCGCCGACCGAGACCGCTACCGGGCGATGATCGCGGACCCTGGAGGCCCGGACGACCGACGGCTACGTCGATGTGGGCGTGGGCACGTGAACTGATCCGGATCTGTAGCTGTCGATGCTCACGCGCGCCGGAACTACAGTTCTCTCGGATGCCGGCGGCTGCAGCCCCTCCTGTGGCTGGGGAACTGCTCAGTCGGTCGCGCGCTCGGTCCAGGCAGCCACGGCGCGACCGGTCGCGGCGAACACCTCGGCGGCCCGCTCGGCGCGCAGAGCCACCAGCAGCGCCTCGCCCTCGGCCAGCACGGTGGTGGTGTCGTCCGCCGCGACCAGCGTGGCCCGGGCGGTGGCGTGCCGCCCCTCGAGGGACTCCAGGTGGGCCTCGAGCACCAGCGGCACCGGCCGGCGGTAGCGCACGGTGAGGGACCCGGTGAGTCCGTTGTGCCCGGCGCTGCGCGGCGCGCGGGCCAGCACATGATCGAGCAGGGTGGCGATCACCCCACCGTGCACCAGCCCCGGCGGACCCTCGTGGGCCTTGCCCACGGTCACCCTTGCGGTGACCCGGCCGTCGGCGGAAGCGGTGACCTCCAGCGGCGGGGCCAGCGGATTGCCCGGCCCGTACACGGGGCTGTACCAGCGTTCCCCGGTCTCCGGATCGTCGACGGCGGGGATCGCGGTGACGTCGCGGGACACCGCCCGCAGCCGGGCGGTCTGTTCCCGGACGACGGCCTGAACCGCGGCGAGCTCGGTCTCGTCCACCTCCGTGCGGACGGCGGCGTCGACCAGTTCGCGCAGCGCCGTCCCCAGCTCCCCGACCGCTGCCCGGCGGCGGTCGCGCGACGGACCGGCCAGCGGCTCAACCACGAGGCATGCCGGCCGCGCGGAGCAGCGCGCCGCCGATGATGACCTTCTGCACCTCGCTGGTGCCCTCGTAGAGGCGGTACAGCCGGGCGTCGCGGTAGAAGCGCTCGACCGGCGTCGTCCGCAGGTACCCCAGCCCGCCGTGCACCTGGACGGCGCGGTCGGTGGCCCGGGCGACCATCTCGCTGCAGAACAGCTTCGCCGAGGACGGGCCGACCGAGGTGTCCTCGCCGGAGTCGTAGCGGGCCGCGACGTCGACGACCATGCTTCGGGCGGCCAGCAGCTCGGCGTGGGACTCCGCGAGCATGGCCTGGACCAGCTGGAAGCGGCCGATCGGGGCGCCGCCCTGCTGGGCGGTGGCGGCGTAGGCGACGGACTCGTCGAGCACCCGCTGCGCCATCCCGACGCACAGCGCGGCGATGTGCAGCCGGCCGCGGGAGAGCACGGTGAGCGCCTTGGCGTAGCCGCGGCCCTCCTCGCCGATCAGCGCGTCGGCGGCCACTCGGACGTCGTCGAAGAAGACCTCCGCGGTCCAGGCGCCGGACTGGCCCATCTTCTTGTCCTTGGGGCCCACCGTGACCCCCGGCGTCCGCGCGTCGACGATGAAGCTGGAGATGCCCCGGCCGCCGCGCTCGGCGGGGTCGGTGCGGGCGAAGACGACGAACAGGTCGGCGATCGGGGCATTGGTGATGTAGCGCTTGCCGCCGTTGATCGCCCACTCGTCGCCGTCCCGGCGGCCGGTGGTGCGCAGCCCGGCCGGGTCGGAGCCGGCCTCGGCCTCGGTGAGGGCGAAGGAGCCGATCAGCTCACCGGCGGCCAGCCGCGGGAGGTAGGTCTTCTTCTGCTCCTCGCTGCCGAACTTGGCGATCACCTGCCCGGCGATGCCGTTGTTGGTGCCGAACAGCGAGCGGAAGGCCGGGGTCGTGTAGCCGAACTCGAACGCGAGCTGCACGTCCTCGCTCATCGTGACGCCGAGGCCGCCGTGTTCCTCGGGCAGCGCGTAGCCGAACAGGCCCATGTCGGCGGCGGCGGCGCGCAGCTCGTCGGGGATCCGGTCGGTGTGGTCGATCTCCTCCTCACGGGGGAGGACCACCTCGCGGACCAACTGCCGCACGGCGTCCTTGACCTGGAGGAAGTCCTCGGCGTCCATGCCGAACATGCTGGACCCCCGGGCGCTGCGTTCGCGACCGGGGGTCCGAGGGGGCAGAAATGGCCATTTCTGCCCTCGGATGGATCAGGCCAGGGCGTCGAGCTTGGCCATGTCGTCCGCGGACAGCGTCAGCCGCGCCGCGCCCATGTTCTCCGTCAGATGTTCGACGGACTTGGTGCCCGGGATCGGCAGGATGACCGGCGACTTCTGCAGCAGCCAGGCCAGCGCGACCTGCGACGGGGTGGCGTCCAGCTCCTTGGCCACGGCGGCGACCGGGCTGTCGGGCTTGGCCAGGTTCCCGGTGGCGATCGGGAACCACGGGATGAACGCGATGCCCTCGGCCTCGGCGTACTCGAGCACGTCCTGGGACTGCCGGTTGGTCAGGTTGTACAAGTTCTGCACGCTGGCGATCGGGGTGATCGCCTGGGCTGCCTTCAGCTCCTCGACCGACACCTCGGAGACGCCGATGTGGCGCACCTTGCCCTGCTCCTGGAGCTCGACGAAAGCGCCCAGTTGGTCGGCCAGCGGCACGTCGGGGTCGATGCGGTGCAGCTGGATGAGGTCGATCCGCTCGACGCCCAGGTGGCGCAGCGACAGCTCGACCTGCTGCTTGAGGTAGGCGGGACGACCGACCGGCACCCACTCCCCCGGGCCGGTCCGGGTCAGGCCGGCTTTGGTGCCGATGACCAGCTTCTCCGGGTACGGGTGCAGCGCCTCGGCGATGATCTGCTCGCTGACCAACGGGCCGTAGGAGTCGGCGGTGTCGATGAAGTCGACGCCCTGCTCGACGGCAGCCTGGACGACGCGGACGGCGCCCGCGCGGTCGGCCGGCTCTCCCCAGACGCCCGGGCCGGGCAGCTGCATGGCGCCGTAGCCGAGGCGGTGGACGGTCAGGTCGCCGCCGAGGTCGAAGGTGAGCGAGGTGGTGGCGGTGGTCATGCGTCCTCCTGGTGGATCTGCGGTCGTCGGCCGGACGGCGGACCACCCGGCTCTCGTTGCGCACGACCGGGCGGCGGTGCGGGCCTCTTCCCCGGTGCGCTCGATGTGACTGTTGCCACCACCAGTCCCGCGCTCCGGCGCGGTGCACCACGCCCGGGCGGTTTGACCACACCGTCGCCGGTCATCCTCGGGACGGTGGCGGTGCGGACACTGCCGGACGCGGGACCAGCCGAGGTCCCGTCAGGAGGGGGTACCCGTGGGTGAGCTGGTGGTCGTCCGGCACGGACAGACCGAGTGGAGCAGGAGCGGGCAGCACACCGGGGTGACCGACCTGCCGCTGCTGCCCGACGGTGAGGACGACGCCTGCCGGCTGCGGCCGGTGCTCGAGCAGCGGCAGATCACGCACGCCTTCGTCAGCCCGCTGCAGCGCGCCCGGCGCACCGCCGAGCTGGCCGGGCTGTTCGACGGCGTGGTCGAGACCGCCATCGAGCCGGACCTGGTCGAGGTCGACTACGGCGGCTACGAGGGCCTGACCACCCCCGAGATCGCTGAGCGCCTCGGCCAGAAGTGGTCGCTGTGGGCCGACGGCACCGTGCCGGGCGACACCCCTGGCGAGACGCTGGCCCAGGTGGCGCAGCGCGCCGACCGGGTGCTGGAGCGGGTCCGGCCGCTGCTGGCCGACGGTGACGTGGCGCTGGTCGCACACGGGCACGTGCTGCGAATTCTCACCGCCCGCTGGCTGCGGCTGAGCCCTGAGGCCGGCGCGCTGTTCCCGCTGTCGACCGGCCGCTACGGGCTGCTGGGCCGGGAGCACGACTGGCCGGCGCTGACCGGGTGGAACACCGGCTGCCCGTGACGGAGGAGCCGCTGCCTCCGAACCCGAGCGGCCCGGTTCCGCTGCGGGAATGGGCCGCTCGGGTACAGCCCTTCGCCGAGGCGGCGTTGTCCCGCCGTCGGCCACTCCAGCACCCAACGTGGCCGACTCAGGGACAATCCTCCCGGCTGGCGGCCCTTCAGGCGAAGGTGAGCTCCTGCTCGACCTCAGGCTCGGGCCGCACCGGGCGGCCGAAGAACCAGCCCTGCCCGAGGTCGGCGCCCAACTCCAGCACCTCGTCGGCCACCCGCTCGGACTCCACGCCCTCGGCGACGACCACCGCGCCCAGCCCGTGGGCCAGGCTGATCACCGAGCGGGCGACCGCCCGGGGGCCGGCGTCGGTCAGCCGGGCGACGAGCTCCTTGTCCAGCTTCACCACGTCGGGCCGGACGGCGGACACCAGCGCCAGGCTCGACCAGCCGGCGCCGACGTCGTCCAGCGCGACCCGCCAGCCCAGCGACCGATGATGCTCCAGCACCGACAGCAGGTGCCCGCGGTCGGTGATGGCGTGCGACTCGACGACCTCGAAGACCAGCTGCTCCGGGGACAGGCCGCTGTCGTGCACGGCGCGCTCGGTGCCGGCCAGGCAGACCTGCGGGCGGTACACCGCCGCGGGGTTGCTGTTGACGTAGAGGTCCGCGCCGCCCAGCCAGCCGGCCGCGCCGCGGATCGCCGCCTCTCGGGCGATGCGGTCCAGCCGGGGCAGCCAGCCGGCCGACTCGGCCAGGAAGAACAGGTCCCCGCCGCCGATCTCCCGCCCGTCGGCCCGGCCGCGGAGCAGGGCCTCGTGGGCGACGACGGCGCCGTCGGCCAGCGAGACGATCGGCTGGTAGACCGGCCAGAGCTCGGCGTCGGCGAGGACCCCGACCTCCACCGTCACGCCCCGGCGGGCGAGCTCGACGGCCAGCGAGGGGGCGGTGAGCAGCCGGGTGGCGAGCGCGACGGCGTCGTCGGGCGGGTCGGCAGCGACCCGCACCGCCTCGGTCTCGGCGATGGTCAGCTCGCGGGCCAGCCGCTGGAGCAGGCGGGACAGTCGCCGGCCGTCGGGCTCGGGGTCGACGACCTCCAGCAGCCCGGGGTCGGCGTAGACGTCCAGGTGCAGCGTGTTGGCCGCCCGGGCGATGGTGGGGAGCACATGCTCGAGCGTGCTGGCCAGCAGCAGCCGGGTGGCGCGCTCCGGGGTGTCCCAGGAGGGGCGGACGACGTCGACGGCACCTCTCATCCCAGCAGGATGACCGACGCCCGGCCGCCCCCCGGCCAGGCGCGCGGGAGCTGGGCACACGTCGGCACCGACGCGCACGAAGATCACTGTCTACGATCTGCCGCGTGCTTCCCCCTCCGCCAGCCGGGTCCGCGCCGTCCGGTCGGGGCGGCCGGCCGCGCGACCCGAGTCGGGACGCCGCGATCCGCGCGGCGACCCTGAAGGTGCTGGCCGACTCCGGGTACGCGGGCCTGACCATGGACGCCGTGACGGCCGAGGCCGGGGTGGGCAAGGCGACGATCTACCGCCGCTGGCGCACCAGGTCGCAGCTGGTCGCGGACGCGGTGTCCTCACTCGGCGCGGACCTCGGCGTTCCCCCGGACACCGGGTCGCTGGCGGAGGACCTGCGGATTCTGCTGCACTGGATGGTCGCCGCGGTCAACGGGCCGCTGGGCGCCGCCACGCTGTCCCTGCTGTCGGCGTTCCCGCACGAGCCGGAGCTGCGCGAGGCTTTCCAGCAGGGCCCGATGGGCTACTGGAGCACGTCCTTCCGCACCGTGTGGGCGCAGGCCGAGGAGCGTGGCGAGGTTCGCCCCGGGGTGGTCGACACCGCCGTCGCCTCCAGCGCCTCGGCGCCGATCCTGCAGAGGTGGCTGTTCAGCGACCAGCCGGTTGACCACGCCTACGCCGACGAGGTGCTCACCGACGTCGTCCTGCCACTGGTGCAGGCCGGCTGCGCCGTCGGGCACTGAACCCCCGCGCTGCTCAGCGCCCGGGCTGGAACCGGCGCAGCCGCAGGCTGTTGCTGACCACCAGCACCGAGGACGCCGCCATCGCCAGCCCGGCGAGCAACGGGTTCAGGAAGCCCAGCGCTGCCAGCGGGACCAGCGCCACGTTGTAGGCGAACGCCCAGAACAGGTTCCCCTTGATGACCGCCAGGGTGCGCCGGGACAGCCGGATCGCGTCGACGGCAGCGTCCAGGTCGGCGCGCACCAGGGTCAGGTCGCCGGCCTCGATCGCCACGTCGGTCCCCGAGCCCATCGCCAGTCCGAGGTCGGCCTGGGCGAGGGCGGGCGCGTCGTTCACGCCGTCCCCGACCATGGCCACAACCCGGCCCTGCGCCTGCAGGCGCGCCACGACGTCCACCTTGCCGGCCGGCAGCACACCGGCGATCACCTCGCCGCGGTCGGGGTCGAGCCCGACCTCGCGGGCGACCGCCGCGGCCGCCCCGGGGTTGTCGCCGGTCACCAGCACCGGGGACAGGCCGAGGGCGCGCAACCGCCGGATCGCGCCGGCGCTGCTGGGCTTCACGGTGTCGGCGACGACCAGGACACCGCGCACCTCGCCGTCCCAGGCGACCTGGACGGCGGTGCGGCCGGCGGCCTCCGCGGCCTGCACGACGGCGGCGAGCTCGCCAGACACCGGCAGGTCGCCGCGGGCGCCGATCACCACGTCGTGCCCGTCCACCCGGCCGCTGACGCCCTGTCCGGCCTGGCTGACGAAGTGCTCGACCGGGGGCAGCGGGCCCTCGACGGCGGCCACCACGGCCCGGGCGATCGGGTGTTCGGACCCGGCCTCGACGGCCGCGGCCAGGCGCAGCGTGTCGGGGTGGCCGGAGACCTCCACCACGCTCATCTGCGCGGTGGTGACCGTGCCGGTCTTGTCGAGCACGACGGTGTCGACCGTGCGGGTGCTCTCCAGCACCTCGGGGCCCTTGATGAGCACGCCGAGCTGGGCGCCGCGGCCGGTGCCGACCAGCAACGCGGTCGGGGTGGCCAGCCCGAGGGCGCACGGGCAGGCGATGACCAGGACGGCGACGGCCGCGGTGAAGGCGGCGGTGGCGTCGCCGGTGGTCAGCAGCCAGCCCGCCAGGGTGAGGACGGCGATGGCCAGGACGGCGGGGACGAACACCGCCGAGACCCGGTCGGCCAGCCGCTGCACCGGGGCCTTGCCGCTCTGTGCGGCGGTGACCAGCCGGCCGAGCTGGGCCAGCGTCGTCTCGCTGCCGACCCGGTCGGCGGCGACGACGAGCCGGCCGCCCACGTTGACGGTGGCGCCGGTGACCCGGTCGCCGGCGGCGACCTCCACCGGCACGCTCTCGCCGGTGAGCATCGACAGGTCGACGGCCGACCGGCCGCTGACGACGACGCCGTCGGTGGCGACCTTCTCCCCCGGTCGGACGACGAACTGGTCACCGACGCGCAACTGGTCGATCGGTACCGGCACCTCGCGGCCGTCGCGCAGCACGGTGGCGTCCTTGGCGCCCAGGGCGAGCAGCGCCTCCAGTGCCGCGCCGGAGCGCCGCCTGGCGCGGGCCTCGGCGTAGCGGCCGGCCAGCAGGAAGACGGTCACCGCGGAGGCGACCTCGAGGTACAGCTCGTCGGAGCCGGACCCCTGGGCGGCCAGCAGCGAGAAGGACATCCGCATCCCCGGCAGGCCGGCGTCGCCGATGAACAACGCCCACAGCGACCAGAGGTAGGCCGCGGTGATGCCGATCGAGACCAGGGTGTCCATCGTGCTGGCACCGTGCCGGGCGTTGACGACGGCGGCGCGGTGGAACGGCCAGGCCCCCCAGACCGCGACCGGACTGGCCAGCGTGAGGGCCAGCCACTGCCAGTTGTCGAACTGCAGCGCCGGGACCATGGACAGCACGACCACCGGCAGCGCCAGCGCGGCGCTGACCAGGAGCCGCTGCCGCAGCGGCGCGTCCGGGTCGGCGGCGCTCGCCGGCTCGTCGGCGGCCGGCGGAGCGGGGAGCGCGGCGGAGTAGCCGGTCGCCGAGACCGTGGCCAGCAGCCGGTCGGTGTCGACTCGCGCCGGGTCGAAGCGGACGGTGGCCGCCTCGGTGGCGTAGTTGACGCTGGCCTGTACGCCGTCGAGCTTGTTGAGCTTGCGCTCGATCCGGTTCGCGCAGCTGGCGCAGGTCATGCCGGTGATGTCGAGCCGCACCTCGTCCAGCGCGGTCGACTCGCCGGCCGCGGACGTCTGTGGCTCTGCGCTCATGCCGGGTCGGCCGAGTAGCCCGCCTCGGCGACGGCGGCCTGCACCTGCTCGGCGGTCACGTCCTGTCCGGTCACCTGCAGGCGACCGGAGTCCAGGTCGACGTCGACCGAGGTGACGCCGTCCAGTTCGCCGACCTCCTCGGTGACGGAGGTGACGCAGTGCTGGCAGGTCATGCCGGTGACGACGTAGGTCTGGGTCTGCACGGGGGAACTCCTCGTTGAGTGGGGTCAGGAACGGACGAGCCGCGCGATGGCGGCGGACGCCTCGGCGATCTTGGCGCCGGCGGCGGCCCCGTCGTCATCGGTGCTGCTGGCGACGGCGTCGCGCACGCAGTGCCCGAGGTGGTCGTCGAGCAGGCCCAGGGCGACCGCTTGCAGCGCCTTGGTCGCCGCCGAGACCTGGGTCAGGACGTCGATGCAGTACGTGTCGTCCTCGACCATCCGGGCGATGCCGCGCACCTGGCCCTCGACCCGCTTGAGGCGCGCGAGCACCTGGTCCTTGTTGCCGGCGTAGCCCGTCATGACCTGAACGATACCCCTAGGGGGTACGAGTCACCACCCGCGGGAGCCGGGCTCACCCTTGAAGGGACCCACCACGTCAGCAGTGATCCAGCCGCCGTAGAAATCGCCGGCCTGAGCGCGCACCGGTTCGCCGTCGACCGTCGCCGAGTCGACCCGGCTCGGGTAGAAGGCGACGGCACCGCGCAGGTGCTCGTAGCCGGCGGTCGGCCGCTCGTAGGACCAGCCCACGCTCCGGTGACGCTCCCCGTCGACGACGGCGTCCCAGTAGGTCGCCGTCCCCTTCCACTCGCACCACGAGGCACCCTCGCCGCGCTGCAGCACCCCGGCGACGACGTCTTCGGAGGGCACGTAGTAGACCGGTGGGTGGCTGGTCTCGCAGACCCGGACGGCGCGGTCGGTGCGGGCGACGACGCGGCCGCCGAGGACGATCTCGACGCGGCGGCCGGTTCCCTCCGCCGAGGGCGGGCGCGGGTAGTCCCAGACGGACTCCTGGCCGTGGCCGACCGGATCGGGGCGCGGGGCGGGCATGCCGCGAGTGTGCGCCTGCGACTCAGGTCTGCGGCGTCCAGCCGTAAGTGACGTCGGGCAGGCCCTCCTCGTTGGCGCTGCCGTCGCCGGTGGCGAGCACCCGGGCGCCGGCGCGCTCGTAGAAGGCGCGGGCAGCGGTGTTGCGGGCGAAGACGTGCAAGGTCAGGCCGTCGGAGCGCTCGGCGCGGAGCTGGTCCAACAGCAGCCCGCCGATCCCCTGCCGGCGCCGGTCGGGACGCAGGTAGAGGTGCTCGAGGAGGCTGCCGCGCCGGGCGGCGAAGCCGACGACCGAGCCATCGGGGTCGGTGGCCAGCCAGGTGGTGCACTCGGCGAGGACGACGTGCTCCACCCACCAGCGGGTCTCCGCGTCGGTGTGCAGGTCGGGCAGCCACGGCATGGCCGTCGCCCGCGAGGCGAGGAAGACCTCGGTGATCGCGTCGGCGTCGTGCGCCACGGCCGGCCTGATCACGGCCGGGGCGTCGAGAGACACGTCAGCGTGGACGCTCAACCGGATGTTCACGCTGAGCTGCCACTCGACGTGCTCCTAGCGGCGGCGGGTGGTGGTGGCGCGCACGGACTTGCGATCGCGGCTGTGCTTGACCTTGAGCGCGACCACCAGGGCCATGGTCAGGCCGACGGCGCCGATCAGGGCGGTCCCGGGCGGGCTCTGCAGAAAGGCCAGCGCGGCGGCCTTGCCCTGCGCGGTCAGCCGCTTGGGGCTCCCCCGGTAGGACAGCTCGTCCAAGGTGGCCGCGAGGGACTCACGGGCGGCGTCGATCTCCTGCTGGATCTGCTCGGGGCTGCGCGGCACGGGCGACAGCCTGCCAGATCGGCGCCGAGACGGCCGGGCGGCCGTCCTCCTAGACTCGGCGACCGCGCGGGAGTGGTGTAACGGCAGCCACGCCAGACTTAGGATCTGGTGCCTTCGGGCGTGCGGGTTCGAATCCCGCCTCCCGCACAGCAGGAGCAGTCCTGGTCAGCTGAGCTGCTCCATGGCCTCGGCACGGAACTGGGCCAGGAACTGGTCCCGGGTGATCCCCCGGCGTTCCGCTTCCCGCTCGCAGAGCAGGGCGATGACCAGCGACGACTGGCGGACCACGTCGGCCCGGGTGTCCTCGTCCAGGCCACCGAGCACCTTGACCCAGGCCGCCCAGTCGCCGTCGCCGGCCGCCTCGGCCATCTCCAGGACCAGGCCGAATCGGCGCAGGGACTCCAGGTTCGCCATCGACCCTCCTCCCGGACCCGCCGGTCGCTGGGCACGGCCGGTCTGCCGCTGACCGTAGTGGCGACCCGTCGGGCGTCTGCTCAGGCCCTGGGCGACCCGGTGCCCCGGCTGTACACCGGGCAGGCGTCTCCTCCGCGCCGCCCTCCGGTAGCCAGTCGCCCACGACGAGGTCGACCTGCTTGCCGCACTCCGCCCGGAACGCGCCATGGGAGCCGAGCCCGACGTGGCCTTCACGGCCCTGGACCCCGGCCTCCCCGAGGCACTGACGGCGGGCCGGCCGATCGCCGCCCCGGGCGGGGGCTGAGCCCCGCCCGTGCCGGCGTCCGACCGGGGCGCCGTCGCGCTGCGTCGCGGTGAAAACCAGGCTCAGGTCGCTGGCCTGCTGCTTGAAGGCGTCCCCGGCGGTCGAGGGCAGGGCGACGGTCACCGCGAGGTGGTCGGTCACGGCGGCGGTCAGGCTCATCGGGGCGGTCAGGGCACCCCTGCGGACGACGGGACCGGCAGCCAGCACCGTGCGGACGAGTCGGCCTCCACCGTGTTCGTATGGCAGCAGATCGCGCTGGCCGCCGTTCTGGCCGCCGGCACGCTCATCTGCGCCGTCCTCTGGTTCTCCACCACCATGCTCGTGCTGGTCGCCGCCATCAACGTCGCCGTCGCCCTCGCCGTGGGCGCCAAGGCGCTGATCAGCACCGTCGGGACTGCCTGGGAAACCGTCGAGCAGGTCACCGACGCCGAGGTCGCCGCCCTCGTCGACACCGAGCTGCCCGTCTACACGATCCTCGTGCCGGTCTACAAGGAGGCCGGGATCGTCGGGCTGCTGATGCGCAACCTGGCCGACCTGGACTACCCGCGGGAGAAGTTGGAGATCCTGCTCCTGCTGGAGGAGGACGACCCGGAGACGCTGGCCGCTGCCCTGGCCGCCGCCCCGCCGGACTTCGTGCGCATCGTCGTGGTGCCGCACTCGATGCCGAAGACCAAGCCGCGTGCCTGCAACGTCGGGCTGGCGTTCGCCCACGGCGAGTACGTCGTCATCTACGACGCCGAGGACCGCCCGGACGCCGACCAGCTCAAGAAGTCGCTCATCGCCTTCCGCAAGGGTGGCGACGACCTGGTGTGCGTGCAGGCGGCGCTGAACTACTTCAACGCCAAGGAGAACCTGCTCACCCGCATGTTCACCCTGGAGTACTCCTCCTGGTTCGACTACACCCTCGCCGGGCTGGACAAGCTACGGCTGCCCATCCCGCTGGGCGGCACCAGCAACCACTTCCGCACCGACATGCTGCGCGACCTGGGTGGCTGGGACCCCTACAACGTCACCGAGGACGCCGACCTGGGCATCCGCGCCTCTGCCCAGGGGCACCGCGTCGCCGTCGTCAACTCCACGACGTACGAAGAGGCCAACATGGCCGTCGGCAACTGGATCCGCCAGCGCAGTCGCTGGATCAAGGGCTACATGCAGACGGTGCTGGTGCACACCCGCCACCCGTGGCGGTTGTTGGGCGCCGTCGGGCCCCGCCAGGCCGCCGGCTTCGCGCTGCTCATCGGCGGTACGCCGTTGATGTTCCTGGCCTCGCCATGGCTCTATGCGATGTTCGTCGTCCAGCTGATCTGGCCGGGCCTGCTCACCGGCACCCTGCCCTCGTGGCTGGTGACGGTCAGCATGGGCAACCTGCTGCTGGGCAACGGCGTGATCATCTACTTGTCGCTGCTGGCCGGATTCAAGCGCCGCAGCTACGCGCTGGTGCCCTTCGCCCTGTTCTCGCCGATCTACTGGCTGCTGCACTCGATCGCGGCCTACAAGGGCGCCTGGCAGCTGGTCACCAAGCCGTTCTACTGGGAGAAGACCAACCACGGGCTGTCCAGCCACGTTCAGCCCGAGCCCGTCGAGGTCCGCGGGGCCGTGCCCGCCGAGGACAGCGCGACCACGTGGTCCGCCGGCCGCCGGCACGCCGCTGCCGAGCGTCAGGACGGCGTCCGGCCCTCCGCCATCGCAGGCGGCCTGTCCCGCCTCGGGCTGAGCTCCGAGGAGCAGGCATGAACGACGTCGCCAACCCGCTCGCCGCGCTCCGGAGCGGGGCGTCGTCGGCCGAGGCGGAGAGCTTCGCCGAGGCCCGGGTCGCACTGGCCGTACGCGGGGCCACCCCGCCGCACGTGCCGATGCGACGGGTGCTGCTGACGTGCTCGGGGCTGCTGGTCACCGAGGTGGCCGTCATGCTGGCCACCGACCAGTCGCTGCACGACACCCTGCTGCCCGGCTACCTGATCCTGATGGTGGCCTTCGCACTGGTCTTCTGTCTCGGCGCGGTCACCGTGGCCGGCTTCCCTGCCGGCGCCGCCGCGGCCGGGCTGGTCGCTCTCGAGGTCGGCAACCTGCTGCCGCTGCTGGCCGGGGCCGCCCTCCTCGCACTGGTCTGCGGCGTCGCACCCGGCTGGGCGCGGGTGGAGGCCTGGCAGGCAGCGCACACAAAGCCGCTGACATCGGAGCAGGAGGCCGCCGTCGCCCAGCGCGGGCTCAACGGCGACGCCCGGCGCGGCTGGGCCCCCGGCGTGCGGCTGCGCAACTACTGGCGCGCCGACCGGGTGCTCGCCGCGTTCCTGGTGCTCGCCTTCCCACCCTCGATCATGGCGTTCGCGCTGTGGTTCGTCGGCTGGACCGCGACGCGCTGAGCCCGTCAGTCCGCCAGCACCTCGGCCAGCACCGGCACCAGTGCGGCGAACGCCTGGCCGCGGTGGCTGCGGGCGTCCTTCTCCGCCGGTTCCAGCTCGGCCGAGGTCCGGTCCAGCCGGGCGGGCACGAACACCGGGTCGTAGCCGAAGCCGTTGGTCCCGCGCGGCTCCCGGACGACGGTGCCCCGCCACTGCCGCTGCAGCACGTGCTCGGCGCCGTCCGGGGTGACCAGCGCGGCCGCGCAGACGAAGGCCCCACCGCGCCGGTCGTCGGGAACGTCGGCGAGCTGGCCGAGCAGCAGCGCGGTGTTCGCCGCGTCGTCCCCGTGCCGCCCCGACCAGCGGGCCGACAACACGCCCGGCATGCCGTTGAGGGCGTCGACGGTGATCCCGGAGTCGTCGGCCACCGCCGGCAGCCCGGTGTACCGGACCGCCTCCCGCGCCTTGAGCAGCGCGTTCTCCTCGAAGGTCGCACCGGTCTCCGGCGCCTCCGGGTACTCCGGGACGTCACGCAGGCCGACCACCTCCACGCCCGGGACGGCGGTGGCCAGCAGCCGCTGGAGCTCGGCGAGCTTGCCGGGGTTGCGGGTGGCCAGCAGCAGCCGGGTGGTCACCGGGCCAGCGCCTCGGCCTGGGCGCGGGTGAGCTGCGCGCAGCCGGCGACGGCGAGGTCGAGCAGCTGGTCGAGCGTGGCCCGGTCGAAGACGGCGCCCTCGGCGGTGCCCTGGACCTCGACGAAGCCGCCGTCGCCGGTGCAGACGACGTTCATGTCGGTGCCCGCCTTCACGTCCTCCTCGTAGGCGAGATCCAGCCGCGGTTCGCCGTCGATCACCCCGACGCTGACCGCGGCCACCGACCGCGGCAGCGGGGTGCCCTTCCCCAGTTTGCCGCGCTCGCCGAGCCAGGAGACAGCGTCGGCAAGGGCGACGTAGGAGCCGGTGATCGCAGCCGTCCGGGTGCCGCCGTCGGCCTGCAGGACGTCGCAGTCGATGGCGATGCTGTTCTCCCCCAGCGCCGCCAGGTCGATCGAGGCGCGCAGCGATCGGCCGATCAGCCGGCTGATCTCGTGGGTGCGCCCACCGATCTTCCCGCGCACGGACTCGCGGTCGTTGCGGGTGTGGGTGGCCCGGGGGAGCATCGAGTACTCGGCGGTGACCCAGCCCAGGCCCGAGCCGCGGCGCCAGCGCGGCACGCCCTCGGTCACGCTGGCCGCGCACAGCACCCGGGTGCGCCCGAACTCCACGAGCACCGACCCCTCGGCGTGGTCGAGCCAGTTGCGGGTGATGGTCACCGGACGGAGCTGGTCGGCGCTACGGCCGTCAGAGCGGGTCACGTGTCGGCAGCCTAGGCCGTGCTTGCCGGAGCGCGATGTGAGCCAGAGGATGACGCCTTCGCGGACGATTCCGCCCAGGTGGAGGACGGCCTTCGCGCGGCGATTGCACATCTCGGTGTCGAAGCCGTAGAGGGACCGCCGGCACGGACACCTGCCCGCACGGCCACAACTGGTCGACACGGTCCGGGATGGTCAGCGCGATGTCGCGGCGGATCAGCAAGCGGCAGTGCGCGATGACACCGCACGATGGCCTCGGCCATCGTGCGGTGTCATCTGCACGCATCACAGCGGTGGAGTGCGGACCAGGGCCGTTCGTGGCCCTGGTCGCCGCTCAGCGGCTCGCGGCCGGGAAGCGTTCCCAGACACGGTGCTTGGCCAGCAGTGCGACCACCTGCGCCAGCACCGCCGAGGGATCCTCGCCGAGGACCACGCCCGGCGTGCCGGCCGAGCAGCCAACGGCGGCGAAGGCGTCTACCGAGTCGGCCCAACCCCCCAGCGCCTTGCAGTGCCGGTAACCCTCCGAGAGCATCAACGCGATCCGCGGATCGAGCTGGGGTGTCGAGGGCGCGCCGGCTTTCGCGTCCATGGAGGGCGTGGCGTCCGGCGCCGGTGCGGGTGTGCCCGCGAGCAGGATCGCGTCGAACTCCACCGAGCGCGCGGTGAGGAAGGTGCGCTGGACGACGACCGGGTCACCGCTGCCGCCCCCGAGCATCCCGCCCGCCGGCGCGATCACCAAGGGCACCATGCCGCCGGCGAAGACTGCGTCCCGGACCGTCCGGACGGAGGCCAGGTCACTCGACTCGTCGGCCACGATGCCGATCACCCGGCCCGTGGTCGGCCACTCCTTGCCCACCTGGGAGAGCGCGGGGCTGGGCTGCACGTCGGCCGGCGGCTGGGTCGCGGCGGGGGCGGGCAGCCCCAGCCCGGCGGCGACGCCGGCGCACAGGTCGGCATCGATATTGGCCAGCGCCTGGAGCTGGCGCTCCTTGACCGACTGCTCGAAGCACTTGCCGAGCTCGAAGGTGTACGCCCGGACGGTGTGGTCCCTCTCCACCGGCGACAGGCTCAGCCAGAACATCCGAGGCTGGCTGAAGTGGTCGCCGAAAGACGCCGGGGACTCGCGGACCTTGGGCGCGACCTGCACCATGCGGGGCACGTCGATGAACGCGCTGCTGTCCGCGCCCGCGGGGAACGGGTTGCCGCCGTCCAGCGAGTTGGGCCGGTAGGGCGCGACGCCGGCCTGGACGCCGTCCTGGTGCCACCCGTCGCGCAGCATCGAATTGACCGGCGCATGGGGGCGGTTGATCGGTATCTGGGTGAAGTTGGGCCCACCCAGACGGATCAGCTGGGTGTCGAGGTAGGAGAACATCCGGCCCTGCAGGAGCGGGTCGTCGGTGGCGTCGATACCCCGGACGAAGTGGCCCGCGTGGAAGGCAGACTGTTCGGTCTCGGCGAAGTAGTTCGTGGGGTTGGCATCCAGGCGCAGCAGGCCGATCGGCTGGACCGGAGCGATCTCCTCCGGCACGAGCTTGGTCGCGTCCAGGAGGTCGATGCCCTGGAACATCTGGTCCTCGGTGTCCGGGAAGGTCTGGATCCCCATCTCCCACTCGGGGTAGGCGCCGGTCTCGATGGCGTTGGCCAGGTCCCGGCGGTGGAAGTCGGGGTCGACGCCGCTGGTCATCTGCGCCTCCTCCCAGAGCTGGGAGTGCACCCCGACCTTCGGCTTCCAGTGGAACTTGGCCAGGGTCGTCTCGCCGGCTTCGTTGACGAGCCGGAAGGTGTGAATGCCGAAACCGTCCATGGCCCGCCAGGAGTGCGGGATGCCGCGGTCGGACATCTGCCACATGGTGTGGTGCTGGGCCTCGGTGTGCAGCGAGACGAAGTCCCAGAACGTGTCGTGCGCGCTCTGCGCCTGCGGGATCTCCAGGTCAGGGTGCGGCTTCGCCGCGTGAGTCAGGTCGGGGAACTTGATCGCGTCCTGGATGAAGAACACCGGGATGTTGTTGCCGACGAGATCGTAGTTGCCCTCGTCGGTGTAGAACTTGATCGCGAATCCGCGGGTGTCGCGCACCGTGTCCGCCGAGCCGCGGTTGCCGTTGAAGTTGGAGAAGCGCACGAACACGGGCGTCTCGACGTTCTCGGCCAGGAAACCGGCACAGCTGACGCCGGACGCGCTGCCGTACGACTGGAAGATCCCGTGCGCGGCCGCCCCGCGGGCGTGCACCACACGCTCGGGGATGCGCTCGTGGTCGAAGTGCATCATCTTCTCGCGGAAATGGTGGTCCTGCATCAGCGTCGGGCCACGGGAGCCGGCCTTGAGCGAATGGTCGGTGTCGTGGAGCCGGACGCCCTGCTCGGTCGTCAGGTACGGGCCGGACTGGCCGCGCGCGTCGGCGGGGGCGCCCGTCGGCTTGCCCGTCGGCGACACCGCCTCCGGCGACCGGGTGCCGGACTTGGGCGGCAGCGGCTCCCGCGGCTGCGTCGGCTCCTCGACCGTGGGGGGCTCGCTCCCCGGCACACCGGGGATGACGTGGCCACTCGCGTGGGCCACGGCCTTGTGCACCCCCTCCACAGCGCCTTCGACCAGATTGACGGCCTTGGCCGACGGGTTGGTTCCGGACGGATTGTCGGACGACCGCATCGGTGCCTCACAGACAAATAATTTATTGCGTGCGGTTGAGTTGTGGGCTATTACCCGTCGGGCGACAGCCCATGCTCGTATTCGACGTCTTCTCCATGCCGATCTCCGACGCGGCGTACCAGGCCGTCGACCCGGTGAGCGCCCGGGTCGGCCCAGCTGGTGCCCCGGCTGCTGACGTCGGCCCTGCCGCCGGCCGCTGGCGGCTGCCGGGACCGCGACGCCGGTTCTGCTCCCATCGCGTCCTGTCCGAGCAGATGCGCGATGCTCCCGGCAACCACAGGATCGCCGTGTCATCGTCGCCGCATGCGATCAGAACTGCGCGCGGTCCGCACCGGCGGCGTTCCCTCCGTCGTGGACCTGACCGAGGAGTGCGCCGCCTTCGTGGCCGGGGAGGGCGACGGGCTGCTGCAGGTGTTCGTCCCGCACGCGACCGCGGGCATCGCGATCATCGAGACCGGCGCCGGCAGCGACGACGACCTGCTCGCCCAGCTCGACCAGCTGCTCCCCCGCGACGACCGCTGGCGGCACCGGCACGGTTCCGGTGGGCACGGCCGGGACCACGTGCTGCCGGCGTTCATTCCGCCGCACGCCACGGTCCCGGTGCTGGAGGGCCGGCTGGCGCTGGGCACCTGGCAGCGGATCTGCTTCGTCGACACCAACGTCGACAACCCCAGCCGGCACGTCCGGTTTTCCTTCCTCGCCGGCTGACGCACCCGCCGGGGAGCCGGACGGCTTTGGCCCGGTCGGCCGGGTGCGGGAGGATGCGGTTCATGACCGAGACCGACGTCGCCCCCGTCCGACTCAGCGCCGGTGACACCGCCCCGGAGTTCACGCTGCCTGACGCCGACAGCAACGCGGTGGCCCTGACCTCGTTCCGTGGACGGCGCGTCATCGTCTACTGCTACCCGGCGGCGCTCACCCCGGGCTGCACCACCCAGGCCGTCGACTTCACCGCCGCCGCCGGCGACCTCGCCGAGGCCGGGCTGGACATCATCGGCATCTCCCCCGACACCCCGGACAAGCTGAGTCGCTTCCGCGAGCAGGAGTCGCTGTCGATCACGCTGGTGTCCGACCCGGAGAAGGAGGTGCTGCGGGCCTACGGCGCGTACGGCCCGAAGAAGCTCTACGGCAAGGAGGTCGTCGGCGTGATCCGATCGACGTTCGTCATCGACGCCGAGGGCCGCATCGAGACGGCCGCCTACAACGTGAAGGCCACCGGGCACGTCGCCAAGTTGCGCCGCGACCTCGGGCTGGCGTGACGCCCGCAGGCCAACCTGCCCCCCGGCCCGGCCACCCACGCTCGTTCGGCTGCGTGCCGGGATCGACGCCTGGGACGGTTTCCCCGGCGATCCGCTCGTCGTGCCCGATCGCCGGCACACGCGCGAGGCGCTGGAGGCGTCCAGCGTGCTCCTCCCCGTGGCGAAGCGCCTGTAGCGGATCGCCCCCCAGCAGGGGCCCCGCTGGTCACGTCGGTCACTGAGGACGTTCCGGGGGGCCGGGCGTTCGCCGTCGCAGCCGGCTGGGCGTGCCTGCCGTTCGGATCGCGACCTGGTCGGGCGCGGCGGGACGCATCAGCGAACAGACCGACACCACCGGCCCGTGCGGTGATGGGCGCCGACCCGTGACCTCGCCCGCCACGGCCATCGGGGCTGCGGGCGGCGCGTTCCCCGGCGGCGCTGATGCAGGGCCGGCGTGATCGGTTCACGCCCGCCAGGTCCCCGGACGCGGCTGGCACTCCGACCCGCAGGGATGGCCAGCGTCCCAGGGAAACAGACCGTCGTCATGATCCCAGGTCAGCTGGAACGCCGGGACGGAGAAGTCGTCGGGCCGCTGGTAGTGCCGATTCGCCCCGAACAGGAACTCGCCGGGGTTGAGCACGACCTCGACCACCAATCGGCCGCCCCAGTCCTGGAACGTCAGCAACTCGCCGGGGACGAGGTCGCGACCATCGGTCACCAGCCCGGCGACGCGATTGAGGACGCCGTGGGCATTGTTCGATCCGATCCCGACGATCACCAGCTCCGGATGACCCAGGCCGAACAGGTCGACGGTGTAGCCGAACGCGGTTCCTCGGGTGTGTCTCCTGCCCCGATGTACTGCACCACCCAACGGTGGGCGCGGACGAGCTGGGCGTCCTCCTGGTCGAGCCAGGCGGTGATCTGTGGGTCCATCGTCATGCGCGCAGCTTCCGGTGCGGTACCGACGCGACCGCATCCACGCGAGCGTCCCTGTGGACGACGGGATGTCCTGGGGACAGCCGATCACCCGCTGGGCTGCTCCACCGTTACCAGGACCTCGGTGGCGGCCTCCTCCGGCGTCAGCGTCGTCGTGTCGATGACCAGGTCGACCATCGGCACCAGCCACGATCGGGCATCGGCGTAGGTGGCCACCCGCTCCAGCCGCCATGCGCGCACCTCGTCGGCAGCGTCGCCGTGTTCCGGTGATGCGTCGGCGAGGACGCGGCGGACCAGCTCGTCCGCGGCAACGTCCAGGAGCACCTGGTGCAACCGCACACCGCGGGTGCCGAGGCCGTCGACGATCTGCCGGACGTAGGCCTCCTGCAGCATGGTCATCGGCGCAAGGACCAGGCGACGGCCGTCAGCATCAAGGGCTGCCGCCGTCGCCACGACCAGCTCCCGCCACTCCGGGAGGTCCTGAAAGTCGCCGGTCGGGACCGGCGGGGTCCGCTGCAGCAGGTAGCCGACCTCCTCCGGGTCGAAGAGCACGACGTCCGGACGCTGCCGGCGCAGTTCCGCTGCAACCGCGGACTTCCCGGCGCCGAACGCCCCGTGCAACCAGAGGATCACCCGGCGACCGTAACGATGGCCCACCAGGTGACCGCCGATCATGGGGCGGGCTGGTCGTCCTGTGCCGCACGGGCGCGGGCCCGCCGCTTGCCCTCGTGCATGGCTGCCACCCGGGCGACCGGGATGGCAGCGCCCTCGGCAACCAGGTCGGCGGGCAGTTCCTGCGGCTCGGGCAGCGAAGCAGCCCACGGATCGCCTTCGGTGCGCCGGGCCCGCGCGGTGGTCACGGTGAGGTCGGCGGGCACGACGTGGCCGAGCTCGTCCCAGCCCAGTGGCGTGGACACCGGCAGACCGGGGCGGGCCCGCGGGCTGTAGGCGGCCACGATCGTGCCCTGACCGGAGCGGGTGGAGTCGACGAACACCTTCCCGTCCCGCTCCTCCTTGAGGTAGGCCGTGGTGGCGCGCTCCTGGCCCAGCCGCGCGGTCCGGGCGGCCAGCGCCCGGGTCGCCGCAGCGACGTCCTCGTTGTGCGCGCCCCGCACCGGCACCACCACGTGCAGCCCCTTGGCGCCACTGGTCTTCACCGCGCCGGCCAGTCCGGCCTCGGCCAGCGCCTGCCGGACCAGCGCCGCGACGGCCACCACCTGCTCGAAGCCCGCGCCCTCCGGCGGGTCCAGGTCCAGCACGAGGCCGGTGGGGGTGTCCTCGCCGATCCGGGTGAACGGCACATGGAACTCCACGGCGCGCTGGTTGGCCAGCCACAGCAGGGTCCGGCGGTCGTCACAGACGACGAAGTGGACGTCGCGGTGTGCGGCCGCCGACCAGATGTCGACGGTGCGCACCCACTCCGGGGCGCCCTTCGGCACATTCTTCTGCATGAACGGCGCCGCGCCCGGCCGCACCCGAACGACCGACAGCGCCCGGCCGGCGAGCAGCGGCACCAGCTTGTCGGCGACGGCGTCGAGGTGGTCGACCAGGGCGCCCTTGGTCACGTCGAGCCCATCGCCCAGCGGGGAGTCCAGGCTGGTCAACCGGACGCCGTCCCGTTCGTCGTCCGTCACAAGCCCACCGTGCCCGGGTCGCGGCGGACGGGCAAACCCGGCGCGTCGGCCGTCCTCCCCCACCGCAGGGGGACCTACCCGGTGGCCGGCTGCCCGATAGGTCCCCCGACGATCAGGTGACCTGATCCCCGGGGCGCTCAGATGTCGTAGACCGCTGCATGCCGCGCGAGCTCCGCGGCGGGGAAGACCTCCCGCGCCGCCGCCAGCTGCGTGTCGGCGTCCACCCAGGCCGGCACGTGAGTGATCAGCAGCCGGCCGACCCCGGCGGCGGCAGCGTGCTCACCGGCCTGCCGGCCGGTCAGGTGCAGCCCCGGTGGCAGGTCGGGGGCCTCGGGGAAGGCGGCCTCGGACAGCAGCACGTCCGCGCCCCGGGCCAGGGCGACGACGGCCTCGCTGGGGCCGGTGTCGCCGGTGTAGACCAGCGAACGGCCGCCGGCGGTCAGCCGCACCGCGTAGCACTCCACCGGGTGCGCGGTGCGGGCCGTGGACACCTCGAAGGGCCCCAGCGCCCACGTCCCCGGCCCGATGGGAGTCACGTCGAAGACGTCCTCGATGGAGCCGTCATCGGGGCCGTAGGCCACCGACAGCCGCCGGTCGGCGCCCACCGGCGCGTAGAGCGGCACCGCCGTCGGGGCCGACTGCCCGGAGTAGCGGTGCCACACGATGAAGGGAGCGACGTCCAGGCAGTGGTCGGCGTGCAGGTGGGACAGGTAGACGGCGTCCACCGACGCGGGGTCGCTGAGCGCCAGTAGCGACCCGAAGGCACCGTTGCCCAGGTCGAGCACCAGGCTGAACCCGTCCTGCTCGACGAGGTAGCAGGAGGCCGGTGAGACCGGACCCGGGGCGCTGCCGGAGCAGCCGACGACGGTCAGCCGCACGTCGAAACCGCCACCCGCCCTGTCCCCGTGCCCATGTCGCCGGTCAGGCTAGCCGTGCTCGCGGGGAGCGCGCAGCAGGGCTCATGCCCAGAGCTGACCCTCCAAGGCGGCGGTCGCCTCGTCAAGAGTGCCGGCGTAGGCACCCGTGGACAGGTACTTCCAGCCACCGTCGCAGACGATGAAGACGATGTCGGCCTTGCGCCCGGCCGCGACCTCCTTGTCCGCGATGCCCAGCGCCGCGTGCAGGATCGCGCCGGTCGAGATGCCAGCGAAGATCCCCTCGCGCTCCACCAGCTGGCGGGTGCGGTGCACGGCGTCGTCCGGACCGACGGAGAACCGGGAGTCCAGCAGGGATGCGTCGTAGAGCTCGGGGATGAAGCCCTCGTCGATGTTGCGCAGGCCGTAGACGAGCTCGCCGTAGCGGGGCTCGGCGGCGATCACCTGCACGCCGGGCTTGTGCTCGCGCAGGTAGCGGGAGACGCCCATCAGCGTGCCGGTGGTGCCCAGCCCGGCGACGAAGTGGGTGATCGAGGGCATGTCGGCCAGGATCTCCGGACCGGTGCCGGTGTAGTGCGCCTCGGCGTTGGCCGGGTTGCCGTACTGGTAGAGCATCACCCAGTCCGCGTGCTCGGCGGCCAGCCCCTTGGCCATGGCGACGGCCTGGTTGCTGCCGCCCGCGGCCGGGGAGCTGATGATCTGCGCGCCGTACATCTCCAGCAGCTGACGCCGCTCGATCGAGGTGTTCTCCGGCATGACGCAGATCAGCCGGTAGCCGCGCTGACGGGCCACCATGGCCAGCGAGATGCCGGTGTTGCCGCTGGTCGGCTCCAGGATCGTCGCCCCGGGCCCCAGCTTCCCCTCCTTCTCCGCCGCCTCGATCATCGCGATGGCCGCGCGGTCCTTGATCGAACCGGTCGGGTTGTGGTCCTCGAGCTTGGCCCACAGCCGGACGTCGGGCGTGGGCGAGAGCGACGGCAGCCCCACCAGCGGGGTGTTGCCGAGGGAGTCGATGAGGGAGGCGAAGCGGGCCATGGGAGATCTCCTGGGATGGACGGGTCCTGCGGCGGAGCGGCTCCTGGATGAGCTACAGGACGGCGAAGCCGTTCCGCCGACACCGGAGGTGGATCGGTCAGCAGCCGCCCGCGACCGCCGGGAGGATCGTCACCGAGTCGCCGTCCTTGACGGCGGTGTCCAGCGCACCGGTGAAGCGCACGTCCTCGTCGTTGACGTAGACGTTGACGAAGCGGTGCAGCTTCCCCTCGTCGGTGACCAGGCGGCCCTTGATGCCGGGGTGCTGCGCGTCGAGGTCGTCGACCAGCGCACCGAGGGTGACGCCGCTGCCCTCGACGGTCTTGTTGCCGCCGGTGTGGGTGCGCAAGATGGTGGGAATCCGGACCTGGATGGCCATGCTGGGCGTGCTCCTTCTGAGAGATGGGACGGGCCGCGCCGGCGCGATCGAAGCGCTGGGCGGTGCGACTGCAGGCGGCAACGCCGCACCAGGGCCGGGGATTCCGCCGGCCGTCGGGGGCCCTCTTGCAGGGCACCGCCGCGAGCTTGCGAGCGGTGGGTGGCAGGAGGGTCCTTCTTCAGTCGTAGACGACGGACGTCGGCGAGTGGCCGAACAGGTAGGACTCGACGACCTCGACTTCCTCCTCGCTCACCTCGCCGTCGACGATGCGGAAGCTGCGGAACTCGACGTCGTCGCCGGCCTGGCCGGTCTGCGCGCCGTGCTCGCGGGTGGAGACCAGCACGTAGTGCGCCTCGGGCTCGGAGGCGTAGCTGATGTCGGTGCGGGAGGGACGGGCCTCGGTGGCGGTGTGCGAGTGGTAGATGACCACCGGCACCTCGTCCCGGTCGTCCATCTGCCGGTAGAGCCTCAGCAGGTCGGCGCTGTCGAACTCGTAGAACGTGGGCGACCGGGCGGCGTTGAGCATCGGGATGAACCGCTCGGGCCGGTCGCTGCCCTCGGTGCCGGCCACGACACCACAGGCCTCGTCCGGATGGTCTGTCCGGGCGTGGGCCACGATGGCGTCGTAGGTCGCGCGGTCGATGCGCAGCACGCCCCGGAGTCTAGGCCGGGTCCCCGGCGGGCTCGCCGCCTGCCCCGTCCGCCCTCCGCAACTGGGAAGCCCAGCCGCTGCGGGGAGAACGGGCTGCGGCGCGCGCATGTCCAGCCGATAGCGTCGGGCCCCGTGGTCCTCGAGGTGCTGATGGTCGTCGGCGTGCTGCTCGTCCCCGTGCCGGCCCTCGCGGTGGGCGGCGCCGGGCTGCTCAAGCGCACCGGCCGGTCCAGCCTCGACGCCCGAGCCGACCGGATCGAGTTCAGCCTGCTGGTCACCGGGCGGGCGCTGTCGCTGGTGCTTCTCTTCACGTTGTCCGGCATCACCCTGCTGTCCTGCATCGGTGGGCTCGTCAAGGGCCTCACCGTGCCGAGCCTGGTCTACGTCTTCTTCGTCGCCGACCTGCTGATCGCCGTGCTGGTACTGCTCACCTTCGGCCGCCGAGACCGGCGGCGAGCGCGTCGACCAAGGACCCCTGCACGGCGGTGAGCCAGTAGTAGACGGTCAGCTGGGACCCCTCCTCCCCTGTCCCGTCCCCTGATGGGTCGATCTCGGGGGGCTCCGTCTCGGCGGAGATGCCCAGCCGGGTGCCCAGCGCCAGCCGCAGGTCGTTGGTCGTGCGCAGCCAGGCGCGGGCCTGGTCGGCGTCCAGCCGGACCTCCCCGCCCTGCGGCGGCAGCGTGGCCCGGACCAGGGCCAGGTCGTCGGCCTTGCCCTCGCGCAGGGCGGACTCGGTGAGCTCGCGATAGTCGGCGGCCACCTCGAGGTCCTCGTGCCCGGCCGGGAGGAGCCGGTCGAGCACCGGGTCACCACCGGCGTCCTCGGCGTCGGCGGTGAGCAGCTGCTCGAGCTGGTCGAGCAGCAACCCGACGATGCTGGCCTCGGCGTCGACGAAGCGGGCGACGACCGCGTCCCCGCGGCGGCGGAAGGGCTTCATGAGTCGCGCTGGAAGGTGGCCCAGAGCCCGTAGGCGTGCAGCCGGTTGGTGTCGTGCTCCATGCGTTCGCGCGGGCCGGAGCTGACGATGGCCTTCCCCTCGTTGTGCACCTGCAGCATCAGCTCGGTGGCGGTGGGCTCGTCGTAGCCGAACAGCTCCTGCAGCACGAACGTCACGTAGTTCATCAGGTTGACCGGGTCGTCCCAGACCAGGGTGACCCACGGGCGGTCGACCTGGAACTCCTCCCCGGTCGTCGTCTCGGGGGTGCGCTCGGGCGCGATGGGTCCGGCCACCCGACCACTCTAGGACGACCTCACCGGACGCTCCAGGCGCCGGCCACCTATCGTGCTGGTCCATGCTGCCGAGCCCCTCGTCCAGCCCGTGGCTGACCAGCCCTGTGCTGCTCACCGACCGGTACGAGCTGACGATGCTGGGCGCGGCGCTGGCCGACGGGACGGCGGAGCGGAACTCGGTCTTCGAGGTGTTCGCCCGGCGTCTGCCGCACGGCCGCCGCTACGGCGTGCTCGCCGGGACCGGCCGGTTCCTCGACGCCCTGGCCGACTTCCGCTTCGGCGACGCCGAGCTGGAGGCGCTCCGTGCCCAGGGCGTCGACGCCCCGCGGCTGCTGGACCACCTGGCCGGCTTCGAGTTCACCGGCGACGTCGACGGCTACGCCGAGGGCGACTTCTACTTCCCTGGCTCCCCCGTGCTGACCGTGCGGGCGCCGTTCGGCCAGGCGGTGCTGCTGGAGACCCTCGCGCTGTCGGTGCTCAACCACGACAGCGCGATCGCCTCCGCCGGGGCGCGGATGGTGGGCGCGGCGTGTGGCCGGCCGTGCATCGAGATGGGCTCCCGGCGGACCCACGAGGAGGCCGCGGTCGCGGCCGCCCGGGCCGCGGTCCTGGTCGGCTTCTCGGCGACGTCGAACCTGGCCGCCGGGGCGCGCTACGGCATCCCCACCACCGGCACCAGCGCGCACGCCTTCACGCTGCTGCACGACGACGAGGCCGCCGCCTTCCGCGCCCAGGTCGACACCCTCGGCGTCGGCACCACGCTGCTGGTCGACACCTACGACACCGAGCAGGGCATCCGGACGGCGGTGGCGGTCGCCGGCCCCCAGCTCGGCGCCGTCCGGCTGGACTCCGGTGACCTGACGGTGCAGGCGACCCGGGCGCGAGAGCTGCTGGACTCCCTCGGCGCCACGTCGACCAAGGTGATCGTGACCAGTGACCTGGACGAGTACGCCATCGCCGCCCTGGCCGCGGCGCCGGTCGACGGCTACGGCGTGGGCACCTCGCTGGTGACCGGCTCGGGATCGCCGACGATGGGGATGGTCTACAAGCTCGTCGAGCGGGACGGCGTGCCGGTGGCCAAGAACTCTGAAGGCAAGCGCTCGGTGGGCGGCCGCAAGCACGCCGTCCGCAGGCACGACGCGGGCGGGACGGCGACCGCGGAGGTGGTCAGCTCCGCACTGCTGCAGCCGGCCGGGCACGACCGGGAGTTGCTCGTGCCCCTGGTCCGCGGTGGCACGCTGGTCGAGACCCGGTCGCCGGCCGAGGCGCTGCAGGCCGCCGCTGCACACCACCGGCGGGTACGCGACACCCTGCCGGACGAGGCCTGGTCGCTGAGCCGCGGTGAGCCGGTCATCGACACCGTCACCGCCTGAGAGAACACCCCCTGCCCCCACCACTCGCGAACTCGCGGCGGGACCCTGCAGGGGGCCGTCCTCCTCACCCCTCGCAAGCTCGGGGTGAGCCTCCGGGACGGGGCCGGGGCAGGATGGGCGCATGAGCCGAGCCCTGGTGGTGGTGGACGTGCAGAACGACTTCTGCGAGGGCGGCAGCCTGGCCGTCGCCGGTGGCGCCGCGGTGGCCCGGGCGATCAGCGCCCACGTCGCCGGCAGCGGGTACGCCCACGTGGTGGCGACCCGCGACCACCACATCGACCCGGCTGCCCACTTCGCGGTCGCCCCGGACTTCCTGGAGACCTGGCCGGCGCACTGCGTGGTCGGTACCGACGGCGTCGAGCTGCACCCGGACCTGGATCGGGGCCCGATCGAGGCGGTCTTCGACAAGGGCGAGTACGCCGCGGCCTACTCGGGGTTCGAGGGCAGCTGCGAGGGCACCGGCCTGACCGACTGGTTCCGGGCGTACGGCGTGGACGCCGTGGACGTCGTCGGGATCGCCACCGACCACTGCGTCCGGGCCACCGCCCTGGACGCCGTGGCCGCGGGTCTGTCCACGCGGGTGCTGCTGCGTCTCACGGCAGGCGTGTCCGAGAGCACCACCGAGGCCGCCCTCGACCAGCTCCGCACGGCTGGTGTCGAGTTGTTGGGCGAAGTGGGACAAGTCGGCTGACGTTCCGGGTCACGCAACCACCGACTCGCGGCGAGAGCCGCTCCGGATCGACGACCGGGTCCGGAAGCCTCGTCGAGGAAGGCCGGGCAACGGCTCAACGGCGGCCGGGCACGACTCGTGGCCGCGGTGTCATCCGGAGGATGACAGTGACCCCGCGTCCAAGACCTCCTCGCGCGTGAACCCCAGTACCTGCAGCACGGCGTCCAGGTAGGGCAGGTTCAGCGCCGCGTGCGCCTGCTCGCGCACCACCGCCTTGGCATTGAACGCGATGCCCAGCCCGGCGGCGTTGAGCATGTCCAGGTCGTTGGCCCCATCGCCCACTGCCACGGTCTGCTCCATGGGAATGCCGTGCTCGGCGGCGAAGCGAGCCAGCGCCCGGGCCTTGCCGGCGCGGTCGACCACCTCGCCGACGAGCCCGCCGGTCAGCCGCCCGTCGACCACCTCCAGGGTGTTCGCCGCGGCGAAGTCCAGGCCCAGCGCCGCGGCCAGCGGGTCGGTGATCTGGGTGAAGCCACCGCTGACGATGCCGCACCGGAACCCGGAGTGCTGCAGCGTGCGGATCAACGTGCGTGCGCCCGGGGTCAGCACCAGATGCTCGCGGACCTCGTCGAGCACGGTGGCCGGCAATCCCGCCAGGGCGGCGACCCGGGCTCGCAGCGACTCCTCGAAGTCCAGCTCGCCGTTCATCGCCGCCGCGGTGATCCGGGCGACCTCGGCCGCCCGGCCCGCCCGCGCGGCCAGCTCGTCGATCACCTCGCCGCGGACCAGCGTGGAGTCGACGTCCAGCACGATGAGCCGCTTGTTGCGCCGGGACAGCCCGGCCTGCTCGACGGCGACGTCAGTGCCGGTCTCGGCCGCCACCGTGGCCAGTGCGGTCCGCAGCTCGGTGGAGCCGGCGCCCGAGACGGTCAGCTCGAAGCTGGTGACCGGGTAGTCCGACAGCCGCCGGATCGCGTCGATGTTGCCGCCGACGGCGGCGATCGCCCGAGCCGCCCCGGCAACGGCCGCCGGTGGCACCGGACGGCCCAACACGATGACGTGGTGCGGCCGACCGGACCGCGGCCGGGACGCCGGCGCCGGCTGCGAGGCCTCCACGGTGACCGACATCCCGGTGGCCACGGACACCTCGGCGGCCAGCCCGCTGAGCCGTTCCACCAGTGCGGCGACGTTCCCCGCCGCGCCGTCCCCGATCTCCCGGACGACGACACCGAGAGCGAGCTGGCCGTGCACAACGACCTGCTCGACGTCGACGACCTCCACCGCGCGCGGGCCGGCGGACTGCAGTGCGGCGAACAGTGCCGCGGTGACGCCCGGCCGGTCGACGCCGGTGACCGTCAGCTGCGCCCCGGGCAGGGCAGCATCCGTCGGGCGGACGGACGGCGCATCGTGCGGCGCGGAGCGGTCGGTCACCCGGTCATCGTGCCGGACCGGCAGGAACGCCCCGGCAGCCACCCGGGACGCCGAACGCCCCGCCGGCCGGATGGCTGGCGGGGCGTTCGTGGATGGCCCCGTCCGGCCCCGTCCAGAGGCTCGCCCCGAGCTAGCGAGGGGTGGGGAGGACGGGGTCCTTCAACCGAGCGTGCGAGGGGTGGAGAGGAGGGGGTCCTTCCTCAGAAGGGATCGGGGTCGTTGGGCCCCTGCCGCTTTCCGCTGCCGTTGCTGAGTTCACTGGCGTACGGCTCATGCCGCTTGCCGGCGTGCGCCTCGACCTGCAGCCGCTCCTGCAGGTGCGGGTAGTGCAGCTCGAACGCGGGGCGCTCGGACCGGATCCGCGGGATCTCGATGAAGTTGTGCCGCGGCGGCGGGGAGGACGTCGCCCACTCCAGCGAGTTGCCGTGACCCCAGGGGTCATCGCGCAGGGCGAGCTTCCCGTGCTTCCAGGACTTCACCACGTTGTAGACGAACGGGATCGTCGAGGCGCCCAGGATGAACGACCCGATCGTGGAGATCGTGTGCATCGTGGTGAAGCCGTCGGAGGGCTGGTAGTCGGCGTACCGGCGCGGCATGCCCTCGTCACCCAGCCAGTGCTGGATGAGGAAGGTGGCGTGGAAGCCGATGAAGGTAAGCCAGAAGTGCAGCTTGCCCAGCTTCTCGTCCATCATCCGGCCGCACATCTTCGGGAACCAGAAGTAGATGCCCGAGTAGGCGGAGAAGACCACGGTCCCGAAGACGACGTAGTGGAAGTGGGCGACGACGAAGTAGCTGTCGTTGAGGTGCCAGTCCAGCGGCGGTGAGGCCAGCAGCACGCCGGTCAGCCCACCGAGCAGGAACGTGATGAGGAAGCCGATCGCGAACAGCATCGGAGCCTCGAACGTCAGCTGCCCCCGCCACATGGTGCCGATCCAGTTGAAGAACTTGATCCCCGTCGGGACGGCGATCAGGTACGTCATGAAGCTGAAGAAAGGCAGCAGCACCGCGCCGGTGGCGAACATGTGGTGCGCCCAGACGGCGACCGACAGGGCCGTGATGGCGATCAGGGCGAAGACCATGCCCTTGTAGCCGAACAGCGGCTTGCGGCTGAAGACGGGGATGACCTCACTGATGATGCCGAAGAACGGCAACGCGATGATGTAGACCTCGGGATGGCCAAAGAACCAGAAGAGGTGCTGCCAGAGCATCGGACCGCCGTTGGCTGCCGAGTAGACCTGGGCCCCGAGGTGACGGTCGGCCAGCAGCGCCATCAGCGCGGCGGTCAGGATCGGGAACGCCAGCAGGACCAGCACGCTCGTCACCAGCGAGGCCCAGGTGAACAGCGACATCCGGAACATGGTCATGCCAGGCGCGCGCAGGCAGACGATGGTGGCGATGAAGTTGACGCCACCCAGGATGGTGCCCAGACCACTGACCGCGAGGCCGGCGATCCACAGGTCACCGCCGGCGCCCGGGCTGTGTGCCCCGGTCGACAGCGGGGTGTAGGCGTACCAGCCGAAGTCGGCGGCACCACCGGGGGTGAGGAATCCGGAGACCGCGATGGCCGAGCCGAAGAAGAACAGCCAGAACGAGAACGCGTTCAGCCGCGGAAAGGCGACGTCGGGGGCACCCAGCTGCAGCGGCATGATCAGGTTCGCGAAGGCGAAGAACAGCGGCGTCGCGAAGAACAGCAGCATGATCGTGCCGTGCATGGTCACCAGCTGGTTGTACTGCTCGGGCGAGAGGTACTGCAGGCCCGGCCGAGCCAGTTCGCCGCGCATCAGCAGCGCCATCAGACCGCCGACGAAGAACCAGACGAAGGCAACCGTCAGGTACATCATGCCGATGGTCTTGTGGTCGGTGGTGTGCAGGAAACCGAGGAGCCGCGAGCCCTTTTCAGCCTCGTGCGCCGGGCTCGGCCGGCTCACGATCGGGGCGGGTGCGATCGTCACGAGCGGAGCTTAGACGGTGCTGTGGTCGGCCGTGCGGCGGGCGATGGCGGCTCGCTGGGCGCGTCCCCCCTGCCCACTGGAGGCCACGCGATCACACCTCCCCCGCGACCTGCGCACCAACGGCCCGCGCCTCCCCGCCGGTCCCGCACCCCGGCGGCGTTCACCCGTCCGGGCGACGCGGCGACTTCGACCGGACCGGGGGTTTCGGTGGCTGTAGGGACGGGCATTGATGATCTTGCGCTGGAGGGTCCAGCGCACGACGGCAACGGCCGTCATGCGTAGGAGGCTCACATGGACGTTCTCTGGAACATCATCGTGCTGATCGTGATCGGCGCCATCGCCGGTTTCATCGCCCGAGCGGTGATCCCTGGTAAGCAGGACATCGGCATCGTGCCCACGATCGTCCTCGGCATCATCGGGTCCGTGGTCGGCAACCTGCTCGGCAGCCTGATCTTCGAGCCGCACCGGTTCGAGCTCGGCACCTCCGGCATCATCGGCTCGATCATCGGCGCCATCGTCGTGCTGGGGATCTACGTCTTCGCCACGAACAAGAAGCGCGTCACCCGCTGACCTGACGCCAGCGCAGCACCACCTCATCGAGGGCCCGGCCGTTCGGCCGGGCCCTCGCTGTGTTCAGGACGCAGCCGCAGACTCGCTGGGTCGGCCGGGCGCGTAGGTGGTGACGTCCACCGACACCGTGACCCGCACGCTCGCCGGCAGCCGCCCGATCGCGGCGGCGAGCTCGTCGGCCGTCCGGTGCCGGGCGTGCGGCCCCATGCCGACCAGCGTCCGCACCGCCGGGTGGTCCAGGACCAGCTCCTCGCGGACAGCCGTGGCGGCGACCGGGCGCAGGTGCGGTCCGAGGGTCGCGGCCAGCCGGCCGGCCTTGTCCGGGTCGACGTGCAGCAACCCCAACGGGCCGACCAGCTCCGCGAGGTGCTCTGCGGCCGGGGTCACCACGACCAGGCGGCCCTCCGGCGCCAGCACCCGGACGGTCTCCGCCCCGTTGCGCGGCGCGAACACCACGAGCACCCGGTCCAGCGCGCCCGACCGCACCGGCCAGCGCGACCAGGTGTCGGCGACGACGGCGATCGCCCGGGGATGCGCCCGGGCTGCCCGCCGGGCCGCGTACCGGGAGGCGTCGAGCACTACCCCGACCGCACGGGGAGCCCGGTCCAGCACGCCGGCCAGGTGCGCCCCGGTGCCCCCGCCGGCGTCCAGCACCGCCCGCGGGACGCCGTTGGCGAGCACCGCATCAGCGAGGGTCGAGGTGAGTTCCGCGTAGTGCCCGGCGGCCAGGAAGTCCACCCGGTCGGCCACCATCCCCGCGGAGTCGCCGGCGTGCGGGCTGCCGCCGGCCGGCAGCAGGGTGACGTGCCCCTGCCGGGCCCGGTCGAAGGAGTGGCCCTGCGGGCACCGCACCCCCGGGCCGGCGACCGTCAGGTCCTCGCCGCACACCGGGCAGGCCAGCAGCGCGACGGCCGCGGGCAGCAGGTCGGGCAGCGTGCCGGTCACCGGGCGGGCCGGCGCGCCGGCACGGGGTGCAGCACCACGTCGGTGAGCCGGCCGTCGCAGGCCACGGCGGTCAGGTAGGTGCCGTACGGCTGGCGCCGCCGGTCGGTGGGCGAACCGGGGTTGAGCAGCCGGAGCCCGGTCGCGGTCGTGGTGTCCCAGGGGATGTGACTGTGCCCGAAGACCAGGACGTCGACGTCCGGGAACCGCTGCGCGCAGCGCCGCTCGCGACCGGCCGCGTCCCCCGTCTCGTGGACGACGGCGAAGCGCACCCCGCCGAGCTCCACCCGGGCGACCGCCGGCAGGCGCTCGCGGAGGGCGCCGTGGTCGTTGTTCCCGCAGACTCCCACCAGCCGCCGGGCGCGACCCTCGAGCTCGTCGAACATGGCCATGTCGACCCAGTCGCCGGCGTGCACGACGACGTCCGCCGACTCGATCTCCGACCACAGCGAATGAGGAAGATCACGAGCGCGCTTCGGGACGTGGGTGTCTGAGATGAACACCACGGAAACCGGCACCACTGCATCGTCGCAGGCCGCTACCTTCGTGCCGCAGTCCAACCTGGCCCTGGTCGGGGTGGGCGAGCACGACACCGGCGCGGCCAGCGCGGTGCTGCAGGCCGTCCAGCAGATCGGCGCCTCGATCGGCACCGCACTGCTGGCGACGCTGTCGGTGGGCGCCATCACCGCGGCGCCGGTCGACAACCCGCCGACAATCCGTCCGCGGTGCTGGAGGCCCACATCGCCGGCTACCCGACGGCGTTCACGTGGGCCGCGGTGCTGCTGCTCATCGGCGCGCTGGTCTCCGCGGTGCTGATCAAGGCCACCAAGGAGGACCTGCCGACCGGCGCCCCGGTGCACGCCGGCTGAAGAAGGACCCCGTCCCGCGCCGCAGCCCCGTCCGGGGCTTCCCTGAGCTTGCGAAGGGATGCGGGACGGGGTCCATCCTTCTAGAGCGTGTCTGCCAAAGATTGGCGGGTTGGTGGGCGACGCTGGACGAATGTTGCGTACCGACGAGATCCCGGACGAGTTGTGGGAGTTGATCCAGCCGGTGCTGCCTGCCGGCGGTCATCAGGGCCGGCCGTGGAATGACCACCGACTGACGCTCGAGGCGATCATCTGGCGGTACCGCACCGGGTCGCCGTGGCGTGACCTGCCCGATCACTTCGGGGCGTGGCAATCGGTGTGGGAACGCCACCGTCGCTGGTCTGACGACGGCACCTACGTGCGGATGTTCGCCGCGGTGCGCGCCGCAGCCCCTGAGCGCGATGAG
>NZ_FNOZ01000091.1 GCF_900107175.1 Modestobacter sp. DSM 44400 | reverse complement strand
TGGACTCTCGACAAGTCCCATTCTCGCAGGTCAGGGGCACTTTCCGTTTGATCAACTTCCCGTCGAGGCCGGCTGGTATGAAATCTCGAGGTTAGTGCCCATGCCGCCGCGGAGGATGACCGGGTCGTGCCCGTGCTCGCGCAGCGCGGCGGCGAGGCGGTCGAGGTGGTCGGTCCACTGGGTGAGCACCAGGCAGTGCCGGCCGCGGGCCAGTGCGGCGACCACATCGGTGACGACCTGCGCCGTGCGGACGTCGTCGGCGACGAGGTCGCGGTAGATCGCGGCGATACCGCCGGGCGCGGCCGGGTCGGCCTCGCCGGTGTACCGGAAACCGGTCGGGTGCACCTGCAACACCGGCTCGGGTGCCGGCGAGTCGAGGGACCGGGCGCCGAGGGTGCCGGTCGGTGCCGGGGTGAGGGTGTGCCGGATTGGCCCGAGTTGCAGGCCGATGACGTCGTCGAGCTGGTCACGGCGGTACGGGGTGGCGGTCAGACCGAGCCAGCGACGGGCCGGAATCTGCTGGACGGCGTGTTCGAAGGCGGCTGCCGGAACGTGGTGGCACTCGTCGACGACGACCAGCCCGTAGCCGGCGGTCAGCTGGGCGACGTCCTCGGCGCGGGCAAGGGTCTGGAGGGTGGCGACGTCGACGATGCCGGTGGTCTTGCTGCGCCCGCCGCCGCGCTGGCCGGCTGTGATGCCCAGCAGGCCGCGAATCCGTGTTCGCCACTGGTCGGCCAGTGCTTTACGGTCGACCAGTACCAGGGTCGAGACGGCGTGCTGCGCGATCAGCGCGCAGGCGATGACCGTCTTGCCCGTACCGGGTGGAGCGACGAGGACGCCGAGCTCGTGCCTGGCCAGGGCGTCGCGTGCGGCCTGCTGCTCGGGGTCGAGCTGAGCGGCGAAGCCGAAGGTGTGCAATCGTCCCGGGTCGCGTCGGTCGGTGAGCTCCAGGCGGCTGCCGGCCTGTTCGACCAGGGCGGTGAGCCGGTCGAGTAGCCCGCGGGGCAGGATCAGGTCGCCGGTGAGCGTCTCGTCGTAGCTGCGCAGGAAGCGCGGGGTGTCCCAGGTGGAGGCCCGTCGGCGCTGGCGCTCGTAGAAGGCCGGGTTGGGCATCGAGGCGGCGTGCTTGAGCGTCGCCAGCAGTGGTGGCGACAGGTCTGCACCGTCGACGGTGATCGCGGCGCCGAGCACGGCGTGGACGGCGGCCGGCGGCTGGACGGCGATCCTGGTCGAGGTCGGGGCCCGGAGCCGGTCGACCTGAGCACCGACGGGAACCTGGCCCAGCCGCTGCGCCAGCCGGGTGACCTCTTTGGGGGTGAGCCGACCGAGGCTGGACAGGTAGGCCCACTGATCCTCGTGGGGCTCCAGGGTGGCCAGGTCCAGGAACACCGTGGCCCCGCGACGGCGGGCGCGGCCCTGCAGCGGCGCGGCGATCAGGTTGCCGAGCCCACCGACCTGAAGAACGTCTTGGGAGGGGAAGAGCCGGTCGTAGCTGGCCAGGTCCATCCGCCCCCGCACAGCGATCGCCTCCCGCAGCAGGCCGCTGCCCACCTGCCGGGCGGTCGCCGCCGGGACCTTGGCGGTGAAGAACAGCCACACGTGCGCGCCCAGGCCCGAGCGGGACACCTCCAGCGCGGCGGATGCGCCGGCGGCGCGGGCCGCCTTCAGATAGGCCAGCGCATCCAGCATGGCGGTGGCGCCGTCGAAGTCCGCGGCCAACCAACAGCAGCGGTCGCCGTCCAGCAGCGGGTACAGGCCCAGCTCCAGCTCTCCGGAGAGATGAGCAGTGATCACCTCCCCGGTCAGCGGAAGGTACTCACGCTCCACCGCCGGAATGCCCTTACGCCAGCCACCTCGCACCGCCGGCGTCCAGCCCGACCGACCCGACCGGGCGTTCTCCCACCGGAGGGCGTACACATCCGGGCGGGCCGCGAACAACGCCGCGAAGAAGGCGACCTTGGCCACCGCCGGCGAGCCGGCGTGCACCGGGCCGGGGGCTGCGTCGAACACGCCGGTCTGCACCGGGCCCGGTGGCCGTGCCTCTCTGGAAGTCAGCTCCAGCAGGCGCAGCAGACGGGCGTTCTCCGCCCGCACTCGGGCCACCTCGTCGCGCAGCCCCGAGAGCTCGTCGTCCAGATCGACGAACGGCAGCGTGCCCTGCTCCGGGTCCGAAGTTCTGGGCACGCCCTTCATCATGGCGCGAAAACGACCTCACGCGATCTCTGCCCAGACTCGGCCGACTCGAGCGTCAACGGACAGCGGCCCGGGCTGTTCCTGGCACGGCCTTCCGGTACCCGAGGGACCTTACAGCGAGGAGGTCCCCGGCAAATCCAGGACGGTTCGGAGGAGAACTTCTACCGCTGAACGGCTGCGGACCGCGCTCTGCCCAGAGTGCGGGGGGCAGAATGCGGTCCGCAGGGGTGGTTCAGCGGTTGACGCCCCCGTCGGTCCCGGCGTCGGGGGCCTGGTCTGCGGGGGCCTGGACGTCGACCGGCGCCGGGGCGGGAGCCGGGGCGCTACGGCGGGCCTGCTCGGCCTGCTCGGCCTGCTCGGGCTGGGTGGCCTGACCGCCCTGCACGGTCTGCTGGGGCTGGTGGGCATCCCGGGCGTCCTCGCTGATCTGCTGGCCGTCGACGCCGCCGTCGCGGGCGTCCTGGCTGACCGTGGTGCCGTAGGCGTCCTGGCTGTCCGTGTCGGCGGTCTGCTCGGTGGCCTTGGTCGGCGTGGGTTCGGTCGGCGTGGGTTCGGTCGGCGCGACGTCCGTCTGGCAGGTGTCGGCGTCCGTCGCGGGTGCGTCGGTGGTCTGGTCGCCCGAGCCGGGGACGTTGAAGGGGCTGACGGACTCGATGATCGCGGCTGCCTGGTCCTGCACGGCGGTGGGCAGCACACCGGCGGCGCCGGCGGTGGTGACTCTGGCCAGGGTGATGCCCAGGCCTTGAAGTCCTTGCCCGCGACGCTGGACTTGCTGCGCGCCGCGAGGGGTGAGAAGGACGGATCCTTCTACTACTAGACGGTTCGGAGGAGACCCTCGACTGCGCCAGGCAGCTCCTGGTGTCGGGATCCCTTTATCGACGGGATCGGCCGATAGGTGGGGGAGGCGACGGTGCTATCCCCGTCCCCGTCGCCCGGGGGGAGCGCTGTGATGACAGCTCGACTTCGGCGGATCGGTGACGGACTGGCCCTACTCGCTGGCGCCCGCCCTGACCTCCTCGAGGCGGTGCCGACTGCGCGCGCCCGGTACGTCGCGCTGGGCGGTGTCCTGCTCAACACCGGCGGGCTCGCCGTTCTGTCGGCGTCGTTCGCCGTGCACATGGCGTTGGGCGCACCATGGCCCGTGGCGGTGATCTTCGGTCTGGGCTGGGGCGTCGTCATGGTCAACCTTGACCGGATGCTGCTGGTTGGGATGGCGTACGACTCGTCGATCCGGCCTAACCTCCTGCTCGCCGTACCGCGGGTCGCTCTTGCGCTGGTGCTGGGGGCCGTGGTTCCCGCACGCCACCCAGATCGCCAAGGTCACCCGCAGCCGCAAGCGCTCGGGGAAGAAGCGCTCCCAGGAGACCGTCTACCTCGTCACCTCCCTCGATCACCGACAAGCAGCACCGGCACAACTGGCGGCCTACGTCCGCGGGCAGTGGTCGATCGAGAACGGCCTGCACTGGATCCGCGATGTGACCCGACGTGAGGACGCCTCCCAGGTCTGAACCGACCACGCACCGCAAAACCTCGCCGCGCTCCGCAACCTCGTGATCAACCTGCTCCGGCTCGACGGACGAGACAACATCGCCGCCGCCCACCGCCACTGCCGCGACGGCCCGGTCGATGATGGCCGCGACCTGCGCCGGCCTCGTGGCGAACTCCACGTCGACCGGGATGCCGGCCTCGGCGCACCGGTAAGGGTCGTTGAACCACGATTCCTTGGGAATGTAGAGCTCACGGTCGATGAGCGCCCGGCCTCCGGCGGAGTTGACGTAAGCCAGAAAGGTGCCGATCTGGCAGTTGTCAATGCGCCCGAGTGTGCCCGAGTACTGCCGCTGCACGCCGGCCGACTTCTTTCCTTTCTTGGCGAACCCGGTCGGGTCCGCGATTACGACACCTCTGGGGTCGCCGAGGTTCTCCATCGCATAGTCGCGGCCGATGTCGCGCAGCGCGTCGGCATCCCAGGAGGCAAGGTTGAGGAACCGTTGCATCGCCTTCGGTTCCTTCTCGCCAACAAATTCGGCGATCGTCCAACCGTTCTTTCGCTCGATCGGCGCCAACAGCCCCTCGAGATATTGGCGGACATGCGCACGCGACTTCGGATGGACGAACAGCCCCGAGATCCGGCCGGTCAGGTCCTCGAACTCGGCCGACCACTCCTGAAGGTCTGTGCAGGACACGGCATCATTGTCCGGGCAGCACCGCATCGATCAACAGCAGCACTCCGCCACGTGATCACCGCGTTGCCACGCCGGGGCTGCAAGCTGTAGTACTAGGGGCTTCAGGCTTCTACAGCGGACTCGGTGTCAGCCGACCGGTCCACGGTTCATGTCGGAGAGCCATTAAATGCCTATGGCCGCCCCGCCTCCTGTTGACAGCGTAACCTCAAGGCGTCTAACCTACAGTTTTTATGGCTCATCCCTACAAGGAAGAAGAGAACGCGTGCGGCCCCGACATCGCACATTTCGAAGCGAGGCAGTGTTGGTTTCAACGCCCGTTTAAAGTACTTGACGTGCGTCGCTCGGTTGCGATGCTTGCGCCTGATGCCGCTTTTGGGATGACATGGGTCACGAGATGTAGTAACAAGCTAGCTTTGCAACCGGGAAGTGTTCAATGAGCTCATTGAAAATTGCCGAGGCCAGTGGAACTCGCACGAAAGGGTGTCAGTCATATGAGTCCGCAAGGTTCCCTAAGAATCGTTGATATTCAGACCAAGGTTGCAAGCCGGAAACTCGCCGAGACCTTCGAGATTTTCATAGATCCTATAACCGCGTTGGGCCACGTTTTTGTACAGGTTCGCACGGAAGGGGGAGTCACCGGCTTAGGCGAGGTGTCGTCCCTGGGTCCATTTATGGGCGACTCCCCGCAGTTGATTGTGGATGCGATAGGCGAGTTGGCGCCGAAACTTATCGGCAAAAATGTTCTCGATCTCAACTCAATCGTCGGGGCGATGAACTCTACATTGAGATACAACCATGCTGCAAAGGCGGCTCTGGACTTCGCGTGCCACGATGCTGCTGGAAGGGCGCTGAACATTCCGACGTATCAACTGCTTGGCGGGCGGGTGAGGGACAGAATTGATTGCAGTTGGGTAATCGGGATCAAGCCGGTAGAGGCAACGCTAGAGGAGGGCGTTGTGCACGTTGAAGAAGGCTATAGGACGCTCAAGGTCAAGATCGGGCGTAACGACGAGGAGGACATTGAAAAGGTATTGCGCCTCCGTCGTGAAGTGGGCCCTGAGATCCGTATTCGACTGGACGCTAATCAAGCCTATACTGCGCCGCAAGCCATCCGCGTCCTCCAGGCAGTTACTGAGGCCAGGATAGACTCAGTGGAGCAGCCTTGCCGGGCTGAAGATCTATCAGGGGCGAGGCGGGTGCGTGAAATGGTCAGCATTCCGGTTCTAGCGGATGAGTCCATCTTTAGCGCAGCTGACGTCGTTACCGTTGCTGAGGCCCAGGCTGTGGACGCAGTGAATCTTAAACTCGTCAAGGCTGGCGGCATATTAGGAGGTCGGGAGGTCGCAACCGTCTGCCGCGCTTACGGTCTGCCATTCTTCGTAGGCAGCAACTTGGAACTGGCCCCTGGAATCTCTGCCAGTATCCATTCTGCGGCTTCTACCATGGGTGTCGCATTTGCTTCCGACATCTACGTGGGTCACCAGCAATATCGGGCAGATGGGCTGATAGCGCCAGAGTCGATCGTCGTACGCGATGGAGCGATCGATGTTACAGAAAATGTAGGCCTTGGGATCGACTCAGACGAGATATGGGAGCAGCTCTAGACGGAAGTTTCGTCCGCCTCTCGGGCTGATCCGGCGCTGACCAGCGATTTGATGATCTTGCGGGCCTTCTGGTGTAGGCACTGAAATGCGTGACTTCGGCGCGGCGATGTTGTCGCATCCACGTATGGGAAAGCGCACGGGCGAGGCGATACATGTGGCCACTACAACGGCTCTTCGGGGTTCCTGGTGAACGGCGGGGCGTGAGCCGGTGCTCATCGAGGTGATCCGGAGACGTTGAGGGCCCGTGGTCGGGCTGGGATGGGTGTTGTCGAGACAGCCCCAGCCAGATGAGGTCCACGAGCCGTGTTCAAGCTCAAGGGTTCGCAGCGTGATGCTGCGAGCGCGATCTTCAACCTGCCCGACTACCGGGTCACCGCCGTCGAGGAGGACGCCAGCGGCGTCGTTCGCGTGGTCGATATCGAGTCCACCGCCGCGCCGGGCTGCCCGGCGTGCGGGGTGCTCGCCGAGCGGGTGCACTCCCGCCGCCGCCAGCGACTACGGGACTTGCCGGTGGCGGGCCGGTGGAACTGGTGTGGGTCAAGCGCCGCTGGTTCTGCGAGCGGCCCCGCCGCCGCCGGGGACGTTCAGCGATGTCACCCACCAGGTGCCGGCCTACGCCCGCTCCACGGCCCGGCTGTGCCAGGCGCTGGTGGCCGCGGTCGTGGGCAGCGGCCGGGCGGCCAGCGAGGTCGCCCGGGCTCATCGGGTGTCCTGGTGGCTGGTCCAAACGACCCTAATCGTCATATTGACCTGTCGGGGGATCCTCCAGTACTTCTTCAGTTGACCTAACAGTCCGCCCTGAGCTGCCGTCAGCTCCCGCAGCGAACGCCCGCTGACGCACTGCTCGGGCACGTCCAGCTACCCGCGCGCCTGCACCCGCGGGTTCGGGCCGCGGACTCGCCGTCCCCTGAAATTGGAAAGTGGCCGCGGCTGCGGTGATGTAGTCGCCGTCGGCCCTAGCGACCGGACCATGTCCAGGGGCAGGCGCGTCTAGGAAGCGGACGACGTGCACGCCTGTCGGGGTACTCGCCGGCTGCCGGGAGATGGGGGACCGGCGAGGTGCGGGGGTGTCAGGCGGGCCACCGCACACCTCCGCACTGGTCGCGGCCGCCGACCGCTGCTGGCCGTCGAGGGCCCCGCGCGCTGACCACGCGGCGGCTGGCTGCCGATTTGGGCACATCGGTCTGCGAGCGGCTGGGTCAAGCCAACGCGACCATCACCCTGACCGTCTACCGACATGTCCACCACGGTATGGGGCGACAGGCAGCCGACGAGGTTGTCCCGGGTCTCGTGGAAGTTGAGGTGGCGGTCCCCTGCCTGCACCGGCCGTGAGGTAGGTGTTGGGCGTCCGCCAAGACACCGCTTCAGACAGGGGACCGCCGTGACCAAGAAGTACCAGAACGACAAGATCGACACGCCCGTCGGCGACGGGCTCGTCGTGCCCGAGCGGGTGAGTGTGGCGATGGCCGACATCGCCGGGTCGATGCGCGAAGGCCTGCTGGCGTTGGCCGTGGGCACCGGCCTGCAGGTCATGGCGGCGCTGATGGAGTCCGACGTGACCGCGGTGGCCGGCCCGAAGGGCAAGCATGACTCCG
>NZ_FNOZ01000071.1 GCF_900107175.1 Modestobacter sp. DSM 44400 | reverse complement strand
CCTACCCGCCGTGCATGATGAGCCCGTCAGCAACGCCGCCTAGTTGATCAACGGGCCGCCACCGAAGTTCCACGGAACTCGGGACATCCTCCCGGCTGGCGAGCTGAGGGTTTACCGATCAGCGGGGGCCGCGGTCACCGTTCCGGGCCTGCGGCTGGTGTCCGGGCGCGGGGGCGCTGGACGGCGAGTGCGCCGGCGAGGAGGACGAGTGCGCCGTAGATGCCCAGTGGGGCGGCGGCGGCGGGGCCGAAGGCGGCTGCGGCAATGCCGGCGGCGACGGCGAAGTCGCGCATGGCGACCGGGAGGGCGAGCGCGAGCCGGCGTGGCGGGGGAAGCCCGAGGGTGAGCAGCCAGCCCAGGGCGGCGCTGCCGGCGAGGAAGGCGAGCAGCGCGAGGGTGACCGGCACGTAGGCGGCCCGCAGGGTGATCTGGCTGGCGACTTGCCACAGCAGGATGAGGAGGGCAAGTATGCCCAGCGCGGCGCAGGCCGACAGCAGCGAGCGGGTGGGCCGCAGCGTGGCCCGGGTGGTGATGCCGGCGGCGAGCGGGAGCGCGACGACGAGCACGAGCTGGGTCAGCAGCGCGGTCGGGCCGATCGTGGCGGTCGCGCCGAGGGCGGCCAGGATCGGGCCGGCGGCCACAACGGTGACCAGCGTGGACCCGATGAGCAGTGCGGCGGTCAGCGCCGCGCGCCCACCAGCGATGCCCGCGATCGCCACCGAGGCGACCTCGGCGGGGGCGACGCCGGTGACCAGGACCCCGTCTCGGAGCGGGCCGGGGCCGGTGAGACGGCTCGCGGCCCAGGCCAACGCCGGAAGCGTCACCGATGTGACGACGAGGACGACGGTGAGCCGACCGGCGGTGGTGCGTGCCTGCCGGACCTGCCCGAGGGTGATCGAGACGCCGGTGCTGGCGAACAGGACGGCCAGGGCCACCGGGATCCCCTCTGCCCCGGCCAGGCGCCGACCTGGGCTCGGAAAGGCAACCCCGATCGCCGCGACACCCACGACGAGGGGGAGGAGCCGGCGCTCGAGCCACTGCTGCACTCGGTGCGCCACAGCAGCGGCGCGAGCGCGGGTGCGCGGCGTCCCCGCCGGTCATCGCTGGCCCGCGGTCGAGCCGGGGTTGGACACCATACCGGGGATGCGGCCGGCAGCCGGGCGCGCCGCGTTCAGGCCGGAGGGCGGGGCTGGATCAGCGCCGGGCATGCCTGCTCGGTTTGCCGGCCGTCGCAGCAGTCACACAGCATGCGGTCCAGTGAGCCGCGCAGCTGGGACAAGGTGGCCAACTTGTCGTCGACTTCGGCGATCTTGGACCATATCGCCGCAGGCGACCTCGGCCCGCCGGTTCAGGGTGAGCCCAAGGGTCTGCGCCTGCTTGATCGTCTGCAGCCGCTGCAGCGCCTCGGCGGGATACTCCCGGTACCCCGAGCCGCGCCGCGGCGGTGCGGGAAGCAGCCCGCGGCGCTCGTAATAGCGCAAGGTCTCGACATGGACCCCGCCCGCCCGGGCCAGCTCGCCACTGCGCATGCCCTCGACTCTAGGACGCCACCCCGCACGCTGCCGCTGACGCGTGTGCTGGCGTGCGCTGTCCCGGCCAGGACTTGACTCCGTACCTGGCTACGGGGTCGATCCTGGTCTCGACGCCGACCTGGGCGTCGTGGTCAAGACGGAATCGAGGCTTGTCATGGTGAAGGCGTCCGCCGCGCTCACCGGCCGAACGAGCGTGCCGGATCTGGTCGTTGCCGGGATCCTGGGGATCGGGATCTCCCTGTCGTTGTCCGCGCTGATGCTGGTCTCCAAGATGCAGCACGTCGGTGCGCTGCCGGTTCCGCTCGGCGTGGCGTTCGCAGCCCACCTGTTCGGTCCGGCAACGTTGGCCAAGAGCGCGCTGTTGCCGGTGGGCTTGCTGTTGCACCTCGGATATGTCTCGACGGCGACGGTGATCGCGGCGGTGATGTTCCGACGCCGGTTGGGTGCGGTCGCCGCGTTCGGGACGGCGTTGGGGCTGTGGGTGCTCGCCGGGGTGAGCGTCGTGCCCTACGTCGGCTGGGGACTGTTCGGCTTCGGCCTCGGGGTCGGGGCAGGGGTGAACCTGCTGGCGATCCACCTGCTGTACGGGGCGTTCCTGTGGGCGGGGTTGTGGGTGGCCTTCCGCCGGCCAGCAGCGTCCCCGGTGTCGGGGCGCTCACCGGTGGCCGGTTCACCGGTGGGGGTGTCGCGGTGAGCGCGGCGACCGGACAAGATGGCCGGGTGGCTCGGACCCGGCGGGGCGGTCGGGGTCGGGGGTTGGAGCGCTGGCCGGGCTGGGCGCGGTCGCGTGTTGCGCCGGGCTGCCGCTACTCACCGGTGCCGTCGGCGCGGTCGGTGCCGGCGTCGGATGGTGGCTGGGTGGCGCGTTCGGCGTGCTGGCCGTCGCGGTGGCGGTGGCCGTGCCCGCCGTGGCCGGGCGCCGCCGCCGGCGGTCCACGGCGTTGCCGCGGGCGGGGCGTGCGGCTGCTCCGCGGTCGACCGACGGACCGCCGGAGGAGCTCCGCGTCGTCGACGGCACGGGGACCGGCCCAGGTCCAGCCACCTGCGGGTGTTGCCCGCCCACCGCGCCGGCTGACCAGCCGGCGAGACATGCCTCCGCTTACGGCCCGGCCTGCGTGTCCGCCGGGGCGTGCCGGTGCTCGACCGCCCCATGACACATCGACATCGAGGAGACAGTGATGGCTGAGGAGACGGTGATGGCTGCCGCGGTGTTCTTCGACTACACGTGCGGGTTCTCCAACCGGGCGCGGCACTGGCTGGACCACCTCGACGATGTCGAGGTGAGCTGGCGGCCGTTCTCCCTGCTGGAGCTGCACCGGGCCGACGACGGGCCGACGCTGTTCCAGCAGCCGGACCTGGCCGACAACGTGTCGCTGATCGCGCTCGCGGTGCACGAGGCGGTCGGCGCCGAGGGCGGTGACGTGGATGGCTACCGGCGGCGGATGTTCACCGCCTGGCATGAGGAGCCCGGTCGGCTGAGCACCGAGGACATCCTCGGATTCGGCCGGGACGCCGGGCTACGCGGCTTCGACCGCGACGCCGCGTTCGCCGCCCTGGCCGCCGATCACGCCGCCGGCCAAAGACTGGGGGTGTTCGGCACCCCGACGCTCGTCTTCGACGACGGGCAGGCCGCGTTCGTCAAGCTCGACGCCGTTCCCGACGCCGACCGCGCCCGCCCGTTGTGGGACACGGTCAGCCAGCTGGCCACCGCAGAGCCCGCGCTGCGGGAATGGCAGCGGGTCACCGAACCGATACCCGCGACCCGCCACTGACTGACCGGCGCACCAGAGCAGTTGCCAGGAAACCCCCCGAACAGGAGCAGCAGATGAGCGCACCGACGACCAACCGGCCCGCCACCGGTGCCGGCGACGGCCTGGACGTCCAGGCCGTCGCCGGCCGGTACCCGCAGGTGGTGGCCAAACTCGCCGCGGCCGAAGGGATCACCGAGACCGACGCGGCGCAGCGGGTCATCGAACTGGTCAAGTACCTCACCATCGCCACGGACTGCGACCAGCCAGTCGTCCCGTCACGAGCAGTCGATGTCGCCTGGCACACGTTCATCCTGTTCACCCGTGACTACGCGGCGTTCTGCACCGAGACCTTCGGCCGGTTCGTCCACCACCAGCCGACCGAGCCCGGCGCCGGTGACCCGGACGCCTATCCGCGTACCCATGCCCTGCTCGCCGACCGGTTCGGCCCGCCCGACCCGCGGCTGTGGCCGGCCGCCGGCGCCGGCGGGGACTGCCAGACGGAGGGCAACTGCAAGGCCGACTGCAGCGGGGACTGCACCGGCGGCTCGTGACCGCCAACCACCCACCGCACCGCACCGCACCGCACCGCGGCCGTGACCGGGGAACGGTGACGTGCTCGGGTTCGGGATCGCCGTGCTCGTCCACCTCGGCCAGATCGTCCTGGGCTTCTACGGGTTCTGGCTGGTGTGGCGGGTGCTGCTGCCGGTGCTGCCCGGCCCGCCCCAACCGGATGAGCGGATCGCGCCGTTCGCCGGGTACTTCACCGATCCGCTGACCGCCCCGCTGGTCGGCCTGCTGCGGCTGCCACCGTGGCCGGCCACGCTGATCGTGCTGCTGGCCGACGCCGCCGCGCTCGCCGCCCTGGCCCGCGCCGGCTGACACGGCGGCCCCCCGAGAGCCGTTCAGCGCTCAACGGTTTCACCGCTGAGTGCCCGGCCAGCGATCACGATGCACACACCTGCGCCAACCCCGATTCATCCCCGATGAGGAGGCACCATGGACCCGTCCAGAACCCTGCACGACGCCGCGGCATTGGCGGGCGTCGGCGCGCTCGCCGGCGTGCTCGGCACCGCCGCGATGACCCTGTCCAGCGTGCTGGAGGCCAAGGCCCGCGGCCGCGGGTCGAGCACCACCCCGGCGACCGCGGTGGAAAACGCGCTGGGAGTCGAGCCGAACAGCGAGGAGCACGAGCAGCGGCTGAACAACCTCGCGCACTGGGGTTACGGCACCTCGCTGGGCGCGCTGCGCGGTCTGCTCGCCGCCGCGGGGCTGTCCGGGCCGGCCGCCGCCGGTGCCCACCTTGGTGTGGTGTACGGGATGGAGCAGGCGGTGCTGCCGGCGACCGGCGCGTCGCCCCCGGCGTGGACATGGGGCGGCAAAGAGCTCGGCATCGACGTGGCGCACCATCTGGTCTACATCGGTGTCACCAGCGCGGCGTTCGAGTGGCTGGACCGCCGGTGACCGGGACCGACGCCCCCACCACGGCCGGCCGGCCGGGCGGGCTCCGGGCTCGCCGTGTGCAACGTGCCTGGCCAGGCGGCGACCGCATCGGCGGCGGCGAGCGCGCCGACATCTCAGAGCGGATGCGGCGATGAGCGATCGCCCGATCGCCGATTACGCGGTGCTGTCGGACAGCCGGTCCGCGGCGCTGGTCAGCTCCGAGGGGTCGGTGGACTGGCTGTGCTTTCCCCGCTTCGACAGCCCTGCGGTGTTCGCCCGGCTGCTCGGTGAGCAGGCCGGGCACTGGTCGATCCGCCCCGCCGACCAGGCCACCTGCACCCGACGGTATGTCGAACGGACGCTGGTGCTGGAGACCACCCACCGCACCAGCGGTGGGGTGGTGACCGTCACCGACGCGCTGGCGGTCGGCGCCGAGGACCGCGGCCACCAGCTGGGCGCGAGCGCGCCGGGAACGCTGCTGCGGCAGGTCGCCTGCACCGAGGGCACCGCCGAGGTCGAGGTGGTGTTCGCGCCGCGACCGGAGTACGGGCTGGTCGCCCCGCTGCTGCGGGAGGTCGAGGGCGGGCTGCTGGCCCGCGGCGGCGCCGACGTGCTGGCGCTGTCCAGCCCGGTGCCCTTCGAGCTCGACGGCGCCACCGCCCGCGCCCGGTTGTCGCTGTCGGCCGGTGACACCGTCGGCTTCGCGCTGCAGCACCGGCTGAGCTGGCAGGACCCGCCGCCGGCCTGGAACCAGGCCGAGATCACCGGCCGGCTGGCCGACACCCGCCGCGGCTGGGACAGCTGGTCGCAGCTGCACCAGAGCTACCAGGGACCGTGGCGGGAGCTGGTGGAGGCCAGCGGTCGGGTGCTGCAGGGGTTGACCTACTACCCGACCGGGGCGATGGTCGCCGCCGCGACGACCTCACTGCCGGAGTCGCTGGGTGGACCCCGGAACTGGGACTACCGCTACACCTGGATCCGTGATGCCAGCATGACGCTGCAGGCGTTGTGGGTGGCGGCCTGCCCGGACGAGGCCGGCAAATTCTTCGGCTTCCTCGCGACGGCCGCCGCCAGCCAGGTGCAGCGCGGCGCGGACCTGCAGATCATGTACGGCATCGGCGGGGAACGCGACCTGTCCGAACGGGAGCTGGACCACCTGCCCGGCTGGCGCAACAGCGCCCCGGTCCGGGTCGGCAACGGTGCCTGGCGGCAACGCCAACTCGACGTCTACGGCGAGCTGCTCGACGCCGCCGCCCGGCTGCCCGACGCCCTCGGCGACCTCGACCCCGACACCCGCCGGTTCCTGGCCGATGCCGCCGATGCCGCCGCGGCCCGCTGGCAGGACACCGACCAGGGCATCTGGGAGGTCCGCGGACAGCCGCGGCACTACCTGTACTCCAAGCTGATGTGCTGGGTCGCCGTCGACCGCGCCATCGCGCTGGCCGACACCCTCGATGCCCGCGACCGGGTGCAGCGCTGGCAGCAGACCCGCGAGCAGATCGCCGCCACCATCCACGCCGACGGCTGGAACGAGCAGACCGGCGCGTTCACCCAGGCGTTCGGCTCCACCGAGCTCGACGCCTCGGCGCTGATGCTGGCGATCGTGGGCTTCCTGCCCGGCGACGACCCGAAGATGCTGGCCACCATCGACGCGATCGAGCAGCACCTCACCGACGACCGCGGGCTGGTCTACCGCTACCGCAGCCACGACGGCCTGCAAGGCGAGGAAGGCACCTTCCTGCTGTGCACCTTCTGGCTGGCCCACGCCCTGGCCCTGGCCGGCCGCGCCGACCGGGCACGGACGGTCTTCGAGCGGGCCGCCGCATTCGTCACCGACCTCGGGCTGCTCGCCGAAGAAGTCAGCCCCGACAGCGACGAGCTGCTCGGCAACTATCCACAGGCCTTCAGCCACATCGGCCTGGTCAACGCCGCCTGGGCGATCAGCCAAGCCGAGAACCCCGACACACCCGACCCCCAGCCCCTCACCCCCGCCAGCACCACCGACCCTGACCCGGCGGGACCCTGACATGCACCCGGAGCATCGGACGCAGGAGCCGGGCACCGACCCCAACCGCAGCGACGGGAGCGGCCGGCCGCTCAGCGTGGGCCGGGTACCTGTTCTGCCGGCCGCGCTGCCGGCCGCCCTGCACCGTTACGAACACGCCCTGAACGAATCACAGAGCGCCGGAGCCGGCGGACAGCAACGACCACGGTCACCGACTGCGCCAGGCCCGCAGAGGGATCTACGACTGCCTGCGCCACCTCGGCTGGACCCCTCCGCAGGACGATCTTCCGGCACCGGAGTCGCCGCCGGAAGCTGCGCAGCTTCCCGACCCCGGTCACGCCACCGGACCGGACGAGGATGACACCGCGGACATGCCCCCGCCGGAGCAGACGCTGCGGGCCAGCCGTTCCCTCGCGCAGCGTCTCGCCGCCGCCGAGAGGGACAGCGAAGCGCTGCTCCAGCACCTGTCCGCCGCGCAGGCCGACCACCAGTCCGAGGGCAAGGCCATGCGCGCCGCCCAGCGCTGCCACCTCCTGATCCAGGACGCCTACCTCCACGGCGCCGTCGAACTCGCCGCCACACTCGGCGTCCCCGACGGCGCCGCAAAAGGCCGGCTGCCTCGGCCACCGCACAGCGCTCAGGACCGCAGGGCGCCCGACTGGCGGCACGCAACCCGCCATCGACGCGCGGAAGCTCGACGGCCCCGCCGGCGCTGCCCGCACCCCGCCGCCGAGGACCCGCGCGGCCGCCGCATCCGAGCCCGATCCCCCCAACCGACCGACCCCCAGCAAAGGACCGTGACATGCTCCACGGACGACACGCCCTGATCACCGGCGCCTCCAGCGGCATCGGCAAGGCCACCGCGATCCGGCTCGCCGCCGACGGCGCCGCCGTCGCCATCAACTACTACTCCGAGCACGAGAAGAGCGACGCCGACGCCGTCGTCACCCAGATCCGTGACGCCGGCGGCACCGCACTCGCCGTGCAGGCCGACGTCGGCAGCGAGGACGACGTCCAGCGCATGGTCGCCACCACTGTCGAGGCGTTCGGCGCCCTGGACCTGCTGGTCAACAACGCCGGCATCGAGAAGCAGATCCCACTGCTGCAGATGACCCTCGCCGACTGGGAACCGGTGATCACCACCAACCTCACCGGCACGTTCCTGTGCCTACGCGAGGCCGGGAAGGTCATGGCCAACGCCGGAGGCGGAGTGATCGTGAACATGTCCAGCGTGCACGAGTTCATCCCCTGGCCCCGGGTTCGCCCACTACTGCGCCAGCAAGGGCGCGGTCAAGCTGCTCATGCAGACCGCCGCCCGCGAACTCGCCGAGCACCGCATCCGGGTGGTCAACGTCGCCCCCGGCGCGATTATCACCCCGATCAACCAGTTCGTGCTCGACGACCCCGAGGCCAAGCACGCCGTCGAGAGCGAGATCCCCCTGGGCCGGATGGGCTCCCCGGAGGAGATCGCCGCCGCGGTGGCGTGGCTGGCCAGCGACGAGGCCAGCTACGTCACCGGCACCACAACCATCGTCGACGGAGGAATGTCGCTGTATCCGAAGTTCGTGTAGCCCCCGGTGGATGACGCCGGCGCTCTCGACGTCACCGCTCGCGCCGGCGACGCGGCCGTTCTGGCCGCCGTGTCCCACGGTGCGCCCGCACCCGCACTCCGGCCACCCAGCTGCTCGGCGCACTGGTTGTCAGCCACCTGATCCACCGCCCAGCTGTAGAGGGCGCCACCGGCCGCCGAGTCCGCAAGGCGTTGCCAGGGACGCTCCATCCTGAACGCCGCCTTCAGCCTGCCGGCCACGCAGAAGAACCTGACCGGGCTGCTCGAGGGCGGGCCTGCCGATCTCGTCGCCGTCGGCCGCGCGTTCATCGCCAACCCCGACCTGGTTCGGCGTCGGTAGTGCGGCAGCTCCCGACCGGCGGTTGCCGCGGGCCCCCCGTCACCCCGTGCGCGCTGTGCTCGGGCTACCTCGTCCTCGCGTACGAGCCCGTCACGACGCCTTGGTGAGGTCCAACGGCCGGCGTGTCGGGAGGGTGTCGTGTCCGCGGCTCACCGCTCGCCGGGGGTTCGTTCGCTCTCGTTGCTCGTGACCTCGACCTGGACGCGCTCCTGCGGGAAGCACAGCAGCCCGCGTACGGCGTCGGCGTCGTGGAACGGCTCGGGGTAGGTCCACGCCAGGTCCTTGTCGTACCGGTCGCCCAGCCGGAGCGACCAGTAGTGGGCGATGCCCTTGTAGGGACAGCGGGTGGTCGTGTAGCTGGGCTCGAGCAGGTCGGTCCGGACGTCCTCGGGCGGCAGGTACCAGCGCACCGGCAGCCCGCTCTCCAGGAGCATCCTGGGGCGGGTCGACTCCGCGACCACGACGTCGTCCACTGTCACGCGGACCGAACGGGAGCTGCGCAGGACGTCGATGCGTGTGTACGGATCCCGGGGATGGACGAAGACCTCCTCGTCTTCCTCGAAGAGGGTGAGCGAGTCCCAGTCGAAGGCGATCAACCCGGCGATCGCCGCAGCGCTGCGCGGCGGCTGCTGCCAGGAGTACGCGGCGTCCTCGGCGACCTCGCTCCCGACGCGCACTTGCCAGTAGGCCCGTTCGCCCATGCCCGGGTCGGACTGCCGCCTCTCGCTGGGCTTGAAGCAGTCCGTCCGTACGTGAGCCTTCGGGAAGAGGTAGGTCGGCGTGCGCCCGGGCGGGTGCAGCAGGCGCACCGCGTCGCTGTCGGCAACGAGTTCATCCCCGAGCAGGACGCGGACCCGGCGGGGGACGTCCTCCACGTAAAGCACGTGCTCCGGCCGGTGCGGGTCGAAGTTGAACTCGCCGGCCGGCTGCTCGCCGAACGGGCCGCTTCCCTTGGTCAGGCTCATACGGTCCGGCTACCCGGCGTGCTTCCCGCCATGCGGCTGCCGGCGATCTGCGGCTGGACGCCCGCCCCGGCCAGGGCGCCGGGCGGGCAGGAGCCGTGAGGCGGCCTGCTCGAGGACGAGGTAGTCGATGTACCCGACGTCGGTCGACGTGCATGTCGCGACCCGCCGGGCAGCGCCGCACGGGCGTGCTGGAGGCCGCGCGAGCGGTAGGCGCTCCCCCCACCCGACGAGCTCGTCGGCGACTGGTCGGTGCCGGGGCGGGGAGCGCGCCGCGGCGGAGCTGCTCAACGGGGACGAGCCCCCCACCGCGGTGCTGGCCGCGCTGGACGAGATGGCGGTGGGCGCGCTGTGCGCTGCCGCGTAGAAACGGTCTCGTTCGCCGGGTTGAGCGGCGCGTCGAGCTTGCTCGGAGTCGGACCTCAGTCTCCCGGACAAGCGCGGAACGGCAGCCTGTGCTGCCGTCAAGGTGGCGGGCGCCGACGGATGTGGAGCGATGCTGAGGTGCCGAGGACGCGCCCGAGGTCACAGGTCCCCGCCGGCTCGCCGCGCCAGGCGCAGTGACGAGCAGTCCGAGCGCGGCAAGGACCACCTCGCGCTGCCGGACCCGATCACCCACGGGACCGATCGTGCGTCCCATGAGGTGTGCGCGTGACGAGCACACGGGGGGCTGACCGAGGACGTCTGAATCGGTGCTCGGCAGGAGCAGGCCGACGAACCAGCCCCCCTCGCCGACCCATCGCTGCAACCTCGTCGGCTGCGGGAGCTGCTCCTGAGCGACGGGCACCCTCAGACAAGGGGGCTCTTTACGGGCTGTCGACGTCGGTCGGAAACGTCAGCTTCACCAGACTCGTGCAAACTCGCGTCCCGGACGACCTGCGCGGCCGCTCGTTCACCGGCCTCGACGTGCTGTGGCAGAGCGACCGGCTGCTGAGCCTGCTCGGCGGCGGGCTGCTCGCCGACGCGGTGGGCATCCGGCGGTCTACCTGCTCGGCGGGCTGTTCCTGCTCGCCGCCGCCGTGGCAGGCGGCACAGCAGTCCGCCGGTGAGCGCGTCTCAGAGGCCGCGGTCCGCCTCCAGCAGGCGCAACCAGACCTCGCTCACCGTGGGGAACGCCGGAACGGCGTGCCACAGCGTGTCGAGAGGGACGCCACCGACGATCGCGATGGTCGCGGCGTGGAGCATCTCGCCGACCTGCGGACCAACGAAGGTGGCCCCGACGACGACCCGCCGGCTCTGGTCGATCACCAGCTGCGCCTTGCCTCGGGGATCGGCGGCGACCAGCGCGCCGCCGGCGACCGCGCCGGTCCGGAAGCTGACCACCTTCACCTCGAGCCCCTGCTCGCGGGCCTGCTGCTCGGTCAGCCCGACGGCGGCGATCTCCGGGTCGGTGAACACGACCTGCGGCACCGCGACGTGGTCGGCCCAGGCGGACCGGTCCCTGCCGGCGATGATGTCTCCCACGAGGCGGGCCTGGTACTTGCCCTGGTGGGTCAGCAGAGCCCGGCCGTTGACGTCACCCGCCGCGTACAGCCAACCGCCCGGGACAGCCGTCACCCGCAGCTGGTCGTCGACCTCCATGGGCCCCTTCGGCGTCAGCCCCAGCGTCTCCACGCCGATGTCGTCGGTGTTGAAGGTTCGACCAGCAGCTACCAGGAGCTCGTCACCGAGCAGCGTCGTTCCGTCGTCCAGGGTCAGCGTCACCGGCCCGTCGACGCCCGCGCGCTCCACCCGATCTGCCCTGCGCCCGGTCAGGACGCTGATGCCCTCGTCGCGGAAGATCTCGGCGAGCAGCTCGCCGACCCACGGCTCGTACCGTGACAGCAGGCGCTCGCCGGCCTCCACGACCGTCACCTCCGCCGCGCCGAGGCGGCGATAGGCCTGCGCCATCTCGGCGCCGACAACACCGCCGCCGAGAACGAGTAGCCGTTGGGGGATCTGCTTGGCGGTGGTGACGTCACGGTTGTCCCACGCCGTGACGTGCTCCAGCCCCTCGACCGGCGGCAGCGCCGCTCGCGACCCAGTCGCGACGACGACCGCCTTGGCGGCACGAAGGCGACGGGTGGAGCCGTCAGCCAGAGTCACCTCGACCTGCCGCTCCCCCGTCAGCCGCCCCTTCCCGCGGACCAGCTCCGCCGAGATGCTCTCAACCCAGCTGGCCTGCGGGCCGTCGTCCAGGTGGCTGATGAACTCGTCACGGCGATCGAGCACCGCCTGAACGTCAACCTCGCCGGTCACCGCTTGGGCTGCGCCGGGAAGCCGCCGCGCTGCGGCCAAGGCGTGCAGCGGCACCAGCAGTGCCTTGCTCGGCATGCACGCCCAGTACGAGCACTCGCCACCCACCCGCTCGGACTCGACCAGAGCCACGGACAGACCGTTGTCCCGGGCGTACCAGGCGACGTTCGTGCCTGTCGAACCCGCGCCCAGCACAATCACGTCGAACTCGTCGCTCATCTCGTCCTCGCTATCAATCGGAGTATCGGTAGGACGCCGACGATGCCAGCAGGTGCCGGCGCACGGGTGCTCTTCGGACAACCCTAGATGCCGGGACAAGGACCTTGACGGCCGAGACGAACGGACGCCTGGTCAGCAGCGAGGTGAGAGATCGGCACGTCACTGGCCGGCGGGCGACGTCAGCATCGCTTGCGGCGGCCGCAGCCGTGCAGCAGGGCCACGACCTTGCGCTGGGTCAGTGCCTTGCCGAGCGCGGGCGTGGAGGCGGCGCTCGGCACGGCCAGGGCGGCCTTTGTGCCTCAGGTTCGGGAACGCGATCAGCGTTTGTGGGTAGAACTCGAGCAGTCTCCCTGCAGTGGCCCATCCAGTTCGGCCGTCATGGCCTGGCCCGGCTGGCTCACCTTCGACCCCATCGTGGCCGCACCCGCGATCAGCTCCCCCACGCTGATCGTGCACAGCGCGGACGTGGCCATCCCCAGGGCGCCCACCAGTTCATCGACGCCCTCCGCGCCGCAGGTCGGCCAGTGGCGGCAGGTCGCTGTCGTCGGGTGCGCCCAGGTAGGGCAGTCCGGGGCGGACGCTGCCCGGTGAGGTGGTCGCTGCGATCGGGTTGCCAGTGAGCAGGTGCAGCGCGGTCCCGAAGGCGTCGTCGGTCAGGGCCCTGCCGTTGGCGACCCCGCCCGGGCTGTCGCCCCGGTGGGTGTCGTCGGGGCCACCTGGGCGGAAGTGGGCGGGCTGTCCGGGCTGGTATCTGAGGACGTCGGGCAGAAAGGCGTCGGCGACACCGGCGGCGTGGCCGACGGGGTCCGGGATGCCGGCGAGCCGGGCGATGGTGGCCGCGGTGGCGGTGACCGTGGCGGAGTATTCGGCCCGGTCCTCGGCTGGGTTGCCGGCGTTGAGGGCTTCGGTGATCGGGCCGGGTACGCGGAAGAACAGCGGACGCAGCATCGGCTGGCCGATCCGGCTGACTTGCTGCTGCGGCGCGTGCCCGTACAGGCTGATCCTGGCCCACACCGCGAGCGGTCCGCGGCCGAGTTGACTGTCGGGCAGGTCCAGCACGAGTGCGGTGACGTTGCGGCCGGCGAACAGGTTGCTGGGCGAGGCGGTGAAGACCTCGGGGGTCGGGGTCGACATGACCGGCACCAAGCACCCGCTGGCGCTGGTCGAGGGTTCGACGGAGAACGCCACTCTGGTCACCGAGCTGCTGACCGGGCTT
>NZ_FNOZ01000019.1 GCF_900107175.1 Modestobacter sp. DSM 44400 | reverse complement strand
GGCGGGGGACCGCCACCTCAACTTCCACGAGACCCGGGACAACCTCGCCGGGTGGGGAGCAAGTCGCGAATCCGGTCCGATCCTTCACCTGCTCATCTTTCCCTAAAGCATGTTCTTGTATTCCGCGCTGTTCCGCATCGTCGGGCCGGTCCTCATCGTTGCGGTCAGCCTGATCGCGTTGCGCCTGCTCGCGTACTGGTGGAGTTTCGCCTTCCACTGGAAGCGATACCGCAGGCGTGACGCCGTCGCGACCGCAGATCTCCGCGGCCTCGACGTCCCGTATGTGAGAATACAGGTGACCACCCGCGGTTCTGCGGGGAGCACCGAGGTGATCCTGCGCGGCATCCGACAGGTCATGCGGCTCGCGGAGGAGGACGTCGAATTCTATGGGCGGATCCTGTCGGTGGAGGTCATCACCGAGTCCGAGGTGCAGGCTCACTTGCTGCGGCGCACCTTCGCGGAGGCCCCAGTCGCTGTGCACGGACTGGTGGTCCCGGCCACGTACGCCACGGCATACGACACGCAACTGAAGGCGCGGGGGCTGCACTATGCGGTCGAGCACCGCAGGGCCGGATGGAACCGCCGACCCGGTCGCTGCTTCGTTGTCCACTATGACGAGGAGAGCGTCATGGTCCCGGCGGAGTTGCGGAAGTTGCTCGCCGCCTTGGCCTCGACGGACAAGAAACTTCTTGAGGGTCCGATCTACTACCCTCTTGAGTACACCGACGCGTCCCCCCTCTGCCGCGCGATGGAGGCCAACCGTCCGGTCGGGTGCTTCGAGTGCCGCCACGTCATGGAGAAGGGCATGCCGCTGCACCTGCACGGCTCCAACCTCGTCATCGAGGAGCAATTCGAGAACACCGTGGGCTGGGACATCGGCAACCTTGACGGCCGCCCCCTCATCGCCGAGGACTATGTGTTCGGAATGAACGCCTTTCTCCTCGGCGGACGCGAAGTCTTCGGCTGGCACGGCTGCGTCATGCTTGAGCAGCCTCCCTTCTCGGTGCGGAGCGCGTTCAAGCAGCGCCACCGCTGGATTTTCGGCGTCCTGCAGGGCATGGCCATCGCCCGGCGGAGCCCGTCGTTCGTGGAACTTCCAGTCCGGGTCCGCCTCGGGCTCGTCTGGGGAACCCGCTTCCGTATCGCCACGTTCGCGTTGGGCGCCGTGGTGGGTGCGCTGACGCTGGCGTTTCTTCCGCTGCTGATCGCCCGGTCCATCGGAGCCCTGGTCTTCGGCGGGGCTTCACCCGCGCCGTCGTGGCTGACCGGCTGGATGGCCGCGGTGGGAGCCCTGTGGTTGGGCTCCGTATTCATCGGGGCCTGGTACAACGTCGCAGACGCTGGCCTCTCCCAGTGGGGTCGCTGGGACGAGATCTGCCGAGCCGTGTCCAGCGCCCCGATCGCCGGGGTTATCGAGAGCGCCGCGGGGCTGCTTGCCGTGGTCGAGTGGTTGTCTGGCCACCGCGATGTCGCCTGGCTGCCGACCCCGAAGACGCGCGCGGCCGACGCGGCTGCGGTTCGGAGGCAGGCATCGTGAGCAAGCACGCCTACACCTCCCGCGCCACCGTCTTTGAAGGCGCCACCGTCTTCGAAGACAATGTGGTGGACGACGCGGTGCCCTCGTTTGTCTTGGCCACAGTCCACCCCCCACTGTCCGGCATAGGGCGGCACCGGGCCGCGGACTCGCACGTGACCAACCTGGTTGGCCCCAAGCCTCACGTGCTGCGCCCGGCCACCGAACTAGACCAAGCAGCCGAACGAGACCAAGCAGCGGACCGGGTCCGCGCCGCGCTCACCGAGGCGCGGATGCCGGGCCCTGCGAGGCGGAGGAGCGTGCAGGAGGTCTTCCGTACCGTTCCGCTTCTGATCGGCGCCGCCCTGGTTCTGGCCGTCTACATCGGGCTGCCCTTGTTACTCGCAACCCGCGACCTGCTCGGAGGCCTCGCCAACGCCGTGACGCTGAGCGGGGTTCTGCTCGTGCTGGCAGCGGTTGGGGTCTGCTCCGTCCTGGCACGGACGGCCACCGCGCCGAAGGTCAGGTTGTCGCGGGCCCGGACCCGCGGGGGCGAGGAATGAACCGATTACCGGCGCGCTCGACCCTGCTCGTAGCTCTGGCCGGGGTGCCGGTCGGGTTCTCCGTCTGGGACCGCTCCGGCGCTGAAGTCTCCCCTCGGCGAGGCTGAGCGCGATCTCGCCGCCCTGGAGGACCGCGGGTCGGGCGAACAGCCCGTCAACTTCGGCGTCCAACTGCAATGGGACCAGGACTCGCCCGACCAGTACGACCGGCGCACTGGACGCCAAGCCACGATCTTCCGGGAGTTCGTGGAGTTTCCGTTCCGCCCGCAGGTCGCCGCGTGGCTCAGCGAGCCGGTCGAGCAGGCGCGGAAGGTGCACGCCTCCATCATGCTCACCCTTAAACCCAACGACGGGCTCGGCGCGGTCAGCGACGCGGCGCCGAACGGCCCGCTGTCCCCGGGATATACCGGCAAGTCATAGCCGACTATGTCCCGCAACTCAATCAGCGCTTTGAGTGGCCCGAAATGTCCATGCGGCGCCGTCGCCAATAACGCCTTCACTTGAATCGCCAATAACGCCTTCACTTGAATCGGCACGAATGCTACCTTGGAGGTAGTTCGGGCCCCGTTTCGCGGGGCCATCGGCGTTTTATGGGGTGACGTGTTGGCCATTGTTGGGTGTTGTTGGTGATGCGCGGCGGCATGAAGGTCTACGCCGGCGCGCCGGCCGCTGCCCGCCACTACGTGGAGGCCGACCGCGGCCGGGCCGATGACTACTACCTGGCCGAGGGGACCGGGATCGCCCGCCGCTACACTGCCGGCCCAGAGGGTCCGGTGGCGGAGTTGGCGCCGCTGACCGGCGACGGCTACGAGGCATGGGTGGCCGGCCTGGACCCGCAGACCGGCGAACCACGGGGTTGGCTGCGCGATGACGACCGGGCAGTGCGGTTCGTCGAGGTAGTGGTCAACGGCCCGAAATCGTGGTCGCTGGCAGCCGCACTGCACCCGGACGTCGCCGCCGCCTACGACACGGCGCAGGACCGCGCCGCCGCCCAGATCATCGGCTGGCTCGCCGAGCACGCCACCACCCGGGTCGGCCCCCGGGGTGGTCAGGTGCAGGTGCCCGTCGAGCAATTGGAGGCGGTCACGGTCGCGCATCACACGTCTCGGGCAGGGGATCCGCACCGGCATTTGCACCTGCAGATCAACGCCCGAGTGTTCGCCGCCGGGAAATGGCGCGGCCTGCACACCGTCGGTGTCCGCGACTCACTGGCGGCAATCAACGGGATCGGGCACGCGGCGGTTTCGACCGATCCGCAATTTCGGAATGCGCTGTCCGCCCACGGATATGTGTTGAATGCCGATGGGGAGATATGGCAGCTTGCGGATTTTGTGGGCGCTTTCAGCGCGCGGGCCGCGCAGATCGCCCGCAATATCGGCACCTACGAACGGGAATGGACGGCCGCGCATCCCGGCGAACTCCCCGGCCCGGTGCTGCGGCGAGCCTGGGATGCCCGCGCCTGGGCGGACGGCCGCCCGGACAAGGTCACCCCACAACCCGGCGCGAATCTCGACGAACGGTGGCGGACCCAGCTGGCCGACCTGGGCTACCGCGACCTCGACATCCCCGTCGCCCTGGCACCGACCCAGGTCGGGAGCCTGGATCGCGACGAGGCAGTGCAGCGGGTGCTCAACCGGCTGGCGGCCGGGCGGTCGGCGTGGAACGCCGCCGACGTCCGCGGGGAGGTCGAGCAGTTGATCGCCGCCGAGGGGATCGTCGTCGACGCCGCCGTCCGGGGCGAGCTGGCCGAGGACCTCACCGACCGGGCGCTGTCGCGGTGCGTGCCGCTGCGGGACCGCGATGGTGCCCCCGTCGCGGTTCCTGGGCACGTGCGGGCGTGGACGTCGCAACCGGTGCTCGACGTCGAGGCCGACCTGGCCGCCCGCCTGGGGGCCCGCGGCAGCGACGCCGACACCGCTGTCCCCCGACAGCTCAAGCTGGCCGTGGTCGCAACCGCCGGGGCAGACCGGCTTGACGCCGGCCAAGCCGCGGCGGCCGTCGCGCTGGCCGGTGACCGATCGCTGATGGTGATCGAGGGCGCGGCCGGTGCCGGGAAGACCACCACTCTCTCGGCCGCTCGGGACCTGCTAGAGGTGTCAGGTCGACGTCAGGTGGTGGTCACCCCGACCTTGAAGGCGGCGAAGGTCGCCGCGGCCGAGGTCGGCACGCGTACGGGGTCGGCGGCGTGGTTGGTTTTCCAGTACGGCTGGCGCTGGAATGACGACGGCGCCTGGACCCGGCTCATGCTCGGGCAGGCCGACCCGGTCACCGGCCGCCTCTATACCGGTCCGGCGAGAGGGGCTCGGCTGCGCCCGAAAGATCTGCTCGTGGTGGACGAGGCCGGGATGCTGGACCAGGACACCGCCCGCGCCCTGCTCACCGTGGCCGACGAGTGTCAGGTGAGGGTCGCGCTGCTCGGCGACCGGCACCAGCTCGCCGCGGTCGGCCGCGGCGGCGTCCTCGACCTAGCAGTCGAGCGGGTCGACCCGAACGCGCACCTGACACTGGACGCGGTGCACCGCTTCACCCGCACCCGCGACGACGGCACCGGCAACCTCATCCCTGACACCGGCTACGCCGACCTGACACTCGTGATGCGTACCGGTGACAACCCGGGCGCGGTGTTCGACGCGCTGGCCGTGCGGGGCCAGATCCTGCTCCATCCCAACCCCGCGACGCTGCGAGATGAGCTGGCCGGTATCGCCGCCGCTTCCTTCGGCGCCGGCGAGCAGGTGGCGGTGGTAGTGGACACCCGCGAACAGGCCGCCGAGCTCAACGTCGCCATCCGGGAGCGACTGGTCGCCGGCGGCCGGGTCGACGACAAGACGGTGGTCACCACCGGGGCGGGGCGGCGGATCGGCGCCGGGGACCGGATCGCCACCCGCCGCAACGACCGTGACCTGGGCGTCGCCAACCGCGACACCTGGACCGTCACCGCCGTCGGCCGGCACGGTGAACTCGTTGTCATTCCCGCCGACGTCACCCCCGCCTCTGATGTCACCCCCGCTGTCACCCCAGCCACTGGACTGGCTCGGGTGCTGCCGGTCGATTACGTCACCCGGCACGCGGAGCTGGCCTACGCCAGCACCGCACACGGCGTCCAAGGGGACACCGTTCCGGCGGCGCATGTGTTGATCGGGGGGCACACCGGCGCCGCGTCGGCGTATGTGGGGATGACCCGCGGCCGCACCGCGAACACCGCCCACCTCGTCGCCGCCGACCTCGCCGACGCCCGCGAGCAGTGGATCGCGGTGTTCGCCCGCGACGGCGCCGACCTCGGGCCCGGCCACGCCGCCGAGCTGGCGGCGCGCGAGGCCGCCCGCTACGCCCAGCCTCGACCGCTGGAGCAGGCGCTGCTCGAGCTGCACGAGGCATGGTCGGCCGAACAGCGCTGCCTGGACCGGCTCGCAGTCGTCGAGCCGCGCCGGCAGGCGCTGCGGGGGATCGCGGCGCTCGGCACCGATGAGGCCGATCAGCTGCCCGCACTGCGCAACCGCCACCGGCAGGCGGCCTTCGGCGCCCACCGAGAGAAGGAGCGGGCGGAGGCCGGGAGCGCGGTCGTCGCCGCCGAGACCGACCGCATCCGCAACATGCTGCTGACCGCCTGGGATGCCCAGCGCGGTACCGCCCGCGAGGCTGGGCAACTCATCTCGCGAGGCTCCGGGCGGCTCGGGCTCCGGCGGGCCGCCGTCACCCGGGCCCACGAGCACCTCGCCGACTGGGCAACCGCGTGGCTGCCCTACCTGCCGACCATGCCCACCGACCCCGACCAGATCGCCCACCTCGCCGGCGGGTTCGACGACCGACCGCGGCTGGAAGCCACCATCGACGCCTCCGCGCGCCGCCAGGTCGAACGGGCCCATCCCGGGCACGCCGCGCTGCCCGCGGCTGCAGTGGCCGCACAGGCGGAGTGCGATCGGGCGTGGCGTTCCGTGGCCGACGCGCGCCGCGAGCACGAGGACCGTCTCACCCGCTTCGGCAGGCTGGCCCACGTCGCCGACCCGGTCGCCCGGTTGGCCGAAACCGGACGCGACATCGCCGCCACGACCGACGAGCTGACCGCCGCCCGAGCGCGCACCGCCCAGTTGATGACCGAGCCGGTTCTCCTCGTCCAGCCCACCGACCGGCTCGCCCGCGAGCGCGATACCTGGCGCGCCCGGCACGACACCGACCACAACGTGCATCAGCGGGCGGCGCAACCGCCGGCCGCCGCAGAGCAGGGCCTGCGCATCCGGCGCCCGGAGCCGGGCGACAAGCGCACACCACGCCCCGACAGAGGTGCTCCCAGCACCCGCCGGTAACCCGGGCGTGGTCGCCTCGCACGTCCGTCAGATCACGGCTCGGTCACGGTCCCCGGTGGACCTGTCACCAAAGGGGCCGAAACGGCGCCCTTCTGTGGGTGTAGCGCCAACCACAGCCGACCAGCCCCGGAGTCAGCCATGCTCGACCACACCACCCGCCAAGGCCAGGCGGCCGGCCGCGAGCCCGACCTGCTCACCATCACCGAAGCCGCGGAACTCCTCCGCGCCCCCGTCGCCATCCTCCGCTACTGGCGCCACTGCGGCACCGGACCGAGCAGCTTCCGGCTCGGCCGCCGCGTCCTCTACCGCCGCGATGATCTCCGAGCCTGGATCGACGCGCGCAGCACGATCAGGAGGCCACCGACCACAGCTGACCGGCCAGGTGGCTAGCGATCCAGGCATCGCCCTCCGGGCCCTGTGCGCCAGTCGCGGTGCTGCCGAGACTGCCGCGTGCGCGGTCAGCCTCAGCCCGAAGCCACCTTGGGCTGCTCCATCCACATCGGTGCTGCGAGCGCATGAGACCGTCAGTTGCTGATGGGAAGATCAGATAGCTGATCTTGTGGCCCCCCTTCTGCGGAAAGGAGCGTTGTCGTGGCCAGCATCGAGCGGCGCACACGTAACGGGCAGCTGCGCTGGTATGCCCGTTATCGCGATCCGGCCGGCGCGCAGCTGGTCAAGGTGTTCTCCCGCAAGGTCGACGCCGAGCGGTTCCTCACCACCGTCGAGGCGTCCAAGCTGACCGGGAGCTACGTCGACGCGAAACGTGCCTCGATCACTTTCCGGGCGTTCGCCGAGGAGCACTGGGCCACCTACGCGCACAACCTCGCCGCGGACACGACCCGGGTGGTCAAACGGTCCCGGCTGGAGCGGCACATCCTGCCCGCTCTGGGCACGTACCCCGTCGGCGCTCTGCGGCCCAGCGCCGTCGCCGCCGCGGTTGCCACGTGGTCGCAAACCCTGGCACCCGGAACGGTCGGCCAGGTCCTCCGCCAGGTGCGTCAGGTCCTCGACGCGGCGCTCGCCGACGGACTGGTTGCGTCGAATGCCGCGAAGGCTGTCAAGGCGCCCCCCGCCCCACGCCGCCGGGATGTTCACCTCACCGACGAGGACGTCACCGCCATTCTCGGCGCGACCCCCGAGCACTACCGGCCCCTGGTGATCACGCTGGTTGGGCTAGGGCTGCGGATCAGTGAAGCGTGCGGCCTCCGCGTGCAGGACGTCGACTTCCTGCGACGCTCCGTCCACATCCGCCAGCAACGCCGGCCCGGTGGTGACATGGGGAAGCTCAAGACCGGCTCGTCCAGTCGCGACATCCCCGCCGATGACACCCTCCTGGAGGCGCTTGCCGAGCAGATCCGGCAGTGGCCTCGATCCGACGGCCTCGTCTTCAGCAGCACACTTGGCCGGCCGCTGACCAAGTCGATCGCCGGTCACGTCTTCGACGACATCGAGCGCGCCGTCGGGTTCACCGTCTCACCGCACTCACTGCGGCACTACTTCGGCGCCGGACTGGTCTCCCGGGGCGTCTCCGTGGTGGCCGTGGCCCGGTGGCTGGGTCACTCGAGCCCCGAGATCACCTACCGGGTCTATGCCTATCTGAGGCCCGACGACGAGACGGCCGGGCGTCTGGCGATGGCCGAAACCATGCACAAGATCATTCCTGATGTGTACCCCGCGTGTACCCGGGAGCCCTCCGAAAGAGAAAACCGCAGGTAGATGCCCCACAAGTTGCAAGCGGTCCTGTTTGACATGGACGGCACGCTGGTGGACACCGAGCACTACTGGGACCAGTCACTGGCCGGTCTGGCCGAGCGGCTCGGCGGCCGCATCTCGGCCCCGGCGCGCGCCGCGATGGTGGGCACCAACATGCGGACGTCGCTGGACCTGCTGCTGGCCGACCTCGGTCTCGATCGCACCGCGGAGCAGCGAACAGCCGACGGCGTCTGGGTCCTCGACACCACGGCCGAGCTGATGGCCCGGGGCGTGAACTGGCGACCCGGTGCGCTCGAGCTGCTTACCGAGGTGCGCCGGGCCGGGCTGGCCACCGCCCTGGTGACCACCACGCCCCGTCGGCTGGCCACGCTGGTGCTGCGGCACATCGGGCAGCTGGCCGACGGGACGACGGCGTTCGACGTCACCGTCTGCGGGGACGAGGTGGCGGCGACCAAGCCGGATCCCGCGCCCTACCGGCAGGCGATGGCCGCGCTGGCCGTGGACCCGGTGGAGTGCGTGGTCGTCGAGGACTCCGTCACCGGAGTGACCGCGGGGCTGGCCGCCGGTGCGGCGGTGCTCGGCGTGCCGTCGTTACAGCCACTGCAAGCGGCGCGCGGTCTCATCGTGCGCGGATCTCTGACCGACATCGGCGTGGCCGACCTCGAACAGGTGCTGGCCGGGCGGACTCGGGTCGAGACGACCGTCTGGTCGTGACCGCAGTTCCTGGCGCAAGGGCTCCCGCGCTCCACTGACGGCTGGCCGAAACCCACACGACGTCGCTGTTCCCAGCTGGCAACATCCCCTGGATGGACCGCGACGAGCTGTCCGGCATCGCCCGCCGGGACCACCCGATCGCGGCGCCGGTGTCCCCGGGGAACCTTCGCACCCTGGTCCGGCGCGTGGCGGCAGTCGAGGGAAGCGCCGTCCTCGACCTCGGCTGCGGTCATGGCGCGTGGCTGTTGGAGATGCTGACCCAGTACCCGAGCGCTACTGGAACGGGCGTTGTGGACATCTCGCTGCCGGCGGACGTGACGGCCAGCGCAGTTCGAGGCGGTCTCGGCGACCGGATCCGCTGGGAGAAGGCCGACGCCCGGACCTGGACGGGTGGCACGTTCGACGTCGTGATGTGCGTGGGAGCCAGCCATGCGTTCGGCGGTCTCGACGGCACCCTCGAAGGCGTACGTCGGCATCTGCGACCCGGTGGGCAGGTGCTGCTCGGTGACACGATCTGGGAAGTTCCGCCGTCGCAGCGGGCGCAGGAGGTCCTCGGCGCAGGACCGGACGACTTCCCCGACCTGGCCGGTCTACTCGACCGTGCCAGGCAGCAGGGCTTCGAGCCGGGGTATGGCCACGTCAGCACTTTGGAGGAGTGGAACGACTATGAATGGTCGTGGACCGGTTCGCTGACCGCATGGGCGCTGCAGGAGGCGACGTCCGATGAGGACCGGCAGCAAGCGCTGGCCGTGGCTCGCGAACATCGCGAAGGGTGGATCCGGGGCTATCACGGGCAGCTGGGACTTGTCACGGTTGTGCTCCACGACGTGCGCCGCTGGCCGACCTAGAGTTGATCCGGGTACTGCCTGACCACCTCTACAGGCAGGCAATTGCGGACACTGCGTCGCGGGAGCAGTTCATCCGGCGCAGAGCTGGTCGAGGTCCACCCGAAGGTCGGCGATCCCCAAGCCCAGTGTGGCCGGTGCTGCCGTCGTCACCATGGTGGCCCGGTGGAACAGCCCGTCCGCCAGGACGTAGGCGTCCAAGGTCCGCTCCCGCTGGTTCGCGATCCAGTAGTGCGGCAGCCCGGCGGCTGCGTAGCGAACCGACTTCAGCACGAGGTCGGTGCTGCGGTTGCTGGAGAGCACCTCGACCACCAGGTCCGGGATGCCGGTGAACCGAGCGGCCTGCCGGGGTCGCGCATGGACCATCACATCCGGGATGAACTCGTCGGCGGCGGGTTTCCACGCCCAGGCAGTCGAGACCCGGTGCGTCTCGGGGATGACCACGTCGAGGGCGTTCGCCAACCGGCGGCAGATCTGCTGGTGCAGGTATGTGGGACCGGGACTCCTCACGACGCGGCCGTCGATGTACTCAGCGCGGGTGTCCTCGCCGAGCGCCTCGTACTCCTCCCAGGACACCTCCTGGTCAGCGCTGAGCGGTGTCGACATCGACATGGCCGCCATCTCCCTCTGCACCTCCAGTGATCGTAGGGCCGTACCCGGCTGCCCATTCGTCAGCTCAGCGGCGTGACCGGCAAGGTCGTTCGCCAGCCGGCGGCCGCGGCCGCCTCGGCGGGGAACGGCGGGGGGGTGCCGCCGAAGGAGGGGCACAGCGCCTGGTGGTCGCACCAGCTGCACAGCCGGGACTTGTTGGGCCGGAAGTCACCGGTGGCGACGGCCCGCTCGATGGCCGACCAGACCGCGAGCAGGGTGCGCTCGAAGCGCAGCAGCTCGGCCTCGTCCGGGGAGTAGGTGAGGGCGTCGCCGTCCTTGAGGTACAGCAGCTTGAGCTGCGCGGCGACCACCCCGCGGGTTCGCCACAGCACCAGTGCGTAGAACTTCATCTGGAACAGCGCCTTGGCCTCGAAGGCCTCCCGCGGCGCGCCACCGGTCTTGTAGTCGACGACCCGCAGCGCCCCGGTCGGTGCGACGTCCAGCCGGTCGACGTAGCCGCGCAGCAGCAACCCGTCGGGCAGCGTCACCTCGACCAGTTCCTCCCGACCGGACGGCTGGATGCGGGTCGGGTCCTCCAGGGAGAAGTAGGTCTCCACCAGCGTGCCGGCCGAGGCCAGCCAGGCGTCCAGCCCCTCCCCCCCGCTCTTCTCGGCGGTCTCGCCGCCGTCGGCAGGCGTCTCGGGCGGCGCGAACAGCTCGGCCATGCCGGGCTCCCCGCGCAGCTCCGCCCAGGCCGGCTCGATCAGCGTGCGGGCCGCCTCGACCGTGCGCTCGGCGGCCGGCAGGTCGTACAGCCGCTCGAGCACCGTGTGCACGAGGGTGCCGCGGACCGCGGCCCGGGACTTGCGCTCGGGCAGCCGGTCGATGGTGCGGAAGCGGTAGAGCAGCGGGCAGGTCTTGAAGTCCGCGGCCCGCGACGGGGACAGCGAGGGGCGGCGCGGAGCGGTGTCGGTCGACGTCATCCGGACCGGGGGAGCGGGCGGGTCGGTCTGCAGCACAGCCGTCATGGGATCGAGGCTAGGTCGACCCTCCGACAGTTCCGGGCACGCGCGCCGACAGGGGCCGCGATCGCCGTCCGTACCCTGCTCCTACGTGGACGTAGAGCAGGAGCGACCGGCCGACGACAGCCCGAGCCCGGCCGAGGTGCTCGCCGCGGTGCCCCTGGAGCCGGTGGTGGTCGAGGACGCCCCGCCGGCCGAGGAGCCCGCGGCCCCGGTGGAGGGCGCCTTCCGGGTCGGTGACCGGGTCCAGCTCACCGACCCCAAGGGCCGCCACCACACCGTCGTCCTGGAGCCGGGCAAGGAGTTCCACACCCACCGCGGCGCGATCAGCCATGACCACCTGATCGGGTCCCCCGAGGGCTCGGTCGTGCACTCGACGGCGAACACCGGCTACCTGGCACTGCGGCCGCTGCTCAGCGACTACGTGCTCTCCATGCCGCGCGGCGCCCAGGTCATCTACCCCAAGGACGCCGCCCAGATCGTCGGCTTCGGCGACATCGGCCCGGGCATGCGCGTGCTGGAGGCCGGCGCGGGCTCCGGTGCGCTGACCTGCTCGCTGCTGCGTGCGGTGGGCAGCGAGGGCACCGTGACCAGCTACGAGCGGCGCGAGGACTTCGCCGACGTCGCGCGCAGCAACGTGGGCACCTTCTTCGGCGAGGTGCCGGCCAACTGGTCGCTGCGCCCGGGCGACCTGGCCGGCCACCCGGCGCAGGAGGTCGTGGACCGCGTCGTCCTGGACATGCTCGAGCCGTGGGCGGTGCTGCCCACCGTGGCCGCCGCGCTGCGTCCCGGCGGCGTACTCGTCGGCTATGTCGCGACCACGACCCAGCTGTCCACCTACGTGGAGGCGGCGCGCGCCCAGGGTGTGTGGACCGAGCCGTACGCCTGGGAGACGCTGCTGCGCCCATGGCACGCCGAGGGCCTCGCCGTCCGCCCGGAGCACCGGATGGTGGCCCACACCGCCTTCCTGGTCACTGCCCGCCGGCTCGCCGAGGGGGCCGTCGCGCCGCTGCGTCAGCGCCGGAAATCCCTGGGCTGAGGGCAGCGCGGACGTCGGTCGCGTGTCGCGGTGGTGACGTCCTGACCCGTCCGCCACAGCCGTCCGCGACCTGCGGCACTGTCGGCGGCGGCGTGTATAGATTGGCTTCCTTGCTCCCCCCGATGTGTGTGGAGGTGCGCGATGGCCCTCGGTCCTGATGAGTTCAAGGCGCGACGTGAGCGTGACGTCGCTTCTCTGGTGAGCCAGATCTCCTACCTCGAGGAGGAGATCGGCCTGTTGCGACGCAAGGTTTCCGACAGCCCGCGCCAGGTGCGTGCGCTGGAGGAACGGCTCGCCGAGGCGGAGGGCCGCGCGGCCTTCGTGTCCGAGCGCAACGACAAGCTCGCCGGCACGCTCCGCGAGGCTCGGCAGCAGCTCGTGACGCTGAAGGAGGAGGTCGAGCGGCTCGGTCAGCCCCCCTCCGGCTACGGCGTGTTCCTGGGCCGATTCGAGGACGGCACGGTCGACGTCTTCACCGGCGGCCGCAAGCTGCGGGTGTCTGTGTCCCCGGCCGTGGAACTCGACGACCTGGCCCACGGTCAGGAGGTCATGCTCAACGAGGCGATGAACGTCGTGGAGGCGCGCGGCTTCGAGCGTGCCGGCGACGTCGTGATGTTGAAGGAGCTGCTCGAACCGATCGAGGGCTGCCCCCCGCGCGCCCTGGTCGTCGGGCACACCGACGAGGAACGGGTGGTCTACCTCGCCGACTCCCTCGCCGGGCAGCCGGTGCGGGTGGGCGATTCGCTGCTGCTGGAGTCCCGCTCGGGGTACGTGTACGAGCGGATCCCGAAGAGCGAGGTCGAGGAGCTCATCCTCGAAGAGGTCCCCGACATCGACTACGAGGACATCGGCGGGCTCTCCCGCCAGATCGAGCAGATCCGGGACGCCGTCGAGCTGCCGTTCCTGCACGCGGACCTGTTCCGTGAGTACGAGCTGCGCCCGCCGAAGGGCATCCTGCTCTACGGGCCGCCCGGCTGCGGGAAGACGCTGATCGCCAAGGCGGTGGCCAACTCGCTGGCCAAGAAGGTCGCGGCGCTCAACGGGGAGTCCGACCGGAGCCAGGGGAAGTCCTTCTTCCTGAACATCAAGGGCCCCGAGCTGCTGAACAAGTACGTGGGGGAGACCGAGCGGCACATCCGCCTGGTGTTCCAGCGGGCGCGGGAGAAGGCCAGCGAGGGCACGCCGGTCATAGTCTTCTTCGACGAGATGGACTCGATCTTCCGCACCCGTGGGTCGGGGGTGTCTTCGGACGTCGAGAGCACCATCGTTCCGCAGCTGCTCAGCGAGATCGACGGCGTCGAGGGCCTGGAGAACGTCATCGTCATCGGCGCCTCCAACCGCGAGGACATGATCGACCCGGCGATCCTGCGGCCCGGCCGGCTGGACGTGAAGATCAAGATCGAGCGGCCGGACGCCGAGGCGGCGCGGGACATCTTCAGCAAGTACCTGACCACGACGCTGCCCATCCACACCGACGACCTGGCTGAGCACGGTGGCAGCCGCGAGGCGACCATCGCCGGGATGATCCAGAGCACCGTCGAGCGGATGTACACCGAGACCGAGGAGAACCGGTTCCTGGAGGTCACCTATGCCAACGGTGACAAGGAGGTCCTGTACTTCAAGGACTTCAACTCCGGCGCGATGCTGCAGAACATCGTCGACCGGGCCAAGAAGATGGCGATCAAGGACCGGCTGGAGACCGGCGTCGGGGGGCTGCGCGTGGGGCACCTGATGGCGGCGTGCGTGGACGAGTTCAAGGAGAATGAGGACCTGCCCAACACCACCAACCCCGACGACTGGGCGCGGATCTCGGGCAAGAAGGGCGAGCGGATCGTCTACATCCGCACGCTGATCAGCGGCAAGGGCAACGAGAGCGGCCGTGCGATCGACACCGCGACCAACACCGGCCAGTACTTGTAACGACCGGCGTACGACCGGCCCCCGTCCTGCCGGGACGGGGCCGGTCCGTGTCCCGGCGGCTGCCGCGGATGCGTCGGTGCCGACGCCTAACCTGGAGCCCATGAGCGTGCGACGGGTGATGGGCACCGAGCTCGAGTACGGGATCTCCGTGCCGGGCCAGCCGACGGCGAACCCGACGACGCTGTCCAGCCAGGTGGTCAACGCCTGGGCGGTGGCCGAGGCGCCGACGCGCCGGCGGCCCCGGTGGGACTTCGAGGAGGAGTCGCCGCTGCGTGACGCCCGCGGCTTCGACCTGTCCCCGGCGAACGCGCTGGACCACAACGACCTGGACGAGGACGCCGGGATGGCGAACGTCATCCTCACCAACGGCGCCCGCCTCTACGTCGACCACGCCCACCCGGAGTACGCGACGCCGGAGGTCACCAGTCCCCGGGACATCGTGCTGTGGGACAAGGCGGGGGAGCTGGTGATGGCCGAGGCGGCCCGGCGGGCGGCGCGGATCCCCGGCACCCAGCCCATCCAGCTGTACAAGAACAACACCGACGGGAAGGGCGCCTCCTACGGGGCGCACGAGAACTACCTGATGAACCGCAAGACGCCGTTCATCGACATCATCCGGGGCCTCATCCCGTTCTTCGTCACCCGGCAGGTCTTCGCCGGCGCCGGCCGGGTCGGCATCGGCACCGAGGGCCGCAAACAGGGCTTTCAGCTGTCGCAGCGCGCGGACTTCTTCGAGGTCGAGGTCGGCTTGGAGACCACGCTGAAGCGGCCGATCATCAACACCCGTGACGAGCCGCACTCGGACGCCGACAAGTACCGCAGGCTGCACGTGATCATCGGCGACGCCAACCTCGCCGAGCTGTCGACCTACCTCAAGGTCGGGACGACGTCGCTGATCCTGGCGATGATCGAGGCCAAGGCGCTCAGCCAGGACCTCACCATCGAGGAGCCGGTCGCCGAGCTGCAGGCGATCAGCCACGACCCATCGTTGACCCACCGGGTGCGGCTACGCGACGGACGCCGGCTCACCGGCCTGGAGGTGCAGCAGGAGTACCTGTCGCAGGCACGGAAGTTCGCCGCCGACACCGGGGACGACGACGAGCAGACCTTCGACGTCCTGCGCCGCTGGGGCGAGGTGCTCGAGGACCTTCAGATCGACCCGATGCGCTGCGCCGACCGGCTGGACTGGCCGGCCAAGCTCCGGCTGCTCGAGGGCTACCGGAAGCGCGACGGGCTGTCGTGGGGTGACTCCCGGCTGCAGCTGGTGGACCTCCAGTACTCCGACGTCCGGCCGGACAAGGGGCTCTACCACCGGCTGGTGGCCCGCGGGTCGATGCAGCGGCTGCTCACCGACGACGAGGTCACCCGGGCGATGACCAGCCCGCCCACCGACACCCGGGCCTACTTCCGCGGCGAGTGCCTGCGCCGCTACCCGGCCCAGGTCGCCGCCGCCTCCTGGGACTCGGTGGTCTTCGACGTGGGCCGGGAGAACCTCGTCCGGATTCCGACCATGGAGCCGCTGCGCGGCACCCGCGAGCACGTCGGCGCGCTGTTCGAGTCGACGTCGACGGCCATCGAGCTGGTCGACACGATCACCGGCGGCTGAGTTCCGCACTCACCCGAGGGGGAAGCTCGCCCGGCTGGCCCAGCGACCACCGGGGAGGTCCTCAGCAAGCAGGACCACCTCGTGGGCCGTTCCGGCCACGGGGAGGAGCGGCCGCACCTGACGCTCGGCCGCCTCGAGGACCGGTCGCGGGTGACGGTGTCCGACGGTCAGGTGCGGGACGACGTCGTCGAACTCGCCCTCGAACGGTGGGTGCGCCGGAAACGCGGCGAACACGCATTCGGTGAGATTGCGGAAGGGCGCCGGGTCGTCGGGGGCCAGCCAGAGCACCGCGTCGTCGAACCAGGCGGTGTCGCTGAACGAGTAGCCGAACGACGGAACCGTGCCGACGACGGCCGCGACGCGCGCGAGCACGTCGGCGTCGATCGCGTCACCGGGGACGAACGGGAACAGCACGGTCACGTGGGCCGGAGCGCCCCTGGCGGCGTGGTCGTCCAGCCGGTCGCGGTGCCGGCCGACCACCGCTTCCGCTTCCGGGACCGCGACGACGAGCCCGCTGGCGGGTCGGCTGGTGTCCACCCATCGCACGCTACGGCGCGCCCTCGGCGGGCTGCATCTCGATTCGCTCGCGGCCGAGCCGGATGACGTCCGACTGTCACACCCCGCGGGTAGCTTTCCCCTCAGCAGGACCCACACGAGACGCACCGGAGGGTGACATGGCCGCGAGGGACACCGGCGGGCAGCAGAAGGCCACGCGCACGCGTGAGGAGACCGACGAGGTCGAGGCGTCGGTCGACACCGATGTCGCCGAGCGCCACAAGGAAATGACCGACGACGTCGACTCCATCCTGGACGAGATCGACGGGGTGCTGGAGGAGAACGCCGAGGAGTTCGTGAGACAGTACGTGCAGAAGGGCGGAGAGTGAACGCTCGACCACGTAGCGTAGTAGATGGTTTGATAAAGACCTGTCCGGACTGTGGGGAATCAAAGCCTCTTGGGGCGTTCGGCCGTAACAGGTCACAGCCAGGTGGGCTTTCGTTCTAGGCCTGACGTGCAACCGCAGACGCAACGCGGCTTGGTATCGCGAGTCCCGCGCCAGCGGTGCAAGCACGCGCTGGCCTGTTCCGCGATGAGCCTCGCTCCCTCCGCGCCGCGGCCGACTACGCCGAGCGGCACCGCGCCCGGCAGTCGGCGGCGGGGGAGGGGAGCGCCGTCTCCCGGCCCGGCACGCCGACCCGCCCGGGTACCCCGCCGGTAGGGTCGGCGCCGCGTCGGAACGGCCGCACGAGCGCCGCTCGGCGCGGCGGGCACACCAGCACGGACAGCCGCCAGCAGGCGGCAGGAGAGGCAGATGCATGAGTGAGTCGTCAACGGGCCGGAGCGGGTTCACCCCCGCCTATCTGGACCGGGTGGGCTCCTCGTTCACCGACTTCCTGGGCCTCACGGCGCCGCAGCTGCTCCCTGGCCGTCGCCCGCTCCCGGCGATGCCGGCCGCTGACCTCGCTCCGCACGCCACCACGATCGTGGCCGTCACCTTCGACGGGGGGGTCCTGATGGGTGGCGACCGCCGGGCCACGATGGGCAACCTCATCTCCTCCCGCGACATCGAGAAGGTCTACGCCGCCGATTCCTGGTCGGTGATCGGCATCGCCGGCACCGCGGGCATCGCGATCGAGATGGTCCGGCTCTACCAGGTGGAGCTGGAGCACTACGAGAAGATCGAGGGGATGACGATGTCCCTCGACGGCAAGGCCAACCGGCTTGCCGCGATGATCCGGGGCAACCTGGGTGCAGCGATGCAGGGCCTGGCCGTCGTCCCGCTGTTCGCCGGGTACGACCTCGACGCCGCCGAGGGCGACAACCCCGGCCGGATCTTCAGCTATGACGTCACCGGCGGGAACTACGAGGAGCGCGGCTACGCCTCCGTCGGCTCCGGCTCGCTGTTCGCCAAGAACTCGCTCAAGAAGACCTGGCGCCCCGGCCTGTCCGCCGATGCCGCGACGCGCACCGTCGTTGAATCCCTCTACGACGCCGCCGACGACGACTCCGCCACCGGGGGCCCGGACATGGTGCGGGGACTGTTCCCCATCGTCTACCGGGTCGACGCCGAGGGCGCTGTGCGGCTCACCGACGCCGAGGTCGCCGCGGTCGCCGAGACCGTCGTCGTCGACCGCTCCGCCGCCCACGACGAACAGGGGGTCTGAGCCATGACGATGCCTTACTACGCCTCGGCTGAGCAGGTCATGCGCGACCGCTCGGAGTACGCCCGCAAGGGCATCTCCCGAGGTCGCAGCGTCGCCGTCGTCACCTACTCCGACGGCGTGCTGTTCATCGCCGAGAACCCCAGCTCCACGCTGCACAAGGTCGGCGAAATCTACGACCGGATCGGCTTCGCCGCGGTGGGCCGGTACTCGGAGTTCGAGAGCCTGCGGGTCGCCGGGGTCCGGCTGGCCGACGTCCGCGGCTACTCCTACAACCGGCGTGATGTCACCGGCCGGGTGGTGGCCAACGCCTACGCCCAGACCCTCGGCGCGGTCTTCACCGAGCAGATGAAGCCCTTCGAGGTGGAGCTGTGCGTCGCCGAGGTCGGCGACACCCCCGAGACCGACCAGCTGTACCGGCTGACCTTCGACGGGTCGATCGTCGACGAGCCCGACTTCGTGGTCATGGGCGGGCAGGCCGATGCGGTCAGCGGGCACCTGCGCGAGCACTTCCTTCCCGGCATGGGGCTGGCCGAGGCGCTGAAGGTCGGCGTCCGGGCCCTGTCCGCGGTCAGCCCGGCGACCTCCGCCAACGGCGGCGGGCTCGACCAGCTCCCTGCCGAGCAGCTCGAGGTCGCAGTCCTGGACCGGCGACGCCCCAAGCGGGCCTTCCGTCGGGTGGTGGGCGCCGCGCTGCGCGCCCTGCTCGCCGATGAGCCGGTCGCTGCGACCGCGGCGGAGACCAGTGGCACGCCGGAGGCCTCGCACGCCCCGAGCGCCCCGGCCCCCGGCACCCCGCCCGGCCTCGGCGACCCCGAGGCGGTCGACACCGCCGGCGGCGCCGCAGACACCGCGGCCACCGACCACGACGGCACGGGCACCGCTACGGGCGGCGATGACGTATGAGCGGCGCGGCGCGCTCGGGACTAGAGCCGAGCACGCCCGAGACGCCTAGGCTCGGTCGGGTGGAACGACGGATCTTCGGCATCGAGACCGAGTACGGCGTCACGTGCACCTTCAAGGGCCAACGGCGCCTCTCACCCGACGAGGTGGCCCGCTACCTGTTCCGCCGGGTGGTGTCATGGGGCCGCAGCTCCAACGTGTTCCTGCGCAACGGCTCGCGGCTCTACCTCGACGTCGGGTCGCACCCCGAGTACGCCACCGCCGAGTGCGACGACGTCACCGAGCTCGTCGTCCACGACAAGGCCGGTGAGCGGATCCTCGAGGGCCTGATGGTCGACGCCGAGCAGCGCCTCAACGAAGAGGGCGTCACCGGCGACATCTACCTGTTCAAGAACAACACCGACTCCGCCGGCAACAGCTACGGCTGCCACGAGAACTATCTGGTCGGCCGGCACGGGGAGTTCAGCCGCCTGGCCGACGTGCTCATCCCGTTCCTGGTGAGCCGGCAGATGGTCGTCGGCGCCGGCAAGGTGCTGCAGACCCCGCGCGGTGCGGTCTACTGCGTCAGCCAGCGCGCCGAGCACATCTGGGAAGGCGTCTCCAGCGCCACCACCCGGTCCCGGCCGATCATCAACACCCGCGACGAGCCGCACGCCGACGCCGAGAAGTACCGCCGGCTGCACGTCATCGTCGGCGACTCGAACATGAACGAGACGACGACGCTGCTCAAGGTCACCATCACCGACCTGGTGCTGCGGATGATCGAGCAGGGCGTCGTTCTGCGGGACATGACGCTGGAGAATCCGATCCGGGCGATCCGCGAGATCAGCCACGACATGACCGGACGGCGCAAGGTCCGGCTCGCCAACGGCCGGGAGATGTCCGCGCTGGAGATCCAGGCCGAGTACCACGACCGGGCCGCCGAGTTCGTCGACCGGGAGGGCTACGGCCCGGTGCACCGGCAGATGCTCGAACTGTGGGGCCGCACGCTCAAGGCCGTCGACTCCGGTGATCTGTCGCTGATCGACCGCGAGATCGACTGGGCCACGAAGTACCAGCTGATCGAGCGCTACCGGGCCAAGCGCGACCTGTCGCTGTCCAGCCCCCGGGTCGCGCAGATGGACCTCGCCTACCACGACATCCGCCGCGACCGGGGGCTGTACTACCTGCTCGAGCGGGCCGGCCAGGTCGACCGGGTCGCCCATGAGCCGCGCGTCTTCGAGGCGAAGAACGTGCCGCCGCAGACCACCCGGGCCAAGCTGCGCGGTGAGTTCATCCGCCGGGCGCAGGAGAAGCGCCGCGACTTCACCGTCGACTGGGTGCACCTCAAGCTCAACGACCAGGCCCAGCGCACCGTGCTGTGCAAAGACCCGTTCAAGGCCGTCGACGAGCGCGTGGAAAAACTCATCGCCAGCATGTGAACACACCTTCGGTGAGGAACCGGATGCCTGCGGCGCGTTCCCCGCTCCGCTGGGGAACCGGAAAACTGCGGTGTGAACGCACCTCCGGTGTGTGACCGGAGCCTGCGGCGCCGTCCATGGCAGCTCCGCTGGGGAACAGGAGACTGCGCGGATGGGCAGTGCACTCGTCACCGGCGTCAGCCGACGCAACAGCATCGGCTTCGCCGTCGCCCAGCGGCTGATCGCCCGCGGCGACCGGGTCGTCGTCCACTCCTGGACGGCGCACGACGCCGAGCAGCCCTGGGGCGCCGACGACCTCCCCGCCGTCCTCGCCGCACTCGGCGACCCGCCGCACCTGGCGGCCGACCTCGAGGACCCGCAGGCGCCCGCGCGGCTGGTCGACGCGGCCGTCGCGGCGGCCGGTCCGCTGACCACGCTGGTCGCCACGCACGCCCGGAGCGCCACGGGCGGGCTGGTCGAGGTGACCGCCGCGGAGGTCGACCGCTGCTTCGCGGTCAACGCCCGGGGCAGCCTGCTGCTCACACAGGCCTTCGCCGCCCAGTACGAGCCGGCCGCCGGTTCCGGGTCCGTCGTGCTGTTCACCTCCGGCCAGCACCGCGCGCCGATGTCCGACGAGCTGCCCTACGCGATCAGCAAGGGAGCTATCCAGTCGATGACGCTGTCCCTGGCCGACGCGCTCATCGACGCCGACGTCACGGTCAACTGCGTGAACCCCGGCCCGACCGACACCGGCTGGGCCGACCCGTCCCGCAGCGACCTCGTCGCGCGGGCGATGCCGCGCGGACGGTGGAACACCGCCGACGAGGCGGCCGCGGTCGTCTCCTGGCTCACCGGCCCGGACGCCCGGTCGGTCACCGGCCAGACGATCGACGCGGAGGGCGGCTTCCGCCGCTGGCGGTGAACCGGGGCGCCGGGCGCAGCCCGGCCCACGCCCGTAGAACAACCGTTATCCCCAACTCGGCCGGTGTCAACGACGAAAAACCACGACCGACAACCGCAACAGATTCGGCCCTCAGGGACTGACGGCGAGCGACGCGGCGTGCCGGCCGGCGGCCGCGGCGGCCAGGAAGTAGGCATGGTCCTCGGCGAGCCCGCGGCCCATCGTCGACAACCGCACCGGGACGGCGGCCAGCGCCTTGTCCAGCCCACCGGTCTCGACCCGGACGACGGGATTGCGGTCGGGCTGCCCGGCCAGGTCCTCCTCCACCTGCTCGGCGAGCTCGGCGGGCAGCCTCGCGGGGACGACGAGGGTGACCCCACCCAGCGCCACCCGGCCGAACGCGGTCAGCGAGTGGTGGGAGACCCCGCGGTGCCGGGGCCGGGGGTCGGCGTCGGAGATCCGCAGCGCGCCCACCGTGCGCCCGCCGAGAACGGCGACCGCGTTGCACGCCTCGCCGGCGGCCACCCCGGAGAACCCCCACGGCGTCCCGGTGCCCAGGTTGCCCGGGCCCTGGGTCACTACGGTCACGTCGGCGCGCAGCACGTGCCGGGCGGCCAGCAGCCCGGTGTGCACCGTCACCGCCTCCAGGTCCCCGCCGAACGCCTGGCCGACCGTGACCACCCCGGCCAGCGAGCCCGCCAGTGCGTCCAGCGTCCGCGAGAAAGCCGCCGGCAGCGCCCCGCCGTCGGTCATCACGTACGCGACGCGCAGCCGCGGGGCGGTGGCCCACACCCCGGCCAGCACGGCGGGCAGCGCGGAATGCAGGTCGGCCACCACGACCGGCATGCCCCCGACGTCCTCTGCATCGGCGATGACCTGGTGGTGCTCGGTTCCCTGCTCGTCCACTCCCTGCACGGTCACCTGCAGCGGCGTGTACCGGCCCTTCACGAGGTGGCCGGGGCCGTTCGGATCCGGCGGCAGCCGGTCGGGGACGGCGATGACCAGGGCGTACCCGCCGGTGCCCAGCCGCTGCGCCCAGGCCGTTGTGTTGAGCAGCACGTCGTCGCCGACCTGCGGGGAGCCGACGACCGAGGGGTGGGCGAGCGCGCGGACGTCGCCGTCCTGGGGCACTGCGACAGTCATCTCCTGCGCGTCGCGCCACGACCGGCCCAGCGCGGTCACCTGCCCGCGGCGCCAGCGCACGCGCGGGCCGGGGTCGTCGGGACGGGGAGACGGCGGGGTGCCCGGAGACGTCATCGGGGCAGGCTAGGTCACCCGGAGGTCCGGGCCGCGGACGTGGCAGGCTGGTGACGTGGCAGCCAAGCGCGCGGAGCGGCTGGTGAACCTGGTCATCGCGCTGCTCGGCACCCGGCAGTACGTCTCGGCAGCCAAGATCCGGGCCACGGTGCCCGGGTACGAGGCCGACGACGGCAGCGAGCGCGCCGACGAGGCGTTCAAGCGGATGTTCGAGCGGGACAAGGCCGAGTTGCGCGAGATCGGCGTCCCGCTGGAGACCGGCCGGACCAGCGTCTTCGACACCGAGGACGGCTACCGCATCGCCCGCGGCGACTACGAGCTACCCGAGATCACCCTCACCGGCGAGGAGGCCGCCGCCGTCGGGCTGGCGCTCCGGTTGTGGCAGTCGGCCCAGCTGGCCGGGGCCGCGCAGAGCGCGCTGGTCAAGCTGCGCGCTGCCGGCGTGGAGGTCGACCAGACCCGCGGCATCCCGCTGCAGCCCCGTCTGGACGCCGGCGAGCCCGCCTTCGAGCCGTGCTACGCCGCCGCCCGCGACCGCCGCGAGCTGACCTTCGACTACCGCCGTCCCGACGAGGACACCCCCGTCCGGCGCCGGGTGCAGCCGTGGGGCGTCGTCGCCTGGCACGGCCACTGGTACCTCGTCGGACACGACCGGGACCGGCAGGCGCCCCGGGTCTTCCGGCTGTCCCGGGTCACCGGCACGCCCCGGGCGAGCGGCCCGGCCGGCGCCTTCGAGCCGCCGCCCGGCCTGGACCTGGCCGCCGTCGTCGCCGGCCACGCGCGCCGGGAGGAGACCGTGGTGGTGGTGCGCGCCCGCCCCGGCACCGCCATCGGGCTGCGGCGCACCGGGACGACGCTCGGACCCGCGCCGGACGGCGACGACCGGGTGGAGCTGCGCACCACCGAGCCCGGCGCGCTGGCCGACCAGCTGGCCGCCTACGGCGCGGACGTGCTGGTCGAGTCCCCGCCTCGGGTGCGTGAGGCCGTCGTCGAGCGGCTCACCCGGCTGGCCGCCATGGACGACCGGGAGGTGCATGCATGACCAGTCCAGGCGCCGCCGACCGGATGACCCGGCTGCTGGCCCTCGTCCCGTACCTGACGGCCCGCCCGGACGGCGTCCGGCTGGCCGACGCCGCCGCCGACTTCGGCGTGTCCGAGGCCCAGCTGCGCCGCGACCTGGACCTGCTGTGGGTGTGCGGGCTGCCCGGCCACGGCCCCGGTGACCTCATCGACCTGGCCTTCGAGGGCGACCGGGTGCGGGTCACCTTCACCGCCGGCATGGTGCGGCCCCTTCGGCTGACCACCGACGAGGCGGTCGCGCTGACCGTCGCCCTGCGGACCCTGCTGGACCTGCCGGGCCTGGCCGAGGGCGAGGCGGTCAGCCGGGCGCTGGCCAAGGTGTCGGCCGCCGCCGGGCACGCCGCCGAACTGGCGGCCCCGGTCGCGGTCAGCGTGGACGCCCGTGAGCAGGCGCTGGCCGTTGTCCGGGAGGGGCTGGAGCGGGGTCGCGCCCTGCACCTGCAGTACTACGTGCCCAGCCGCGACGAGCGCACCGAGCGCACCGTCGACCCGATGCGGCTCCTGCTCGTCGACGGCCACTGGTACCTGGAGGCCTGGTGCCGCCGGGTCGAGGCCGTGCGACTGTTCCGGCTCGACCGCGTCGACGACGTCGTGGTGCTGGCCGAGCCGGCCGCGCCGCCGCCGCAGGCCGCCGAACGGGACGTCGACTCGGGGCTCTACCAGCCGGCCGAGGACGAGCCGCTGGTCCGGCTGCGGCTGGCCCGCACGGCCCGCTGGGTGGCCGACTACTACCCGGTCGAGGAGGTCACCCCGGTCGAGGACCCGCCCGGTGGGCTGGCGGTGGCGGTGCGCACCGCCGACCTCGCCTGGGCGCGCCGGCTGGTGGCCTCCCTCGGGGGCTCGGCCCTTGTCGACGAGCCCGCCGAGCTGGGGCAGCAGGTCGCGGCCGAGGCTCGCGTCGCACTGGCCCGCTACGCCGACTGAACGGAGGCACTCGGAATGGGAGGCCGTTGACACAGGCGGACCACATCAGCGGCGGTTAGGGTCCTGTCCGTGTTGCTCGTCGTGTGGATCGTCGTCGCCGTCCTGGCCGTGCTGGTGCTCGGCGGCATCGCCTTCGGCGTGCTCGGCGCCCTCCAGCGGCTCATCCGGGAACTCCGGGGGCTGGAGGGCCAACTGCGTCCGGTCCTGGCCGAGGTGCGGGCCACGGCGGACCGCGTCGCCGCCCAGCGACCGGACGACGGGACGACGACGCCCCGCTGAACACCTCCCGGACGCTCGTCCAGGACCCGGAACTGTCGCCGCTCACGCGTAGAGTTGGCCCCACCCCACGACTCGGAGGACCCGATGAACCTCGGCCCGATGGAGATCGGCCTGATCATCCTGGCCGTCCTGCTGCTCTTCGGTTACAAGAAGCTGCCCGACGCCTCCCGCTCCATGGGGCGCTCGATGCGCATCTTCAAGAGCGAGATGAAGGGCATGAAGGACGACGACCGCGCTGCGGACGTCCCTCCCATCACCCCGGTGCAGGGCCAGATCGCCGCCCCGGCCGCGGCCTTCGCCCCGAGCAGCACGGTCGACTACGGTGCCGCCGACCGCGAGGCCGAGGCGCGCGCCGCCGAGCTCCGTGCGGCCGAGCTGCGTGCCCGCGCCGATCGGGACCGCGCGTCGACCCCGGTCGACGGCACCCGCTGACCTCTCGCACTGACCGCCCGTGACCACCGCAGGGCGCACGCGCGATCGTCGGCCCCGTCGTCCCCCCCGGGACGACGAGGCGACGATGACCCTCGTTGCGCACCTCAAGGAGCTGCGCAACCGGATCGCGATCGCGCTGCTGTTCATCCTCCTCGGCACCGCCGTCTGCTTCTGGTGGTACGAGCACGGGCTGGGCACGTTCATCCGGGCGCCCTACTGCTCGATCCCGGGCGACGATCGGGCGCTCGGGACCGGCTCCACGACCGGTGACTGCCGGCTTCTGGTGACCGACGTCTTCGGCGGCGCCCTGATCCGGCTGAAGATCGCCTTCATCGGCGGCGTCGTCGTCTCGGCGCCGTTCTGGCTGTACCAGATCTGGGGCTTCATCACCCCAGGCCTCAAACGCAACGAGAAGCGCTACGGCGTGGCGTTCGTCGCGGCCTCCAGCTCGCTGTTCGCCCTGGGCGCGGTGCTCGCGTACTTCTCGCTCAAGGCCGGCCTCACGCTGCTGCTGGGCCTGGCCGGGGACGACGTGGCGATCGCACTGACCGCCCAGGACTACATCGGCTTCGTCATCTCCATCCTGCTGGCCTTCGGGGTCAGCTTCGAGGTCCCGCTGATCGCCGTCGTGCTCAACCTGATCGGCGTCCTGACCTACGCGGTGCTGTCCAGGTCCCGCCGGTGGATCTTCTTCCTCACCATCGTCTTCGCCGCGTTCATCACGCCCACCCAGGACCCGTTCACCATGCTGCTGATGGCCGGGCCGATGATCGTGCTGTTCGAGCTGGCCATCCAGGTGGCCCGGGTCGTCGACAAGCGCCGCGCCCGGCGGGCGGTCGCCGACGGGCTGGCCGGCCTGGACGACGACGAGGCGTCCCCGCTGGTGGCCCCGACGGTCCGGCTGGACGACGCGCCCGCCCCGATCGACGAGCCGACCACCACGCCGCGCTGACCCATGCCCGATGACGTGGCTCTGCTGGTCAACGGGGCGGCCGGCCGGAGCTGGGAGCCAGTGCAGCCGCCGACGTCCGGTCGGCCTTTTCCGCCGCGGGGCTGACCGTCCGGGTATCGAGCGCCGGCACCCGGGGCGGGGCCGCGCGGCAGGGGCACACCCCCGTGGCCGACGCCGTCCCCGCCGCGGTGGCCGCCGGGGAGCGCGGGTGGTCGATCGTGCTGTGCTGCGGCTTCGACTCCGCGGTGACCGACCGCGCAAGCCGGCTCCGCCGGCCCCGCGGTCCGCGCCGCTACGACGTGGCCATCGTGGCCGAGCTGCTGCAGCTGCGACCCCGCACGGTCACCCTCACCGTCGACGGCGTGACCAGCCGGCGGGAGGTCACCCTCGTCGCCGTCGGGAACACCGCCTGCTACGGCGGTGGCCTGATCTGCCCGGACGCCGACCCGGCCGACGGTCTCCTCGAGGTGGTCGTCGTCGGCCCGATCGGCCGGCTGGAGCTGCTGCGCACCCGCCCGCGGCTGGCGGGCCGGGACGCACGTCGAAGACCCGCAGTGACCGTGCTGCGCGGCCGCGAGGTGACGCTCGAGGGCGAGGGACTGGTCACCTACGCCGATGGTGAGCCGGTCCGCCCGCTGCCGGCGACGTCGGTGTGCGTGCCCGGCGCGCTGACCGTCGTGGGTAGCGCTCCCGGGCACGCCCGGGGCTGAGGTTCCACCCCGCGCGGTGTCGGTGCCTGCGCTTACGGTTGGGTCATGTCCAGCCCGGCGGAGCGGTACGCAGCCGCGCGGCGGCGCACCCGCCACCCCACGCTCGCCGGCTTCACCGCCGACCTCGGCTTCTCGCTGGACCCGTTCCAGGTCGAGGCGTGCGAGGCCGTGGAGGAGGGCGCTGGCGTTCTGGTCTGCGCCCCGACCGGGGCCGGCAAGACCGTGGTGGGCGAGTTCGCCGTGCACAAGGCCCTCAGCGAGGGTCGCAAAGCGTTCTACACGACCCCGATCAAGGCGCTGTCCAACCAGAAGTACGCCGACCTGGTCGACCGCTACGGCCCGGCGAAGGTCGGCCTGCTGACCGGCGACAACGCGATCAACGGCGACGCTCCGGTGGTGGTGATGACCACCGAGGTGCTGCGCAACATGCTCTACGCCGACTCCCCGGCGCTGGCCGACCTCGGCTACGTGGTGATGGACGAGGTGCACTACCTCGCCGACCGGTTCCGCGGCGCGGTGTGGGAGGAGGTGATCATCCACCTGCGCGACTCGGTCGCGCTGGTGTCGCTGTCGGCGACGGTCAGCAACGCCGAGGAGTTCGGCGAGTGGCTGGTCACCGTCCGCGGCCACACCCGGGTCGTGGTGAGCGAGGTCCGGCCGATCCCGCTGTGGCAGCACATGCTCGTGGGTTCCCGGGTGTTCGACCTGTTCGCGCTGCGCCCGGCGGCGCACGCCGCCGAACTCGATGAGACCCCGCGCGGCCGGTCCACACGCGAACGCGGCGCGGCCGTCGTCGACCCCGAACTGGTCCGCTACGTCAAGGAGCAGGAGCGCCGCTACGACGCCTGGTCCGGCGGAGGCGGCGCGCGCAGTGGCTTCAGCCACAAGTCGCGCTACCGGCCCCCTGGCCGGCCCGAGGTCGTGGAACGGCTGGACCGGGCCGGGCTGCTGCCGGCGATCACGTTCGTGTTCAGCCGAAACGGCTGCGACGCCGCCGTCCACCAGTGCCTGGCCTCGGGGATGCGGCTGACCGACGAGGCCGAGCGGTCGGCGATCGCCGAGGTGATCGACCGCCGCACCGGGTCGCTGCCGGAAGAGGACCTGCACGTCCTGGGGTTCTGGGAGTGGCGGGAGGGCCTGCTCGCCGGGTTCGCCGCCCACCACGCCGGGCTGGTCCCCGTCTTCAAGGAGACCGTCGAGGAATGCTTCGTCCGCGGGCTGGTCAAGGCGGTGTTCGCCACCGAGACCCTGGCGCTGGGGATCAACATGCCGGCCCGGTCGGTGGTGCTCGAGCGGCTGGTGAAGTGGAACGGCGAGGCGCACGTCGACGTCACACCGGGGGAGTACACCCAGCTCACCGGCCGGGCCGGCCGCCGCGGCATCGACATCGAGGGGCATGCGGTCGTCGTCTGGGCGCCCGGCGTCGACCCCACGCTGGTGGCCGGGCTGGCCAGCACCCGCACTTATCCGCTGCGCTCCTCGTTTCGGCCGAGCTACAACATGGCGGTCAACCTGGTGGGCTCCTTCGGCCGCGCCCGGGCCCGGGAGTTGCTGGCGTCGTCCTTCGCGCAGTTCCAGGTGGACCGCTCCGTGGTCGGCCTGGCGCGCTCCGCCGCCCGGCACGAGGCCGACGCGCAGCGGCTGGCCGGGGAGATGCACTCCGACGCCGGGGACGTCGCCGGTTACGCGCGCATCCGCGCGGAGATCTCCGAGCGGGAGAAGGCCCTGTCCCGCGACTCACAGGCCAAGCGCCGACTGGAAGCCAGCGAGTCACTGGCCGCGTTGCGCGCCGGCGACGTCATCCGGGTGCCGTCGGGCCGCCGGCAGGGGCTGGCGGTCGTCCTCGACCCCGGCGTCACCGAGCTCGTCGAGCCGCGGCCGCTGGTGCTGACCGAGGACCGGTGGGCCGGCCGGCTGTCCGCCGTCGACTTCCCTTCGCCGGTGACCGCGCTGGCCCGCGTGCGGGTACCGAAGAACTTCAACCACCGCAGCCCGCACGCCCGCCGCGACCTTGCCTCCACGCTGCGGGCGGCGCGGGTCGAGAACGACCTCGGCGCGCGGCGCACCAAGGGCCGTTCGGCCGCCGCGGACGACCCGGTGCTGGGCGACCTGCGGCACGCACTGCGGGCACACCCGGTGCATGGGCTGCCCGACCGGGAGGAGCGGGTGCGGGCCGCCGAACGGTGGCTGCGCGAGCTGCGTGCCGCCGAGGCACTGCACCGGCAGATGGCCGAGCGCACCGGGTCGCTGACCCGCCAGTTCGACCGGACCTGCGACGTGCTCGAGGAGCTGGGCTACCTGGTGCCGGAGGCGGCCGGCGCGGCATCCGAGCCGGCGCCGGACGAGCCGGTCGAGGAACGACCCCTGGTCACCGACGCCGGACGTCGGCTGGCCCGTATCTGGTCCGAGACCGACCTGCTCACCACCGAATGCCTGCGCGGTGGGGTCTTCCGCGGGCTGACGCCGGCGGAGCTGGCCGCCTGCGTCTCCACGCTGGTCTTCGAGGCCCGCCGAGAGGCGCCCGGGCTGCCCGCCGTCCCGGCCGGGAAGGTGGCCGGGACGCTCGCCGAGATGCGCCGCGTCCGGGCCCGGCTGGCCGACGTCGAGGTCGAGCACGAGGTGCCGCTGACCCGCGACCTCGACCTCGGCTTCGTCTGGGCGGCCTTCCGCTGGGCCGACGGCCAGACGCTGGACCGGGTGCTCGCCGGTGCCGAGCAGGCGGGCACGGAGCTGTCCGGCGGTGACTTCGTGCGCTGGGCCCGCCAGCTCGTCGACCTGCTCGACCAGCTGGCCAAGGTCGCCGACGAGTCGCTCGCCAGGGTTGCCCGGGCCGCGGTGGGCCGGGTGCGGCGGGGCGTGGTGGCGGTGGCGGTCAGCGGCTGAAGGGTCGGTTGCGCACCGCCCGCCGGGCAGGTAGGACACAATCGCTGCGCCCGGCATCCGGACGCCAGCACCGGACCGGGTCGCCGAGGGAGCGACGATGACCCACCCGCCGCACGGGGACGACGACCGGGACGACGTGCGCCCGGTCAGCCCGCCGCCCGTCCCGCCGCCCGCTACCGGGTGGGGCCGGCAGGACCCCGCGCGGGCGTACCCGCCGCCACAGCCCGACCAGCAGTACGGCCCGCCCCCGGGCACCGGCGGATACGGGCAGGAACCGCAGTTCGGCCCCCCAGGCCAGTACGGGCAGCCTTACGGGCAGCAGCCCCAGTACGGGCAGCCCTACGGCCAGTACGGATCGGGCCAGCAGTACGGCCAGCAGTACGGGGAAGGCCAGTACGGCCAGCCGCAGTACGGACCGCCGCAGTACGGACCGCCGCAGTACGCACAGCCCCCGCAGTACGGGCAGTACGGCCAGCCGGGTGGGTGGGGGGAGCCGCCGCAGCCGACCAGGAGGAAGAAGCGGACGTGGCTGTGGCTGACCGTCCTGGCCCTGCTGATCATCGTGCTGGTCGTGGTGCCGACGGTGCTGCGTGGGAAGGCCCTCGACCCCGGGGCGGTGGAGCGCGACGTCGCCGGCCAGTTCGAGGAGCGGAACAGTGTCCCGGTCGCGCTGCGCTGCGACGACCAGATGACCGTCGAGCCGGGGCGTACCTACCAGTGCTCGGGGACCACCGCCGACGGCGACCCGGTGACGATCACCATCACGATCACCGGCGACGATGCCGCCTACACGTGGTCGGCGGGCTGACCGCTCATCCCAGCACGTCCGGCGCCCAGCCCAGGGTCGCGCCCAGCCGGCGCACGGAGTTCTGCAGCCCGTGCGCCTCGGCCAGGGCGGCCAGCGCGTCGGGGTCCGCGGGGCTGCGGGGCAGAGCGCCGTCCACCGGGGGCAGGTCGATCGTGGTGACGACCGCGACGACCGCGGGGGCGGCGTCGAGGTAGTCGCCGGCCGCGTGCAGCTTCTTGAGCACCGCGGCGGTCAGCGGGGCCGTCGGGACGGCGGTGCGGGCAGCGGCCTCGCGGATGGCGGCCAGCGACCCGAAGGCGTTGATCAGCGCGGCCGCGGTCTTGGCGCCCACGCCGGACACCCCGGGCAGCCCGTCGCTGGGGTCGCCCCGCAGCACCGCGAAGTCGGCGTAGGCGCGCCCGGGGATGCCGTACTTCTCGGCCACTGCGGACTCGTCCACGACGTCCAGGTCGTTGATGCCGCCGCGGGCGGTGTAGAGGATGCGCACGCCGCGGGCGTCGTCCACCAGCTGGAAGAGGTCCCGGTCGCCGGTGACCACGTCGACCGGCCCGCGGGCCCGGGTGGCCAGCGTGCCGATGACGTCGTCGGCCTCGTAGCCGGGCGCCCCGACCCGGGCCAGCCCCGCCGCCGCGAGCACGTCGACGAGCACCGGCACCTGCGGGCCGAGCTCGTCGGGCACCTCCTCGCCGCCCTCGGCCGCGACGCGGTGCGCCTTGTAGGAGGGCAGCGCCGCGACCCGGAAGGCCGGCCGCCAGTCGTCGTCCCAGCACGCGACCAGCCGCTCGGGGGAGTGGGCGCCGATCAGCCGGGCGGTCATGTCCAGGAAGCCGCGGACGGCGTTGACCGGCCGCCCGTCGGGGGAGGTCACGCTGGTCGGCACCCCGTAGAAGGCCCGGAAATACAGGCTCGCCGCGTCGAGGAGCATCGTGGTCACGCGAGGAAGGTAACGGGCCGGCTTGGTGACGAGTCGGTGACGACGCCCCGACTCGTCGGCTCCCGTGGTTAGTCTGCCGACGTGGTCGCAGCCCCTTCCTCCTCGCTCCTGGTGTCGATCGATCGCGTGCACGCCGCCCGGGCGGTCGCCGACGAGCTCGGCGTCGACCTGCTGGTGGTCACGCCGGGCTCCGACCTGCGCTACCTGTGCGGCTACTCGGCGCACGCGATGGAGCGGCTGACCGCGCTGGCCGTCCCGCGTCGCGGGGAACCGCTGCTGGTGGTGCCCCGGCTCGAAGTGCCCATGGTCGAGGCCTCCCCAGCCGGCGCGCTCGGCCTGGAGGTGCTGGCCTGGGACGAGACCGACGACGCCTTCGCCCGGCTGGCCGAGGCGGTGACCGCGCGCCTGGGCGCCAGGCCGACCCGGATCGCGGTGGGCAACCGGACGTGGGCCGAGCACGCGCTGGGCGTGCAGCGGGCGATGCCCGGCGCAGCACTCGAGCTGGCGAGCCCGGTCATCGACCGGCTGCGCATGGTCAAGACCCCGGCCGAGGTCGAGGAGCTGGCGCTGGCCGGCGCGGCCATCGACCGGGTGCACGCCGCCATGGCCGGCTGGCTGCGGGTCGGGCGCACCGAGGCCGAGGTGGGCGCCGACATCGCGGCGGCGATCCTGGCCGAGGGGCACGTGTCCGTCGACTTCACCATCGTCGGCTCCGGGCCGAACGGCGCCAGCCCGCACCACGAGCTGTCCGACCGGGTCGTGCAGGCCGGTGACCTGGTGGTCGTCGACATCGGCGGAGAGACCGCGACCGGCTACCGCTCCGACTGCACCCGCACCTACGTCGTCGGCGGTGCTGCCGCCCCCGATGTCGCGGAGTGGTACGCGGTGCTGCAGCAGGCGCAGGAGGCGGCCACTGCCGCGGTGCGCCCGGGGGTCACCTGCGAGCAGATCGACGCGGTGGCCCGCGACGTGATCATCGAGGGCGGCTGGGGCGAGCACTTCATCCACCGCACCGGTCATGGCATCGGGCTCGACACCCACGAGGCGCCCTACGTCGTGGCCGGTAATGACCTGCCGCTGGAGCCCGGGATGGCCTTCTCGGTCGAGCCCGGCATCTACCTGGCCGGCCGCTGCGGCGCCCGGATCGAGGACATCGTGGTCTGCACCGATGATGGTGTCCGGAACCTCAACGGGGGGCCGCGTGAGCTCGTCGAACTCCCCGGCTGAGCCGCCGTCCGGTGGCGGCCCGCCGCCGGCCGCCGACGTCGACCGGGCCCTGCTGAGCGCGCTGGCCCGGGACGGTCGCGCCAGCTACACCGAGCTCGCCGACCGGGTGGGCCTGTCGGTGTCGGCGGTGCACCAGCGGGTCCGCCGGCTCGAGCAGCGCGGCCTGATCACCGGGTACGCCGCCACGGTCGACGCGAAGGCGGTCGGGCTGCCGCTGACCGCGTTCGTGTCGATCACCCCGATCGACGTGGCCCAGCCCGACGACGCGCCGTCCCGGCTGGCCCACCTGAGCGCCATCGAGGCCTGCCACTCGGTGGCCGGGGTGGAGAGCTACATCCTCAAAATCCGGGTCGCCTCGCCCGACGCTTTGGAGGCGCTGCTGGCCGCCATCCGGGCCGCGGCCAACGTGACGACCCGCACCACCGTGGTCCTCTCGACGTACTACGAGAACCGGCCCCCGCTCTGACCTGGCGTACCCGGGCGGTCGACATCCGATCGAACGTGTGTTCGGATGGAGGCATGCGGTGGGATGCGCAACGGCTGGACCTCGACGAGCCGTCGACCCTGCCCGGCCTACCCGACGTCCGGGGGCTGCTGCGCAGCCTGCAGGTGCCGGAGTTCCCGGGGCTGACGCTGCACGAGGTGCGCTGCAAGAGCGCGCTCAACGCGGTCCCGAAAGGCTCGGCCATGCCGTTCGGCCATACCATCAACACGTTCCGGGGCTGCAGCCATGCGTGTGTGTACTGCTTCGCCCGGAGCACCCACGAATGGCTCGAGCTCGACAGCGGCGCCGACTTCGACCAGCAGATCGTGGTCAAGACCAACATCGTCGAGGTGCTCCGCCGCGAGCTGGCCCGCCCGTCATGGCGGCGCGAGCACGTCGCACTGGGCACCAACACCGACCCCTACCAGCGCGCGGAGGGGCGGTACCGGCTGATGCCCGGGGTCATCAACGCCCTCGCCCGCTCCGGAACGCCGTTCTCCATCCTCACCAAGGGCACGCTCGCCCGCCGCGACCTGCCGCTGCTGGTCGCCGCGGCCCGCGACGTGCCGATCGGGATGGGCGTCTCGATGGCCATCTGGGACGACGACCTGCACGCCGCCCTGGAGCCCGGCGCACCCACGCCGCACGCCCGGCTCGAGTTGGTCCGGGCGATCACCGGAGCGGGCCTGCCGTGCGGAGTGTTCCTCGCCCCGGTGCTGCCCGGGCTCACCGACTCCCTCGGCCATCTCGAGGCTGCCATCGGCGCGATCGCCGAGGCCGGAGCGACCGGCGTGACGGTGCTTCCCCTGCACCTGCGCCCGGGCGCCCGGGAGTGGTTCACCGCATGGCTGGTTCGCGAGCACCCGGCCCTGGTGTCCCGCTACAAGACGCTGTACGGGCGGGGCGCCTACGTGCCGGCGGAGTACCGGAGCTGGCTGGCCCGCCGAGTGCCACCGATCATGGCCCGGCACGGGCTGGACCGGCAGAGCGGCGGCTCGGCCCGTGGTGTCGGCGCGGCGGGGGAGGGGAGCGCATCGCCGGACACCGGCCTGCCCGGCGACGAGTCGGCCGGGTTCCCCGCCGGCAGCCTCCCCGTTCGACGGCCTGGGGCCGACCCGCCCGGTCCGCCCGTCCCCGAGCAACTGTCGCTGTGCTGACCGCGAGCGCCTCCCTCAGCCGGCCAGCCGGGCCGCCCGGCTGACGCTGCGTAGCGCCCGCACCGCGCCGCGGGGGCTCACCGGGGGAGCGCCCGCAGCCAACGCCAGCCGACGGTAGGAGTCATAGGACAACGTGAGGTAGTCGGCGGCGAGGCCCTCGACGGCCTCGCGACGGCGAGCGGATGCGGTGGCCCGCAGGTGCAGCGCCGTCCGGACGGCGTGCTTGGCGAAGGTCACCTGCAGCGCCTGGGTCGACAGCTGCCCGCCGACCCGGCTGTCCACGCCGGGCCCGCGGCGCAGCGCCGGCAACACCCACGGGCTCGCCGCCAGGGCCGGGAACCGGGCCCGGACGGACTCCCACGCGTGCCAGGCGGTGAGCGCGCCGGGCACCGACCACTCACCGTCGTCGGTGTGCACCAGCAGCCGCCGGGTGGTCGGGTGCACCTCGTCGCGGCGGAGGGCGCGGAACTGGCCGACCGTCGCCGGCCAGCCCAGCGCGAGGGCACACCAGGCCACCGCACGCAGGTGCTCGGGGGCCTCACCTCGCACCTCGGTGAGCGGCCGCAGCTCCAGGGTCAGCGGCTCCGGCTCCGGGGTGCGGGCCAGCGGCAGGCCGACGCCGCCGTAGCGAGCCACTTTGCTGTAGAGCGCGACGGTCGCCGGCTTCCAGTTCCGGGCGGCGGCCAGCGGCGTCATCCCGGTCTCGGCCAGCTGGTCGGGGCCCAGATCCTGCGCCAGGGCCGCCTCGACCAGCCGGCGCCACTGAGGTTCGTAGCCCTCCGGCGGGGCCAGTCGAGCCCAGGCGCGGTCGGCCGGCGGAGCCGGCATGTCGGGCAGCGGTGGCTGCCACCCACGTTGCATGACGGAAGGTTACCGTTATGCCCAACAAAATGTCGAACATTGTTGGGTCACCTACCCGATGAGGACAACGCGCCCTCCGGGCGCGGACAAGCAGCACCCACCAGGACCCCGGTCAGGATCACCACAGGACCGACCTGCGGACCGTGGGTCGGTCGTGGAGGACAAGCTGCTCGTCGTTAACCCTGCGGGCACCCCGGTGCCGCTGAGTGCGGAAGCCCTGGAGGCTGCCCCGCGCCGCGGCGAGGGGGAGACCGTCGCCGAGCACGACCGGGCGGAGCGGGCCACCGAGGGCCGGCTGACGATGGGGCGGCCGACACCGGGGGAGCTCCCGGCGCGCACGTGGTCCCCGAGCCCAAGGAACAGCACGGTGAGCCTCCGATCGAGCCGGGAAGTCGTTGCGCAAGCCACCGTTCAGCGCGCCGGTTAGGGTCCGCTCATGTTCATCGCGACCTGGCACGACGTCGTGCGCCGGGACCTCTTCGGAGTGCACCCGGACCCCCGGGACCGCCCGTACCGGATCGTCGTCCGGCTGGCGATGCTGGTCTTCACGCTCTTCCGGTTCCGCTTCGACGTCCGCGGCCAGGAGCACGTGCCGGCCTCCGGCGGCGCGATCGTGTGCAGCAACCACGTCAGCTTCCTGGACTTCACCTTCCTCGGGCTGGGCGCGCTGCCGCAGCACCGGCTGGTGCGGTTCATGGCCAAGGCCTCGGTCTTCCACCACTGGTTCTCCGGGCCGTTCATGCGGGCCATGCAGCACATCCCGGTCGACCGCAAGGCCGGCAGCGCGGCGTTCGAGGCGGCGGTGCGGGCGCTCAAGGACGGCCAGGTCATCGGGGTCTTCCCCGAGGCCACCATCAGCAGCTCGTTCACCGTCAAGGACCTCAAGGCCGGCGCCGCCAGGATGGCCGTGGACGCCGGCGTGCCGATCCTGCCCGCGGCGGTCTGGGGCGGGCACCGCATCGCCACCAAGGGGCACAAGGTGGTGCTGCGTCGCGGCGTCGCGGTGACCGTGCTCATCGGGGAGCCGATCGTGCCCGAGCCCGGGGAGAAGGTGCAGGTCGTACTGCGCCGCACGCGCGCGGCCATGGAAGGCCTGCTCGCCGAGGCGCAGCGCAGCTACGCCGACCAGCCGGCCGGGGACGACGACCGCTGGTGGGTGCCCGCGCACCTGGGCGGCACCGCCCCGACGCCGGAGGAGGCCACCCGGATCGACTCCCAGCACGCCGCCGGTCACCGCGTCCACGTGCCGCGGCCGCACCCGGTGAAGCGCCTGGCGGCGCTGGTCGGCCCCCGTCGGGGCCGCTGAGGCTCACCGGTCCCGGCCGGCCAGCTGGTCCAGCGACAGCGGCGCGACCAGCTCGCGCGCCTCGTCCCGGTGCCACCAGGCGCCGGTCGCCCGCCGCTCGGCGCGGGTGGTGAAGCGGTAGCGCATCAGCCGCGCCCGCACGAACGCCGGCCGCTGCGTGCCGTACGGCGCCGAGCGCAACAGCCGCAGCATCGCCGGGTCGGCGACCAGCAGCTCGCCCAGGAAAGGCACCAGCCAGCCCCGGCCGTAGGCGGGGGAGATGCCGACGAACCACAGCATCCAGTCCAGGCGAAGGTGGTAGGGCGCGACCTGCGGCGGACGGCGGTACGGATCGCCGGGCTTGCCGCGGAACTCGTACTCCCGCCATACCGTGTCCGGCCCCGGGTCGGGGTCGTCGGTCGCCTCGACGACCACTTCGCGGCGGACCCGGGTCACCGAACCGAACGCGCCGTAACTGTTCACCAGCCGCAGCCGGGTGAAGCTGGCGTTCATCAGCTGGTGCCGGGACAGCATGTTGCGGACCGGCCACCAGCTGAGCACGACCACCACGGCGGTGAGGACGACGGTGACCCCGGCGAACCAGGCGGGGGAGGAGAGCTGCGCGGACGGGCCGACCGGCAGCACCGCGGCGTACCAGGTGCCGTCGACGACCGACAGCGCGAGAACCAGGGTGAGCAGGTTCAGCCAGGAGAAGTTGCCGCTGAGGATCAGGTAGCCCTGGGTGACCACCATGACCAGCGCGGCGACGCCGGCCACCGGCTGGGGAGCGAGCAGGCCGAAGACGACGACGAGCTGCGTGACGTGGTTGGCCAGCGTCTCCACCTTGTGCAGGCGGGGGCTGAGCCGGTGGAACCACCAGCTGGCCGGGTTGGGCATCGGCTGGGTCTCGTGGTGGTAGGCGAGGCAGGTCAGGTCCCGCCAGCAGCGGTCGCCGCGCATCTTGATCAGCCCGGCGCCGAACTCCAGCCGGAAGAGCAGCCAGCGCAGCAGCCACAGGACCAGCGTCGGCGGCGCGACGTGCGCCGGGCCGAGGAACACGGCCAGGAAGCCGGCCTCGCACAGCAGCGTCTCCCAGCCGAAGCCGTACCACAGCTGCCCGACGTTGACGATCGACAGGTACAGCGCCCAGAGGGCCAGCCAGAGCACCATCCAGCCGGCCAGCGGCAACCGGTCGGCCACCCCGACCAGTGCTGCGGCGGACAGCACGATGCCGGCCCAGCAGCAGCCGGCGAAGAAGCGGTCCGACCAGTAGAAGTGGAACACGCTGGGGGCTTTCCGGAACGTCGTCCGGGCCAGGTACCGCGGCACCGGCGTGAGCCCGTCCGTGCCGATCAGCGGGCGGAACTGGCGCAGCGCGGCGACGAAGGCGATCAGGTAGACCAGCGCCAGCCCGCGGGTGAACATGAGCCGGCTCAGCCAGGCATCCGGCTCAGCGAGCCACTCCATCCCTGCCTCCTCGTGCTCAGCCCGGTGCAGTGAGCCGGAATGCCTCGAGCTCGACGTCGTACCAGCGGCCCAACGGGCCCAGCGGGGTCATGCCCAGCCGCCGGCAGACCCCCACCGACGGCTCGTTGCCCGGCCGGACGACGGCGCAGACCTCCGGGAGCCCGGCATCGAAGCCACGGTCGACGACGGCGCGGGCTGCCTCCGTGGCGTACCCGCGGCCCCAGCTGTCCGGTGCAGGTGCCAGCCGACCTCGACCTCACCGACCCCGTCGGGCAGTGGCTTGAACAGCACCGTCCCGGCCGGGGGGCCGCCGTCCAGCGGGGCGATCGCCCAGCAGCCGTGCAGCGGGTCCAATGCGCGCACCGCTGCCCAGCACTGCACCAGCTCGGCGGCGGGCACGGTCGGCGGACCGTCGAGCCAGCGGGTGACCTCCTCCCGGCCGTAGAGGTCGGTCAGCCGGTCCAGGTCACCGGGCTCCGCCGTCCAGGCACGCAGCCGCAGCCGGTCGGTGCACAGCAGTTCCACCGGTGCTGGCTACCGCCGTCCGGGTGCTCGGAAACCTGACCCGCCGTCTCCTCCACCTAGCTCGCATGGACGCTCCCGGACGCACGCTGAAGGCCGAGGACGGCGACTCCCGCGCGAGTCCGGTGGAGGACATCAGCCGACCGGCTCGAGCACCGGGCTTCCGTGGGTGGCCCACCACGCGCGCCCCTCGGCCGGCAGGGTGTGGATCGGGTCGTAGTAGACGTAGCGGCGGTCCAGGGCGGCGTCGTCGGTGCGCTCGATGCCGGTCCGGTAGTTCTTGGTCCAGTAGCTGATGCCGCGCTCGCGGTCGTACTCGGCGACCTGGTGCACCCAGCGCTTGCCGACGTAGGGCACGTCGCAGACGATCCGCGGGGTGGCGAAGCCGGGCAGGTAGCCCATGATGTCGTGCTGCAGCGTCTGGGCACGGTCCAGCGAGACCCGCCAGTGCTCGGCGCTGGGGATCATGTCGCACATGTAGAAGTAGTAGGGCGTGATCGAGGCACCGTCGGTGAGGGCGAAGCAGAGGTCGAGCAGCTGGCCGGCGGTGGCGTTGACGCCCTCCAACAGCACGCCCTGGTTGCGGACGTCGCGCACCCCGACGGCCAGCAGGGCCCGGGCGGCATCGGCCACCAGCGGGGTGACCGACTGGGCGGCGTTGACGTGGGTGTGCACCGCGAGCGAGACGCCGCGGGCCCGGGCGGTCTGCGCCAGCGCGCCCATGCCGTCGAGGACCTCGGGCTGCAGCCAGTGCTGGGGGAGGCCCATCAACGCCTTGGTGGCCAGCCGGATGTCGCGGATCGACTCGACGTCCAGCAGGCCCTGCACGAAGGCGGCGAGGTTCTTGAAGGGCAGGTTGGCCACGTCGCCGCCGGAGACCACGACGTCCCGGACGCCGGGGGTGGCCCGCAGGTAATCGAGCATCGCGGCCTGCCGGTCGATCGGCTTGAGGTCGAACTTCAGCTTCGGCACCGCCGGGGTGGAGTTGCCGACCAGGTCCATCCGGGTGCAGTGGCCGCAGTACTGCGGGCAGGTCGACAGCAGCTCGGCGAGCACCTTGGTGGGATAGCGGTGGGTCAGGCCCTCCACGGCCCACATCTCGTGCTCGTGCAGCGAGTCGCGGGCGGCGTAGGGATGGCTGGCCGCCGGGCCGGGCAGCCGGTCGGAGGCGACGGTGAGCATGTAGCGGCGCACCGGGTCGGCCAGCATCGCCGCGGCGGTCGGGACGGCGTCGGGCACCATCGTGTTCAGCATCTGCGGGGGCAGCAGCAGCGACATGGTGGCCCGGCCGGCCTGGTCGGCCGCCACGTCGGCGTAGAAGGAGTCGTCGAGCAGGTCGCCGTAGACGCCCCGCAGCTGTCGGACGTTCTTCACGCAGTTCACCCGCTGCCACTGGGCGCTGCGCCACTGCTCCTCGGTCACCGCGGCGAACCCGGGCAGCCGACGCCAGTCGGGCTCGACCAGGGCGCGGGCGGTGTACTCGTAGGGCTGCTCCAGCACCGGGACTCCTCGCAGGCGGCTCGACGACGACGGACATCCGTCGCGACACGGCGACCTTACGGGAAGAACTGCGGAGTATCAGCAGATTGACGATAGGTTCTCCCGTGTCGGGAGCGCCGCACACGAAGGGATGACGGGTGACCACCAGCACGTTGCAGCGCAGCCTCGGGGTGCACCGGGTGCTCGAACCGGCGGGCGTGCTGCCCCAGGCGGCCCAGCGGCTCGACGCCGACCCGGCGATCGGTCCGGACGAGGTGCGCATCGCCGTGCAGCGGATCAACCTCGACGCGGCGTCCTACCGGCAGCTCACCGAGGAGCACGGCGGGGACGGCGACCGGGTCCGCGCCGCGGTGCTGGAGATCGTCGAGTCGCGGGGCAAGATGCACAACCCGGTCACCGGCTCCGGCGGGATGCTGATCGGCGTCGTCGACGAGGTGGGCCCGGACTCGCCGCTGGGTCTGCGGCCGGGGCAGCGGGTCGCCACCCTGGTCTCCCTCACCCTCACGCCGCTGCGGATCACCGACGGGCTCGCCCGCTGGGACGGCCGCAGCGAACAGGTCCCCGCAGCCGGGACGGCGGTGCTGTTCGCCCGCTCCATCGCCGCGGTGCTGCCCGACGACCTGCCGCAGGAGGTCGCCCTCGCCGTCCTGGACGTCTGCGGCGCGCCGGCCGCCACCGAGCGGGTCGTCCGTCGGGCCGGCCACCGCCCGTCGGTCGCCGTCCTGGGGGCGGCCGGGAAGTCCGGCAGCCTCAGCCTGGCCGCCGCCCGCGACGCCCGGGCCGGGCGCCTGATCGGCGTCGTCCGGAACGGGCAGGAGGCCGACGCGCTACGTTCGGCCGGGTTGGCCGACGAGGTCGTCGTCGCCGACGCCACCGACCCCCTCGCGGTGGCGGCCGCCGTTGGCCGGTGCGTCGACGTCACCGTCGTCTGCGTCGACGTGCCCGGCGCCGAGCACGGCGCAGTCCTGACGACGGCCGACGGCGGCACCGTGCTCTTCTTCTCCATGGCCACCTCCTTCTCGGCGGCGGCGCTGGGTGCGGAGGGGATGGCGTCGGACGTGACCATGCTGGTCGGCAACGGCTACACGCCGGGGCACGCCGCCCTGGCCCTGGACCTGTACCGGCGCTCCCGCGGCGTGCGGGCGCTCATCGAGCCCCGGGTGCGCGGATGAGTCTGATCGACCTGGACCTGCTGCTCACCGACGTGACGGTGGGGGACACCCCCGGCCGGGCCGTGCACGTGCTGGACGGTGTGATCGCCTGGACCGGTCCCGCGGCGGACGCCCCGGCGGCCGGCCGGGTGCTGGACGGCGAGGGCGCGCTGCTCACCCCGGCCTTCGTCGACGCCCACGTGCACGCCACGGCCACCGGGCTGGCGCTGACCGGCCTGGACCTGCACGGTGCGGACAGCCTGCGCTCGGCGGTCGCCCGGGTCGCCGCCCACGCCGCGGCCGGTCCCAGCGGCACGGTGCTGGGCACCGGCTGGGACGAGACGGACTGGCCCGAGGGCCGCGGGCTGACCCGGGCCGACCTGGACGCCGTGGTCGGCGACCGGCCGGCCTACCTGGCCCGGGTCGACGTCCACTCCGCCACCGTGTCCACCGGCCTGCTCGACCGCGTTCCCGGAATCGCCGACCTGCCCGGCTACGCCCCGGACGGCCGGCTCCGGCTGGACGCCCACCACGCCGTCCGGCAGACCGCCTACGGGGCGGTCCCGGCCGACCAGCGGCGGTCCGCCCAGCGGGCCACCCTGCGCGCCGCCGCGGCGCTGGGCATCGGCAGCGTGCACGAGATGGCCGGCCCGGAGGTCTCCAGCCTCGCGGACCTCACCGACCTGCTCGAGCTCGCCACCCTGGGGCCCGGCCCCCAGGTGCTCGGGTACTGGGGCGAGCTGTCCGAGCGCGGCGGCCTGGACGTCGTCCGCGACCTCGGGCTGGCCGGCGCCGGCGGCGACCTGTTCTGCGACGGCGCGTTCGGGTCGCACACCGCTGCCCTGCACACCCCCTACGCCGACCGGCCGGAGACCACCGGGGCGCTGCGCTTCGACACCGGTTCGCTGGTCGAGCACCTGCGCGCCTGCACGGCCGCCGGGGTGCAGGCCGGGTTCCACTGCATCGGCGACGCCGCGGTCGACCAGGTGCTCACCGCGGTCGGCGCCGTCGTCGACGAGCTGGGCCGGGACGCCGTCCTGGCCTGCCGGCACCGGCTGGAGCACGTGGAGATGGTCGGCGACGACGCGATCGCGAAGATGCGCCGGTGGGGGATGGTGGCCAGTGTCCAGCCCGCCTTCGACGCCGCCTGGGGTGGAGCGGAGGGGATGTACGCCGAACGGCTGGGCATCGAGCGCGCCGTTTCCTGCAACCCACTCGCCGACCTGGTCGACGGCGGGGTCGCGGTGGCCATCGGCAGCGACGCCCCGGTCACCCCGCTGGACCCGTGGGGCGGGGTGTACGCGGCGGTCGACCACCGCACCCCCGGCGCTGGCCTGCGGCCCTTCGACGCCTTCGACGCCGCGAGTCACGGCGGCTGGCACGCCGTCCGCCGCGAGCACTCCGACGGGCCGCTCGCGCTCGGCGCCCCGGCGTCCTTGGCGTTGTGGGCAACCAGCGACACGCTGTCCGCTGTCCTGGCGAGGCGTGCCCGACCCACCTGCCGGCTCCTCCTGGTCGCCGGCGAACCGATCGGAGAGATGCGATGAGCACCAACTTCGCAGAAATGACCATTTCTGCGTCGAGCACGAACGGGGCCGTCCGCTGGGACGGGCAGAAATGGCCATTTCTGCCCAACGGGTGGCGGGCGTGAGCGGCCTGACGCTGGACCCGGTGCTTGTCGCGCGCGCCCGGGAGCTCGCCACGCGCGCTGCCGCGCCGGTGGTCGACCTGGCGAAGGCGCACACCACCGTGTCCGTCGAGCGGGCCGTGCTGCGGCTGGCCGGTCTGACCGGCACCGACCCGGTGCTCGGCGACGGCGAGGTGCCCTGGGTCAACCGCGTGGTGGACGCCGTCCGCGAGCAGGTCGGGCTGGAGTCCGGGGTCGCGCTGCCGGTCTGGCACGCGCTCGCGAACGGGACGGCGCCATCGCTGTCCGCGCTCGCCGAGCAGGTGGGCGCGGGCACCGCCCGGTTCACCGTGCCCACCGGGGCCGAGGCCGACCGGGCCCGCGAGGTCGCGCGCGCCGCGGTCGGCACCGGCATCGCCCGGATCGACGCCAACCGGGCCCGCCGGGAGGAGCTGGTGGCCACCCTGGGCGACCCGCCGCGCCGTCCGTGGATCTACCTCATCGTGGCCACCGGCGACATCTACGAGGACATCCCGCAGGCCCAGGCCGCCGCCCGCGCCGGGGCGGACGTGATCGCGGTGATCCGTTCCACCGGCCAGTCGCTGCTGGACTACGTGCCCGAAGGCGCCACCCGCACCGGATACGCCGGCACGTACGCGACGGGGGAGAATTTCCGGCTGATGCGGGCCGCGCTGGACGAGGTGGGCGTGGAGCTGGGCCGCTACGTGCGGCTGACCAACTACGCCTCCGGGCTGTGCATGCCCGAGATCGCCGTCCTGGCCGGGCTGGAGCGGCTGGACATGATGCTCAACGACGCGATGTACGGGATCCTCTTCCGCGACATCAACCCGCAGCGCACCTTCGTCGACCAGCGGTTCAGCCGGATGGTGCACGCCCGGGCCGGCATCATCATCAACACCGGCGAAGACAACTACCTCACCACCGCCGACGCCGTCGACGAGGCGCACACCGTCACCGTCAGTCAGCTGCTCAACGAACGGCTCGCGCACGAGGCGGGGCTCGAGGACTGGCAGCTGGGCCTGGGTCACGCCTTCGAGATCGACCCCGACCGGCCGGAATCCTTCCGGCTGGAGCTCGCCCACGCCCTGCTGGCCCGCGGACTGTTCCCCGACGCCCCGCTGAAGTGGATGCCGCCGACCAAGCACATGACCGGCGACGTGTTCCGCGGCTACCTGCTCGACGGCTTCTTCAACCTGGCCGGGGCGCTCACCGGCCAGGGCATCCTGCTGGTGGGGATGATGACCGAGGCCGTCGTCACGCCGTGGCTGTCCGACCGGGACCTGGCGCTGCGCAACGTCCGCTACGTGCTGGATGCGGCCGGCAACCTGGCCGAGGACTTCGCCCCGCAGCCGGGCGGGTTCATCGACGCCCGCGCGCACACCGTGCTAACCGAGGCGTTACAGCTGCTGGAACGGATCGCGGACCACCCGCAGGGCCTGATCCAGGCCATCGCCGACGGCACGTTCGGCATCACCAAGCGCCGCCCGGACGGCGGCAAGGGCCTGGACGGCGTGTTCCGCAAGGCCGCCGACCATTACGACCCTGCGCTGGAGCTCCTGGCCGAGGCGAAGGAGCCGGCCGGTGTCTGAGGGGACCGTGATCCGTCCCTACGGTGACACGACCGGCGACGGCATGGTGCAGACGTCGTTCACGCTGCCGGTGCCCCCCGGGCCGCAGGCCGACGGCGCAGCGCTACAACTGGCCGCCAAGATGGGCATCTCGCCGGCGATGGTGGTGCACAGCACCGGGATCGGCACCGCATTCACCTTCTTCGTCGTCTATGGCAGCGTCCAGCACCTGGTCGACCTGGCCGAGGTGCACGTCGAGGAGCGGCCCTACCCGCTGCTGTCGCCCAGTGAGGTCAATGCCGCGGTGAAGACCCGGCTGCGGCGCAGCCTGGTGGTGCTCGGCGCCTGCATCGGCACCGACGCCCACACCGTCGGCATCGACGCCATCCTCAACCTCAAAGGCTTCGCGGGGGAGAAGGGCCTGGAGTACTACCGGGAGCTGCAGGTCGCCAACCTCGGCGCCCAGGTCAGCGTGCCCGAACTGGTCCGCGCCGCCCGGACGGCGAAGGCCGACGCGGTGCTGGTCTCCCAGGTGGTCACCCAGAAGGACGCCCACCTGCGCAACACCCGAGAGCTGGCCGGTGCCTTCCGCGAGGCGATGGGGGAGTCCCGGCCGCTGCTGGTGGTCGGCGGCCCCCGGTTCGACCCGGCGATGGCGGCCGACCTCGGCGTGGACAAGGTCTTCGGCCGGGGAACGACGCCCGGCGAGGTCGCCAGCTACCTCGTGCACGCCCTCGTCCCGTCCCCGGACTCCCAGGAGGCCCCCGCATGACCGACCCCGCCCCGACCGACGCCCGGCTCGGGCTGACCGTCACCCACCGCCGGTACGTGCCCTATGCGCACGCCCACTACGGCGGCTCGCTGGTCGACGGTGCCTACACGCTGGGCCTGTTCGGCGACGTGGCCACCGAAGTGGCCATCCGCACCGACGGCGACGAGGGGTTGCTGGCCGGCTACTCCGAAATCCGGTTCCTCGCCCCGGTGCAGGCCGGTGACGTGCTCGAGGCCTCCTGCGAGGTGGTGCGGGTCGGTCGCCGCAGCCGGGAGCTGCGCTGCTGGGCCGACGTCGTCGCCCGCGCCGAGCCCGACCGCGGCGCCTCGGCGGCGACGGTGCTCAACCCACCGCTGCGGGTGGTAGAGGCAGTGGCCGCCCTCGTCGTCCCCGCCGGGCCTGATCCGGCCTGACCTGCGCCGACGGTCGTTCGGTACACCAGCTGTAACGGTTGCGTAACGGTACGAACCGGCAGCCCCCGGTGCTTCCCTCGCCGTGCCCAGGTCCCTATCGTCTTCAGCGCGTTCCCAGCCGCGTGGGATCCCCGCACCACCAGACAACGGGAGGAACGGTCGCAGCCGCGACCGCCCACCCGGCCCGAAGGTGCGGGGCTCCTCGCCGGCGACGAGGAACGCAGGGTCCGTCCGACGGTGCGGGTGCGGCCGGGAGCCCGCCAGGCGATCCGGCCGGGGTGGGATGCTGGAGGCTGGCCGCTGCCCCCGGGCAGCGGCCAGGCCCCGCCCGGTGTGGCGCGGGGTCCTTCAGGACCCGGCGCACGGCCGGGCCAGCGCGGAAGGCGGCGGTGCCGGCAGTGGCGACGACCGGCACGGTGCAACCCTCGACCTCACCGTCAGGTGCACCCGCTCCGCCCCCGGACGGCGGTTCGTCCCGGCGTCCGGCAGTGCCCTGGCGCACCGCGCTGGCCACAGCCGGCGGCCTGGCGCTCTACCTCTCCTTCCCCGGGCACGACCTGGGCGGGCTCGCTGTCCTCGGCCCGGCGGCGCTCAGCCTGGCCACGCACGGCCGGCGGCTACGCGGCGGACTCTGGCTGGGGCTGGTCCTCGGCCTGGTGTTCCTGCTGCCGCTGCTGTCCTGGACCGGGGTCTACGTCGGCTCCTTCCCGTGGCTCGCGCTGGGGATCTTCGAGTCGCTCTACCTGGCGCTGCTCGGCGGTGCCCTGGCGCTCACCTCCCGGCTGCCCGGCTGGCCGGTGTGGGCAGCGGCGCTGTGGGTGTCCGACGAGGCGCTGCGCAGCCGGCTGCCGTTCGGTGGCTTCCCCTGGGGCCGGCTTGCCTTCAGTCAGGCCGAGGGCCCCTTCGTCTCCTTCGCGGCCTACGGCGGTGCGCCGCTGGTCACCTTCGCCGTCGCCCTCACCGGCACCCTGCTGGCCGCTGCCGCGCTGGCCCTGCGCCGCGCCTGGGCCAGGCGCCGCACCGAGGACGCACTCTCCCGGTCACCCGCCCGGTTGGCGGCCCTCGCCGTCGCCGGGGTGCTGGCCGTGCCGCTACTGGGTGCGGTCGCCTGGCTTCCGCTCGCCGGCCCCTCGCTGACCGAGGGTGGGCCGACCCGCACGGTGGCCGTCGTCCAGGGGAACGTGCCGCGGGCCGGGCTGGAGTTCAACGCCCAGCGCCGCGCCGTGCTGGACAACCACGCGGACGAGACGCTCCGCCTGGCCGCGTCGGTCCACGCGGGCGACGCCGCTCAGCCCGATCTGGTGATCTGGCCGGAGAACAGCTCGGACATCGATCCCTACCGCAACGACGACGCTGCCCGGGTGATCAGCCGGGCAGCCGCGGCAATCGGGGCGCCCGTGCTGGTCGGCGCGGTGGTCGAGGGCCCGGGGCAGTATCTCTCCAACACCGGCATCGTCTGGGACCCGGTCACCGGGCCCGGTGACACCTACGTCAAGCGGCACCCCGTGCCGCTGGCCGAGTACGTGCCGTACCGGTCGTTCTTCCGGTTCTTCAGCGACAAGGTCGACCTGGTCCGCCGGGACTTCACCCAGGGCAGCGGTGTAGGGGCCCTGGACATCGGCGGCGCCCGGATCGGCGACGTCATCTGCTTCGAGGTCGCCTACGACTCCTTGGTCGCCGACGTCGTCGACGCCGGGGCCGGCATGGTCGTCGTGCAGACGAACAACGCGACCTTCGGGTTCACCGACGAGAGCGAGCAGCAGCTGGCCATGAGCCGGCTGCGGGCGGTGGAGTTCGGCCGTACCGTGGTCGTCTCGGCCACCAGCGGGATCAGCGCGGTCATCGCGCCGGACGGGTCGGTGGCCCGGCGTTCGCAGCTGTTCACACCCGACGTCTTCGTCGAGCCGATCGCGCAGCGCCAGCAGTCGACGGTGGCGCAGCGACTGGGCGGCTGGCCCGAGTGGGTGCTCACCGCCCTGGGAGTGGCCGCGCTCGGCGCGGTCGCCGTCCGGGCCGGGCGACGCCGGCAGTCCTCCCGATGACCACCGGTCCGGCGGAGACCCCCCCGGGCACGGCGGGCGTCCTGGTGGTCATCCCGACCTACGAGGAGATCGGCAGCCTGGGCGGCGTGCTCGACCGGCTGCACGCCGCGGCGCCCGAGGCACACGTGCTGGTCGTGGACGACGCCTCACCCGACGGCACCGGTGAGCTGGCCGACGCCCGGGCGGCTGCCGACGAGCGGGTGCACGTGCTGCACCGGCCCGGCAAGGGCGGGCTCGGCCCGGCCTACGTCGCCGGCTTCGGCTGGGCCGCCGAGCACGGCTACGCGGTGGTGGTGGAGATGGACGCCGACGGCTCGCACCCGCCCGAGCGGCTCCCGTCGCTGCTGGCCGCGCTGGAGGACGCCGACCTGGTGCTCGGCTCCCGGTACGTGCCCGGCGGGAAGGTGCGCGACTGGCCGGCCTACCGGCTGGCGCTCTCCCGGTTCGGCAATCTCTACACCCGCTGGGCGCTGCGGCTGCCGCTGGCCGACGCGACCGGCGGCTACCGCGCCGCCCGGGCGGACCTGCTGGCCCGGCTGCCCTTCGACGAGGTGGCCAGCGAGGGCTACTGCTTCCAGGTCGACTGGGCCTGGCGCGCCCACCGCGCCGGCGCGCGGGTGGTGGAGGTGCCGATCACCTTCACCGAACGCGCGGTCGGCCGGAGCAAGATGAGCTCGTCGATCGTTGGAGAGGCGTTGGCGCGTGTGACGTGGTGGGGCGTGCGCGACCGGCTGGCCGATCGGCTGCCCGGTCGGCTGTCCCACCCGGTGCCGGCACGGGTCCGCGACGAGGGTGGCGCGAAGGTGCTCCGGTAGGAGGCGCACCGGCCGCCCGGCGCGGAGGACGAGGAGAACACATGTCGACCCACCACGTCGCGGCCGGCCTCACCCAGGGCCCGCGGACGCCGGCCCGACTTCGGACGGCGCTGGGGCTGGGGGCGCTGGCCGAGGTCGTCATCTTCGCGCTGGTGGTCTCCCAGCTCGGCTTCGGCTGGACGATCCTGCTCACCCTGGCCACCAGCGCCCTGGGCTTCGTCCTGCTCGCCCGGCAGGGCACCCGGGCACTGGCCGACCTGGGTGAGCGGGCACAGACCCGGCAGGCCCCCGGCCGCGCGCTCGGCGACGCCGGGCTGGTGGCGTTGGGTGGGCTGCTCATGGTGCTGCCGGGCTTCCTCGGCGACGTCCTGGGCTTGTTGTGCCTGCTACCGCTCACCCGGGCGCTGCCGAGGGCGCTCATCGCCCGCGGCCTGCTGCGGCACGTCCCGGTCCAGCTGCGCGGGCCGGTCCGGGTGCGTTCGACGCGCACCGGCACGGTGGGCCCGGCTCCGCACGGGGCGGCGGCCGCACCGACGGCGCCGCCGCGGGTCATCGAGGGCGAGATCGTCAGCTGACGCCCGGTCGCCGGACCGGTCGCCCGGTCCGGCATGAAACGGTTCCGGACATGGAACGGCCCCGGTGGGGGAGTCTCCACCGGGGCCGTCCTGCGTCGCGGGTGGCGCCTTCGTACAGGTGGTCCAGGATCAGCTGGCGCGGGTCCGCCGGCCGCGGAGCACCTCGAGCCGCTCGGCGAGGACCTCTTCGAGGTCGTCGACGGAGCGACGTTCCAGCAGCATGTCCCAGTGGGTGCGCGGGGGCTTGACCTTCTTCGGCGCCGGCTCGGCACCGCCCACGAGCTTGGCGGCCGAACCGTCGTACTTGCACTCCCAGGTGTCGGGGAGCTCGGCATCGTCAGCGAAGGGCACCGTCACCAGGTGGCCCTGGGTACACCTGTACTCGGCGTACTGCCGCTCGATCGGCGCGGTGTTGCGCTCGGTCTCGTAGCTCACGCTGCCCAGTCGGCTACCTCGTAGGGATCGCTCGCCCATGGCACACCGTCCTCTCGTGCTTCGTCGGTGGTCTTGGCTACCCGGGCAGCCGCGTGCTCATGCCACGTGGCTAGGGAAGTCATGGGGACTAACGACAGGTCTTCGATGAAGATTCCGTGTTGTCAGTTCCGCATCATCGCATGGAGTGGTAAGCGGGCTACCGGCCACCCCCTCCGGGTGAGGTCGGACGCCGACCGGAGCGGTCAGCGCAGCGCGAGCTGGCCGGGTCCGGTGGGCGTGGTGCCGGCGGCAGAGCACTTGGTGCCGCACCCCTTCCTCCTTACGCCGACAGCCCCGCCGTTGCCGGGGGTGGGTACCGCCGCCGGCGCGGTGTCGGCCACGACGACCGCGGCGCCCTCGCGGACCAGCGCACGCCCACCACGCGCGCATTGAGCAGCCCGGGCAGCCCGCACCAGCACAGCACCTGGACCTGGACGCGCTGCACGTCGTCGGCGAACTCGAACAGCCGCTGGGTGCCTGGAACAGCCGGGTGCGGAAGTCGGTGGTCAGCCCTGAGGCGTAGACGTCGACGCGGGACTCGTCGACCAGCTCGGCCAGCTGTTCGACCTGGGCGCCGGTGAGGAACTGCACCTCGTCGACGATCAGGTAGTCGACCCGGTGCCCGGCCGCCATCGCTTCCGGACCAGCAATCGGACGTCGGTCGCGTCGGACAGCTCGAGCGCGTCGCGGCGCAGCCCCACCCGGGAGCTGATCTGCGGCACCCCGGACCGGTCGCCCTGGGTCAGCAGCAGGCCGCGCCGGCCCTGGCGGCTCTGGTTGTGGTCCACCTGCAGCGCCAGCGTCGACTTCCCGCAGTTCATCGGTCCGTGGAACAACACCAGCGACGCCGGGGCCGGGTGGCGGCGTCGGTCGCCGGCCACCGGGACGCTGTCCGGTCCGGTTCCGGTCGCCGATGGGGGGAGGGGGGTCACAGGCGCTCCGGTGGGACGTTGCCGGTCTCGACGATCGCCCGGCGCAGGTCCAACTTCGCCAACAGCACGCCGCCCGCGACGAAGAAGAAGACCAGGCTGAAGATGGCGTACCGGTAGGACTCGGTGAGCTGATAGGTCAGGGCGAACAGGAAGGGCCCCAGCCAGCTGGTGCCCCGGTCGCTGATCTCGTAGAAACCGAAGTACTCGGCCTCCCGGCCGACCGGGATCAGCTGGCTGAACAGCGAACGGGACAGTGCCTGGGTGCCGCCGAGCACGAAGCCGATGAGGACGGCGAGACCGTAGAACTGCAGGGCGGCCCCGGCCTGCACGAAGTAGGCGATGACCAGGACGCCGGTCCACACGACCAGGGACCAGAGGACCGTCCGCTTGGCGCCCACGACGCCGGCCACCCGACCCAGGGCGACCGCACCGAAGAAGGCGACCACCTGGACCAGCAGGATCGCCGAGATCAGCGTGGACTGGGAGAGGTCGAGCTCCTCGGCGCCGTACTGCGCGGAGACGCCGATGACGGTCTGCACGCCGTCGTTGAACAGCAGGTAGGCGCCGAGGAACCACAACGTGAGCCGGTGGCCGCGCAGGTCGCGCAGGGTGCCGGCCAGCTGGCGGAACCCTCCGGCGAGAGCACCGCCCCTGGCCCCGGCGCCATGGGCTTCCGCGGGCGGCCGGCGGTTGCGCAGCAGCGAGACGCTGACCACGGTGAACCCGGCCCACCAGACGCCGGCCGAGGCCAGGCAGATGCGGACCGCCTCGCCCTCGCTGAGGCCCAGGGACTCGTACTGGCTGAACAGTGCCAGGTTGGCGGCCAACAGCAGGGCACCGCCGAGGTAGCCGAACGCCCAGCCCCGGCTGGAGACCGCGTCCCGCTCGTCGGGGCCGGCGAGGTCGGGCAGCCAGGAGTAGTACACGACCGTCGCCGCGCCGAAGCACAGGTTCGCCACGACGAACAGGGCCGCTCCCAGCAGATACCGCTCGCCGGCAACGAAGAACAGGGCCATCGTGCACAGCGAACCCAGCAGCGCGAATCCGGCCAGGAGCTGGCGCTTGCGGCCGCTGCGGTCGGCGACGGCACCGGTGATCGGCAGCACGAACACCTGCAGCACGACCGACACCGACAGCACGTAGCCGAAGAAGCTGCCCGGCGGCATCCCGATGCCCAGTGGGTGGATGCGGTCGGAGGCGTCGGCGGCCTGCTCGGCGATCGAGGTCAGGTACGGGGCCAGGAAGACCGTGGTGACCGAGGTGTTGAAGACCGACATCGCCCAGTCGTAGGAGTACCAGCCACCTCGTTCCCGGCGCAGGGCCCGGTCCTCCGCCGGTGGGGTGTTGGTCGCCAGATCGCTCACCGGCGCAGGGTGTCAGTCGTCCGCGCGGTGATCCAGCAGGCGGGCGTCGCGGTCACGGGATGTCGTCCGGCACGATGCCCCCGGGGAATGCGGCGACCGCGGTCGTCGGGCGGGTGGGGTCGGCGAAGGCGATCCGGTCCCGCGGCTCCCCGGCCCGCAGCGGTACGAGGCCGCGGGTGAGGGCGGCGGCAATCCGGGCGCGGGCGCGGTTGGCGTCGCCCACGCGGCCGGGCCGGAGGTCCTCGCAGTACACCGGCGGCCCGATGTGCACCTTGAGCGCCGGCTGGCGCCAGAGCGCAGCCAGCGCGGTGCGCAGCTTGCCCCAGTCGTTGGCGTATTGCAGGACCTCGTGCGCGCCCCATTGACTGACCGGGATCACCGGGACGTCGGCCTCCAGCGCCAGCCGGGCCAGGCCGGTGCGACCGCGCTCGGGCCAGCCGTCGGGTGCCAGACCGACCCGGCCCTCGGGGTACGCGACGACGTGACCGCCGCCGGCGAGCGCCACCCGGGTCACCCGCAGCGCGTGGGCCGCGACGTCGGTGCCCCGGACCACCCTGATCACCCCCGCGCGCTCCAGCAGGGCGCCGACCACGGGCGCGGCGACGATGCTGCCGGTGGCCAGGAACCGGGGCGTGACCCCGGCTCGGCGCAGCGCCACGGCGACGACGAACATGTCGAAGTCGCCGATGTGGTTGACCGCCAGCAGCAGCGGACCGCGCAGCCACGGCTCGGGGATGCTGCCGGTGACCTGGACGCGGCCGAAAACGCTGGGGAGCCAGCCGCAGGTCCGCAGCATGAAGCGCCAGAACCACCACGGCGGGGCAGCGGCGATGGCGAGTTCGCGGGCGAACCACTCGGGGTCGTCCGGGGCAACCACCTCCTGCAGGTGTACGGGCAGCGACGGGGGAGCAGGGTGCCAGCTGCGCAGCCGGGCACCCACAGTTATGCGCCCGTCCACTGGCCGCGGTCCTTGAGCACGTCGCGCAGCATCCCGGGGCGGTCGGTCATCAGCCCGTCGACGCCCAGGTCGAGCAGCTCGGTGGCCTCCCGCTCGGTGTCGACGGTCCAGACGTGCACCTGCAGGCTCCGGGCGTGTGCTGCAGCGAGAAACCGCTCGTCGACCAGTGGCCGGCCGCCCAGGTGCAGGGGCACCTGGGCGCAGCCGGCCTGGATGCGGACCGGGCCGGCTGCCCGGGGGGAGTAGGAGGACAACCGCAGCGCGGCCACGCCACGCGGCCCCAGCGACGTGCACACGTCCGGGCCGAAGACCCGCCGGGCGGCGGCGACCCGGGCGTCGGAGAAGGAGGCCAGGCAGATTCGGTCCTCGACCCCCATCCGGCGGACGGTGCAGACCAGCAGTGCCAGCACGCCCGCGGCCTTGATGTCCAGGTTGAACCGCATGTCGGGCCAGGCGCCCAGCAGGTCGTCGAGCCGGACGACGGGATCCCGGCCACCGATCAGCGCCGTCTGCACCTCCCGCCACGGCAGGTTCTCCACCCGGCCCGTGCGGTCGGTGACCCGGTCCAGCGTGGGGTCGTGGAAGGCGACCAGGACCCCGTCGGAGGTCACCCGGACGTCGGTCTCCAGGTACCGGTAGCCCAACGCGACCGACGCCTCGAAGGCCGGCATCGTGTTCTCGACGTGCTCGATGGCACCACCGCGGTGCGCCATCGCCACCGGTGTCGGGCCGTCGAGGAAGGCGTAGCGCGAGCCCGGCACACGATCACGCTAGTGCCGGTTGCCACGGCTCCTGGCAGCGGTGTCCCGACCGGCCGCCCGGCGCATCGCCGGAGTACCCGCGTGTCCGTCGCCGGCCGCCGGTCCTGGCCGTCTACCGTCGAGGACGTGGCTGCAGACACCAGCGCGCCGGTCCGGCCGGCGTCCCGGACGCGACGAGCCTCGGCCGCGGCGCGGGCCGAGGAGCGACGATGCGGCTGGTGCCGCAGCGTACTGCCGGCGCAGGAGACCGTCGGCCGCCCACGTCTGTACTGTGGTCAGGCGTGCCGGCAGCGTGCTTACGAGCAGCGCACCGCCACGGCGAAGGCCGGGCTCAGCGAGGACGTCGTCCTGGTGACGCGGACCGAGCTCGACGGGCTGCAGGACCGTCTGTACCAGCTGCGCTGCGCCATCGAGGACGTCCAGACGCTGCTCACCGAAAAGCCGACCAAGGCCGAACTCGAGCGCTCACTGGACGACCTGGTGCGCTCGACCGGCCGGCTGGACCGGCTGTGGTTGTCCGGCCGGTCGGCCGGCTGAGCCTCCCCTCAATCCACCGTTGTTCCGTCACGTGACGGAACAACGGTCAGGGGAGCGCCACCTCGGGGGAGGGTGACACTCGGCGATCAGGGATTGCCGTTGCCGGTCTCGCGGTCACTGCTGTGGTCGGGGTCGCTGATGTCGGGGAGATTCCCCTGCGAGACGCCGCCCGGGTCGTCGCCGGACGTGTTCTCCGCATTGTCCTTGGGCGTGCCGGTCGTCGCGTTCGTCGGATCTGCGCAGGCCGTCATGGCGCCACCGCCGACCAACGCGAGCGCAGTGAACAGCGCAGCCGCCGAACGTCGGATCATCATGCGCAGAGCCTACGAACGAAGCCGGCCCGCCGCCCGTCGAACCGCCCGCGAGCACGCGGGATTGCGTCACCGTGACGTATTGACGCTGGTGTCGCTGTCGCTGGATGGGGGTCGGCGCACTCGGGCCGGCAAGGCAGTTCCACAGGTGGCCGACGGGCGTCGGCGGACGGGTGACGGGTGACGGGCGTCGGTCGACATCTCGGGACGGCGTCGGCGGTGGGCGAGCTCGGCGGGGCGGCGGCCGGACCACGGCCCGGGCGTACGGCGCCTCAGTGCGCTGCGGGTGCGCGGTGCAGTGCGCCGCGCGGGTGGACGTCGGCGTTCGGCGTTGTTGACCCGTTCGGCCATCTCGTCGTGCGCCGATAATCGACATTATGTCAAGTGAATCGGATCGGCGTCTGCGGGACGTCGTCCACCTGCCAAGCCATGACTGCGTCGCTGACGCTGCTGGAGTTGCTCCACCGCGTCGGTGAATCGACTGACCACCGCGACGAGGGCGTCAGTTCGCCGTTCCTCGGGCGTTCGGTGTGAGGACGGTCAGGTCCCGGTCGCTGATCTCGGGGTGGCGTCGTACGAGCCGCTTCCACCCGTCGTGGGCCGCCCCGCCGTGCAGCATGACGACGCGCAGGCACGGCAGCAGCGGGACGAGCCGCCACAGGGGTGCCACGCCGGCCTCTCGTTGTGCCGCGCGTGGTGCGGCGTTGATGTACCAGGGGAACGCGTTCCACGGGACGACATCCGACGCCGGGACCCCGGCTTGCAGGCGAACAACCCGGAGATTCGCTGGGCCGTGGGGTCGTCGTTTTCCATGCAGAGGAAGCCACTCCCCCCGTGGTCGGTGCTCGTCTTCGGGCCGGGGTCACGCAGGACGCTGAGGAGTCGTGCCGACGTCCCCCGTACATCGGCGCCACGTACGGCGCCCAGTGCCCCGCCTCCACGTCCCCCAACTCGTCGACCAGGGCGTTCAGTGGCGGCATGTGCGGAGCGCGCAACTGGGCGAACTGCTCGTGGCGGAACTCGGCCGAACGCCTGCGGCGGGGCATTCGGCGGGGCACTCGACGCGATCAGGCCGGACGCGCCGCCCCTGATCGGTGTGGCCGGTCCGGGGCGGCGCGTCCGGGCGCACGGTCAGTTCCCGTAGTGGAACCGGCAGGCCGCCACCCGAATCTCGTCCCCGACGACCCGGTAGACCAGCCGGTGTTCGTCGGTGATCCGCCGGGACCAGTAGCCGTGGAACCCGTGCTTGAGCGCCTCGGGCTTGCCGATGCCCTCGTTGCCGTTGCGTTCGACATCCCGGATCAGCGTGTTGATCCGCTTGAGGACCCGCCGGTCCTGCGCCTGCCACCACAAGTAGTCGGCCCACGCCGACTCATCCCAGACGGGCTTCACTCCGCTAGCGGTCGCTCGGATCCCTGCCCGCTCTCGAGCCGTTCGATCGAGGCGAGCAGGCGCCGGGCGTTCTCCGGAGTGCGCAGCAGGTAGGCGGTCTCCTTGAGTGACTCGTAGTCCTCCAGCGCGACCATCACCACCGGGTCGTGGCCGGCCCGGGTGATGACCACCTCCTCTCGGTCGTCGATCACCGCATCGAGCGTCTGCGCGTACTTCGCGCGCGACTCGGAGTAGCTCATGGTCCGCATCCGTTGCCTCCTCTGTGCCTGACGTACAGGAAGACGTACAGGAAGCGAGGTGGGGAGGCAAGTACCGGCAATGCGGCGGGAGCGCTCAGCCCATCGTCTTCTGGCCGTCGATGGTCTCCCGGAGAACATCGATGCGGCCGGCGTGCTGCGCGGTCTCCGCGACGATGTGCAGGAACGCCCGGCGGGCCGACCAGGTGGCGCCGGGCTCGAACCACGGCGCCTCGGGAAGCGGGTGCTCGACGTCCAGGCTGGGCAGCGTGCGCATCAGCTCGTCGGTTCCCGGCGCGGACTTCACCGTCCGCTCCCCCGCCGAGCTGCTCGACCACGTGCAGCGCTGGGCCGCGCTCCACGCGCGGGCCACCCTGGCGGCTGGCTGAGCCGAGCGGCTCAGCTGATCTCGCTGCGCTGGATGCGGATCCAGCCGATCACCAGCGGCAGCAGTAACCACAGCGCGACCGACGTCCCGACCTGGGTCCGGCCCTGACCGGGCCCCGGACCCGAGCTCGCGCGTTGATGGGCCGACTCAGCGACCGGGAACGGGAGGTCGCCCTCGTCGTCGGCCGGGGCCCGCCCAACGCCCAGATCGGCGCCCCTGTACCTCAGCGTGGCCACCGTCAAGGCGCACGTCTCCCGGCTGCTGACCAAGTTCGAGGCCGACGACCGGGTGCAGGTCGCCCTGCTGGCCCACGACGCCGACCTGCTCCGAGCCGGCCGGTGGCGCAGGTCCCTGCGGTGAGCACGACCTTCCCGGTCACTCTCAGGCAGGACGGCGAGGATCGCCACGACCCGCCCCTTCACCGCGTACCGACATGCGGCACCGGGGCGCCCATCGCCAGAGGACAGACCATGACCGCTCCCCCGCCCCGCACGCATCCCGAGCACCCCGTGGTCACCAAGCTGCGAGCGCACCGCGCCGCCGACATCCAGCTGCGGATCGCGGACGCGATCACCGCGTTCGCCGGTTCGATGGCCTTCGTCTACCTGCACGTCGCCGTCTTCGCCGGCTGGATGCTGTTCGTCGAGTCCAGTCCCTGGCCGACGCTGACCCTGGTGGTGTCGCTGGAGGCCATCTTCCTGTCGACCTTCGTGATGATCGGCCAGAACCGGGCGGCGCTCTTCCAACAGATCAAGGCCGACCACGACTTCGTCGAGCAGGAGACCGAGCTGAAGACCAACACCCAGCTCACGCGGGAGATCCACGTGCTCACGAGCGAACTGCACCGCCGCCTGGTCGAGCCGAGCTGAGAGGCGCCGGCCGGGCCGGCGTCGGGCATGGCGATGACCCGTGGCCTCACGCCCCTCACCTCCCGGGCGGCGTGGCGTCGGCCGCGCGCACAGCTCGACTGGCGACGATGCTCGCGTGGACGCCGTCAGCACCTTCTGGGACCGGGTGAGCGCCCCCTCTCCCCCACTGCCGGCCGCTGGCTGGTGGCCACCGCTGTCGCTGCCGCCGTCCTGGTGCTCGTGCCGTCGATCTGGCGGCATGCCCGGCACGCGGTAACGATCGCCCACGAGGGCGCCCACGGCCTGGCCGCGCTGGTCACCGGGCGGCGGCTGGCCGGGATCCGGCTGCACTCGGACACCTCCGGTCTCACCGTGTCCGCCGGCCGCCCCACCGGCCCCGGCATGGTGCTCACGAGCGCCGCCGGCTACACCGGGCCCGGTCTGTTAGGACTGGGAGCGGCGGCGCTGCTGGCGGCCGGCTACGCGGTGGGGCTGCTGTGGGCGCTGCTCGGTCTGCTGGCGCTGCTGCTGGTCCAGATCCGCAACTGGTACGGCCTGTGGTCGGTGCTGGTCACCGCCGCGCTGGTGTTCGCCGCGACCTGGTGGCTGCCGGCGCAGGGTCAGGCTGCCTTCGCCCACCTGGTGACCTGGTTCCTGCTGCTGGCCGCGCCCAAGACGGTGCTCGAGCTGCAGGCCAAGCGGCGCCGGCGGAGCGGCGCGCCGGACTCCGACGCCGACCAGCTGGCCCGCCTGACCCGACTGCCCGGGCTGCTGTGGGTCGGGGTCTTCCTGCTGGTCGACGGCGGCGCGCTGCTGCTCGGCGGCCGCTGGCTGCTCGGCTGAGGATCAGTCGCTGGCTGGTCGGGTCCGCCGGCGGGGTGCCGCGTGCGCCGGCTGGTGCACCGGTTGCACAACCGGCGCCGGCGGGATGTCCAGCACCCGCTCGCTGTCGCCCACGGTCACCGCACGTCCGTGGTGGTGGATGTCCAGCGGTTCGCCGTCCATCACCTGGTAGGTGGCCTGGTCGGCGGTGATCGTCACCTGCAGGACCCGCCCCTGGTAGACCACCCGGAAGCCGAGCCGGGTCAGCCGGTCGGGCAGGCGCGGGGAGAACCGCAGCGCGCCGTGGTCGCGCATCCCACCGAAGCCGGCCACCGCCACCGTCCAGCCGCCGGCCAGCGAGGCGATGTGCAGTCCGTATCCGGAGTTCTGGTGCAGGTTCTGCAGGTCGGTCAGTGCCGCCTCGGCCCAGTAGTCGTAGGCCAGCTGGAGGTGGCCGGTCTCGGCCGCCACCACCGCCTGCTGCGCCGCCGACAGCGAGGAGTCGCGCACCGTGCGGGCCTCGTAGTAGGCGAAGTCGGCGATCTTCTCCTCGAGGGTGAAGGAGTCCCCGCACAGGTGCAGCGCCATCACCAGGTCGGCCTGCTTGATCACCTGCTTGCGGTAGATCTCGAAGTAAGGGAAGTGCAGCAGCAGCGGGTACTTCTCCGGCGGGGTGCCCTCGAAGTCCCACTCCTCGTGGTGGGTGAACGCGTCGGACTGCATGTGCACACCCAGCCGGGTGTCGAAGGGCACCCGCATCGCGTCGGCCGCGCGCAGCCAGTGGTCGACCTCCTCCCCCGTCACGTCGAGCCGCCCAGCCGTGTCCGGCTGGCGCTTCACCGCGGCGGCCGCCTCGCGCAGGTTCCGCTGGGCCATCAGGTTCGTGTAGACGTTGTTGTCCACGACCGCGGTGTACTCGTCCGGCCCGGTGACCCCGTCGATGCGGAAGCCGTCCTCGACATCGAAGTGCCCGAGGTCGGTGAACAGCCGGGCGGTCTCCACCAGCAGCTCGGTGCCGTAGTCGCGGTCGAAGGCCTCGTCGAGGGTGGCGTGGTAGTAGCGACTGACCGCGTCGGCGATGTCGGCGTTGATGTGGAACGCCGCCGTCCCGGCCGGCCAATAGCCCGAGGTCTCCTCTCCCCGGATCGTCCGCCAGGGGAACGCCGCGCCGCGGTGTCCCAGCACCCGGGCGCGCTCCCGGGCGAGGTCGAGGGTGGAGTGCCGCCAGCGCAGCGCGTCCCGGGCGGCGTCGGGTGCGGTGTAGATGAGCACCGGCAGGACGTAGGTCTCGGTGTCCCAGAAGGTGTGCCCGTCGTACCCGGGCCCGGTCAGCCCCTTGGCCGGGATCGGCTGCCGCTCGGCCCGGAGCCCGGCCTGCAGCACGTGGAAGATGCCCACCCGCACCGCCTGCTGGAGCTCATCGTCCCCGTCGATGCGCACGTCGGACTGCGCCCAGTGGGCGTCCAGCAGCTCCCGCTGCTCCCGCACCAGCCGGTCCCAGCCGGCCAGCTTCGCTGTCGCCAGCGCCCCCTCGACCTGGTCCCGGACCGCCTCGGTGGACCGGCGGGAGGACCAGCCGTAGGCCAGGTACTTCACCAGCCGCAGCTTCCCGCCGGCCGGCAGCCGGGCGGCGAGGGTGTAGCGCGCCAGATCGCCGGAAGCCTCGATGTCCTCGGTCGAGGAGTCGGGGACCTCCACCGAGTGGTCCATGCCGGCGGCCATCCGCAGCTTGCTGCGCCTGGTCCGGTGGACCAGGACGGCGTGCCGACCGCGGGCCACCGCCATCTCTGACTGCAGCGGCTTGCGCAACGCCGCCGCCGCGCGCGGGTCGTCGTCGGCACCGGTGCCCTCGACCAGCGCGTTGGCCAGCAGGTCGGACTGGAGGGCGACGTAGAGGTCGCCGCCGTCGTCGGTGCACTCGACCGAGTACTCGATCGCCGCGATCGACCGCCGGGTGAAGGAGACCAGCCGGGTGCTCGTGACCTGGACCGTGCGGCCGTTGGGCGAGCGCCACTCGGTGGTCCGGCGCAGCACCCCGGCGCGCAGGTCCAACGTGCGCCGGTGGTCGATGATCTCGCCGTAGGCGAGATCGAGCGGGGTGTCGCCGACCAGCAGGCGGATGAGCTTGCCGTCGGTCACGTTGACCACCGTCTGGCCCTGCTCGGGGAATCCGTACCCGGCCTCGGCGTAGGGCAGCACGCGCTCCTCGAAGAAGCCGTTGAGGTAGGTGCCGGCGACCACGACCGGCTCGCCCTCCTCCAGCGTGCCGCGCATCCCGATGTGTCCGTTGGCCAGCGCGAACACGGACTCGTGGACCGCGAGCGAGGCCATGTCCAGGCCGATCTCGGTCAACGCCCACGGCTCGATCGGGAAGTGCGCGCGCCCCTCGGTCATGTGGTCGTCCCCAGCAGCTCGTCCAGGTCCTGGACGACGACGTCGGCGCCGCGCTCGGCCAGCCCGGCCGCCTGCCCGACCCGGTCGACGCCGACGACGAAGCCGAAGTGGCCGGCGCGCCCGGCGGCGACCCCGGACAGCGCGTCCTCGAACACCGCGGCCTGCGCCGGCTCGACGCCCAGCGCCTCCGCCCCCGCCAGGAAGGTGTCCGGGGCGGGTTTGCCGCGCAGGCCGTCGCGGGCGGCGACCAGCCCGTCGATCCGGGCGTCGACGAGGTCGGCGAAGCCGGCCACCTCGATGACGTGCGCGCCGTTGGCCGAGGCGGTGACCACCGCGGCCGACAACCCGGCCTCCTTCGCCGCGCGCAGGTAGCGCATCGACCCCTCGTACACCTGGACGCCGTGCTCCTCGAGTTCGGCGAGCACCAGCTCGTTCTTCCGGGTCGCCACTCCCGCGACGGTCGCCGCGTCGGCCGGGTCGTCGTCGCTGCCCTCGGGCAGGGTGATGCGGCGGCCGGCCAGGAAGTCGCGGACGCCGTCCTTGCGTGGCTTGCCGTCGACGTACTCGTTGTAGTCGGCGCTACTGAACTCCTCCGCCGCCGGGTCCTGGCGGCGGAGGAACTCGTCGAAGGTGCGTTTCCAGGCCGCCTGGTGGACCTTCGCCGTCTGGGTGAGCACCCCGTCGAGGTCGAACAGGCAGGCACGGATGTCGTCGGGGAGTCCCAGCACGCGCGCCACGCTACGGCGAGATGATCGCGCAGACCTGTCGAATCCCGCCAGGTCGCACGCGAAAGGGTGACACCGGGCAGGCCGGTGACCGAACGGAGGCAGCTGATGCTGATGCCGCACCATCTGTCTCGCACCGGGCTTCGGGGACACGTTGGGTGGACTGGCCCCGGAGGGCCCCGTGTGATCGTTGCTGCGGTGCCCGGAGGGCGCCGTTTGCCGGGTACGGCGGGTTGGCGAATCGACGCAACTTGTTGGGGATAACGGTAGTACGTGCCAATGGGCACGCGGTGGTCCGGTCGGCTGACCGGGGCGAGCAGGCGGCACACCGCGGATCTGCCTAGGGTCGCTGGCAGGCGCGGCGCCGTTCCCCGGCGACCGCTGCTCCCCCGGGCGACCGCGTGGGGGGACCCGACGACCCGAGGAGGACCCGGCATGGCCGGCCGACCCACGCCCGACCCGTACGACTTCCTGCCCCAGGTGCCCAGCTTCACCGTGACCAGCACCGACGTCCGGCACGGCGAGCCGCTGGACCAGCCGCACGTCAGCGGCAAGATGGGGCTGGACGGTCAGGACCGCTCCCCACAGCTGTCCTGGTCGGAGTTCCCTGCCGAGACGCGCGGCTTCGCCGTCACCGTCTACGACCCCGACGCCCCGACCACCAGCGGCTTCTGGCACTGGGCGGTCGCTGGCATCCCGGCCTCGGTCACCGAGCTGCCCAGCGGCGCGGCCGACGCCGGGCTGCCCGAGGGTGCCGTGCAGCTGCGCAACGACGCCGGGTTCGCCGGCTTCGTCGGCGCGGCACCGCCGGCCGGGCACGGCCCGCACCGGTATTTCATGGTGGTGCACGCACTGGACACCGACGACCTCGGCGTCCCGGCCGACGCCTCACCGGCGTACCTGGGGTTCAACCTGTTCAGCCACACGCTCGCCCGGGGCACCATCGTCGCCACCTACGAGGTGGAGTGACCCGTTGAGTCGCGGGGCCGGCTCCGCAGTAGCGGCGCCGGCCCCGCGCGGCTCAGCGGACCGGGCGCTCCGCCAGGCAGCTGGTGCCCACCCGGGCGAAGCCGACCCGCTCGTAGACCCGGGCGACGTCGTCGTCCCCGGCGGCGAGGAAGACCAGGTCCGCGCTCTGCCGGGCGTGCTCGACCAGGGCCGAGGTCAGCCCGGCGCCCAGCCCGCGGCCGCGGAACCGGGGCAGCGTCGCCACCCCGACCACCTCGCTGATCTCCTGCCCGTCGACCTCGACCGGCTGGTGCGAGCCCACGGCGACCGGCTGCCCCTCGTCGACGGCGACCATCATCACCGTCCGGCCGGCGGCCACCCGCTCGCGCAGCACCGAGGTCGAGGGCAGTTCCGACGGGCCGGCAACGGGCCCGGCCGGGGCAGCGGCACCGACCGGTGTGGCGAAAGCGAGCTGGGCCAGCCGCTGGTAGCGGACGAGCTCGGGGTCATCGGCGCCGACGAGGTAGAGCCGCACCTCGGCCGGCAGCAGCACCTCGACGGGATCGGCGGCAAGCAGCAGCGGCAGCTCGTCGACCACGAGCCCGGCGCTGCGGGCCACCCCGGCGAGGCCACGGCAGCGGTCACCCAGCCACTCCATCGCGGCGGGCAGGCCGGCGGACTCCTGCAGGGACATCGCCGTCCGGACGTCGGCCAGCGCTACCTCGCCCTCCCGGCCGGGCCGCGGGCGGGCCGGAAAGGGCCACTCCGGCGAGCCGATCGGGACGTCGAGCAGGCCCACCTGCTGCACCTGGGCGTCCGGCAGCGGGGCAACGGCGAAGTAACGCTCGATCTGGTCGAGCAGCCCAGGACGGGACGGCACGTCGCTGACCCTAGACGCCGGCGGAGCCCGGCAGGGCCGGCTGCGACCGCAGGCCACCCGGGAGGGGGGCCGTGGCACCCGGGCGGACGGCCCGCGGTGCCCAGACGGCACGATGGGCGCCGTGACCGTCGGGACGCGAGCGCAGGTCTCGCCCTTCACCGCCTTCGACCGTGCGTCCTGGCGGGCCCTGGCGGGCTCCTCACCCCTGCCGCTGGACGCCGCCGACCTCCGCGGACTGGCCACGCTGGGCGACCGGATCGACCTGGACGAGGTGGCCACCGTCTACCTGCCGCTGGCCCGGCTGCTTTCCCTGCACGTGGCGGCCAGCCGCCGGTTGTGGGCGGCGCAGACGGAGTTCCTCGGCGCGCGCACCGAGAAGGTCCCGTTCGTGATCGCGGTGGCCGGCAGCGTGGCTGTCGGCAAGAGCACCACTGCCCGGCTGCTGCAGGCGCTGCTGGCCGCCGGCCCCGACACCCCCCGGGTCGACCTGGTCACCACCGACGGCTTCCTGCTGCCCAACGCGGTGCTGGGGTCCCGGGGGATGCTGGCCCGCAAAGGTTTTCCGGAGAGCTACGACCGGCGGGCGCTGCTGCGCTTCCTGGCCGACGTGAAGTCCGGCCGTGCAGAGGTCAGCGCACCGCTGTACTCCCACCAGGACTACGACGTGCTGCCCGGGGAGCGCCAGGTGATCGACTCCCCCGACGTCCTGGTCCTCGAGGGCCTCAACGTGCTACAGGCCGGCGGCGGCGCCGGCCGGGTGCCTGAGGTGTTCCTCTCGGACTTCTTCGACTTCTCCGTCTACGTCGACGCCACCGAGCACGACGTCCAGCAGTGGTACGTCGAACGCTTCCTGGCGCTGCGGCGCACCGCCTTCGCCGACAGCGGCGCCTACTTCCACCGCTTTGCCGAACTCACCGACGAGGAGGCCGTCGCCACCGCCCGCGGCATCTGGGCCTCGGTGAACGGGCCCAACCTGCGCAGCAACATCGCCCCCTCGCGGTCCCGGGCCCGGCTGGTGCTGCAGAAGGCCGCCGACCACTCGGTTCGTCGGGTGCTGCTCCGGAAGCTCTGATCCACCAGCGCGTCACTGGCGGGTTGTGACGATCCGCACGCGGGACCTGGTCGAGTCTCGCCCGTACCCCACGTCGGGACCGGCGCGCACACTCGCAACCGGGCCGCACGGACGCGGCCCGGACGCTCCCCCGGTGCCAGCCGGTGGACGACGAGGAGAACCGCGATGTGTGCCCACGTAGTGCCCTGCCCCGACGCCGCCGCTGACGACCGTGTGCTGGCTGCCCCGATCAGCCGGCACCCCGAGCAGGGGTGGACCCTGCTGTGCAACGGCGTCCTCCTGTTCGACGACGACGGCGAGCTGCTCCCCGACGGCCAGGTCGTCCTCACCCGCCGTTGGCAGCTCGCCACCGCCTGAGCGCTGCGCACGACCCCGTCGCGGAGCCGTCGTGCACGCTGCGTCCCGTTGATCATCGGCGGGTGGCTGGGCGACACGCCGCCGGGGGCAGCCATCCGCCGATGATCAACTCAGTTTCGGGGCGCGGCTCTCACACCTGGACCGACACCACGTCGGCCGTCGTCCCGAGGTCGTCCGGCGCGCCCTGCGCGCGGTCCGGCACCGTGGCGACCGGGCGGTGCGGCATGTGCGGCTCCTCGAACGCCTCCGGGGGGGGCAGGAGCAGACCAGGTTCCGGTCGCCGTACGCGCCGTCGATGCGGCGCACCGGCGCCAGGTAGCCCCGCCCGGCCAGCCCGGGCACCGGGTAGACGGCGACCTCGCGCGGATAGGGTCGGCCCCACTCCCCCGCGACCATGGCCAGCGTGTGCGGGGCGTTGCGCAGCGGGTTGTCCACCCGGTCGTACTCGCCGGAGCCGACCTTCCCGATCTCGCCGCGGATGTGCACCATCGCCTCGACGAACCGGTCCAGCTCGGCCTTGTCCTCGCTCTCGGTGGGCTCGACCATCAGCGTGCCGGCCACCGGGAAGCTCATCGTCGGCGCGTGGAAGCCCAGGTCGATCAGCCGCTTGGCGATGTCGTCGTTGGTCACGCCGGTGGCCTTGGTCAGCGGCCGGATGTCCAGGATGCACTCGTGCGCGACCAGGCCGTCGGCGCCGGCGTAGAGGACCGGGTAGTGCTCGCGCAGTCGCGCGGCTACGTAGTTCGCGGCCAGGATCGCGTGCTCGGTGGCCTTCAGCAGACCGTCGGGACCCATCAGCCGCAGGTAGGCCCAGGAGATCGGCAGGATGCCGGCCGAGCCGAACGGCGCCGCGGACACCGCCGGACCCTGACCGCCGGTCTCGACCAGCGGGTGGCCGGGCAGGAACGGCACGAGGTGCTCCCGGACGCCGATCGGCCCGACGCCGGGGCCGCCGCCGCCGTGCGGGATGCAGAAGGTCTTGTGCAGGTTGAGATGGCTGACGTCGGAGCCGAACCGCCCGGGCCGGGCCAGGCCGACCAGCGCGTTGAGGTTCGCCCCGTCGACGTAGACCTGCCCGCCGGCGTCGTGCACCGCCGCGCAGATCTCACGTACCTCGGTCTCGAACACCCCGTGGGTCGAGGGGTAGGTGATCATGATCGCGGCCAGCCGGTCGGCGTGCTGGTCGACCTTGGCCCGCAGGTCGGCCAGGTCGACGTTGCCGGCCTCGTCGCAGGCCACCACGACCACCCGCATGCCGGCCATGACGGCGCTGGCGGCGTTGGTGCCGTGCGCCGAGGACGGAATGAGGCAGACGTCGCGCTGGGTGTCGCCGCGGGAGTGGTGGTAGCCCCGGATGGCCAGCAGCCCGGCGAACTCACCCTGGGAGCCGGCGTTGGGCTGCACGCTCACCGCGGCGTAGCCGGTGATCTCGGCCAGTCCCTCGCACAGCTCGGCGATCAGCCGGGCGTAGCCGCGGGTCTGCCCGGCCGGCGCGAAGGGGTGCAGGTCGGCGAACTCCGGCCAGGTGATCGCGGCCATCTCCACCGCGGCGTTGAGTTTCATGGTGCAGGAGCCCAGCGGGATCATCGTGCGGTCGAGCGCGAGGTCCTTGTCCGAGAGCTTCCGCAGGTAGCGCAGCATCGCGGTCTCCGACCGGTGCGCGGAGAAGACCGGGTGGGTGAGGAACGGCGTGGCCCGGCGCAGCCCGGCGGGCAGCGCGTCGGCGCCGGCGTCGTCCAGCGCAGCCTCATCCGCCGGGACGCCGAACGCCTCGGCCACCAGGCGCAGGGTGTCGATCGACGTGGTCTCGTCGCAGGCGACCGCCACGGTGTCGGCGTCGACCCGCCGCAGGTTGACCCGGCGGTCGGCGGCGGCCGCGACGACCGCGTCGGCCCGCCCGCGTACCGAGGCCAGCACCGTGTCGAAGAACTCCCCGTGCACCACGTCCACTCCCCCGGCGCGCAGCCAGCCGGCCAGCGCGCCGGCGGTGCGGTGCACCCGGGCGGCGATCGCTGCCAGCCCCTCGGGACCGTGGTAGACGGCGTAGGCGCCGGCCATCACAGCCAGCAGTACCTGGGCGGTGCAGATGTTGCTGGTTGCCTTCTCCCGGCGGATGTGCTGCTCGCGGGTCTGCAGCGCCAGCCGGTAGGCCACGTCGCCGTCGGCGTCGACCGAGACACCGACGAGGCGGCCGGGTAGCTGCCGGGCCAGCCCCTCCCGGACCGACAGGTAGCCGGCGTGCGGGCCACCGAATCCCATCGGGACGCCGAAGCGCTGGGTGGTGCCGCAGGCGACGTCGGCACCCCACTCCCCGGGGGCCTCGAGCAGGGTGAGGGCGAGCAGGTCGGCGGCGACCACGACGGCCGCACCGGCCTCGTGCGCGGCGGTGACCAGCGCCCGGTGGTCGCGGACGGCGCCGCTGGCACCCGGGTAGGACAGCAGCACGCCGAACGCGCCGGCCGCGGGGAGGTCGGCCGGCCAGCCGGCGGACAGGTCGGTGACGTGCAGCCCGATGCCGAGCGGCTCGGCACGCGTCTGCAGCACGGCGAGGGTCTGCGGGAGGGTGTCGGCGTCGACGACGAACACCGTGTCGGGCTTGGCGCGCCCCGCCCGCCGCACCAGGGTCATCGCCTCGGCGGCGGCCGTGGCCTCGTCCAGCATGGACGCGCCGGCCACCGGCAGGCCGGTGAGGTCGGCGACCATCGTCTGGAAGTTGATCAGTGCCTCGAGCCGGCCCTGGCTGATTTCGGGCTGGTAGGGCGTGTAGGCGGTGTACCAGGCCGGGTTCTCCAGGATGTTCCGCTGGATGACCGCCGGGGTGACCGTGCCGGAGTAGCCCAGGCCGATCATCGAGGTGAACACCTCGTTGGCCGACGCGCGCTCCTGGAGGTCGCGCAGCACCGCGGCCTCGTCGCGGGCCGCGGGCAGGTCCAGCGGGGTGCGGTCCCGGACGCTCTCCGGGACACAGGCGTCGGCCAGTGACTCCAGCGAGTCGTGGCCGACGGCGGCGAGCATGGCCGCCGTGTCGTCGGGCCCGGGGCCGATGTGCCGGGCGGCGAACGACCCGGCGGGCGAGAGTGCGGACAGTGACGGCAGCGATCCGGCCAGGGGCGGGATCGCCGTCCCGTCCGGCGCAGACGAACGGTCGACCATTGCGTCGACGCTACCAGCGGCCGATGACACGCCAAGAACGTCTGGTTCTTCTGCAGGGTCCCGCTGCGAGCCTGCGAGCGGTGGGGGGCAGAGGGGTCCTTCCTCTAGGCAGTCGCGCGCCGGCGGCGGCGCGCGGACAGTTCGTCGTCGACTGCGTTGCCACTGCTGTCCAGGCGCTCGGCCGGCAGCTCGGCCAGTTCTCCGGCCAGTTCCCGCAGCGCGCCGGAGACGGCAATGCCGAACACGCCCTGTCCACCGGCCAGCAGGTCGACGACCTCCTCGGCGGAGGTGCACTCGTAGACGGTCGCGCCGTCGGAGAGCAGGGTGATGTTGGCCAGCTCCCGGACGCCGCGGGAGCGCAGGTGGTCCACGGCCTTGCGGATGTTCTGCAGCGAGACGCCGGTGTCCAGCAGCCGCTTGACGACCTTGAGCACCAGGATGTCGCGGAAGGAGTAGAGCCGCTGAGTGCCCGAGCCGGTGGCGGTCCGCACCGAAGGTGCGACCAACCCGGTACGGGCCCAGTAGTCCAACTGCCGATAGGTGATACCAGCGGCCGAACATGCGGTCGGCCCGCGGTACCCGACCTGGTCGGTGTCCACCTCGTCGTAGCGGGGCACGCCGACTGCCGCGTCGGGGAACAGCTGACCCTGCGCGCCGTTGTCCTCGTCGCTCACGAGACCTCCTCGCTGGCGCTCGTCGGCCGCGTTCGCGGAGCTGCTGTGCTCCTGCGTTCGCTCGCAAGCTCCCTCACGTCGGCGCGCCTCCTCGTGTCCCACACCGGAGCCCGAGATCGGGCGACGGTCAGCGCCGCAGGACAGATGAGTTCCACGGCGGTGATTCGACTGACCGTAGGCCGGGTCGGGAGGCCGGTCAACCGAGGCGCGCCGAGCGCCGCCCGGCTCATCCCTCGGGGTCAGGCCGCCCCGCGGAGCCGGAGCCCGCGCCGAAGTCCTCCGGACTGATGTTGTCCAGGAACTCGCGAAACTTCTCGACCTCGTCCTCCTGCTCGTCGGGGATCTCGATCCCGACCTCGTCGAGCAGGGCCTCGGCGCCGTAGATGGGGGCACCGGTGCGGACGGCGAGGGCGACGGCGTCCGACGGGCGCGCGCTGACCGTGCGCTCGTTGCCGAAGAGCAGCTCGGCGATGTAGATGCCGTCGCGCATCTCGGTGATGTGCACCGCCTGCAGGCTCGCCCCCAGGGCGGTGACCACCTCGCGCAGCAGGTCGTGGGTCATCGGCCGCGCCGGCCGGACCCCCTGTTGCTCGAAGGCGATGGCGGCGGCCTCCACCGCACCGATCCAGATCGGCAGGTAGCGCTCCCCCTGGGCCTCCTTCAGCAGCAGGATGGGCTGGTTGCCGGGCAGCTCGACCCGGACGCCCACGACTCTGAGCTCCTGCACGGCTGGCTCCCTCCGCTGCGATCCCCCTGCGGGAGGACGGCGGACCGTCTCCCCGCGCCCGTCCTGAGTCAACGTTACGCCCAGCGTCAGGAGCCCAGGACGTCGCGGAGCCGGGCCTCCAGCAGTGCGGTGTGCAGCTGCACCGAGAGGGCCGCGAGCTCGCCCAGCTGCTCGGTGGCGCGGGCCCGCGCCTCCTCGGAACGGGCCCGCAGCACGGGAGCGACCAACTGCTCGAGCAGCGCAGCCTCGCGTTCCGCGCCGGTGCGGTAGGCGCGCAGATGCCGGGGCTCGATGCCGTGTTGGGCGAGCCCGGCGACCGCCCGGGCCACCGGCAGGTCACTGATCTCGTGCCGGCCCGCGGAGTCCCGTGCCACCAGCCCGAACTGCACGCAGTCGGCCAGCTGGACGTCGTCCAGGCCGGCCGCGGCGGCGAACTCCTCCGCATTCAGCGGCGCCGTCGGCGGGAGGTCAGCGAGGTCGGGCAGGGCGACGACGCCGCCCACGGCCACACCGTCGCCCGGTGGCGCGTGCTCCGCCTGGAGCCCGGGCAGCGTCTCACCCCGGTCCAGCGCCCCGAGCTGCTCCTTGATCACCCGCAACGGGAGGTACTGGTCGCGCTGGGCGGCCAGCACGTACCGCAGCCGGGACACGTCGACGTCGGAGAACTTCCGGTAGCCCGACGGCGTCCGCTGCGGATGGACCAGGTCCTCGGCCTCGAGGTACCGGATCTTGCTGATCGTGACGTCGGGGAACTCCCCGCGCAGCCGGGCGAGCACCTCGCCGATGGTCAGGCGTGGCGCATTCTCGGAGGTGGTGTCCCGGTCCGCGCTGCCGCTGGCCTGGGGCACCTGCCTCAACCCTCGATTCCGGTCCGCACCGAGGCCGAGAGCGGGCTCATGCCCCGGCGGCCGGCTCGCCGGTCCGCGGACCGGTCAGGTAGACCAGCCGGAACTTGCCGATCTGCACCTCGTCGCCGCCGGCGAGGGAGGCGACGTCGACCGGCTCGCGGTTGACGTAGGTGCCGTTGAGGCTCCCGACGTCGTGCACGGTGAAGCCGCCGCCCTCGCGGTGGAACTCCACGTGCCGACGGCTGACGGTCACGTCGTCGAGGAAGATGTCGCTGTCGGGGTGCCGGCCGGCGGTGGTGACGTCCTGGTCGAGCAGGAAGCGGCTGCCGGCGTTGGGCCCGCGCTTGACCACCAACAGGGCCGAGCCCGCCGGAAGGGACTCGACGGCACCGGCGTGCGCGTCGGCGGAGGACTCGGCCATCTCGGTCTGCTCGCTGGAGTCCTCGCCACCGACCTTGGGGATCACGCTGGTCGACTCGCCCACGCGCTCCGGGCTCAGAGCCGCCCCGCACTGCGCGCAGAAGCGACTGCCCTCGGGGTTCTGGTGGCCACATCGAGTGCAGTGCACGTCGGTCTCCTCCGGTGGCAGGCGGCACCGCCGCGCGCCGGTGGTACGGGCCGCGGTCGGCCGGCGGACAACGGACCGGGCGGTCCGTCGCGGGTCGGCCACCGCGGGGTCGCGGTCGGGCCGAGGTCATGGAACCAGTCGGTCGGCCCGAGGGTCAACCAGGTGTCCAGGGTGTCACCGGGGCCCTCCGCACGGAGCGGAGCGACCTCGGTCGTGGAAGCGATCATAGTGATCGCCGGCTGCGCCGTCGGCGGCGGTGGTCGATCACGACCCGTCGGCGAAGGCCTGGTACGCGGCGGCGTCCAGCAGTCCCGCGGTGGGGTCCCCGCCGTTCCCGGTCACGCTGACCTCGATCAGCCAGCCGTCCCCGTAGGGGTCGGAGTTCACCAGCTCCGGGGTGGCCTCAAGCGCCTCGTTCCGCGCCGAGACGACCCCGGCGACGGGGCTGTAGACGTCCGACACGGACTTGGTCGACTCGACCTCGCCGACGGGGTTTCCGACGGTCACCGCCTCGCCGACCTCCGGGAGCTGCACGAACACGATGTCACCCAGGGCGTCCTGGGCGTGGTCGGTGATGCCCATCCGCACCACCGTCGCGTCGCCGTCGGACCCCTGGACCAGTACCCACTCGTGCTGCTCGGTGTAGCGACGGTCGTCGGGCGTGGCCATGCGGCGTCTCCAGGGGATCAGGGGTGCTGCGGGTGGGACGGTCAGTCGCCGTCGGTGGGCTCAGCGTATTGAGGGCGTTCGAGCACCCGCAACGCGTCGACGACGACGTGGTCGGACTGGACGACTTCGATGGTGCCGTCGCGCAGCCGCACCGTACGGGCGACCCCGTTCGGGATGTTCATCGCGGTGGCCATGGTCTCCGGCGAGCCGATGACCCGAAAGACATAGGGGGCCGACACCGGCCGGCCGTCGAGCTCCAGGTCCCCGGGTGTGCCGGTGACCGCCGTGCTGGCGCCCACCCGGACGTCGTCGACCTGCATCGTCTCCGCACCGGCGGCGCGCAGCTCCTGCAGGACCTTGACCACGACCGCCGCGGTCACCCGCCCCGCCGGGTCGCCGATGGTCATCTCCAGGCCCGGGCCCTCGGCGGCCAGCGTGCCGTTGAGGATGCCGAGAGTCTCCGCCCGCCGGCGCGCCTCGTCCAGCGCCTCGGCCGACTGGCCGCCCGTGCCGTTCAGCTGGGCGAGGGCGCTGCGCTGTTCGGAGATCTGCAGCCGGAGCCGGTCCTCACGGCCGGTGAGGTCGTCGAGGATGCGGATCAGGTCCTCCTCCCGGGAGCCGGCCAGCGCCTGGTCGTCGTCGGTGCTGCGCACCTGGACGGCGAAGGCGAAACCGAGCAACAAGGTGAGCACGCCGATCAGCGCGGCGGCCAGTGGCTCCCGGTGGCGGCGGACGGCGACGACCGGCGGGCTCTCCTCCGGCGCCCTCTCCTTCCGCGCCCTCTCCTTCCGCGCCCCCTCCTCCCGTGCGTCGTCCGCGGGGACGTCAGCCGACTCGACCGGGTCGACCGCGGCCGGGTCCGCCGGTCCCGGTTCCCCGGGCGCCGGTCCCCCGACGTCAGGTCCCCCGGCGTCAGGTCCCCCGGCGTCAGGTCCCCGCCCGGTCATGCCCGGAACAGGTGCCGCCGGATGGCCGCAGCGTTGGCGAAGATCCGGATGCCCAGCACTACCACGACCGCCGTGGACAGCTGCGCGCCGACGCCGAGCTGGTCGCCCAGGAACACGATGAGCGCGGCGACGACGACGTTGGAGACGAAGGACACGACGAAGACCTTGGCGTCGAAGATGCCGTCGAACCGGGCGCGCACACCACCGAAAACGGCGTCCAGCGCCGCGACCACCGCGATGGGCAGGTAGGGCTGCAGCCACAGCGGAACGCTGGGGTCCAGCAGCAGACCGGCCAGCACGCCGACGGCGAGGCCGATGATCGGGATCACGCGTCAGTCTCCGTCGGTGGGGGTCTGGGGGGAGGACGGGTCGGCCGGGCCGTTCAGTGGCTGGGCCCAGCGCACCTCGGGGATGGTCCCGGCGGGCAGCGACAGGTCGTCGGCCCGGGCGAAGTCGAACTGCAGGCCGTACTCCTGCTGCAGCCCGACCACGTAGGACGCCTCCGGAGAGCTCAGGAAGCCGTTGGCCAGGTCGTCGGGGTCGCCCACCGCCAGCACCTGGTACGGGCTGGCGACCGGCCGGAAGTCGACCAGGACGGCGCCGCCGGCCTGCCGGATGGTCGTGGTGGGACCCAGCCGCTGGCCGTTGATGCTGATCGCCTCGGCGCCGGCCGACCACAGCGCGTTCACCACCAGCTGGAGGTCGCTGTCCTGCACCAGGCCGCTCTCGGCGACCGCCGGGGAGCCGCCCACCGGGTCGGAGTCGGAGTCCGGCGCCGCGTTGCCGACCGTGACCTCCAGGCCGGGTCCGGAGACCGCGACCAGCCCGGCGCCCTGCTCGGCCACCTGCAGGCGCCCCAGCGCGCGCTGGCCGACCGCGCTGGCGGTCAGCGCCTCGGCACGGGTGCGCGTGACGTCGGCGGTCAGCGCCTCCAACTGGTCGGCGAGTTCGTCGGTGGCCGCGGACTGCCGGTTGATGTCGTCGATCAGCGCCTCGCGGACCTGCTGCCGGCCCTGGGCGCCCGCCGCGGCCTCCCGGTAGGTGACGGCGCTGAGGAAACCGGCGAGCACCAGAGTCAGCGCCACCAGCACCTGGCCGCGGGGGAACCGCCGGGTGGACCGGCGGGCCGCCGCCCCGGGGTCGGCGGCGGCGCGGGCGGCCCGGGCCTCGGCGGCCTGGGCGTAGGCCGGGTCCAGCGTCTCGGCGAGCACCTGGTCCAGCAGCGAGGCTCCCAGCGAGCGCGGTCGGCCCGGCGCCGTCGCCGGTGCGTTCACGAGGCGCCGCCGGCGAACCGGGCACCCCGGATCAGCCCCACCGCCTGGACGACGTAGAGCACGCCGGCCAGCAGGTAGAGGACGCCGCCCCACACGGTGAGCGCGTTGGCGATCGGCCGGGCGACGGCGGCGACCGGGTTCTCGCCGTCGGCCAGCAACAACAACGGGAAGGCGTAGAGCAACAGGAAGGTGGCGGCCTTGCCGAGGTAGTGCACCTGCAGCGGCGGCCAGCCGGCCCGGTGGAGCGCGAGCAGCGTTCCCCCCAGCACCACCTCCCGGCCGACGAGGACCCCGACCACCCACAGCGGGACGACGTCGCGCAGCACGAAGGCCACCAGCGTGGCAATGATGTACAGCCGGTCGGCGGCTGGATCGAGCAGGGCGCCGAGCCGGCTGGACTGGCCGAGGGCGCGGGCGAGCTTGCCGTCGGCCCAGTCGGTGAACCCGGCGACGGCGAGCACCACGATCGCCCAGCCGTCGGCGTGCGGCCCCAGCAGCAGCCAGAGGAACACCGGTACGCCCAGCAGCCGCAGCACCGACAGCGCATTGGGCAGCGTGAGCACCCGGTCGCCCAGGTCGTCGCGGGACGCCGCCGTCGCCGCGCCGGCCCGTCCGCCGGGCGGCATCCCGCCTGCCCGACCGTCCGTCGCCGTCACCGGTCCTCCGCCTCGCCGTCCACCGCAGGCCAGGTTAGTGCCCGGCACCGACGAGCTGGGCACGCCAGGTCAGCGCGTCCCGGGCGCGTCGGGTCAGCAACCGTCACCGCCGCCTCGGCGGGCGCGTCGGCGCCGCACAGTCTGACATCCGAGACGACGGTGTCCTCGCAGGTATGGGCCCGCGGAGAGGAACGGTGTGCGATGGACCCATGGACACAGAGCAGCTCTTCCCGCCTGGACATCCGTCGATGCGGCAGGCAGCCGCGCCCTCCTCGGTCGAGGGCGCTTTGGACGGCCAGTTCCAGCGGACCTGGGAGTTCCTGGCCGGGATCGGCCGCAACGGCCGGACCGGCGGTTACCGGCGTTTCGCCTGGACGGCCGTCGACCTGGAGCTGCGGGCCTGGTTCGCCGAACAGGCGTCGCAGCGGGGCATGGACTACCACTGCGACCGGAACGGGAACCAGTGGGCCTGGTGGGGGGCACCGGCCACCGGCGCCCTGGTGACCGGCAGCCATCTCGACAGCGTTCCCGACGGCGGGGTGTACGACGGCCCTCTCGGGGTGGTCTCCGGGTTCCTGGCCGTGGACCTGCTCCGTGCCCGGGGTGTGGAGCCCGGCCGGCCGATAGCGGTGACCAACTTCTGCGACGAGGAAGGAGCCCGCTTCGGCGTGGCCTGCATCGGCAGCCAGCTGCTCACCGGGGTGCTCGATCCGGACCGCGCCCGGGGCCTGCGGGACGTCGACGGCCACACTTTGGCCGAGTCGATGCAGCGGGCCGGTGCGGACCCGTCCACGATGGGGCGGGACGACGAGGCGCTGTCGTGGATCGGCGACTTCGTCGAGCTGCACGTCGAGCAGGGGCAGCGACTGGTCCACCTCGGCGCAGCGGTCGGGGTTGCCACGGCCATCTGGCCGCACGGCCGGTGGCGCTTCCGCTTCGAGGGAGAGGCCAACCACGCCGGCGCCACCCGGCTGGTCGACCGGCGGGACCCCATGCTGCCGTTCGCCTCGACGGTCCTGGCTGCCCGGGCACTCGCCGAGCAGGCGGGCGCCGTGGCGACCGTCGGCAAGGTCCACGTGGTGCCGAACGGGACCAACGCCATCCCATCGAGGGTCGACGCGTGGCTGGACAGCCGCGCTCCCGACGAGACCACCGTGGCCGACCTCGTCGCCGCGATCACTACGACAGCGCAACGCGCCGCGAGTTCCGCCGACACGACGGTCGAGGTGACCCGGGAGTCCTACTCCCCCGTCGTCGACTTCGACGCGCGACTGCGGAACCGCATCCACGAGGTCCTCGGCGGTGTCCCGGAACTGCCCACCGGCGCCGGACACGATGCCGGGATCCTCTCCGCCAGGGTGCCGACCGCGATGTTGTTCGTGCGCAATCCGACCGGCGTCAGCCACAGCCCCGCCGAGTACGCCTCTGCGGTCGACTGCGTGGCGGGAGTGCGCGCCCTGGCCGCGGTGCTCGAGGATCTGTCGTGCCGATGATCCGGTACTTCACCGACCACGCCTGGCTCGGGGGCGCCCAAGCCGACGCCGATGTGCTGATCGAGGTCGCCGGCGAGCGGATCTCGGCCATCCGGACCGGCGTCGAGCGGCCGCCCGACGCCACGCACCTGCCCGGGCTCACCCTGCCGGGGATGGCGAACAGCCATTCGCATGCCTTCCACCGGGCGTTGCGGGGGCGCACGCACCGGTCCGGCGGGACGTTCTGGACCTGGCGGGAGGACATGTACACCGTGGCCGCCGTCCTGACGCCGGACTCCTACTACGCATTGGCGCTCGCGACCTACGCCGAGATGGCGCTGGCCGGGATCACCTGCGTCGGGGAGTTCCACTACCTGCACCACGGGCCCGGCGGCGTGCCCCATGCCGGGGCCAATGTCGTCGGCGAGGCGCTGCTCGCCGCGGCCCGCGATGCGGGGATCCGGATCACCCTGCTCGATGCCTGCTACCTGTCCGGCGGCATCGGTGAGCAGCTGCAGGGCCCGCAGCTGCGCTTCGGTGACGGCGATGCCGCAGCGTGGGCCGACCGGGTCTCGGCTCTGACGGACGACGACCATGTGCGGATCGGCGCCGCCATCCACTCGGTACGGGCGGTGCAGGCCGACCAGCTCACGACCGTGACGCAGTGGGCACAGGAGCGGCAGGCACCGCTGCACTTCCACCTGTCCGAGCAGCGCGCCGAGAACGAGGCCTGCCTGGCCGCCCACGGCTGCACACCCGCCCAGCTGATCGGCGACCACGGCGGGCTCGGGCCGCTGTCCACGGCGGTGCACGCGACGCACCTGACGTCCCGCGACATCGGCCTGCTCGGCGAGTCGGCGACGACCATCTGCATGTGCCCGACCACCGAACGGGACCTGGCCGACGGCATCGGGCCGGCCCGGACGCTGGCCGACGGCGGTGCGCCGCTGTCGCTGGGCAGTGACAGCAACGCCGTCATCGACCTGTTCGAGGAGACCCGGGCCGTGGAGCTCGACGAGCGACTGGCGTCGGAGCGGCGCGGCCACTGGGGAGCCGCCGAACTGCTCCGGGCCGCGACCAGCGACGGCCACCGCTCGCTGGGCTGGCCGGAGGCCGGGAGCCTGACCGTGGGCGCCCTGGCCGACTTCGTGACCGTCGGGCTGGGTTCGGTCCGCCTGGCCGGCGCCGAGCCGGCGACGCTGCTGGAGTCGCTGGTGTTCGCGGCGGGCGCGGCCGACGTCCAGGACGTCGTGGTGGGCGGCCGCCGGGTCGTTGCCCGAGGGCACCACCTGCTGGTCGACGATGTCGCCGGGGACCTGACCTCGGCGATCAGGGCGGTGCTGCCATGGCCGGCCTGCTGATCGACAACATCGGCAGTCTGGTCACCAACGACCCGTCGCTGGGAGACGGGCCGCTGGGCCTCCTGTCCGATGCCGCGCTGGTCGTCGCCGACGGCGTGGTCGCCTGGGCCGGGCCACGGAGATCCATCCCGGAGGGCGCCGCCACCGAGCGGGTGGACGCCGGAGGCCGGGCCGTCCTGCCCGGCTTCGTCGACAGCCACGGCCACCTGGCCTTCGCCGGTGACCGCACGGCGGAGTTCGCCGCGCGCATGTCCGGGCAGCCCTACACGGCCGGCGGGATCCGGACGACGGTCGCGGCGACGCGGGCGGCCTCCCGTACGGACCTCGGTGGCACGGTCGCCGTCCTCGTGGCCGAGGCGCTGCGGTCGGGCACGACGACGATCGAGTGCAAGTCCGGCTACGGCCTCACCGTCGCCGACGAGCAGCGCAGCCTGGAGGTCGCGGCGGCGCACACCGACGAGCTCACCTTCCTGGGCGCCCACGTCGTTCCGCCCGAGTACGCCGACCGCGCCGACGACTACGTCGACCTGGTCTGCTCCACGATGCTGGACGCCTGCGCGCCGACGGCCAGGTGGATCGACGTCTTCTGCGAACGCGGCGCCTTCGACGGTGACCAGACCCGGGCCGTCCTGCGTGCCGGAGTCGCCCGGGGGCTGGTCCCCCGGCTCCACGCCAACCAGCTCGGGCCTGGCCCGGGCGTGCAGATCGCCGTGGAGTTCGACGCGGCCTCCGCCGACCACGTCACCCACGTCACCGACGGCGACGTCGAGGCGCTGGCGGCCAGCCGGACGGTCGCCACCCTGCTGCCGGGGGCGGAGTTCTCCACCCGGGCGCCCTATCCCGACGCGCGGCGCCTGCTGGACGCCGGGGTCACCGTGGCACTGGCCGCCGACTGCAACCCGGGTTCCAGCTTCACGACCAACATGCCGTTCTGCATCGCCGTCGCGGTCCGGGAGATGCGGATGACCCCCGACGAGGCGGTCTGGGCGGCGACCCTCGGCGGCGCGCGAGCACTGCGGCGCTCCGACGCCGGGCACCTCGGGGTGGGCGCCCGCGCCGACGTGGTGCTGCTGGACGCGCCCTCCCACGTGCACCTGTCCTACCGACCCGGGGTCCCGCTCGTCGCCCGGGTGTGGCGCGGCGGCGTGGCTGCCGGCGAGGACCGCTCCCCCACGCCGGCGGAACCGTCGGGATGACCGGGGGCGTCGCGGCCGACCGCGGTCGGCTCACGCCGTGGCGTCCCCTCCCTCGTGCATCGGAACGCGGTCCCGCGCGACCTGATCGGCGAGCTCGTAGCCGGCATCGACGTGCCGGATGATGCCCATGCCGGGGTCGTTGGTCAGCACTCGCGCCAGCTTCTGCGCGGCCAGTTCGGTCCCGTCGGCCACGCTGACCTGGCCGGCGTGGGTCGACCGTCCGATGCCCACACCCCCGCCGTGGTGGATCGACACCCAACTGGCCCCGGAGGCCGTGTTGACCAGGGCGTTGAGCAGCGGCCAGTCGGCGATCGCGTCCGAGCCGTCGGCCATCGCCTCGGTCTCCCGGTACGGCGAGGCCACCGAGCCGGCGTCCAGGTGGTCGCGGCCGATCACGATGGGTGCGCTGATCTCCCCGCTGGCCACCATTTCGTTGAAGCGCAGCCCGGCGACGTCGCGCTCGCCGTACCCGAGCCAGCAGATCCGGGCCGGCAGGCCCTGGAAGGCGACCTTGTCCTGGGCGGCGCGGATCCAGCGCTGCAGGTGGTCGTTGTCGGGGAACAGGTCCAGGACGGCGCGGTCGGTCGCCGCGATGTCCTTGGGGTCCCCGGACAGTGCGGCCCACCGGAACGGGCCCTTGCCCTCGCAGAACAGCGGGCGGATGTAGGCCGGCACGAAGCCGGGAAAGGCGAAGGCCCGCTCGAAGCCACCCTGACGCGCCTCGTCGCGGATGGAGTTGCCGTAGTCGAAGACCTCCGCGCCGGCGTCCAGGAAACCGACCATGGCCTCCACGTGGCGGGCCATCGAGGCGCGGGCCCGGTCGGTGAACTCCCCGGGCTTGGCCGCCGCGTAGTCGTGCCAGTCGCCCAGGTCGACGTCTTCGGGCAGGTAGGACAGCGGGTCGTGCGCGGAGGTCTGGTCGGTCACGATGTCGATCTCGACGCCGCGGCGCAGCAGCTCCGGAAAGACGGTGGCGGCGTTGCCGATCAGCCCCACCGACAGCGCCCGCCGATCCCGCTTGGCGGCCAGGCACCGCCGGATCGCGTCGTCCAGGTCGTCAGCGACCTCGTCGAGGTAGCGGTGCCCGACCCGGCGGCGCAGCCGGCTCCCGTCGACGTCGACCACCAGGCAGACGCCGCCGTTGAGGGTCACGGCGAGCGGCTGAGCGCCGCCCATGCCGCCGCAGCCGCCGGTGAGGGTGAGCGTGCCGGCCAGCGTGCCCCCGTACCGCTTCGCGGCGACCGCGGCGAACGTCTCGTAGGTGCCCTGCAGGATGCCCTGGGTGCCGATGTAGATCCACGACCCGGCGGTCATCTGGCCGTACATGGTCAGACCCAGCTGCTCCAGCCGGCGGAACTCCGGCCAGGTCGCCCAGTTCCCGACCAGGTTGGAGTTGGCGATCAGCACCCGGGGCGCCCACTCGTGGGTGCGCATCACCCCGACCGGCCGCCCGGACTGCACGAGCATCGTCTCGTCGTCCGCCAGCGTGGTCAGCGTGCGCACCATGGCGTCGAAGCTGTTCCAGTCGCGGGCCGCCCGCCCGGTGCCGCCGTAGACGACGAAGTCGTCGGGCCGCTCGGCCACCTCGGGGTCGAGGTTGTTCTGCAGCATCCGCAGCGGGGCCTCGGTCTGCCAGCTCCGTGCCGTCAGCGTGGTCCCGCGGTTCGCGCGGACCGGCCGTGCTCCGTCCATGTCTGTCTCTCCTTGCCTCGGCTGGGTGGGCTTGTCCGGCGCGGCCGGTCGGAGGCCGCGACAGGTGGTCGGGTCAGGACAGCGGCGCCGGAACGGCGTGCTGCGCGGCGGTGAGGACGGCGCCGGTACGGACCGCGTCGACGACGGCCTCGATCTCGGGGGCGAGGTAGCGGTCCGGGCCCGGTCCGGCCACGCCGGCCGCCCGGACGGCGTTCCGCACGGCCGCGGTGGCGGGCGCCGGCTGCAGCGGGGCACGCAGGTCCAGCGCCCGGGCGGCGGTGAGGATCTCGATCGCCAGCACCCGGGTCAGGCCGTCGACCGCACGGCGGAGCTTGCGTGCTGCGGCCCAGCCCATGGACACGTGGTCCTCCTGCATGGCCGAGGACGGGATGGAGTCGACGCTGGCCGGCACCGCCAGGCGCTTCATCTCGCTGACGATCCCGGCGGCGGTGTACTGCGCGATCATGTGGCCGGAGTCCACCCCGGGGTCGTGGGCCAGGAACGGGGTCAGGCCGTGGTTCCGGGAGACGTCGAGGAACCGGTCGGTCCGCCGCTCGCTCATGCTGGCGACGTCGGCGGCGGCGATCGCCAGGAAGTCCAGCACGTAGGCGACCGGAGCGCCGTGGAAGTTGCCGTTGGACTCCACCCGGCCGTCGACGGTCACCACCGGGTTGTCGATGGCCGCGGCCAGCTCGCGACCAGCGACCGCGGCGGCGTGGGCGACGGTGTCCCGCGCAGCTCCGTGCACCTGCGGTGCGCAGCGCAACGAGTAGGCGTCCTGCACGCGGGTGCACTCGGGGCCGCGGTGGCTGGCCATGACGCCGCTGCCGGCCAGCAGCATACGCAGGTTCGCGGCTGAGCCGGCCTGCCCCGGATGGGGGCGCAACGCCTGGAGGTCCTCGGCGAACACCGCGTCGGTGCCCAGCAGGGCCTCTACGCTCATGGCGGCGGCCACATCGGCCGTGGTCAGCAACCGGCGGAGGTCGGCCAGCGCGATCACCAGCATCCCGAGCATGCCATCGGTGCCGTTGACCAGCGCCAGCCCCTCCTTCTCGGCCAGCTCGACCGGCTCGATCCCCTTCTCGCGCAGCGCCTCGGCAGCCGGCCGCAACGTCCCGCCGGCGTCGCGCACCTCGCCCTCGCCCATGAGCGCGAGGGCGACGTGGGCCAGCGGCGCGAGGTCGCCCGAGCACCCCAGCGACCCGTACTCGTGCACGACGGGGGTCAGGCCGGCGTCCAGCATCGCGGCGTAGGCCTGCGCCGTCGCGACCCGCACGCCGGTACGGCCGGTGGCCAGGGTGGAGAGCCGGAGCAGCATCAGCGCGCGGATGACCTCGCGCTCCACCTCGGGGCCGCTGCCGGCCGCATGCGAGCGGATCAGGCCCCGCTGGAGCTGCGCCCGCATCGGTACCGGGATGTGCTTGGTTGCCAGGGCGCCGAAGCCGGTGGACACGCCGTAGTGCGGTTGGTCGTCGTTCGCCAGCGAGTGGATGACCTCCCGGCTCCGGGCGATCTCAGCCAGCGCATCGCCGGCAAGCCGGACACCGGTGCCCGAGCGGGCGACCCGCACGACGTCGTCCGGGTGGACCGGGCTGATGCCCACGAGGATCTGATCTGCGTTCACGTGCCCATCGCACACCGCGGACGGCGGGGAGCACAGACGTCTCGGAGCACTGGTGTCCGGTATGCCAGACATGGACCCTAGGCTGACCCGATGGCCTGTGGCGCGGATAACGGCCGCCGAAAGACCCGTGGCGGAGTTCCCGCAGCGCGACAGGCACTTGCGGTCCTGCAGGCGATGGCACGCCAACCCGGTCCCGTGCCGGCGGCGGCGCTGGCACGGGACCTCGACCTCCCGCGGTCGACGATGTACCACCTGCTGACCGAACTGATGGCCGCCGGGTTCGTCGTGCACCTGCCCGAGGAGCGCCGGTACGGTCTCGGGGTCGGCGCCTTCGAGCTCGGTACGGCCTACCTACGTCAGGAGCCGCTGGCCCGGTTGGCCCGCCCCGTGCTGGGCCGGCTCGTCGATTCGGTCGGTCACTCCGCACACCTGGCGGTGCTGCACGGCCGCGAGGTCCTCTACGTCGTCGAGGAGCGTGCCCCCGGCCGACCCTCGCTCGTGACCGACGTCGGGGTGCGCCTACCGGCGCAGCTCACGGCGAGCGGCCGAGCGGTGCTGGCCGACCTGCCGGCCACCCACGTCCGAGCCCTCTTTCCCGACGCCGGCGCCTTCGTGGAGCGGCACGGCGGAGGGCCGTCGTCGCTCTCAGCGCTGCGGCGCATCCTCTCCCAGGTCCGGCAGACGGGCTATGCCACCGAGGATGGCGAGGTGACGCCGGGCTTCGCGTCCGTGGCCACGGCCGTCTACGACCACTCCGGGCTGCCGGTCGCCGGTGTGGCCGTGACCTATCCGTCCGACGGCCTCGACCCGGCCGACCGCCACCCGCTCGCGCTCCGCCTGATCAGGGCTGCCGCCGAGCTGACCCGCCGGATCGGTGGGCACTCCCCTCGCGCGGGCGGTCAGCGCACGTGACCGGCATGACCAGTGACAGCCGACCAGCTAACCGATGACCTTCAGCCCGATGGCGCAACCGACGATCCCCGCGAGGAACAGCACCTTCAGTGCGGACATCGACTCCGCGCCGGTGGCCATCGCGTAGGCGACGGTGAGGACGGCGCCGATGCCCACCCAGACCGCATAGGACGCCCCCACGGGCAGCTCCCGCATCGCATAGGCGAGACCGCCCATGCTCAGGGCGAGCCCGACGACGAAGACGATCGAGGGAGTCAGCCGACTCAACCCCTCGGACTTGTCCAGGGCCGTGGCCCATACCGCCTCGAGGACGCCGGACAGGACCAGCACGAGCCACGACATCCGGATCTCCCCAGGCGCCGTCTTGTCGCACACCGGGTACGGCACCGCTCGTCCGGGAGCCTGCCGGGCTCGACGCCATGGTTCCATGCCCCGCGCCGGACGCGCACAGCTGGCACCACGGGACTGCGCCCTCACCCCCGTGGCCGTGGCCGTGCTGGGTTCCCAGGGCGCTGTGTCCGCGCCCTCGCTCTGCGCGGCCCACCTGATCGGGCGCCACGCCGCCGTTCCTCGGGGCCTGATCCGGCGACGGCTGGACTGCGCCTGCGTCACGCCGAACGCATCAGGAAGTCGCGTAGCACCACTGCGTTGTTGTGCTCGACGTCCCGGGAGCTGTACAGCAGCGTGATGTCCCCGGCGCCCGCGGCCTCGCTCAACGGGCGCCACCGCTCGGGGTGTTCGTCGAGTTCGGCGACGTAGCGTCGCTGGAACTCCGCCCACCGCCCCGGCCGGTGGTCGAACCACTTCCGCAGCTCGGAACTGGGGCCGACCTCGGGGAGCCACTCGGTCAGGTTCAGCGCATCGCGTCGAATGCCGCGCGGCCAGAGCCGCTCCACCAGGAAGGCGGGCTCATCGCCGTCCCCGCGGGGGTCGTAGACGCGCGCCAGCCTGATCACCCCCATGGCCTGCTCGTTCCGGGCCCACCTTCCGGTCGGGCAGCGGTCGGCGAGGAACGGCGTCGGGTCGGGGTCCTCACTCCTGGCTCCGGGTCATGACCGGGCATCGCTGGAGGCGTCCACGACGGCCGCGGGCAAGGCCGATGACGCCGAGACGCCGTCCGGTCCCGACACTCGGGAGGGTGCCCGGTCCGGAACCGTGCCGGCGGCCGCACTGGCCGCCGTTCCGCCGGCCTGGTCACTGGATGGCACTGGTGCCGAGAGGGTCGACCGCTCGAGGAACCGGAGCAGCTCGACCGGAAAGGGCAGCACCAGGGTGGAGTTCTTCTCCGAGGCGACCTCCACGACGGTCTGGAGCAGCCGGAGCTGAAGGGCGGCGGGATGCTCGGCCATCACCGCGGCGGCCTGCGCCAGCTTTTCCGATGCCTGCAGCTCACCCTCGGCAGTGATGACCCGGGAGCGCCGTTCCCGTTCGGCCTCGGCCTGCCGGGACATCGACCGCTTCATGGACTCGGGCAGGGCGACGTCCTTGATCTCGACCCGGTCGATGTGGACGCCCCAGTCGACGGCGGGGCTGTCGATCATCAGCTCCAGGCCCTGGTTGAGCCGCTCCCGGTTGGACAACAGGTCGTCGAGGTCGCTCTTGCCGATGATCGAACGCAGCGACGCCTGAGCGACTTGACCGATGGCCGACTCGTAGTTCTGCACGTCGACGATCACCTTCATCGGGTCGAAGACGCGGTAGTAGACGACGGCGTCGACCCGAACGGTGACGTTGTCGCGGGTGATGCCGTCCTGGGCCGGCACCGGCATGGTGATGATCTGCATGTTCACCTTGTGCAGCCGGTCGGCCCCGGGCAGCAGCACGGTCAACCCGGGAGCCCGGAGCTGCGGGAGCGCCCGGCCGTAGCGGAAGACGACACCGCGCTCGAACTGCGTGATGACCCGGACGCTGGAGCCCAGCAGGAACAGCGCCACGACGACGATCCCCAGCAGCACGTATAGCACCATCACTGCACCTCGGAGATGCCCTTGAGGTACCGCGACAGCCACTCGCCGCCCGGCCGAGGCCTCGACGCCGCGCGCGCGGGGCCGTCGGGCACCTTCTCCGACACGGTGATCACACCGTCATCGTGCAACTGTGGCCAGAAGCGCCACAACGACCATCCGAGTGCAGCGGCGGCGATCAGTGCGAGCGCGGCGTTGGCCGCGCCGGTGATGAGCAAGATGGCGGCAAGGCAGCCCACCATGACGACGGCGCGGCCCGCGGGCTGATGGCTGTTCCAGCGTCGAGGCGGCCGGGAGACGGGACCCGGTCCACCGGACTCCTGGGCCTGGGCGGCGAACTGACGCTCGAATTCGTCCAGCACCCGTCGTTCGTGATCACTGAGCACGATCGGCCTCCCCACGGTGGCCTGGCTCCGGGCTCGTGCGGGGAGCCTCCAACAGAAAATATCGTAACACGATACAGTGCCGGCGTGGCCAGCCAACAGGACGCGCAGTCCCTGGCTGCTCCCGCTGTGCTCGCGGAGTCGACAGCCGACTCGCCGCCTCTCAGCAAAGAGGACTTCGAGGCCCTGGCCCGGTTCCGCTTCGGCATCCGGCGGTACCTGCGATTCAGCGAGGAGACGGTGCGCGGCCGCGGCGTCACCCCTCAGCAGTACCAGCTCATGCTGGCGCTCAAGGGCTTTCCCGGGCGCGACTGGGCGGTGATCCGGGAACTGGCCGATCGGCTGCAGTTGCGCCACCACAGCGTCGGGGAGCTGGTCAACCGGGCAGAGGCCGAAGGGCTGGTCCAGCGGGTTCCGGACCCCATTGACGCCCGCGCCGTGCGGGTTCTGCTGACGGCTGCAGGTGAGCAGCTCCTGAGCCGGCTCAGCGCCTTGCACCGCGACGAGCTCCGCCGCATGGACGCCGTCCTGGCACTCCCCCACTGGCATACCTCCGACTAGAGCGTGTCTGCTAACTGCGGACGCGGTGATGGATGATCATGCAGCCGAGGAGGACACCGCCGAGGTAGGTGGTGGCGTATTTGTCGTAGCGGGTGGCGATAGCGCGCCACTGCTTGAGCCGGCCGAACCCGCGTTCGACGGTGTTGCGGTCCTTGTAGAGCTCGGCATCGCAGGCCGGTGGTCGCCCACCGGCCGAGCCCTTGGCCTTGCGGCGTGCGATCTGGTCGCTGCGTTCGGGAATCGTGTGAGCGATCTTCTTCGCCCGCAGGTGCGCCCGCGTACTGGGATGGGAGTACGCCTTGTCCGCCAGCAGCCGGAACGCGCCGGTGTCGCCACTGTGGTGCGCCTCCAGCAG
>NZ_FNOZ01000039.1 GCF_900107175.1 Modestobacter sp. DSM 44400 | reverse complement strand
GTGGCCAGGTTCTGGGGTGCGTGCCGGGTCCGGACCTGGGACCGGCCCTCGCTCTGGGTGTTGTCCCGGACCCAGTGCAGGCCGTTCTCGATGGACCACTGTCCGCGGACCCAGCCGGCGAGCTCCTCGGGTGTGGCCTGGCGGTGGTCGAGTGAGGTGATGATGTAGACCGTCTGCACCGAGGGGTTCTTTGCGCCCTTCTTCGTTCGCCTTCGGACGATCTTGGCGATCTGGGCGGCGTGCGGGAACAGTGCTTGCAGGTCGGGCTGCCCGTCGGTGGCTATCACCTTGATCGAGCGTGTCTCGCGGCGGCCGTGCCCGACTTCGTGGCTCACTAGGCCGGGAACCGGTCCCCAGGGCTGGCGGGCGAGGGTGTCCCGCAGGTTCTTCTGGTTGCCCTTCACGGTCAGGGCGTAGTGCGCTCCCCCCGGTCGTGCAGCCAGACCGCATGGGAGCGTTGGCAGTGCAGCGCGTCCGCGGTCACCAGCACGTCGGCCGGGTCGGGCAGGGTGTCCAAGACCGCAGGTAGGGCGGCGATCTCGTCTCCGCCTTCGACGGCGACCTGCCCCAGGACGACGCCGTCGGTCTGGTCGTAGGCGGCGACCAGCTTCACCTGCCCGTCGGTCGTGCGGGCCCCGCGCAGCACCTTGCCGTCGACCGCGATTACCTCCCGAGGACCCGGTGGCCGATCATCAGCAGCTGTCTGCCCGTCGGGCGCTGCGGTTGCGTCTTCGACCTCGCGGCGTCCGGCGATCCACCGGTCCAGCGCGCCCTGCAAAGCCACCGGATAGACCGCGGCCAGCACCCGGGTGAACGTGGCCGCCGACGGCGTCGGGCCACAGTGCGCCAGCTGATGGTCGGCTCGGGCGGCCCAGCCGGCGATGGCCACGATCGAGGTCTTACCGGCAATCACCGCACCGACCACCAGCTTCAGCACCGACTGCAGAGAGTGACGACGGCCGCGCGGTTTCCGTGGGTCCGGCACCGACCCCAGGACGGTGATCAGTCGGATCGAGTCCGCCAATGAGAGGTCGCTGCCGGACTCAACCAGGCTCCCGACAGCGTCGGTGACCGTGGACAGGGAAGATGGCGATGCGGGCACGGGTCACTCCGTGATGATCGAGGACTAGACACTCTCAGATCACCACACGACCCGTGCCCGCCCCCAAAACGGCAGGTCACCGCCCCGACTCACGACAATGACGAGACACCACCCTGGACCCGGTCGAGCTGGACCGGCACACCCGGTTGTTGCGTTCGGCAGCCAACATCGGCATCAGCGAGAACCGCGACCGGGTCGGGAAGCTGGCCAACAAGCACCACGCGCTGGCCCGTCGCCCGCTGCATCGCCAAGCCGACCACTTGCGGTTCACCGCCGACTTCGCCGTTCCCGTCGACAACAACGCCGCTGAGCGCGAGATCAGGATGATCAAGGTCCGGCAGAAGGTCTCCGGCTGCCTGCGGGCACTGACCGGAGCCGAGACGTTCTGCCAGATCCGCTCCTACCTCGCCCCTGCCCGAAAAACGGGTCCCACTTCTTCGACGACCTCACCATGCTCGCCGAGGGAAATCCTTGGCTGCCCGCTACCGCGTGACCTGACCAGTTACCCCGCCGGATGCCTGGCCGGAGGTGTTTCCGCGGTCTGGCCCGCACTGGTGCCCGGCCTCCCTCTGGCTGCCCGCGTTCAGCGGATTCATCGCCGAGTTCCAGATCTTTACCGGCCGAGGCACTCGAAGCACGGCCGGAGGCCCGTTCCGGATAGCGCATGGTCATCCGGCCGTGCTGGCGCTCCGCACGCTCCGATCGAGCTCGCCGGCAAGGTCGGTCAGCGCAGCCACCACCGAATGGGCCGGTGGCCATTCCACGACGGGCACCCGCGCACGGTCGGCCGCAACCACTTCATCGTTCCACGGCACGACGCCGGCCAGGGAGAAGCTGTGCCGGTCGCAGAACTCGCGGACCGCCTCCTCGTCCTGCGCGGACCGCACCTTGTTGGCGACCACGGCGACCCAGGGCACCGGCAGCTCGGCGACGAGCGCCGCCATCCGGCGCACCGTCTCCAGCGAGCGGTAGTAGGGCTCGGCGACCAGGCAGATCGCATCGACGTGCCGGACGGTCCCGCGGCTGAGGTGCTCGGGCGAGGCCTCCATATCCACCACGACGAACCGTTCGGGCGCGCCGAGGTCCTCCAGCAGCGCGGACACGACGGCGTGCGCGGAGCACAGGCACCCCTCGTCGGCATGCGCTGGTGCACCCATGCCGAGCAGGCGCACGCCGTCGGGGCCGGTCCCGGTGTAACGGTTCAGCACGTCGTCGATGGGCTGGTTGAGACCGGCTCCGCCGATGCGGCGTGACACCAGCGACGCCGGGACGGGCCCCAGGCCGGCGGCCACATCGGGAGACATTCCCAGCGCCGTGGACAGGTTGGGGTTGGCGTCGGCGTCGAGGGCCACCACCGGTCGGCCCGATCGCGCGGCAAGTCGGGCGAGCGTGGCGCTGATCGTCGTCTTGCCGGCGCCACCCTTGCCGGCCACGGCCAGCCTCACCGGACGGGCTCGTGCCGCTCGGCGATCTCGGCATAGCGGGCGTGGTACCTATCCAGCGTACGGACCACCTCCGCCAGTGAACCGGCGGCGACGTGCAGCCACTGGCGGCCCTCGTCGGTCAGCTCGTAGGTTCTCCTGGCCGGTCCGGACGTGGACGGCTCCCACGCCGAGCGGACCAGTCCGTCCTCGTCCATCGCGCGCAGGCAGCGGTACAGCCCGCCGGGATCCACCCGGTCGATGCCCAGTGTGCTCATCTGCTCAAGCAGCTCGTAGCCGTGGGCTGTTCCCTCGGCGAGCAGCAGTAGCAGGCACGGGCGCAGATAGTTGCGCGGCAGCCCGACGGCGTTCTCTTCCCGGCGGGCGGTCACCGGGCGGGCCGCGGGTCCCGCTCGGCGGCGCAGGCGATGGCCTCCTCCGCGGAGTTCTGGCACCAGCAGTCCGCGCTGCACTCGCCGTGCGCGGGGCGGGTCAGATCGGCGAAGGAGAGGGCGAACTCGGTCCTGCCCTCCGCCAGGCCCTGCTCCGACAGCACATAATCGGCTCGGGCGCGGTCGAGATAACCCTCCTCGACGAGCCGGTCGAGGTAACCGGTGCCCACCGCGGCGTCGACACCGAGAAAGCGCTCGAGCAGTGCGGCGTCGACGACGTCGCCGAGCCCTTCACCACGCAGCCAGTACATGACCTGCAGGATCTCGCTGCGCCAATAGAGGGCGCGCAGGGCCTCGGACTTCGGTGGATGTAATTGGTCCACGTCAGCGCTGCCGAGCCGTCGACGTGGCGCCGGCTGTCGGGGTGGGGCCGACGACGGCGTCGGCCAGGTCGGTGAGCTCGGCGAGCGCGCCCGCGATCCCGCCGAGCTGCTCATTGACGGTGAGCACAGAGGGGCCGATGATCGAGCACTGGGTCTCGATCGCGCGCACTCCGAATGCCACCTTGCCCAGCAGTGTCGACGTACGGCGCAGGGAGCCCGCGATACGCGCCAGGTAATAGACGAGGACGGCCAGCACCAGGACGATCTCCACGATCGTGAGCGTGACCAGCAGGGCCGTCATCGGACTGCATGCCTGGCGGCCGGTGCCGGCGGCGGAGTCAGCAGCTCGGCGTGGCGGCCCGCCTCCTCGATCAGGTCGTCCAGCCGGTCGGAGGTCTCACCGAGCAGCCAGGTGGTCGCCGTGTTGCCGGCGACCTGTTTGCCGGCCCGCCAGACTCCCCCGGCACCACGCTCGATGCGGTGCACCTGCCGCAGCAGCATCTCCAGCAGCACCACGACGACGACGGCCACGACGAGACCCAGCCCGAGGGCGAGGAACCAGTAGCCCTGGTCATTCACGAGCGGCCGCCCGGGGTCAGGCTGGTGCGGGCATCAGCCGCGGCGTCCACGATTCGCTGTGCGGTTGCAGCAGTGTCGCCGACCTGCCACAAGCCGGCCGTTCCGTCCCGGACATCGTCCAGGCCGGTCAAGATCGCCTCCACCTTGCCGGCGGTCTGCCGAGCGCCGGAGATGAGCATCAGCACCACCACCACCACGATGACGACCACGGCCGCCGCGATGACGTAGCCCAGGATCCAACCGTTCACGGAGCCTCCAGATGAGCCGCACCCAGGCCGCGCACGCTACACGCGAACACCCGCTATCTGTATGTTGCACCTACGACGCGATGTGAGGCACTGCACATCCCTGGGCCCGGCACAGGAGCAGCAGATGGCAGATCGGCAGACCAGTTCACCCCAGCTCGCCGCGCGCACCCCCGCGCAGGAGCTGCTCGATGCGCTCGGGCCCATCACGGGTTTCCACGACAGCAGCTCCCTCGGGGCGTTCGGGATGCCGTCCGGCGCGATGACCGAGGACATGCTCGCCTCGGCGGCGACGGCGACGGTGGCCACCCGGTTCGGGCCGCTGGAGAAGGTGCACGCCTTCTGGTTCGCCGGCATGAGCTGCGACGGCTGCAGCGTCGCCGTGACGGGGGCGACCAACCCGTCGGTGGAGAGCATGATGCTCGGCGCCCATCCGGGCCTTCCGCGGGTGATCCTGCACCACCCGGTTCTCAACATGGAGTCCGGACCGCACTATCTGCGGCCGGCCGAGGAGGCGATCGAGGGCACTCTCGACGCACCCTATGTCGTCATCCTCGAGGGCTCGATCGCCGACGAGGTGGTGGCCCATGCATCGGGGGGCTACTGGTCGGCCACCGGCGAGGAGCCATGGGGTGCCGACGGCGAGCTGCGCCCGGTCAGCTCCACCGAGTGGGTCGCCCGGCTGGCCCCGAACGCCGCCGCGATGATCGCGATCGGCACGTGCGCCACCTGGGGCGGCGTCCCATCCGCGGCGGGCAATCCCACCGGCGCGATGAGCCTGATGGACTTCCTCGGCAAGGACTACCGGTCGGTGCTCGGCGTGCCGGTCGTCAACGTTCCCGGGTGCCCGCCGATCGGTGACAACTTCACCGAGACGGTGGCGGCGGTGCTGTACTTCCTCCAGGGTTTCGGCCCGCTGCCGGAGTTCGACGAACTGGGCCGCCCGGCATGGCTGTTCGGCGAGACCGTGCACCGCAGGTGCGTTCGCGGCGCCTACTACGAGGAAGGCACCTTCGCCCACGAGTTCGGCGACCCGGAGTGCCTCGTCGAGATCGGCTGCTGGGGGCCGGTCGTCAACTGCAACATCACCTCCCGCGGGGCCATCAAGGGTCTCGGGGGGTGCATGAATGCCGGTGGCGCGTGCATCGGCTGCACCATGCCCGGCTTCCCGGACAAGTTCACGCCCTTCTACAAGCGGCCGCCCGGTTCGCTGGCCTCGACCACCGTGTCGCGGCTGGTCGGCAGCGTCATCCGGCCGCTGCGCAAGTTCAGCAACGACAACCTCAACCGTGAGGTGCGCTGGGACCGCCAGGGTGCCTCGCCCAGTGCCTTCTCCCGGGAGAAGACCGAACCGTCTGCGCTGGCCGACGTGGGCCACAAGTTCTACGACAAGATGCGCCGCGCCGGTGACACGGCGCGTAACGATGCCGACGTCTGGGGCAAGCGTCCCGACGAGGCCCCCAGCGGCGGCAGCCCGCGCATCCGTAGCTGAACCGGACCGAGGAGCTCACGCATGTGCTTCAAGACCCTGCCGGTGGAGTTCGATGACCGCGGCCGCGCGACGCTGCGCGGCGGCATTCCCAACCCCTACGACGTCACGATCGCCAAGCCGGACGTCGGGATGGACGAGACCGAGCGACGGGAGCGCATCGAGCGCCTGGTGGCCCGCAACGGGCACATCAAGGACCTCAACATGGACCCGGTCACCCGGATCGCGGGAGCACTCGCGGTGCACGTGACGGCGGACCTGGACAAGGGCCAGTACCTCGACTCGCACTCCCAGGCGACCCTGTTCCGCGGCTATGAGGTGATCCTCATGGGCCGCGACCCCCGCGATGCCATCTTCGTGTCCTCCCGTGCCTGCGGTGTCTGTGGGGGGGTGCACGCCCACTGCGCGGCGTACGCCATCGAGCAGGCCATGGGCATCAAGCCGCCACCGCTGGGCACCGTCGTGCGCAACATGACCGAGGCCGCGGAGATGGGCTACGACAACCCGCTGCACCTCTACCTGCTCGCCGGGCCCGACTACTCCGAGTCGGTCATCCGGTCCTCCAACCCGGAACTGTGGCCGAAGGCGGAGAGCTGGGCCTGCCCCAACGTCGACATCCACGGCTTCCGGACCATGGCCGAGCTGATGACCGCGCTGAACCCGCTGACCGGCAGCCTCTACCGGGAGGGGCTGGAGTTCACCCGGCTCTCCCGCGAGATGGTCGTCATCCTGACCGGCAAGTACCCCCACCCGCAGAACGTCGTCCCGGGCGGTGTCTCCACGACGCTCACCCTGCAGAGCCTGAACGAGTACCACTCGAAGCTCGGGAAGATCTTCGACTACGCCCAGCGGATGCTGGCGGTCTGGGACGACATTCCGGCCTTCTTCTATGAGGCGGACGAGCGCTACCAGTACGTCGGCCACCGCCCGACCAACCACATCGACCCCGGCTATTGGGATGACCCCTACGCCTACGACGCGACGTATGAGAACTGCAACGCCTGGGGTGAGAAGCGCTGGTCAACTCCGGGAGTCGTGCTGGACGGCAAGCTCGTCACGACCCGGCTCACCGACATCAACATCGGCCTGGAGGAGTTCGTCGAGCACTCCTACTACGAGGAGTCGCAGACGAGCCGCTTCCCGACCGACCCCCTCGGCAACCCGATCTCGCCGTACCACCCGTGGAACAAGCGGACGTTGCCGATGCCTGGTGCCCGCGACTGGAAGGAGAAGTACACCTGGTCGACCGCGCCGCGGTGGGACCGCCAGGTCGTCGAGGCCGGCTGCTACTCCCGGCTGCTGATCAGCGCCCTGGCCCAGAAGACGCCGACCAGCGACTTCATCTCCTCGACCGGCTCGAGCATGCGCCTTCTCATCCCGAAGGGAGAGCGCGGCGAACGCGAGGTCGAGTGGCACGTGCCGGAGCGCTGGAACGCCTTCGAGCGCAACCGCGGTCGGGCATACCACTACCTGTTCAGCCAGCTGGTCGGCCTGGAGAGCCTGTTCGAGGCGTACAAGCTCTTCAAGCAGGGGGAGCGGAAGGTGGCGGCGCTGAACCCGGAAGAGCTGGAGAAGGCGATCCCCCAGGACGAGCGGGTGTCGGTCGGCTGGTGGGGTGCCGGACGGGGCTGGCTCACCCACCACCTGGTCATGGACAAGGGAAAGATCACCAATTACCAGATCGTCACTCCTTCGACGATCAACGCCTCACCGCGCGACCCCTGGGGTCAACCGGGTCCCTACGAGGAGGCGGTGATGAACACGCCGATCATCGAGGACCTCTCGGACCCGGCCGGCTTCACCAGCATCGACATGCTGCGCGCCATCCGCAGCTTCGACCCGTGCATGCCGTGCACGACCCATGCCCACACCGGCGCCGGCGAGATCGTCCGCGAGGTCAACACCTGCTCGTGCGGCGGTGACTAGACCGCAGCCGGCGTGGATAGGTGTCCTCGTCGGCGGGGTCAGCGAGCTGTTCCAGAGCGACCTGGACCTGGGGCGGCTCGCCGTCGAGCGGTTGCAGGCCGAGGACCTCGGCCCCGGGGTGCTCGTCGAGGAGCTGCACTACGGCGCCGTCGCCGTGGCCCAGCGGCTGGAGGACCTCCGTCCTGCGGCGCTGGTTCTCGTCAGTGCCGTGCGACGCGGGCACTCGCCCGGCACGGTGCTGCGCCGTCGCCTCGACCATCCCGAGTTGACGCCGGCGCAGGTGCAGGCCGCGGTCGGCGACGCCGTGACCGGCTACGTGCACCCGGACCTCGTCGTCGAGGTCGCGGCGGCGCTGGGTGCCCTGCCGCCCCGGACGGTCGCGGTAGAGGTGGAGCCGGCGGTCACCGGATCGGGGGAGGGGCTGAGCCGGCCGGCCACGGCCGGCCTGGAGGTGGCCCTGGACCTCGTACGGGCCGAGGTCCGTCGTGCACCGCTGCTCACGCTCGCCGGGGAGCTGTGGCCGCTGGTGGGCGATGACCGGCTTGCGGACTCCACCGCGCTGACCGCGTTGCGCGCGCTCCTGGAGGAGTTGGCGGGGCTGGACCGGGACGGCCGGTGGGGGCGCACCTTTGCCTGCCGGGACCAGCTGAAGCTGGGCATCGCCCAGAATGCGGGCAGCGCGGGGATGGACCACCGGGACTGGGGCCTGTGGTGGGCGCTGGTCGAGGAGCTCGATCGTCTGGAGGCCGTCGAGGCGGTGCCGAGCTAGGCCTTCGACTGGCCGAAGAGCCGCCGCGGTGGCTCGATCGGCCCCTGCGGCTCCTCCAGCAACCCCAGGTTGTGCGGCGGGACGGCGACCCGGTTGCCGCGCGCGGTGCGCAGGACCAGCGCGCCGTCGGCCAGTACGTCGACCGCCTCGCCGGTGACCTCCGGCCCGCCAGGTCCCATCGGGATGAGCCGGGCCCGAAGCCGGCGGCCCAGCGTGGTGCAGCGCGGGAGGTAGTCGGCCAACACCTGATCGGAGGGTGCGGCCAGCCGCTGTTCCAGGGCATCCACGAGCTGGGCCAGCAGCCCCGCTCGGGGCGGGAGGGTGTCTTCGACGAGCACCGTTGCGCTCACCCACTCGGTGCGCGCCTGGCCGAGCTCGACGTAGACCCCCAGCCTGGCCAGCGCGGCACCGCCGGCGGCGTGCACGGTGTCGGGCCAGATGAGGCCACCGCCGTCGGTGCCGAGGACGTCGTACAGCGCCAGCAATGCCGCAACGTAGGGCCAGCCCTCGCGTTCGGGGGGGAGGCCGGGCCGGGCGAGCAGCGTGAAACCGAGACCGGCGCCCGGACGGACAATCCAGGGCAGCCCGCCGCGGCCGCGCGGGGATGCCTGGTAGTCCGCGACGACCACCGCGCCGGACGGCGCCCCCTCCCGGGCCCACGCCATGGCCACTGCCTCGGTGGAGAGCAGCGCGGGGTAGGTGCGCACCGGCCGGTCACCGAGCGCGGCGGCCACCTCGGCGGCGCTCAAATCGCCGGTCACCTCCATGTGGCCGGCTGTCCGGCAGCCTTCGCCGCGGCGTTGAGGGTCGCGACAAGTCGTTGCCATTGCGGCAGGGCGAACCTCGCCATGGCCGAGCCGAGAACCGCGCGGAGCCGTGCGGCGTCCTGTTCCGGGCGACCGGCGCAGCCGTCGACGACGGTGGAGACGATCAGCTCGTACGTCTGCGGTGGCAGCTCGAGCACGACCTGCAGCAGGCTCTCCGCCAGATCGTATGATGTCCCAGGCCGTGCCAGCAGGCCGTCCAGGAATCCGCTGACCAGGGCGCACCGCGGCCCGGCGGGAAGCTCCGCCGCCCGCCGCACCTCCGCGCCAAGAACCACAGCCCACTGGTCGCGGTGCTCGGCGTCCAGGACGGTCAGCAGGTCCTCGTGTGTCTGCCCTGGCAGCCGGGCCAGCAGCTGCCGAGCCTGCTCGCGCACCGGTGCGGGGGCGCCCGGCACCGCCAGTGCCTGTCCGGCGGCGAGCCGGGCGCGTGCCGGGTTGCCGCCCTGTTCATGCGCAAGGGCCAGGTTGGCCTGGATCATCGCGTGGTCGGCCGGCCGCACGCTCCGTGGGCAGCCACCCAGTGCACGGTGCAACGCCGCGACCGCGGCGGATGGCTCCTGCGCCGCGAGGTGGGCCAGCCCGAGGACGTTCGCGGCCGCGGCCAGGCCCGGGTCGTCCCCGGCGCGCTCGGCGAGCTCGGCGGCCTGCTCCAGTAGGGGCAGTGCGGCCTCGACCGCGCCGGTCGTGAGCAGCGAGGCGCCATGGTCACGTGCCGCTGCCGCGGCCCGGGCCGGATGTCCCGCCGTGAGGAAGAGCTCGCGGGCACCGGTCCAGGCAGCGTGCGCGGCGCTCACGTTGCCATCGCCGTGCAGCACGAGGCCGAGGTTGTAGGCAGCAGCCGCCTGCTCGGCCGGCTGGTCGAGCGTGGCGAGGTCGGCGAACGCGGTCGTGAAGGCGGCCGCTGCCTCGTCGAGCCGACCGGCGGTGCGCAGGGCGACACCGAGCATGACGGTCGCCTTTGCCTGCTCCAGCTGCAGGCCGGCGCGTGCGAACAGGTCCCGGGCGCGGGTCAGCGCGTGTCGGGCCGGCTCGCTCTCACCGGCGTGCAGCAGCACCGAGCCGAGATGGAATTGTGTCGTCGCGTGCTGCACCGGATACCGTTCGACCGGGTACTGCGCGAGGCGCCGGGTCAGGACGTCCTGCTCCGGCTGTGCCACGGTGCCTACTCTTCCACCGTGGTCGCTGCTGTGAACGCCGTCGTGGCTTGCTTCGGCAACGTCTTGCGTGCCGATGACGGCGTCGGTCCCGCGGTGGCGCAGTCTCTGCTTGCCGAGCCGGTGCCGGACGGGGTGCGGGTGCTGGAGGTCGGCATCGGCGGCATCCATCTCGTGCAGGAGTTGATGCGGGTCGCCGCGGACGTGCTGCTGGTGGTCGACGCGGTCGACCTGGGCCGGCCACCGGGCAGCGTCGTGGTGCAGCGGCCCGACATACTGGACGTCAGGACGCTGAGCGTCGACCGGCGTCGCGACGAGCTCGCCGACATGCACCTGGCCACGCCGGCCCGGGCCCTGATGGTCGCCCTGGGACTGGGCGTGCTGCCGGTCACCACGCTGGTCGTCGGTGTACAGACCACCGATACCGAGGAACCCCGGTACGGACTGTCGGCTGCGGCGCTGGCTGCGGTACCGGTCGCCGTCCGGGAGGTGCGGCGGCTGCTGATCCTGCATGAGGTGGTGTCATCGTGACCAGGCCGCCGGTTGCGACGAGTACCCAGGTCAGGTCGGCCGCGGCGTGATCTGCAGCAGCACCGGCAACGACGGCGGCGGGTGCACTGCTGCGCCGTCGTCGGACAGCACCTTCATCGCTAAGAAACCGGGCAGATTCTCCCGTAGCGCTTCCTCCACCCCGTGACGCAGCGTCTGGGCAGCCGACGTGCATCCGGAACAGGCGCCCGCCAGGCGGACCTGCACCACGCCGTGCTGCACGGCCAGCACGTCCACCTCGCCACCGTGCTCGTGCAGGTAAGGGCGAATCTGCTCCAGTGCCGCCGAGGCTGCGTCCACATCGTCGACGCCGACGCCGTAGGCCTCGAACAACCAGTCGATCGCCGAGTCGCTGCGCCGCACCGACCCGAGATCATCCGCCAGGGCGTCGGCCAATCGCGTGACGGCCAGCCGGTGTACCGCATCAACGCCGTCGAGCAGCTCGAAGACGCGGTTCTGCACGCCCTCGTCCAGTCCCTCGACATCATCCAGCAGCTCCTCGAGCCGGTCGAGGAGGGGTCCGAGTGCCGCAAGCGAGGCGTCCGGCGGATTCGCGGGCGGTCTGTCGGGGAGCTGCTCAGTCACCCGCGGGCCGGACCTTGGTGACGGCGTAGTCGATCAAGGTCTGGTTGAGTTCGACCCCGTGCTTGGCTTTCGCGTGGGCGGCGACCGCGGCGACCAGCTCGTCGGGGGTCTCCGCCCGTGCGACGTTCCGGCAGGCGACTCCGACGTCCTGACAGCGAAATTCTACGGCCATCGACTGCTCCCATTCGTCAGGACGTTCATGATGCCCGGGCCGCGCGGTGGGGATCGAGGTCGGCCGCGAGTGCCTCCAGGGCGTCGGCGACGCCGACAAGGTCCCCATTGATCTCGCCGACGAGGCCCTCGACCGGCTGCACGCGGTGCGCGATCGCGGTCACCCCGAACACGACCTTGCCGAAGGTGTCGGTCAGGCGCCGCAGGATCACGAGGATCCAGAGCAGATAGCAGGCCAAGGTGGCAACGAGAACGCCCGTCACCACGAGCGCGGCGATGGCGGCTGCGGACATGGCGGCCTCCTCAGAAGCTGGCGGCGAGGCGCCGGAGTGCGCCGACGTAGCCGACGGCGTTCCCGGTCACCTCGCCGGTCAGCTCACGGGTGGTGACCAGCGCGGGAACCGGTTCGACGGCGGCGGTGATGCCGACGCCGTGCTCCAGGATGTCGTCGGCATAGCGTGCGCACTCCAGTGCCGGGCGGATGACCTGGGTGGCGAGGAGCACTACCAAGGGCGCCACCACCAGCAGCCCGATGGCGCTCATGACCCAGAGGACGATCATCCGCAGCTCCTGCCTGTCGACGGTGCGGCGCGTGCTGGCAGTCTGCCTCCGGTAGGTGATCTGCGCCAGTAGCGTTCGCACACCGGGGAAGGACCAGACATGACAGCCATCGAAAAGAAGTTGCGACTCAAGCTCGGCATCGTCGGCAAGGGCGGTGTCGGGAAGACAACGGTCGCCGGGCTGCTGGCCCGGGAATACGCCGTGCGAGGGCGGCGCGTCGTTGCCATCGACACCGACTCCAATCCCAACCTCGGACTGTCGCTGGGGCTCTCGCTCGCCGAAACCGAGGCCGTACCCGTCCTGCCGCGGGCCGCCGTCGTGGGGCCCGGGGGTACGGCGGCGGCGGCGGACCTCATCGCCGAGTACGGCCGGCCGACGCCGGCCGGGCCGACATTACTGTCGGCCATCAAGGTCGCTGCGGCGGGCGCCGGTTGCACCTGCAGCGGCCATGCGACCGTCCGTAGCCTGCTGGCCGACGCGCTCGAGGACGTCGACGTCACGTTGGTGGACATGGAGGCCGGTCTGGAGCACCTCAGCCGGTCGGGGGGCACGCTGGCCCATGCCGACGTCCTGCTGATGGTCTGCGAGCCGACGCGCAAGTCCGTGCTCACCGCGGCCCGCACCGCCGCGCTGGCCACTGAGCTCGGCATCCCCGACGTCGTGGCCGTCGGCAACAAGGCGCGCACGGCCGAGGACGTGGCTTTCTTCCGCGATGCACTGTCCGCCGAGGGGATCGAGCTGGCCGGCGTCCTGCCCTACGACGCAGAGGTCGCGGCCGCGGACCGCGCAGGGGCCGTCGGGCTCCAAGTCGTCGCACCGGAGGTCCAGCGGGCGCTCGGCGAGGTGCTCGACGCCCTCGACGCGCTGCAGTCCTGCGCCGCACGGAGCGCGCCGGCTGACGAGTAGCGCTCGTCCACGACAGCCTGCTGCGTGACCTGGCGATCGGTCAGCCCGCCCAGCGGTGCGACGGCGTCCTGGGAGAGCGCGGCGGCGGTTCCACGTGGCCCCTGTTCGCCACGATCAGAATGTCGGTGCCGACAAGGGCTGGCAGCACCGGTCCTGCGGTCGGGTTGAAGAACACCGTGCCGACCGACAGGCCGACGGCGATGGCCCGGAGCCGGTGAGCTCGTAGACGAGCAGAGTGATGGTGGCGGTGCTGACGATGTCACCCCACTGCGACACCGTGTGCGCTGCCCACAGCCGTCGGTGGCCGGGTACGGCGAAACACGATCCGGAGGTGCAGCGTGGCCCCCGGACCACGGCGACCGCCGCTCAGCTGGCGCGCAGTAGGTCGTGGGCGAGCCCGACCAGGGCTTGCACGCCTGGGGCATCCGGTGCGGCGTCGAGCGGGGCGGCGCCTCGTCGCTCCGCCTCGACGATCGCGGGGTCGTCGGGGACGAGTACTGGTTGCAACCCCGGAAAGGCAGCGCGTACCCGCGCCGCGTCCTGCTCGTCCCGCACTCGGTTCGCCGCGACCACGATCCGGCCGAGACCCGCTTCCCGGACGGATTCCGCCGCACGGCGGCCCACCTCGAGCGATTTAACGGTGGGCTCGACGACGATCACGACGACGTCGACCGGGTTGTCCCCGAGGCGTAACACGGTGCCGAGTCCGGCCTCGAAGTCGGCGACGACGACGCGGTCGGGACCGGCGAGCTGCCCGAGCAACTGCTCAGGTGAGATGCCGCACTAGGGGCAGCCCGGTTCGGGGTTCTGGATGGCGCTGACCACCGCCAGCCGGACGCCGTCGGGGCCCTCGATGCCGAACCGTGCCACCAGGTCCTCGGCGCTCGAGGCGTGTTCCTCCTCGCCGGCGTCGACGGCGTCGCGCACCGAGATCAGGCGCTCGGTGGCTTCCTCGCCGATTCCCAGGGAGATGCCGAGGTTGGGGTTGCTGTCGCAGTCCAACGCCAGGGTGGCGTACCCCGAGCGCGCGAGCGTGCGGGCCAGCACGGCGGACGTGGTGGTCTTGCCGGACCCACCCTTGCCGACCACGGCGATCTTCATCTGGCCCTCGTCTCGGTGGACAGCGCAGCTACCAGGGACCGTACCGCCGTGACCGTCGGACCGGTCGGGTCGTGATCGAGGACGGCGCGCCCGAGCCGGTCGGCTTCGTCGAGCGCCGGGTCGAACGGCACGGCGCCCAGCAGGAGCAGCCCGGTCCGCTCAGCGACCTCCTCGGCGTCCCGCGGCGTCCGCACCTTGTTCGCGACGACGACCACCCGCGGAGCACTGCCGGTGACAGCCAGCCTCGCGAGCCGGCGGGCGGTCAGCAGCGAAGCGGGAGTCGGCTCCGCGACGACGAGGAACGTCTCGGCGTACCGACCCCAGGTGAGAAACGGCTGCCGCGTTCCGCCCGGCAGATCGCCCACCACGCTCCAGTCCTCGCCGGGCAGGTCGTCCAGCACCCGTTGGAAGCCGAAATGCTGCCGCGTGTTATCCCATCGTGCGCCGCGGGCCTTGCCCAGCTGGAAGAAGTGCACGCCGTCCGGGCCGCGCACGGCGTACCGCTCGATCGCGCCGGTGCCGGTGAGGCCCTCGCGCAGCCGATAGCGGCGGCGGCCGGTCTCTTCGAACTCCTCGACGGCGTCGTCGGGCAGGCCCGCATCGATCTGGGCCACGCCGAGGGAGAAGGCCATTCCCGGCATCGGGTCGGAGTCCAGCGCCACCACGCGCCGCCCGGTGGCAGCCAGCACCCGGGCGAACGTCCCGGCCAGGGACGACTTGCCGGCACCGCCTTTGCCTACGAACGCCACGCGCATGACCGGAGACTGTAGGACCCGGACCAGATCGGGCGTGCGCTACTGGTTCCGCGCATCTACCGAACGGCCTACAGTCCCCCCGACCCTTCAGCGAGGAGAACACGCCATGTGCCTTGGCATCCCGGGCCAGATCATCGAGATCAGCGACGTCGCCCAGTTGCGCGTCACAGTTGACATCGACGGTGTGCCGCGTTCGGTATCGGTGGCTCTGATCGGTCTCGACGGCCCCGACGGCGCGCAGGTGGGGGACTGGGTAGTGGTCCACACCGGCTTCGCCATGGCGAAGATCAGCGAGACCGAGGCCCGCGAGACGCTCGACGCGCTCGAGGCCCTGAGCGACATGTACGAGAATGAACTCACCGACTCCGCCGATATCGACGGGCTCGATGCGAGCCGGAGAGTCGCGAGCCGACAGACGTAAGCGAACTCGCGAGGGCGCAGGAGCGTCGTGAGTGGGGCCGACGGGCGGCAACGACAAGGCTCGCGAAGCTGCGGGCGATCACACCGAGTTCGTTCACCCATCCGGCGAACCTTCCTGCTCACAGCGCTAGCGGCGGTTCGGCGGATGAGTCTGCCGGAAGCCGAATTGCGAGCCGTTCACCGCGGCGACGGCCGACGAGCAACCACCGTCGGCCGGCTCTCCGGTCCAAGCCTCTCTAGCGGCTTCGGCGATGACCGGCCCGGAGGCCACCCTGGCCCGGCGGCTGACGCAGGGTTTAGTCGGCTGTGATCCTGGGCACCTCGGCTCGGCTAGCACGCATACTCTCCCTCGAAGGTGGCGGTCATGCCGGCCAGGGTCCGTACGTCAGCGTTCGTCATCCTGATACTGGGTGCCTGGGGAGCCCTGGTGCCGTTTGTCGGTCCCTTGTTCGGCTACAGGATGGGTGGCACGCCGGCCTGGATGTGGACCGAATCGCACGTGACCCTGCATCTCATTCCAGGCATCGTCGCTGCCATCGGCGGGGCGCTCATGCTGAGAAGCGTGCGGTCCTCCGTACGGCTGGGTGCAGTGCTCGGATCGCTCGGCGGTGCATGGTTCATCCTCGCTCCCACGTTCCACCCAGCGTGGGCCGGCGGTGGCGGTGGCGGCAGCATGATGATGGGTGGTGTCTGGAACCAGATCGCCTCGGCCCTCGGCTACCACTACGGCATCGGTGTCGCGATCCTCGCCGTGGCGATGTATGCCCTCGGTGCACTAGCTGCGCACTCACGCCATCGTGACGCCGAGACGGCGATGGTCGACCAGCGCCACGACGCCTTCTCTTCCGGCGCTGGCGAGCGTGCGGGAGTTCGCGTGAGCTGAGGACTCTATTCGATTTACTACTATGACCCGGCACTCCGCCGCTCCCTCTCGACGATGGTGATGACGGCCTGGGTCGGTCCGCCGATCGGGCCCGCAGGTGCAGCGGTAGTCCCCAGTAGCGGGAGTGGCTGGCGCAGCAGCCGTATTCGTGCCAGCTGGCCACGTCCGAGCGGTGGATGGTCGCTGCGATGGATGGTGATCGTGGCGCCCAGCCGTGCCCGGACCACCGCCGGCGGCTGGGCCGCGATCTTGGTCGAGGTGGGGGAGCGGAGCCGGTCGACCCCGGCGCCGACGGTGACCTCACCGAGGCGGTGCGCCAGCCGGGTGACCTCTCTTGGCGTGAGTCGGCCGAGGCCGGACAGGTAGGTCCACTGGTTCTCGTGTGGCTCCAGGGTGGCCAGATCGAGGAACACGGTGGCCCCGCGGCGCCGGGCGCGGCCTTGCAGCGGGGCGGCGCGCCCAGCCGGACCTGCCTGACCGGGTGTTCTCCCACCGCTGGGCGTACACGTCCCGGCGGGCGCCGAACATCGCCGCGAAGAAGGCGACCTTGGCTGCGGGCGGCGAGTCGGCGTGCACCGGTCCGGGCGGACCCTCGTCGATATGAGCACGTTCGGGCGGAGGACACGGCGCGACCGGCAGGTCGAGCGGACGGTCGTGGCCGTCGCCCGTAACGACCGCATCCCCCGGGATCATCGAGGCGCCTGTGCGGCCGGGAAGCGGATCACAGAGGCTTCACGGCTCCTCACCGATGTCCTCGTTCCAGAGCGCCGGTCGTTCAGCGATCATCCGTTGCATGAGGGCGATGCAGTCGCGGTCGTCCAGCACGTCCAACCGGACGCCGTGAGAGCGCAGCAGGTCCTCGGCCCCCAGGAAGGTGCGGTTCTCCCCAATGACGATCCGTGGCACCTCGTAGAGCAGGGCCATTCCCGCGCACATGGAGCACGGGGAGAGAGTGGTGTACAGGACGCTGTGCCGGTACACCGACGCCGGCAAGCGGCCCGCTCGCTCGATGCAGTCGGTTTCGCCGTGGCGGATCGCACTACCCATCTGCACGCGGCGGTTGCGGCCCACGGCCAGAACCTTGCCCTCGTGCACCAGCGCCGCTCCGATCGGCACCCCGCCCTCCGCCCACCCGATCCGGGCCTGTTCCACCGCCAGGGCGAGGTAGAAGCGATCCTGCTCCTCAGGTGACAGCCCGGGGGGCGAACTGACCGCGGGGACCTCGGTCATGGAGTTCCTCTCTTCCTACGGAGGCCGGCGGTCGGTGATCTGCGACTGAGAGCCATCATGTCGATCCGGACGGCGCTCCGGCCATCTCGAGCCCGTTGGTATCCCTGGTGGCTGTGTCGCTGTCCGTACGCCTGGCGTGATCGGCGACGAGCAGCCGCATCGTCAACGTTTGATCGGCACCTCCACGACAGTGACCGCGTCGAGGTCGGCCACTGTCACGGTCGCCGGCTCGGCTCCGCCCGGAGTTCGCCGGAGTCGACCCGGCCGATCGGCTGGTCCACGGGACGGGCAGGCGAACGCCGCCGCCGGCGCGCTCTGCCGCAGTGCCGTCTCAGGCGATCCGCACGAGCACCCGGCCCCGTGACCCGCCGGCGAGGATGCGAGACAAAGCGTCCGGCACCGCGTCCAACGCGACCTCGCTCGAGGCCAACTGGTCCAGGGTCGGCGGGAGCAGGTCGGTGGCCAGCCGCTGCCACACCTCGCGCCGCCGGTCGATGGGGCACTGCACGGAGTCGATGCCGAGCAGGGCGACCCCGCGGAGGATGAAGGGGAACACCGTGGTCGGGAGCGCCGTGCCGGCGGTGTTCCCGGAGGCGGCGACCGCAGCTCCGTACCGAAGGGAGCTCACGACGGAGGCCAGCACGTCTCCGCCGACGCAGTCGACGGCGCCGGCCCAGGTCTCCTTGTTCAGCGGCCGGGAGGCGTCCGCGACGGCTCCCCGGTCGATGACGTCGGTCGCGCCGAGCGCGCGGAGCCAGTCATGGGCATCCGCCTTTCCGGTCACCGCGGCGACCTGGTGGCCGCGCGCGGCGAGGATGGAGACGGCGACGCTGCCCACCCCGCCGGTGGCGCCGGTGACGAGCACCGGGCCGGCCCCCGGCTCGAGCCCGTGGTCCTCCAGGGCCAGCACGCTCAGGGCCGCGGTGAAGCCGGCCGTGCCCAGGGTCATCGCCTGGCGCGCGGTCAGCCCGGAGGGGAGCGGGACCACCCAGCCGGCCGGCACCCGCGCGTACTGGCTGTAGCCACCGTGGTGTGCCACGCCCAGGTCGTAGCCATGTGCGAGAACGGGTTGTCCGACCGCGAGGCCCGACGTGCCCGGCTCGACGACCGTCCCGGCCAGGTCGATGCCCAGCACCAGCGGTGAGATGCGGGCGACCCGTCCGCGCTTCGTCGAGGCGAGCCCGTCCTTGTAGTTGACGCTGGACCAGGCCACGGCGACGAGCACGTCGCCGGTCCCGAGATCGGTGAGGGGCAGGTCGCGGAGCGAGAGCTCGGTCTCGTCGCCGGAGGAGTCCGCGACCAGGGCAGAAGTGGAGGCGGGAGCAGAGGTCATGCCCCCGATCCTGCCGCCTCGGCGTCCTCCGGGCAGCGTCGACCCGGGCCGGCCGGCAGTCACAGCGCTGCGGGCAGCCGGCACAGCTGGCCCTCAGGACCGCCCCGAAGGTCGTCGTCACGGCGCGGGACCGGGCCGCATCCCATAGGAGGCGCAGTTGAACAGCACGAAGATGCGGAAGTTCGGTGGAGCGGCCGGTCTGGTGGCCGGTGGCCTGATCACCGGCGGGATCCTGGCTGGGACGCTCGCCGCCAACGCGGCCGAGGACACCACCACTCCGACGACGGGATCGGAGAGCTCGAAGAGCCAGACCGACCCGTCGCAGCCGCAGCGCTCGGACGAGCAGCTGCTGACCGGGGACACCAAGACCCAGGTCGAGGCGGCGGTGCTGGCCGAGTACCCCGGCGCCACCATCGAGCGCGCGGAGAGCGACTCGGACGGCGTCTACGAGTCACACGTGGTCACCACCGACGGCGACCACCTGATCGTGCAGGTCGGCGAGGACTTCGCGGTGACGGGCACGGACAGCGGTGGCCACGGTGGCCACGGGGGTCCCCGCGGCGACGCGCCGGACTCCTCGGACGACGACTGACAGGTCGCGCCAGCCGGCCCCGTCCGTCCGCGCGGTCGGGCGGGGCCGGCCTCCGCGTCCGGTTCACGACGAGCCGGACGGCGCTGTCAGAAGCCCCCTGGCCCGGGGGTGATGCCGGGTCGGGCCCCTTGCTCGGCCGCTGCCGGCCCGGCCGCCTCGCGACGGAGCAGTCCGCCGAGCGCTTCCAGGTTGTGCCGCATCTGTGGCCGCATGTCCCGGTGGTCGGGCAGGAGGACTCCGAAGAGCGCCCGGAACGGCCGGAGCGGCAGCCGGGTGATCTCGTAGGAGTGGGTGACCCGCGTCCCGCCGTCGGCGGGCTCGAGCCGGTACCCCCACGTCGTGGAGTTCCGGCGGGTGGGGTCGAGCTCGGGCAGTGTGCGGAAGGCGAAGGCGCGGCCCGGTTCGGCTTCGACGACCTCGTAGCGCCGGCGCCGGCGAGCCAGTCCGCGGTGTGGCATTCCGGGCTGCGCTCACCGATCCGGGTCACGTCGCTGACCAGCTTGTACACCTCGTCCGGAGCGGCAGCTACGACGAGCTCGACCGAGCCGGTTGTGCGCCAGCGGCGGGCGGTCACGGGGTCGCCGTGCCGTGGACCCGGCGGGCGTACCGGGCGTAGGTGCGCAGAGCCAAGCGTGGCATGAGCAGTCGCGGCACCAGCGGGGCGTGGGCGAGCATCCCGGCGATCACCTGCGGGTCGGCGCGGTACATCAGCATGCCGAAGACCAGGGGGAGTTGCCGCTTCTCCAGACCGCCCATGCCCTCCTCGCCGAGCCGCGCCCACTCCGCCGGGGTGAGGTGTTAGGCCGCCAGCGGCAGGATGTGCTGCTCCTCGGCTGTGGCGCGCCAGCGGACCAGGGTGGCCTCGACCTCCTGCTGGGCGTCGGCGATGCCCTCGTGCTGGCGTTCCATCCGCTCGACGGTGGGCGCGATCTCGGCCGGCACGCGGGGCTGCAGCACCGGCCACAGCAGGCGGTCCTCGCCGGCGTGGTGGTGGTGCAGCAAGCCGTTGAGCAGGTCGATGTGTGCGGCGAGGACGCCGGCGCGGGCGGTGTCCGCAGGAGCGACGCCGCGTACCTCCGCCGGCGCGAGGCCGTACTCCCGGCGGATGGCGTCGTGCACCACCAGCATGTCTCGGGTGTCGATGCGCGTGGACGGAGTGGTGGTCATTCGTGCTTCCTGTCGTCGGTCGGGAGGAGCAGGGCGGTCACAGTGGTGGACACCCAGGCCACGGTCCGTTCCCTGGGCCAGGCAAGGGAGCGCACGAGGGTGTGCGCGAGGCGCGGGGGAAAGGTGGCCCACATGGCATCCGTGGCCGTCTCGACGTCCCACCCGGCCGGCAGCGGTCCGGCGGCCGTCACGGCGACGACCAGCCGCCGGTAGTCCACCCGGAGTCGCTGCTCAGCGGCGGCCCACAGTTCGGCAATGGCAGCGTCGGAGCCGGCGGCGTCCTCGAACGCGATGAGCAGTCCGCCCGCCCGGTCAGCTACTAATGTCAGCGCGCCGACGAAGGACTCGATCATCGCCGCAGGCGAACTCTCGTCCAGGGCGCTCCGGAACGCGGCCCGGTCGGTGAGGGGAACGTCCTCGTCGTCCCCGGTGAGGGCCCGGTCGACGCTGCTCATCAGCAGGGCGGCCTCGCTGCCCTGCGCGTAGACCGTCTCCACCGACACCCCGGCCGCTCAGCCGGCTCGGGAGCCGTCATATGGACACCGGGTTGATCGCAGCGAGACTGTGGCGAACTCCGGACGGCGCGTCAGGAGCGACGGGAGAGCGGTCAGTCCTCGACGACCCAGACGGCGCTGTTCGGGGGGAGCGCGACGCTGCCGGCCGAGTGGCGCACGGACACGGTCGAGGTCAGGAGGACCGAGCCGGAACAGCCGACCAGCACGGTCTCGGCGCCCATGTTGACCAGGCACCGCACTGTCTCCGACTCCCCGACGCAACGCACCGTCAGCACGTCGCCGCGCGTGCTGACGGTCGCGTCGCCGGCCGCGAGCGCCGGGTGCGCGGCGCGCAGGGCGAGCGCCCGCCGGTAGAGGGTGAGCGTCGAGCCGCCGTCCCGGGTCTGCCGGGAGACCGCGTACTGCTGCCAGTCCGCGGGGATCGGCAGCCAGGCCGGGGCCGCACCCTCGGGGGAGAAGCCGACGCCGTCCGAGTCGTTCCACGGCATCGGCACGCGGCAGCCGTCCCGGCCGACGCGGGCGCCGCCGCTGCGGAAGAAGATCGGGTCGAGCTTCGCCTCGTCCGGAACGGCGGCCTGCGGCAGCCCCAGCTCGTCACCGGCGTACACGTACGCCGAGCCGGGCAGCGCCAGCATCAGCAGGGCCGCGGCCCGGGCCCGGGCGGTGCCCACCGCCCCGCCGCCGAACCGGGTGACCTGGCGTTCCTTGTCGTGGTTGCCGAGCACCCAGGACACCGGCGCGCCGACCCCGCCGAAGGCGTCCAGCGCCGACTGCACCGCCTCGGCGAACGGCTCGGTGGCCCACGGGGACTTCAGCAGCCGGAACGACAGCGACTGGTGCATCTCGTCGGGGCGCGAGTACAGGGCGACCTGCTCCAGGTCGGCCAGGCACACCTCGCCGACCAGCATGGTGTCCGGATACTCGTCGCAGACCGCCCGCCACCGGCGCCACACGTCGTGCACCTCGGGCTGGTTCCACGTCATGGCCTGCTCCGGGCCGTGGCCGAAGAGGGTCGGGGCGTAGCTGCCGGGGTTGTCGCGGAGCGCGGCGTCCTTGAACAGGCCGTAGGCGACGTCCACCCGGAAGCCGCTGACCCCGCGGTCCAGCCAGAACCGGAGGGTCCTCTCGAAGTCGGCCGCCACGGCCGGCTCGCGCCAGTTCAGGTCGGGCTGCTCGGGGGAGAACAGGTGCAGGTACCACCGGCCGTCCGCCGTGCGGGACCACGCCGGACCACCGAAAAGGGACTGCCAGTTGTTCGGCGGCTCCTCCGACGGCGGGGCGAAGTGGTACCGGGCGGCCTCCGGCGAGTCCGGGTCGGCGACCGCGGCCGAGAACCAGGGGTGGCGGTCGGAGGTGTGGTTGGGGACGACGTCGAGGACGACGCGCAGGCCGAGCCGCCGCGCGTCCTTCACCAGGCCCTCGAGGTCGGCGACGTCGCCGTAGTCGGGGTCGACCGCCCGGTAGTCGACGATGTCGTAGCCGCCGTCCGCGCCGCCGGACGGGTAGTGCGGGTTGATCCAGAGCGCGTCGACGCCGAGCCAGGCGAGGTACGGCAGCCGGGACCGGAGACCGGCCAGGTCGCCGATGCCATCACCGTTGCTGTCGGCGAAGGAGCGCAGGTAGACCTGGTAGACCACCGCCGTCTGCCACCAGGGCGACGGCGAGCGCCCAGCGGCGACCCGGGGGTCGGTGGATGTCAGCGCAGTGGCGAGCCGGCGTGCCATGGAGGGATCATCGGCAGGCGGCGCCCTCGGCCCGCGTGTCGGGGATCACAACAGCTGCCGAAAGACTCGTCGATCATCGACAGGTTTCCGCTCCGCGATCGTCCTCATCGGCGTCGGCAGGCCCGCAGGACGGCGTCGTGCAGCGTCAGCTCCCGGCCCTCGGGATCGCGACCGGGCCGGGGCCGCGCCTCGGCGACGAGCATGTTCCACCGGTCGGCGTCCAGGGAGTCGGCGATCTCCTCGGCGGTCCAGAACATGCCCGGGATGTCCGGCCGGTGCATCGAGGCGTGCAGGTCCATCGCGGAGTGGCCCACGATCAGCAGCGTCCCGCCCGGGGCGACGGCGTCCGCCAGCCGGCCGAACACTCCCCGTCGCTGGTCTCCCGGCAGGTGGAAGAAGTGCGCCGAGACCAGGTCGAACGCCGAGGCCGGGGGAGTCCAGGCCGTCAGGTCGGCCTGCTCCCAACAGACCCGCGCGGCCACCTCGGGCCCCCGCTCTTCGGCGTATCCGGCCGCGCGGGCCAGCGCCGTGTCGGCGAAGTCCACGCCGGTCACCCGCCAGCCGCGCTCGGCCAGCCAGAGGGCGTCGGCTCCCTCGCCGCAGCCGACGTCCAGTGCCGTGCCGGGCGCCAGGTCCGCCGCCTCGGCCACCAGCTGCGCGTTCGGCCGGCCGCTCCAGAGCGCGGCCGAGGACCGGTACCGGTCCTCGTACGCGCCGCGGGTGAAGTCGTGCATCGGGCCGCTCACACCGCCACCGCCGACCGGGCGGCGGTCACCGCGAGGCGGGTGTCCTCGGCGATCAGGTCGGCGTTGAGCGCGGCTCCGGCGGTCAGCCCGGCGGCGGCCGCGCTGATCACCTGCGCGTGCAGGGTCGTCACGTTGCCGGCCACCCACACCCCCGGGACGGCGGTCGCCCCCATCGGGTCCGCGGGCACCGCGCTGCCGATCACCGCGCCGTGCATCTCCTGCTCGACTCCCTCCAGCCCCAAGGAGGCGAGCACCGCCGAGCGCGCGGTGAACCGCGGCGCGACGACCAGCGCGGTGCGTGGAACCACCGTGCCGTCGGTCAGCCGCACCCCGGACAGCCGGCCGCCGGCGGTCTCCACCCCGGCGACCGGCTCGCGGACGACGGGAATGCCCCGCGCGGCCAGCTGCTCGAGCTCGTCGTCCGACGGTGCCGGCGCCGTGTGCACGAACAGGGTCACGTCGGCACTCCACTGTCGCCACAGCAGGGCGCCGTGCACCGCGAACGGGCCGGTGCCCAGCACGCCGACCGGCTGGTCGCGCACTTCCCAGCCGTGGCAGTACGGGCAGTGCAGCACGTCGGTGCCCCACAGCTCCGCCAGGCCCGGAACGGCGGGCAGCTCGTCCACCAGGCCCGTGGTGACCAGCAGGCGACGGGCGCGCACGGTGCGCCCGTCCGCCAGGGAGACCGCGAAGCCGTCGTCGTCCACTCGCTTCGCTGCCGTCACCCGGCCGGCCTGGATGGTGCCGCCGTAGCCGGTCACCTCGGCCCGGCCCGCGGCGAGGAGGTCGGCCGGCGGCGTGCCCTCCCGGGCCAGGTAGTTGTGCACGTGTCCGGCCGGGGCGTTGCGCGGGTCGCCGGCGTCCACGACCAGCACCGAGCGCCGGGCCCGGCTCAGAGCGAGCGCGCCGCTCAGCCCGGCCGCGCCACCCCCGACCACCACCACGTCGTGCTGCGTCTCCATTGTCGTCCTCCGTCCCGGCCGCCGTCCGAGCGGGCGGCCTCGATGCAGACGGTGCGCCCCTCGTGCGCCGATTGACAAGTTGCGTTGCTGTACTGGCAAATTGGTCGGCATGGACGACGTCCCCGATCTCGACGGTGTGCTGGAGGCGGTCGGCCCGCGGCTGCGCGGGCTCCGCCAGCAGCGCGGTGCGACGCTGGCCCAGCTGTCGGCGACCACCGGCATCTCGGTGAGCACGCTGTCCCGGCTGGAGTCCGGCCAGCGGCGGCCCACCCTGGAGCTGTTGCTGCCGCTGGCCCGGGCGCACCAGGTGCCGCTCGACGAGCTGGTCGACGCCCCGCCCACCGGCGATCCCCGCGTGCACGCCCGCCCCTTCGACCGCGGCGGCGTCACCGTCGTGCCGCTCACCCGCCGGCCCGGCGGGCTGGGCGCCTTCAAGCAGGTGTTCCCCCCGCACTGGCCGAACGCCGAGCCGGACCTGCGGGTCCACGAGGGCTACGAGTGGCTGTACGTGCTGTCCGGTCGGCTGCGCCTGCTGCTCGGCGAGCGGGAGGTCGTTCTCACCCCGGGCGAGGCGGCCGAGTTCGACACCCACGTGCCGCACTGGATGGGCAACCCCGGAGCAGAACCGGCCGAGGTGCTGTGCCTGTTCGGCCCGCAGGGGGAGCGCATGCACGTGCGCGCCCGCCCCGTCGGGCGCTGATCAGCCCCGCGCGGCCGTCAACTCCTCGAGGGTCGGGGGGTTCGCGCCGGCGCGGGTGCAGGCCAGCGCCGCGGCCAGGGCGGCGTCATCGAGCAGGGCGGCGAGGTCGTCGTCGGGCAGCCCGAGCAGGGCTACGCGGTCCAGGACGCCGGTCCGCACCAGGCCGGAGAAGAACCCGGCCGCGAAGGTGTCCCCGGCGCCGACGGTGTCGACGACGGTCACCACCGGCGGGCGCCGCCGCAGCAGCGTGCCGCCGGCTCGGGCCGCGCGCAGCGGCTGGTCGCCGTCGGTGATGACCACCAGGGCCGGGCCCTCGGTGGCCCAGCGGGTGACCACGTCGTCGAGGTCGGCGCCCGGTTCGAGCCAGGCCACGTCCTCCGCGCTCACCTTGACCAGGTCCGCGGTGCGCCGGAGGTCGGTGATCCGGGCCCGGACGGCGGCAGCGTCGGCGATGAGACTGGGCCGGACGTTGGGGTCGAAGCTGACCAGGGCACGGCCGTCGGATCGCGCCCGGCGCACCAGGTCGGCGATGTGCACCGAGCCCGGCGGCGTCCAGCTGGAGATCGAGCCGACGTGCACGATCCGGGTGTCAGCGGGCCACGTCCGGGCCAGCTCGTCGGCCGTCCACTGCCAGTCGGCCGCGCCGACGGTGTGGAAGGAGTAGCCGGCCGACCCGGTGTCCGACAGCTCTACGACGGCCAGGCTGACCGGCTCGGCCGCCGCCAGCAGGGCGTCGGGGGAGACGCCGTTGCGGGTGGCGTGGTCGCGCAGCAGCGTGCCGAACGGGCCGGGGCCGACCCGCGACATGAGGTGCACGACGTTTCCCAGCCGGGCGGCGGCCACCGCCACGTTCAGCGCGTTGCCGCCCGGAAAGGCGGCGTACTGCGGCGGCGGGGGAGCGGCGCGGTGCCCGGCGGGCGGTGCCGGGCTCGATGCCGGAATCAGGTCGATCACGAGCTCGCCGCACACGGTGATCACCGTTCCACCGTAGCGAGCAACCGCATTAGGCTGCGCGGCCATGCACAGCTCCGGAGCGGGACCGCTGACCGACGAGCTGGCCGGATTGCTGGCCTTCGCGGCCGGGTCGCGGCGCGCCGACGGGGGCTTCGGGTACCTGTCCGCCGACGGGTCCGTGCTGGCCGACCGGCCGCGGGAGACCTATGTGACTGCGCGCATGACGCACGTGTTCGCCCTGGGCTCGATGCTCGGCTTACCGGGCGCCGACGAGCTCGCCGCGCACGGGGTCCGCGCACTCAGCGGCCCGTTCCGCGATGCCGCGAACGGCGGCTGGGTGGCCTCGCTGGGCCCGGCCGACGGTGCGGCTGATGGCACCAAGGCGGCCTACGTGCACGCCTTCGTCGTCCTGGCCGCCGCCAGCGCGGCGACCGCCGGCGTGCCCGGCGGCCCCGCGCTGCTGGCCGACGCGCTCGCCGCCTGGGACGCGCACTTCTGGGACGACGCGGCCGGCCTGGCGGTGGAGGAGTGGGACGCCGGCTGGTCGACCTGCTCGGACTACCGCGGCGTCAACGCCAACATGCACGGCGTCGAGGCGATGCTGGCCGCCGCCGACGCGCTGGAGGCGCCGGGCGTCGGGCCGCTGCCGGGGCCCTCGGCCGGCCGGCTGCGGACCCGGGCCGAGCGGGTGGTCGAGCGGGTGGTGCACGGCTGGGCGCGCGAGGCGGACTGGCGGCTCCCGGAGCACTTCGACGCCTCGTGGACCGTGCTCCCCGAGTACAACGCCGACCGGCCGTCGGACCCCTTCAGGCCCTACGGCGTCACCGTGGGCCATCAGCTGGAGTGGTCGGGCCTGGCGCTGCACACCGCCGCGGTGCTCGGCCCCGATGCACCGGCCTGGCTACAGGCCGACGCCCCGGCCCTCTACGGCGCGGCGGTCGAGCGGGGCTGGCGGGCCGACGGGCACGACGGCTTCGTCTACACCCTCGACTGGTCGGACCGGCCGGTCGTCGCCGCCCGGATGCACTGGGTGCTGGCCGAGGCGGTCGGCGCGGCCGCCGTGCTCGCGGCGGTGACCGGCGACCCGCGGTACGCCGACGACGGACGGCGCTGGGAGGAGCACGCCGCGGCCCGCTTCCGCGACGCCGTCCGGGGCAGCTGGCACCACGAGCTGACGCCGGAGGGCGCGGTCGGCACGACGACCTGGGTCGGCAAGCCGGACGTCTACCACGTGGTGCAGGCCCTCCTGCTCCCACGGATTCCGGTGCGCGGGAGCGTCGCGGCCGGCGTCCGGGCGGCCCTGGCCGGCGACCCCGCCTGACTTCCGCTTTCGGCGCCGAAAGCGGCCCCGGCAGCCCCGCTTTCGGCGCCGAAAGCGGTTCGGCTCAGCGCTGGGCCAGGTAGGCCGCGCCGGTCTCGCGCAGCCGGGCGTGGACGCCGTCGAACGCCGCGGGGCCGGGCAGGTACCGCTTGGCCAGCTTGGCGATCATCGTGTAATTCGTGTCGACCACGTTGCCCACCGGCGCCAGGCCGGCCTGGCTGACCAGCTGGTAGGCGTCCAGGGTGTCCCAGCCGGTCAGCTCGGCGGCCCAGCCGACGAGGTCCCGCTGGCTGATCCGGAAGGCGTCCTCCAGCGGGCGCACCGAGCCGGTGGACATCAGGAACTCGTCGCTCTCCAACCGCGGCCAGGCCGGCCCGCCGCCCTTGATCACGTCGACCACGACCACGGTCCGCATCGCCGCCTCGACCGCGGTGCCGCAGACCTCGCCCTCGCCCTGCCGGCAGTGCCCGTCGCCGAGCGAGAGCTGCGCCCCGGGCACGTTGACCCCGAGGTAGACCGTCGTCCCGGCGCGGAGCTCGGGGGTGTCCATGTTGCCGCCGTGCGCCGACGGCGTGATCGACATGACCACCTCGCCGGCGGCGGGTGCAACGCCGAGCGTGCCGTGCATCGGGTCCAGCGGCAGCTCCACCTCGGGCCCGCCGCGGCGCGGCCGGAACAGGCAGGTGCCCCGCTCCCGGTCTACCTCGTAGACCCACACGACCTCCTCCAGCGGGTCGTGCAGCATCGCGGTCTCGTGCGTGGCGGTCAGCGCACCGAAGTGCGGGAACGTCGTCGAGACCGCCCAGTCGCGGGCGGGTGCGATGTCCACGACGTGCACCGCCAGGGTGTCGCCGGGCTCGGCTCCCTCCACGTGCACCGGCCCGGTCACCGGGTTGAGGTAGGGGAACTCGCAAACCTGGCTGGGCAGGTCGTCGACGGTGCGCACCCGGCCGCCGAAGCAGTCCTCGGTGGTCAGCTCGACTACCGTGCCCGGCTGCACCCGCAGCAGCGGCTCGCCGCCGCCGAAGGTGTAGCGCAGCTGCTCCGGGGTGGGGTCGAGCCGCACGACCTCGAGAGCGACGGTCACGCGTTCTCCTCGGCGAGCTGGGGCCTGCGGCCGGTGGCCAGCAGGAAGGCCAGCAGGGCGAACCCGATGCCCAGCCAGACGAAGCCCAGCCGCTGGGCGGCGACCTGCGCGTTGTAGACGACGTAGGCCAGGATCGCGAATCCGATGACCGGCACGACCAGGTGCCGCCACCAGTCCCGGCTCTTCTCCCGGAACACGAAGTGGACGACGACCGCCACGTGCAGCACGAGGAAGGCCGACAGTGCACCGAAGTTGACCAGGGTCGACAGCAGGGCGATGCCGTCCTCCCGCTGGCTCATGTAGATGCCCAGCGCCAGGCTGACCACGGCGACGAGCAGAGTGGCGTTGACCGGCACCCGGTGCTTCGGGTCGATCTTCGCCAGGAACGAGGGGAGCTGCCGGTCGCGGGCCATGGCGAACAGCAGCCGGGAGGTGGCCGCCTGGGCGACGAGGGAGTTGGCGAAGCCCCAGGCGATCGCGGTGGCCACCGCGGTGAGCACCGACAGCCAGTGCCCGCCGGCGTTCTGCGCGGCGTCGTAGAAGGCGGTGCCACCGGGGTCGCCGTTGGCGACCAGCCCCGCGGGGTCGGGCACGAGCAGCGCGGCGATCCAGGTCTGCACGATGAACAACGTCCCGGCCAGGATCAGCGCGGCGATCATCGACTTGCCGATCGACCGGGCCGACTCGCGGTTCTCCTCGGCCAGGGTGGAGATGCCGTCGAAGCCCAGGAAGCTGAGGACGGCGATGGAGACCGCGCCGAAGACCAGCCCGAAGGAGAAGGTGTCGCTGTTGTAGATCGGGTGCAGCGCGCTGTCGGTGCTCTTGCCGCTGGCCAGCGCGACCACGCCGATGACCAGGAAGATCGCCAGCACGACCAGCTCGGCGACCAGCATGATCTTGTTGATCCGGGCGGTGAACTCGATGCCGAGGTAGTTCACGACGGTGTTGAGGACGACGAAGGCGGCCACCCACAGCCACACCGGGATGGCGCTGATGATGGAGTTCATGGCCACGCCGGCGATCAGGTAGAGCAGCCCGGGCACCAGCACGTAGTCGAGCAGGATCATCCAGCCGGCCAGGAAGCCGATCGGCTGGGCGATGCCGCGCCCGGCGTACGTGTACACCGACCCGGCCATCGGAAAGGCCCGTGACATCTGCGAGTACGAGGCGGCGGTGAACGCCATGGCCAGCATGCCGATGGCGTAGGCGAGGGCGATCATCCCGCCGGAGGCCTGGAACACGCCGCCGAAGATCCCGAAGGGGGCGATCGGCACCATGAAGACCAGCCCGTAGACGAGCAGGTCGGTGAAGCTCAGCGAGCGCTTGAGCTCCTGGCGGTAGCCGAACGCCTCGACGCCGGGGCTGCCCTCGTCGGCGGTGGCCGATGGCGAGGCCGCGCGGTGGCCAGCCGCGGCCGGGGTGGTGCGGTGATCGCTCATGACGGCTCCTCTGTCTCCGGCACGAACTGCCGGGCGGGAGGAGACTAGGCCGAAAATGCTTCCGGATGGAAACAAAGCGCGTGCGGCGGTCAGCCGGCGCGCAGCTCGGTGAAGGACAACCCGTCGGCGCGGGCCAGGCGGGGTGCACCGGTCGGGACGGCGGCCGCCCGCCCGCCCGGGGCGCCGAGCAAGGCGCAGGCCAGCCGGACCCCGTCGTAGAGGCCCCGGGCGTAGGCGCAGACCACCGGGGCGTCGTGGCCCGACCGGCTGGCGTGCCGTTCCTGCAGCTCCAGCTGGCGCTCATCGGTCGAGCTGGAGGAGGCGGCGAAGGACGGCATGCTCGCGTACAGCTCGCCGGTCGCATCGCCGCCGAGGGCGTAGAGGCCGTTCTCCTCCAGTGCACCGGACAGCCGCACGACCCGCCGGTCCAGGCCCGCGCGGGCGAACTCGCGGTGGAACAGCGCCAGGTCGCGGCCGACCAGCGACAACAGGACGGCGTCGGCCCGGCTGCGCACCACGAGGTCCAGCAAGGGAGCGGGGTCGCCCGGACCGAAGGGGACCAGGGCCTCGCCGACGACCTGCGCACCCAGGTCGGCGAGCACCGTCCGGGCGGCGCGGTGCACGGCGCGCGGCCACACGTAGTCCGTGCCCAGGAGCACCCAGCGGGCGGCCCGGCGGTGCGTGACCAGCCAGGCGATGGCGGCAGCGTGCTGGGCGTGCGGGCCGTGCCCGGTCCGCCGGACGCCGGGGGCGCTCGGGCCGCCCTCGTGCGGCGGGGTGAAGACGTAGGTGCCCCGGCCGGCCCACGCGCGCTCGAGGGCCCGGTGCACATCGCTGGTGTGGAAGCCGACCAGTGTCTGGATGGCCCCGGCATCCCGGAGCGCCGTCGCCTCGGCGGCCACCACCTCCGGCGCCCGTCCGGAGTCGATGGCCACCAGCTCCACCCGCCGGCCACCCACCCCGCCGGCGCCGGTGCACTCCTCGGCGGCGAGCCCGGCGAGGGCCAGCGCGGACGGGGCGGTCAATGCCAGCGGGCCGGACAGCGGCACGGCCAGCCCGATCCGGACGGCGTCCGGCGCGGGCCCGGAGAGCAGCACCTCCCACGGGTCCAGCGGAGCCGGGCTGCTGGGCACGGTGTTGAGTATGGTCAGCCGCATGCCGCGGGGTGAGGTCGTCGTCCCCGACCGGCCGGCCGCGAGCGGGCCGCAGGCTCCGCCGGACTTGGTCGAACTGCTGACCGCGACCTCCCGCCGGCTCTCGCGCACCGTCGCCGCCGCCCTCGCCGAGGACGGCGCCACGCTCGACGGGTATCGGGTGCTGCGGCGCCTGGTGGCCGAGCCGGGTCGCACGATGGGTCAGCTGGGCGCCGGTCTGCACCTGCCCGGCCCGACCGCGACCCGGGTCGTCGACGGGCTGGTGGACGCCGCCCTGGCCTACCGGCTGCCCGACCCGGCCGACCGGCGCCGCGTGGTCGTCCACCCCTCCGCGCTGGGGCGGACCCGGCTGGTCCGCTGGGAGGCGCTGATGCAGGCCCGCGAACAGGCGCTCGCCGGGTCGCTGGGGGTCCGGCAGGCGGCTGCGCTGGCCGGTGCGCTGGGCCGGCTCCTCGCCGAGCTCAGCGACGATGAGAACTGAGCGCGCAGGCTCCTTCACCGACCGTGCGCGCCGACGGATCGGATCCGGTCCGGGTGGAACACCGGTGTGTTCTGAGGCACAATCGAGTCGTGGGCAGCTACGCCGTCGGGTTCGCCCGGCCAGACCGTCACTCGTGGGCACAGCCCGTCGATGCACCCGCGTCCTGGCACGCCTTGGAGGCGCACCGGCCGGCCGACGAGCTGGACGGTGAGGTCGAGCTCGCCGTCTGTGGCGCGATCGTGCAGGTCTGGGGCTCGCAGCGCTGGGAGCGGGTCGGTTCCGGGCGCAGTGCGTGCGCCGAGTGCGTCCGGCGCACCGCACCCGTGCTGCACCACGCCAGCTGAACCGCGGGCCGGTCACCCGGGGTCGAACTCGACCGCGGCCGTCGCGTCCCCGCCGCACCTCGACTGCCGTCCGACGGCCCGATAGGTCACCAGCGCGGTCCCCTCGGCGACCGTCCGGCGGGTCGACTCCTCGATCACCTCGACCCGCACCGCCGGGGGCCGCAACACGGTCGCGATCGTGACCGGCTGACGCGCGTCCCCGGAGACGGGTCCGTCGAGGAAGCCGCACTCCTCGCCCTCGGGGCACCCCACCCTGACGCGCAGGCCCTCGGTGGCCCAGGCCGGTGACACCCGGACCATGATGCCCACCGACTTGGCCTCCGACGGGCAGAGCGTCCGCTCGCATCCGCTGCAGGTGAGCGCCGTCAGGCACAGGCACGCGGTCACCGTCCGCCATGCACCCGGTCGGTGCGTCGTCGGACGGACCCGGCGGACGGCGGGCCATCGGTCGTCCCTCGTCTGCATCGGCTCTCCAGTGTGGCGAGGCTGCGGAGCTCGGCCGGCTCCCGGGCAAGGGCACCCTCGTCGGCGGACCGGCCCGGACGTGCCCGGCCACGCTAGCGCGGCCGAGCGGTCGGGGGCACCGCCTCTCCGAGCGGGCTCAGGGCGCGGAGCGGCGGTACCCCAACGGGTCAGCAGAGGGTCGGCACGGGCGTGCTCATGCACACGGCCGCCCCGCCACCACCGGCGTGCGGTACCGACGGCGACGTGGCGGTGGGGTCCCCGCTCATCGTCAGCGTGAGGGTGATGGCCGCGGCGACCAGCACGACGCTGAACGCGAGGACGAGCAGGAGGAAGCGGTGCGATGCGGCCCAGGTGGCGCCCGGGGCGTGGGCGATGGCGGTCATGGCGGAGTCCCTTCCGGGTCGCCGGCGGCGACCACGGGAAGCCGGGGGTCGGCCCGATCCGGTCGGCTCGGGCTCCTTCCGAGCGTGCTGCGGATGGGATTGGACCGGTATGCGCCTTCGGGCGTATTCCGGTATCGCCGGGTCCGGCCTACCGTCGGACCCACGTCGCTGAGCGATCTCGCACCGAGGAGGTCCGATGACCACCACCAGCGAACTGGGCGCCGCCGACTTCGACCTGCTCGTCGAGGTGATCGAGGAGGCGCACGTCGACGATCCGGGCGAGGCGATGCCCTGGGCGCTGCTCGAGGGGCTGCTGCGGCTGGTGCCGTGCGACCTCGAGGTCACCTACCAGCACCATGTCTTCCAGACGCAGCGGACGTCGTGCCTGCAAGGGGCTGCGTCCGGCGGCGGGCGCGAGGGCCCGGGGGCGCACGAGGCGCCCGCCGACGACCCGTTCTGGGAGTACTGGTGGCAGGGACTGTGCTCCTGGCCGCAGCGCAGCGGGGACCTGCGCCGGGTCATCCACACCGGCGACTTCTTCCCGACCGAGCGGCAGCGGCTGGCCGACCCGATCAGCGAGATCCTGCCCGAGCTGAAGGCCGCGATGATCGTCTCGTTGCCGGCGGCGCCCGGGGAGGCCCGGCGGGTGTGCTTCATGCGCTCGTCCGGACCGGGGTTCACCGAGCGGGACCGGCAGGTGGCGGCGCTGCTGCGGCCGCACCTGCAGGAGATCTGGCTGGACGCCGAACGCAGGCGGGCGGGCGTCCCGCGGCTGACCGACCGGGAGTGGCAGGTGCTGGTCCTGGCCGCCGCCGGCGTTTCCTACGCGGCCATCGGCGAGCAGCTGTTCATCTCCGTCGGGACCGTGCGCAAGCACATGGAGCACATCCGGGAGCGGCTCGGCGTGCACAGCATCGCGGCGGCAGCCGCCAGGGCCCTGCCGCACGCTCCGGCGGCTATGGGGCACGTCACCCGTCGGTGCCGCTAGATCGACTGCGGCGGCTCCTGCTGAGCGCGGGCCGGCCGCCGTCCGGTGATCGCCGAGATGCCGGTGATCTCCCGGCCCACGATCAGCGCCTGCACGTGGTCGGTGCCCTCGAAGGTGTAGATCGCCTCGATGTCGGCGTGGTGGCGGGCGATGTGGTGCTCGAGCAGGATGCCGTCGCCGCCGAAGAGGTCGCGGGCGTCGGACACGATCTGGCGGGCCTTCTTGCAGTTGTTCATCTTCGCCATGGACGCCATCGCTGCGGTCATCCGGCCCTCGTCGGCCAGCTTTGACAGCCGCCAGCTCAGCAGTTGCATGCTGGTGATCTCGGCGAGCATCCGGGCCAGCTTCTCCTGCACGAGCTGGTAGCCGGCGATCGGCTGGCCGAACTGCTCGCGCTGCAGTGTGTGCGCCAGTGCGAGGTCGTAGGCGGCCTGCGCGATGCCCAGCGCCCGCCAGGCAACGGTGTAGCGGGTGCGGTCCAGGACGGTGGAGACGTCCTTGAACGAGGAGCAGTTCGCCAACTTGTTCTCCGCCGGCACCCGGACGTCGTCCAGGGTGATCTCGGCCTGCCACACCGCCCGCAGCGCGGTCTTGCCGGTCATCCGGGTCGCCGTCCAGCCGGCCGACCCCTTGGGGACGACGTAGCCGCCGACCTTGCCGTCCCCGTCGCGGGCCCAGATGAGCACCAGGTCGGCGATGGTGCCGTTGCCGATCCACTTCTTCGCGCCGTTGAGGACCCACTCGTCGCCGTCCCGGCGGGCGCTGGTCTCCAGCGCGACGGCGTCCGAGCCGTGCTGGGGCTCGGTGAGCCCGAAGGCGCCGATCAGCTCCATCCGGGCCATCGCCGGCAGCCAACGCTCCCGCTGCTCCTCATCGCCCAGCAGGGCGATCGACTGCATCGCCAGGAAGCTGTGCACGCCGTAAAAGGTGCCCAGGCTGCCGTCGGCGCGGGCCCATTCGGCGGCGACCAGGCCGGCCGCGACGGCGCTCATGCCCGGCGAGCCGTAGCCGGTCACGGTGCCGCCGGCGACGCCGAGCTCGGCGATCTTCGGCACCAGCTCGAAGGGGAACTCCGCCCGCTCCCAGTAGTCGTTGATGACCGGGGTGACCTCCCGGGCGCAGAAGTCGCGGACCCGGTCCCGGATCTCGATCTCCTCGGGCGCAAGCAGGTCCTCGAGGGCGTAGAAGTCGACCGGGGAGTCGTTGCTCACCCGCGCGACGCTACCTGCCGGCAGCCGGTCAGCGGCGCTCCAGGAAGCCGCGCAGGAGCGCGGCCTGGCCGGCGTGCTGGAGGTCGTCGGTGACCACGCTGACCAGCCGGACGCCGAGCGTGACCGGGGGGTCCCACCGCTCGTCGACGACGCGGTCGAGGTCGGCCGCCGACAGCCCGGAGACGAACTCGGCGGTCCGCCGGTGCACGTCGGCGTGGTAGTCGACCAGCAGCTGCGGGTCGGGAACCCGGGTGGCGGCTACGTCCGTGCTGCTGAAGCCGTAGCCGATCGCGCTGTGGTCGAAGGGCAGCGCGAACCGCTCGGCCCAACCGGCCTCCGTGTAGGCCTGTGCCCGTCCGGCGACCTCGGCGACGTGGTCGTCCTGCACGCGGGTGAGGTGCCAGACCAGCCAGCCGATCGTGTTGGCCTCGGGGTCGATCCGCGCGGTGAGCAGGGCCGGGTCGACGCCGTCCAGCGCGCGGCGGACAACCCCCTCGACGTTGTCGAAGGCGGTCAGCAGCAGGTCGCGACTCTCCATACCTGCGCGCTACCCCGGCGCCTCGCGGCGCCAACCGCCGCTTACCGCAGCTCGATGACCCCGGTCAGCAGCAGGGCGAGGGCACCGAGCACGAGCACGACCAGCAGGACCAGCCCGACCAGCGGCACGACCACCCACCGGCGCTTGAAGCGGAACCGGCGTTGCTTGGCGGCCTGCCGGCGCTCGTGGCGGTTGCGCGGGGCAGGCGGCTGCGGAGTGGCGGTGCGCCGGTGCGCGCGCTGCCGGGTCTCGCGGGCGACGGTGCCGAGCACCGCCCGGGACGACGAGGCGAGCGAGAGCAGGTCGGCCAGGTCGAACCGCTGGACCTCGGCCCCGCGTCCGGCCTCGCCCCCCGCCGCGTGCCGGTCGCCGGTCGGAATGTGCGCCGGGGGCTCCGCCGTGTCCGTGGCGAGCACCGCGGTCAGCTGCCGGCGTGCCTCGGCGGCCGACATCCGGCTCGCCGGATCCTTGGTCAGCAGGCCGCGCAGCACCGGCTCCAGTGGGCCGGCCGCCCGCATCGGTGCGGGCTCGTCGCTGACGACGGCGAGCAGCGTGGCCATCGGCTCCCCGCGGTCGAAGGGGGTGCGGCCCTCGGCGGCCGTGTAGAGCGTGGCGCCGACCGACCACAGGTCGACCGCGGCGGCCGGCGGCTCGCCGTTCGCCCGCTCGGGTGCCATGTAGGACGGCGAGCCGAGGACGGCGCCGTCCGCGGTCAGAGTGGAGTCACCGGTCGTGGTGGCGATGCCGAAGTCGGTGAGGCAGGCGTGGCCGTCCTCGCCGACCAGCACGTTGGCCGGCTTCACGTCCCGGTGCACTACGCCGGCGGCATGGGCGACCTCCAGGGCGGCCAGCACGTCCAGGCCGATGCGGGCCACGCGGGCCGGCGGCAGCGGCCCGGTGTCCTCGAGGACCCGCTGCAGGCTGCGGGCGTGCACGTGCTCCATGACCAGCCACGGCCGGCCGTCCTCCTCGACGACGTCGTGGATGGTGACCACGCAGGGGTGGTCGAGCCGGGCCGCGGCGCGCGCCTCCCGCAGCGTGCGCTCCCGGAGCACGGCGCGTTCGGCGTCGGTCAGGTGCACGGGGTAGCTGATCTCCTTGAGCGCGACCTCCCGCTGCAGGACCTGGTCGGTGGCCAGCCAGACGACCCCCATGCCGCCGCGGCCCAGTTCGGTGCCCAGCGCGTACCGCCCGCCGACCACCCGGGCAGCGGTGGGCTGGTCGGAGGACATGGCCGGAGCCTAGGCGGGCCGCGCCTGGAGAGAGGCCGTGAAAGCCGTCCCGGTTGCGGGACCGGCCGGGGCGGTAGGTTGCCCCGACCGATCGGCGCTGATCGGAGGGCCGTGTTCTTCATCCTCGCCCGGTTCACCCGGCTGGTGCGCAGTCGGTTGCTGGGCTGGCGACTGCCGCTTGCGGTGATCGTGCTGGTCTTCGGAACCAGCTGCTGGCCATGACGCTGGTCGAGCCGGCCGGCAGTGAGATCGTCACGCCCGGCAATTACTGGTCGTACTTCGTCGTCACCGCGGCGACGGTCGGCTACGGCGACTTCTTCCCGGTCTCGGCGGCCGGTCACGTCGTCGGCGCCTACGTGATCGTCGGTGGCATCGTCACGCTGACGCTGCTGCTGTTCACGCCGCTGGCCGACTAGAGCGTGTCTGCCAAAGATTGGCGGGTTGGTGGGCGACGCTGGACGAATGTTGCGTACCGACGAGATCCCGGACGAGTTGTGGGAGTTGATCCAGCCGGTGCTGCCTGCCGGCGGTCATCAGGGCCGGCCGTGGAATGACCACCGACTGACGCTCGAGGCGATCATCTGGCGGTACCGCACCGGGTCGCCGTGGCGTGACCTGCCCGATCACTTCGGCGCGTGGCAATCGGTGTGGGAACGCCACCGTCGCTGGTCTGACGACGGCACCTACGTGCGGATGTTCGCCGCGGTGCGCG
>NZ_FNOZ01000178.1 GCF_900107175.1 Modestobacter sp. DSM 44400 | reverse complement strand
ATCGTCGTATTCAGCACTATGGCTCCGACCTCTCGTAGTGAAAGGTCGGAGCCATAGTGCTGAATCCTGCATCTCTACGTGCAGGCGGGTTCAGGGTCTGCAGGTAGAGACGGTGTCACGGCCCCGTTGGTTGGCGGGGCGGGGCGGGTTCGGTCAGGTCGTGATGGTGTCGTTGCCGTCGCCGACATCGGTGACGACGTCGTTGCCGGCGCTGCCGGTGAGGGTGTCGTTGCCGTTGCCGCCCTCGATGACGTCATCGCCGGGGCCGCCGGTGATGGTGTCGTTGCCGTTGCCGCCGTCGATGACGTCACCGAACGCGGTGCCGGTGATCGTGTCGTTGCCGTCGAGGCCCAGGATCGTCTTGCCCGGGCTGGCGTTGGTGCAGTCGATGGTGTCATCAGCGCTGGTTCCGGTCACCGTCGTGGCGGTCTGGGTCACTCCGACACTGACGACGCACGGGACGAAGGGGCCCGGGTACTCCACGACGGGCGGGAGCGCGCATCCGGTGACCGGGCTGGCGACGAAGTCGCCGCCGACCTGCAAGACCCCGGCCTTGTAGGGTGCCGCCTTCCAGTTGAGGGTGCCGTCGTGGTTCTTGAGGTGGTTGGCCGCGCCGGCCTTGCTCACCGTGATCGCCACGTACGGGTTCGTCGCCGACCCCGTGCGGTGACAGATCGTCACCTTGTCAGTCGATGAGTGGGGGGCCTGGTTAGCAGAGGCCACGCCCACGAAACTGGCAAACATCACACCGGCCACCCCAAGGGTGGCGAACGCTCGGCTACGCATCATTCTGCTTCCTTCTTCGCTGACCGGTGTCAACGTGAAGTTCGTTCCGGAGTCGTACACGCTTGGCGGCAGAGTGCCGGGGCGCTCGTGCATCTGGACCTGCGCCAGCAGAGGGACGACCGAGATGCCCAGGTGGACCGTGAATCCGTGATGAAGGAGTCATGCTCGGTGAGTTCGCTGAAGTGTGTTGCCCCTCATGTCGGAAGGTATCGGAAGAACTGGGAACAAGCAAGTTGGCCGCTACCCGGTGGTAAGTGAGTCCCACGTCGCCCGGGACTGACGGCGGTTGGATGCGTGAGCCCGGGTAAGGGGGCCAAGGGCCCGGCAGGGATCAACTCCAGGATTGGGCTTCGGGGGTCAAGCTTGGTGAGGTGACCACCGGTGTGTCCGATGAGGCACTGGCCGAGAAG
>NZ_FNOZ01000036.1 GCF_900107175.1 Modestobacter sp. DSM 44400 | reverse complement strand
TCTTCACCCAGAAAATCACGCCGAGCGGGTGCTGGCCACCGTGCTCTACCAGCGCGGCCTCGGCACCCACGCAACCCTCGCCGAACTCTTCGACGTCAGCCGACGCACCGTCGGAGACGTCGTCCGCGAAGTCGGCCCGGTCCTCGCCCAGCACGGCTACACCGCCGCGCCCGCCGCTACCCGCCTCTCCACCGCGGCCGCCGTCCTGAACTCCCTTCCCGCCGGATACGCCCCAGCGGACACGCCGACAACTTGATTCTTTACGGGCTCTGTGGAGCTGGCAGCGTTGGATCACCGGATGGTCGAGTACGTCCACGACTGCCTTGCCCAGCGCCTTGGACCTGTCCAGCCCGACCAGCATCGGCCGGGTCACATCCAGGCCCCGCGCGAAGCCCGGTCAGCAGCTCGGTGACCAGAGTGGCGTTCTCCGTCGAACCCGCGACCAGCGCCAGCGGGTGCTTGGTGCCGGTCATGTCGACCCCGAGTGCCACGATGCAGCAGGTCTCCCCGAAGTGCACCCCGTCGATCATCGACGCGACCAGGTCGAGGGCGGACAAGTCCGCGGCGAGCAGCTCGGCCAGCGCAGTCTCGGTCAGGGACACGAACCGCCGCGACACCGCCGACTTCGACGTCGCCGTCGCGGTGGCGGTGACCTGTTCACCGACCGGTTCCAGCCCGACGGGGTAGCGGCGGGTCGACAACCCGGCCAGCATCCGCTCCACCGCCATCCGGCCCATCACCTCGGTAGCGGAGAACAGGTCGTAGGAGGCCACCGGCAGCTCACCCGAGCCGTCGACCGCTCGGACCCAGGGCCGGTCGACCGGCACCCGGCGACCACCCACAGACACCGACCCGCGCTCCCGGCCGTGCCGGACGGCCACCCGCTCGGGGTCGTGGACGCCCTTCGGGCCGGCCAGCGCGGCGACGTCGGCCTCTATCAACGCGCCCATTACCTGCAGCCCGGCACCCACCGCCAGAGCGAGCAGGCCTTCCTGCATCGACTCGGCGATCTCGGCCATCGCCACGCTCACCCGCTCGGGCACGGCCACACCCGGCCCGTCCGACGTTCCAGTCGTCGGCTTCTGGCTAAGCTTCTTCACAGCGGTCCCCTGTCTCGATGGTGTCTTGGCGGACGCCCAACTCCCACCTCACGGCAGGACCGGGCGGGGGACCGCCACCTCAAGTTCTACGAGACCCGGGACATCCTCCGGGCCTCAGCATCCTCGATGAGCGCAGTTCGGACTACGACGCCCGACTGAAGCTGCTCAACCGAATCCTGGAGGCTGCAGCGAGGTCGACGCTGAGGGAGGAGATCCCCGCGCTGGCGCGAGTCCTCGTCGACGGGCTGCAGGTCGAGGGGGACGTCGGCGAGGCGCTCGTCTTAGCGGCTGCGCTCGACCTCCTTGAGGAGCCCCACGTTGTTTTGCTGAAGCACCTGCGGATCCACGCCAAGCCCCCCGTGGAGCAGGTCGAGGTGATGATCTACGCCTATCTGTACGGCTGGCAGGTGGAGCACGTGGAACGGGTCCTGCCGCGCTTCGCCGGCATAGCGGACGGTCTGGTCGCGGTCCTCGCCGGGCAAGGTCTGCTCCGCGATGCTGGCCACATCAACTTCCCGGGTGCCGTTGGCCCTGCCGCCTGGGCCATCACGCCGCTGGGTGAGCGCTGCTTGTTCCTGCTCGGAGGCGGCCAGTCCGACCCAGGAACAGCTCCAGCCGCGTCCGCCGATGAGGCGTCCGGGGCCTGAAGCCAACCTGGCGCTCGCGCTCGCCGGCTGTACTGACCGGGGAGGAAAGGCGGGCGGCTAATGGACGGGTGGCCGCCGGTGCCGGTGTAGGGCCGAAAGGGGGCGCGGCCCGTGGGGGGAGGAGCACTGTCCCCGACGAGCGGTCCTCGCGTCTGACCTCATCCACATCGAGCCCTCGTGCCCATCGGGCAAAGCACCGGTGTCCGCGACAGCCCGGGGTCTCCGGGTCACGGGCGCGCCTCGCCGGCCGGATGCTTAGCAAGGCTTCGCAGTCCGCAAAAGTCCGCAAACCCCCGTTCGTGGCCATCGACAACAGGCGTTGCTCAACAGCTCGTACGGGCAGGTCAGGCAGCAGGTATGGCTGACTTTCGAGGTCCTGACCGAGGCCTGAAACCCCCGAGAAGGACACTGGCAGTGTGGGGGTCAGGGGTTCGAGTCCCCTCAGCTCCACCCTCTTGACCGGGCCGTTCTCCCATCGGGAGGGCGGCCTGAGTCGTTTCGAGACGGCTCGACCCTGCGGCAACGTGGAGGAGAGCGCCGCGGCGCCTGCTGGGGAGATTGGCAGCTGCCCCCTCGTGTCCGCAGCCCCCATGAACTGGGGAGTGACGTTCCCCGGTCAGCCATGGCGCTCTCGGACCTCCCGGCCTACGGTTCTCGTGGCTGGCGGTCCCGAGCGATCGCCACGCACCCACGCGAACGAGTGGGAGCAGCTGGCCGGTCACGAGGGGACGCCCGATGCCGCATGCACCGGCTCATTCGCGGGGCCGGCGCGTGCGGGGCCGTCACCTGAGCCGGTCGGCTGGCAGCACCCCCGGTCGGACCCTCGTCGCCGTCCTGGCGGCCGGGACCACCGCTGCGCTGCTCGCCTTCCTGCCGGCGGCGAGCGCCGTGCCCAGCGGCTCGGCTGCCCGGCCCCTCGCGGCACCCTCACCCGCCATCCTGTTCGCGGCCTCGAGCGGGACGTCGCACGGCACGCCGGCTGACCCGCCGGCCGCCGTCCTGCCCACCCAGCCGATGCCCGAGGCCTCCGCCGTCCGGGCGATCGCGGGTCCATCGGCCCAGGCAGGCGTGGCCTCCACACTCGCGGCCGGTGGCATCCCGTCGACCGCGCTCGACGCCTACACCCGGGCGGCTGCCGGCCCGACCGACTGCGGCATCGGCTGGCCGTTGATCGCCGCCATCGGGCGGGTGGAGTCCAACCACGGACGCTTCGGCGGAGCGGTCCTGCACACCGACGGCCTGTCGACGCCACCGGTCATCGGCGTTCCGCTGGACGGGTCCGGCACCGCGCTGATCCTGGACACCGATGGCGGGACGTTCGACCGGGATGCGGTCCACGACCGCGCCGTGGGCCCGATGCAGTTCATCCCGTCGACCTGGGCGCTCTACGGCGAGGACGGCAACGGCGACGGGCTCAGCGACCCGTTCAACATCTACGACGCGGCTGCGGCGACGGCGGAGTACCTGTGCGTCGCCGGCGGCGACCCGTCCTCCGAGGCGGGTCAGGCGCGCGCTGTGTTCGCGTACAACCACTCGGACAGCTACGTGGCGACCGTCCTCGGCCTCGCCGCCACATACGCCGGGACGCCGCCGCCGCGCCTTCCCACGCCGGTGGCGACGCCGACCCCGATTGCCGAGCAGGCTCCCGAGCTGAGCCCTGAGCCGACGTCGACTCCTGACCAGACGTCGACTCCCGACCAGACGCCGACGCCGACTCCGACCCCGGCCCTCACCCCTGAGCCGACGCCGACGCCGACGCCGACGCCGACTCCTGACCCGACGCCGACCCCGACCCCGACCCCGACCCCGACCCCTGAGCCGACCCCGACTCCTGAGCCGTCACCGACTCCTGCCCCCACCTCCTGCGGCAGCGAGTCCGAGCCGGTCGACGCTCTGACCGTGGACGTCGTGAACGGCACGGCGGACCACGCGGTGGCCGACGAGGTGGCGCAGCACCTGGCGGACGGCGGGCTCACCGTCGGCACGGTCACCGACACGACCGAGGCCACCACGTCCGGCATCGAGTACGCCGGCACCGAGCGGGCCCGGGCGAAGGTGCTGGCCAAGGCCCTCGACGCGGTCGACCTGCTGCGCCGCGGCACCGGTCCGCACGTCACCGTCGTCCTCGGCACGACGGACGGCGACGTCCTGCTCGAGGCGCTTCGGCACTTCACCGGCCTGCCGTGCGACGGCGCCCCAACCGACGCGGGCACGCCGACCCCCACCCCCTGACCGGTCACGCGCCCGGCGCATCGCCCGCGCCGGCCCAGTCGATCCGCCCGGCCATCACCCGCAGCCGGACGCCGAACTCCGGGTTCACCGCCGACGCCCACGCCACCCGGCCCAGCACGTGGTCGCGGAAGCTCGCGGGATCGCGGTCGCGGACCTGCGTCCGCACCCGTGGACAGCGCAGTGGTGCAGCAGCGCGCGCAGGGCGTCCCGCTCCGGCCGCGGCAGCTTGGGCCCGGCGTTGACCACCGTGCCCAGCACGGCCTGCCGGCGGGCCGCAGCAGTGGTGCGGGTCTTGGCCGGGTTGGCCCGGAACCCCTCGTCGGTCACCACCTGGGTGACCACCTCCGCCAGCCGCCCGCCGCGCAGCGTCGGGTTCCCGCTGAAGGTGAGGTCGTCGACGTAGCGGGTGTAGGTCGCCCCGAACGCCGCGGCCAGGCCGGCCAGCCGGCGGTCCAGGCGGAAGCAGACCAGGTTGGCCAGCGCCGGGGACGTCGGTGCACCCTGCGGGAGGTGCGGAACGGCGAGCCGCTCTCCGAGCCGGCGGTGCCGCTCCCGGGCCGCGTGCTCCCGCGGCACCGGGACCCGCCGCCACACGGCGAGCGGCAGCACAGTGGTCACCAGCCCGGTGACCGTGTGTGCCACCGGCTCCGGAAGCCCGGCCGTGCCCTGAAGCCACCCGTGCACGCGACCGGCCGGAATGCTGGCGAAGAAGGACTCCAGGTCCATCTGCAGGACGACGGTCGACCCGGCGTGCGGGGTCACCGCAGTCCGCACCGACCGGCCGGGCACGCACCCGTGCGCCGCGTCGTGCACCGGCAGGGGGTTCGAGCACGTGCCGCAGCAAGCGCCGCTGGGCCTCTTTCAGCCGGGGCTTGGGCGCGGCCAGCAGCCGGACGCCGCCGCGGCGCTCCACCGCCGTCCACCGGTAGTGCCGCAGCGCCTTCCCGGCGGTGCGCTCCAGCCCGCGGGCGTCGGCGAACCAGGCCAGCTCGCCCTGGTCGACGCTCAACAGGCGGGCCAGGGCCGCGAGGTCGGGCAGGTCGGCGCGGTCCCTGCGGCGCCGGACGCCGGCCGTGGCCACCGGTTGCCAGCGCACCACCTGCGGCGGAACGTCGGCGGCGTGCCCGCGCTCCCACCCCTGCGTGGTGCGCAGGAAGAACTGAGGGATCCGCCGCTGCGTGCGCGGAGCGCGCCGGCCGGCGGGTGACGAGATGTTCAGCTATCACTGGACGCCCCGGGGTTGCCCCGGAGGAACCGGCTCACACCGGTTGTCCTGCCCTCCCCGTCGTGCACGCCCCCACCGTAGGGGCAGGTCAGCGGCCCGGCGGGATTCCCTCCACCTCGTCGGCCCAGGCGTCGTGCTCGTGCCGGGCCCAGCGCCGCGACACGGTGCCGGTCCGCAGGCTGCGCATCGCGATCGGGTCGCGCAGCGCGAAGCTGACATGCCCAACGACGAGCAGGCCCACGGCGAGGGAGAACCAGTCGTGCATCAAGGTGGCGCCGGTGCGCCACGCGTCGCTGGTCAGCCCGGTGTTGTACATGACCACCCCGGTGAGCAGCAGGACGGCGATGGCCCCGGTGCTCAGCGCACCGTTGAGCTTCTGGCCGGCGTTGAACTTGCCGACCGGGATGAGCCCGTCGCGGCGCGAGCGCGACCGCAGCCACCGCCAGTCGTGCGGCGTGAAGCGGTTGAGCCGGCGCAGGTCGCCGCGGTAGCTGCCCGACACCAGGCCGGCGAGCAGCGGCACCGGGAGCGCGTAGCCGCTCCAGACGTGCACCTGCTCGACCACCGGGCGGTGCCCGACCAGCACCTGCAGCGAGCCGTTGTAGAGCACCGCCGCGGTGGCGATGCACACGAGCATGAGGACGCCGGTCAGCCCGTGCACCCAGCGCACCGGACGGCTGAACCGCGCAAGCTCCGCCTCCAGCGGGGCCGGCTCAGCTGGTCGGGTCATCACTGCGCCCGTTCGAGGCGCCGACCCAGCCGTCGACCTCGTAGCCCTGCTCCTCCCAGTAGCCGGGCACGACCTGCTGGGTGAGCTCGATCCCGGACAGCCACTTGAGGCTCTTGTAGCCGTACATCGGCGCCACGTAGAGCCGCACCGGCCCGCCGTGATCGTGGGTCACCGGCGCACCCAGCATCTGCAGCGCCACCAGTACGTCCGGTCGGCGGGCCTGCTCCAGCGTCAGGCTCTCGGTGTAGGCGCCGTCGAACGACGTCAGCCGGACGGCGTCCGCGTCCCGGGTCGGGCCGGCCAGATCCAGCAGGTGCGCGAGCTGGACGCCGACCCAGGGCACCTCGGGCACCCGCCACCCGGTCACGCACTGGAAGTCGCGCACCAGGCTGGTCTGCGGCATCGCCTGCAGGTCGGCCAGCGTGTGCTGGCCGGGTCGCTCCACCAGCCCGCTCACGGCGAGCTGGTAGTCGCGCGGGCCGGGCTCGTCCACGCCGCCGGTCACCGAGTAGTAGCGGAAAGTGTCCCCGGACGGGATCAAGCCGGCCAGGCCGGTGGGGTCGCGGAGCTCGACCGGGCCCAGGACCGTGCCGAGCCCGTCCTGCAACGCCGTCCCGGTCACGATGCCGAGCGCCCCGAGCCCGAGCAGCCCCAGCACGATGCGCCGGCCAACGGGAGCGCCTTCCGGGCGGTCGGGCGTGTCGGCGGGCATGACACCACGGTAGGCGCGTCGGGGTCGGGTTTCGAGGAAGCGGTGTTCCAGTTCGGCGAAGAACGCCGTGGAGAGCACGCGCGACCCTGCGTCGCAGGGACCCGCCGACCGCGTCAGCCCTGCGGCGAGCTGATCTTCTCGGCCCTCGATGGTCACGATCAGCCGGGTCTGGTCGCGGCCGCCGTACCAGGCGTAGGGGCCGCCGGTGTACATCTGCGCCAGATCGGAGTCGACCCAGGTCCGGGTCATCTGCGGCGCACCGTCGTATGAGGGTTGCCAAGAAGCACGGGCTGGGCTTGTACAGCAGGTCGAGCAGGCCGGCGGGCAGGTCAACGGGGTGAGGCGGTCGTGATCCGGTTGATGAACCCGTGCCGGGCCTGCGCGTACTCGTGGACGTCGACGGTCACCCCGGCCGCGGCGGCCGCCTCGGTCAGCTTGCCGGCCGCGCCGCGCAGGCCCTTGTCCCGCCCGCCGAAACTGCCCACGATCGGGCACGCGCCGCCCAGCACCTCGTCCAGGTTCTTCGGCAGGATCCCGTAGTTGACGCTGGAGGCCGACCAGCCGGGCTGCCCGGCCAGCACCAGGGCGAACCCGCCGCCCATGCCGTAGCCGATCGCGCCGACCGTGCCGGTGCACGACGGATCGGCGGCCACCGCCGCCCGGACGGCGTCGACCTGGTCGAATACCGGCCCTCCTGTGCGGTGAGCTGGGTGAACGTGCTCTTCAAGCAGCGCACCATGCCCTTGCCCTGGTAGAGGTCGGGCACGGCGACCAGGTAGCCCGCGGCGGCCAGCCAGTCGGCCTGTTCGCGCATGTCGTCGCTGAGCCCGAAGGCGTCGTGCCCCAGCACGATCCCGGGCCACGGTCCCGGCCGGTCGGAGGTGGCCACCGGGACGGCGACGTAGCCGTTGCGCCCGGCGAAGCTGGCGGTGCTGGGTGCGGTCACCGTCGAATCTGTTCACGGACGATCGACCGCGGCAACCGAGACGCTGTGTCGCCGATTCCGCAGCAGTGGCCATTCTGTGGAAGGGGGGACGCGGGTCAGCCGGTCCGGGCCTGGTCGGCGAGCACTTCGTCGACCACGTGCCGGGAGGTCGCGGCGATCACTGGGTTGGTGTCCCGGTAGTACGGCAGGGCGACCAGCGCCACCGACAGCGCCCAGCCGCGGCCGGGAACAGGTTCCAGGCCGGCAGCAGGTCGACGGCGGGGTCACCGATGGTCAGGGCGCCGAAGTCGATGACGGCGCTGAGCCGGCCGCCGGTCAGCAGCAGGTTGCCCGGGGCCAGGTCGCCGTGCACCCAGACGGGCGCGCCGTCCCAGGCCGGTGCGCACAGCGCGTCCTCCCAGGCCGCGGTGACCGCCGCGGTGTCGACGCTGCCGGCGAGGGCCGCGATCGAGCTGCGGGTGAGGTCGTCGCGGGTGGCCAGCGGTACGCCGCGCCCGGGCGGCAGGGCCGGCGCCGGGTCGCACACCTCGACCCGGTGCAGCGCGGTGACGAAGCCGGCGAGGTCGGTCGCCAGGACGCCGAGGTCCCCGACGCGGTCGGCAGCCGCCTCCGCCCCGTCGAGCCACCGGACCACCGACCAGGCCCACGGGTACCCCTCGCCGGGTGCCCCCTGGGCCAGCGGCACGGGCACGGGCAGCGGCAGGTGCGGGGCGAGGCGGAGGAGCCAGCGCTGCTCCTTGCCGACGTCCGCGACGGCCCAGCCGATCCGGGGCAGCCGCACCGCCAGGTCCGAGCCCAGCCGGTACAGCGCGTTGTCCGTCCCGGCCGAAGGGACCGCGGTGACCTCGAGGCCGGTCCACTGCGGGAACTGGGCCGCGAGCAGCCGGCGCACGAGCGCCGCGTCGGTCAGCACCTCGTCGGCGTGCATCCGCATGGTGTCCTGTCTTCCTGTCCCGGCCGGAGGGGTGATCAGAGCGCGCGCAGGCCGGCGGTGTCCATGCCTTTACCGCGCCGGACGCCGTGGCGAGGTGTGTGCGCGCGCCTGGCCGAAAAGGAGGTGGCCGTGCAGACAGCGACCTTCGACTTCACCGGTTCCGTCGTCCTCGTCACCGGCGGAGGGAGCGGGATCGGGCTGGCGATCTCCCGCGCGTTCCTGGACGCCGGCGCCACCGTGGCGATCAGCGGACGTCACCGGGAACGACTCGAGCAGGCACTCGAGGGCCACCCGGCCGAACGGGCCGCCGCGTTGCCGGCCGACGTGTCCGACGGCGCGCAGGTCGCCGGGCTGGTGGCCGATGTCGTCAAACGGTTCGGCCGGCTGGACGTCGTGATCAGCAATGCCGCCGGCTACGAGGCTGGCCCGGTCACCGAGCTCGCCGACGATGCATGGGAGCGGCTGCGCGCGACCAACGTCGACGCCTTCTTCCACCTGGTCAAGGCCGCGCTGCCGCACCTGGCGGCCCCCGGGGGCGACCTCGTCGCCGTCTCCTCCGTCTCCGGCGACCGTGGCGACTGGGGGCAGGCCGCCTACAACGCCATCAAGGCCGCGATCAGCAACTTCGTCCGTGCCCTGGCGCTGGACTGGGGGAGTGCGGGGGTGCGGCTCAACGCCGTCGCGCCGGCGTTCACGCTCACCGAGTTGACCGAGGGCGTCGGCCGGGACGACGCGTCGTTGGCACCCTTCGTCGACCGCATCGCCCTGGGCCGGCCCGGCGAGCCCGAGGACGTCGCCCCCGCCGTGCTGTTCCTGGCCAGCGATGCCCCGCCCTACGTGACCGGCGTTGTGCTGCCGGTCGACGGCGGGACCAGCGCCTCGACCGGTCAGCCGCACGTCTGACCCCGGTGCAGGTCTTCCCATGCGTTGTGCGATAACCGTGCCGTGACCGCGAGCCCGGCCGACGCCGCATGAGCACCCCGTCCCCGACGTCCAAGGTGGCGCTGCCGCCCGAGGGAGCCGCCGTCGACAAGGGCCTCAAGCCCGGCGCGATCGGCCTGCTGTCCGCCATCGTGCTGGCTGTCTCCTCGACCGCCCCGGCCTATGCGCTGGCCGCCACGCTGGGCTTCGTGGTCATCGCCGTCGGCGTCAAGGCGCCGGCGATTCTGCTGCTCGCGTTCATCCCGATGTGGCTGATCGCGGTGGCCTACAAGGAGCTGAACCGCCGCGAGCCCGACTGCGGCACCACGTTCACCTGGGCAGCCCGGGCGTTCGGACCGCGGACCGGGTGGATGGGCGGCTGGGGCATCATCGCCGCCGACGTCATCGTGATGGCCAACCTCGCCCAGGTCGCCGGCTCCTACGGCTACCGGCTGCTCGGGCTCGACGGCCTGGCTGACAGCGCCTTCTGGACGACGGTGGCCGGGGTCGGCTGGATCGCCCTGATGACCTGGATCTGCTACCGCGGGATCGAGCCGACCGCGCGCCTGCAGAACGTACTGCTGGCGGTGGAGGTCGTCGTCCTGGTGGTGTTCGCGGGCTACGCGCTGGTCAAGGTCTACGGCGGCAGCGCGCCGGCCGGCTCGCTGACCCCGTCGCTGTCCTGGCTGTGGCCCTCGGGCCTGGACTGGGCCTCGCTCACCGAGGCGATGCTGCTGGCGATCTTCATCTACTGGGGCTGGGACTCGGCGCTGGCGGTCAACGAGGAGACCAGGGACCCGGCGCGGTCGCCCGGCCGCGCGGCGGTCATCTCCACGGTGCTGCTGGTGGGCATATACGTGGTGGTGTCGATCGCAACCGTGGCCTTTGCCGGGGTCGGCGCCGAGGGGACCGGGCTGGGCAACGAGGCCAACGCCGAGGACGTGTTCGCCGCGCTCGGCGCGACGGTGTTCGGCGACGACGTCGTCGGCCGGGTCCTTCAGGCGCTGCTGATCCTGTCGGTGCTGACGTCGTCGGCGGCCAGTACGCAGACCACGATCCTGCCCACCGCGCGCGGGACGCTGGCGATGGGGACCTACCAGGCGCTGCCGTCGTCCTTCGCCCGGATCCACCCGCGGTACCTGACGCCGTCGGTGTCCACGATCTGGATGGGGATCGTGTCGATCGCCTTCTACGTGGGGCTCACCCTCGTCAGCGACAACGTGCTGCAGGACTCCGTCGTGGCCACCGGCATGCTCATCGCGTTCTACTACGGGCTGACCGGGTTCGCCTGCGCCTGGCAGTTCCGGCGTGGCCAGCGGACGGCGCGGGACGTGCTCATGCGCGTCGTCCTCCCGCTGCTCGGCGGCCTGTTCATGCTGCTGATCTTCGTGCTGGCCTGCGTCGAGTTCGCCGATCCGGAGTACGGCGAGACCGTGGTGTTCGGGGTGGGCGGGGTGTTCGTCATCGGCATCGGTGCGCTGCTGCTCGGGGTGGTGCTGATGGCGGTCTGGAACGTCGTCGCGCCGGCGTTCTTCCGCAACGAGACGATGCTGCCCGGGTCGGGCGACCTGCTGCCCGACCCGGAGCGCCCCGCCACGCGGTGAGTGGCGCCATTCGCAGAAATGGCCATTTGCGTCAATTCTCTGTGTACGGACTCCAGTTCCGTCCTCCTTCTGCCGACCACTCCAGGACACGGATGAGAGGGGCCGGTCATGGAGACCTTCGCGTGCAGGGCAGTGGCACAGGCGGGGCTGGTCGCAGTGACGGCGTCACTGGACGACCACCCGGCGGCGCAGTTGCTGTTCGTGGCGGGGTGGCACACCACCGCCGTCGACCAGATGCTGCAGGCAGCGATGATGCGGGAGGTCGGCCCCGTCCTCGACGTCCTGCTCTGAACCCGGGCGGTCAGCCCCGGCCCGCGGGCAGGGGGCGGTGCCCCGTGCCCAGGTCCGCGTCGTCGGCCGCCAGCCGGCCGGCGTGCCAGCCCGTCGCGTCCACCACGCGGCCGGCGCGCTGCGCCAACCGCGGGAACAGCTCGCCGACCGCGCGCTCGACGGCGCGCTCCCGCTCGGCGAGCACCGGCAGCAGTGCGCTGCCGTACGCCGCCGTCGCGTCGGCGGTCGCCTGGTCGCGGGCCTCGGCCAGCCGCTCGCCGATCCGCTGCGCGAAGGCGTAGAGGAAGCCGCGGCGGTAGGCCGTCGACCGCGTCCGGGATCCACCGCCGCGGGTGGCGGCGGTCATCGCCCGGTTGGCCTGCAGCAGCAGCGAGGTCACCAGGAGCTCCACCACGTCCAGGTCGTCGGCCAGCCCGACGAGGGTGGCCATGCCCAACGCCGGGACGAGGACGACGCGGACCCCGTTCGCCGACCCCACCGCCTGCACCATCGCGGCCTTCGCGTCGACGTGCGGGTCCTCCAGGTGCAGCCGCCGCGCGGTGACCGATGACCGGGCCGCCGCCCCCGGCCGCTGCGCCAGCACGGCCGCGTCGATCGCGTGCCGTGCCATCAATGACTGGGCCTTCGCCGTCAGCGCGTCGGCCTCCTCCTCGAAGTCGGTCGACTCGGCCTTGGCCAGCAACGCCCGGATCCGGCCGAGCAGCTTCGGGTCCGCCCCGGTGACCGCGTCCAGGTCGACCCGCAGGCCCACCGACCACGCCGCCGGTGGCGGCAGCAGCATCTCCAGCGACGGGAGGGTGCGCACCTGCCCGATCACCCGCAGCACGTCCCGCCAGGCGTCGGCCGCGTCGACCCGCTCGCCGCGCCACCAGTCGGCGACCGACGTGGCCGACGTGGGCACCGCGTCGAGCTGGGCGACCCAGGCCGCCGGCGCGCGGTCGGCAGCACCGCTGGCAAGTGCATCGGCCCGGAGGACGGCGCCGATCAGCCGGGCGCCCCGCTGGCTGGTGCGCCGCCGGACCACGTGGACCACGTCGGCCGGCTGCCAGCCCGCCGCCCACAGGTGGGGGAGCAGGGTGGTCAGCGTCCGCTGCGCGTGGCCGTCGCTGTCGACGTCGGGGTCGAGCCGGGTCAGCCGGCGGACCAGCGGGTCGAGCTCCGAGGCGAGCACCCCGGGCTGACCGGCGATCCGGGCGCCCGCGATGAGCAGCAGCGGGAGCGGGTCGTCGGCCATGCAGTCCTCCTCGTCCGGGGACCCGGGTCGGCAGGTCGCCGGTGGGTCACCCCGTCATCGTGTCCGTGGCGGCGCCCGTTCAGTGCCGCCGCCGCGCAGCTGTGGACACCACCCTGCGCTGTGGACGGCGGTCGGCGGGGTCAGGCGCGCGGGTGCGCCGGACGACGTCGTTCGGCTGGAGTCCCGCGGGCAGTGACCTCATGTCGACGTGTCGACACGGCGACATGTGGCTACGTCTACCCGCATGGCTGACCTCGCGACGCGCGCCCGCACCCTCCTGGACCTGCACACCGCCCCGGAGATCCTCACCCTGGCCAACGTCTGGGACGTCGTGTCCGCCACGGTCGTCGCGGGCACGCCCGGGGTCCGCGCGCTGGCCACCGCAAGCCACTCGATCGCGGCCACCTTCGGCTACGAGGACGGCGAGCACATCCCGCTGAAGCTGCACCTGGGGATGGTCGAGCGGATCGTGAAGGCGGTCGACGTCCCGGTGACGATGGACTTCGAGGCCGGCTACGGCGACGCGGGGGAGACCGCGCGCCGGGCCATCGCGGCCGGCGTCGTCGGCGGCAACCTCGAGGACCAGCTCAAGCCCCTCGACGACGCGGTCGCCGCGGTAGAGGCCGTGCTGCGGGCCGGCCGCGACGCCGGCATCGACTTCGTCCTCAACGCGCGCACCGACGCCTTCGTGAAGGCCGGCCCGGACGCCGACCGCGGCGAGGTGCTCACCGAGGCGACCCGCAGGGGCAGGGCGTACCTGGAGGCCGGCGCGCCGGTGGTCTTCGTGCCCGGCGTGGTCACCCGCGAGGAGATCGCCGCGCTGGTCGACGCGCTCGGGCCGAACAAGCTCACGGTGATCAGCGTGCCGGGCGCCTCCCTGCCCGCGCGGGAACTGCAGGCGCTGGGTGTCGCACGGGTCTCGACCGGCCCGTTCACCCAGCGGGTGGCGCTGACCGCGCTGCAGGATGCCACGGCGGGGTTCGTCGCCGGCGGGACGCTTCCGGAGAGCACGCGCACCCTCAACTGAGTGGACACCGACTGGGACCACAACTCCTGGTACCACCGGCTGCTGGTGCGGCAGATGCCACTGGGTGCCCGGCGCGTGTTGGACGTGGGCTGCGGTGGCGGTGCGCTGGCTCGGGAACTTTCGCAGCGGGTCGACCGGGTCGACGCCGTCGACCGGGACCCGCAGATGGTGGCGCTGGCCCGTCGCGGGGCGCTGGGGAACCTCACGGTGATCGAGGGTGACGCGCTCACGGTCGACCTCCCGGCCGGTGGGTACGACGCCGTCCTAAGCCTGAGCTCGCTCCACCACCTGCCGTTGCTCCCGGCGCTGGAACGGATGGCGGGCTGGCTGCGCCCCAGCGGGGTGCTGGCCGCGGTCGCGCTGCCGCGGACGGACCTCCCGTCGATGTCCCGGTGGAGCTCGCGGCCGTGATCGGGCAGCGGGCCCTGGGGACGGCGTTCGCGGCCGGCCGCGCGCTCACCGGACGGCCACTATTCGCCCGAGCGCCCGAGCGCCCGAGCGCCCGAGCGGCATCCGGAGCTGACCACCCGCCAGGTCCGGGCGGCCGCCTCTGCCGTGCTCCCTGGCGTCCGCGTCCGCCGGCTGGTGTTCTGGCGCTACCTGCTCACCTGGACCCGACCGCTCATCGAGTGACACGTCAGCGTGGAACAGGGGTCGGTCGGTCCGCGCTCAGGTGTCACTCGGCACAGGCGAGCTGGGCGACCCTGGGTGGCTGGCGCCACGGATGAGGCGCAGCATCGGGAAGGGACGCCGACGACAGAGAGAAGGCACCGCCGCCATGACCTCCGACCTGCTCCTGCCGGCCGACTTCTTCGGGTACCAGTCCCTGTTGCCCGAGCACGAGCAGAAGGAACTGCTCGCCCTGCGCGAGTTCCTCGACACCGAGGTCAAGCCGCGGGTGAACGCGGCCTGGGCCGCGGCCGAGTTCCCGATGGACCTCATCCCGCGCTTCGCCGAGGCGGACATCGTCGGCCGCCCCTACGACTGGGACGGCCGTCCGCGCGCCTCCCGGCTGTTCACCGGCTTCCAGGCCATGGAGCTCTCCCGCGTCGACCCCTCGATGGCCACCTTCATCGGCGTGCACAACGGCCTGGCGATGGGCTCGATCATGGTGCTCGGCTCGGAGGAGCAGCGGCAGCGCTGGATCCCGTCGATGATGCGACTGGAGACCATCGGCGCGTTCGGCCTGACCGAGCCCGAGGGCGGTTCGGACGTCGCCCGCGGCATGCGCACCACGGCCCGTCGGGACGGCGATTCCTGGGTGCTCGACGGCGCCAAGCGCTGGATCGGCAACGGCACCTTCGCCGACGTCGTCGTGGTCTTCGCCCGCGATGTCGCCGACGATCAGGTCAAGACCTTCGTCGTGGAGAAGGGGACGTCGGGTTTCACCGCCACCAAGATCGAGGACAAGTTCTCGCTGCGCACGGTGCAGAACGCCGACCTCACCTTCACGGAGTGCCGCATCCCCGCGGAGAACAAGCTCGAGGACGGCAACTCCTTCAAGGACGTCAACAAGGTGCTGAAGGTGACCCGCGGTGGCGTCGCCTGGAGCGGCGTCGGCTGCCAGCTGGGCGCCTACGAGGTGGCGCTGGCCTATGCCAAGGAGCGACAGCAGTTCGGCAAGCCGATCGGCAGCTTCCAGCTGGTCCAGGACCTGCTGGCCCGGATGCTGGGCAACGTGACCGCCAGCCTGGGCATGACGGTGCGGGTGTCCCAGCTCCAGGAGGACGACGCGCTGCGCGACGACCAGGCGTCGCTGGCCAAGAGCTACGTGACCAGCCGGGGCCGTGAGACGGTCGCCTGGGCCCGCGAGCTGTTCGGCGGCAACGGCATCGTGCTCGACCACGACGTCGTCCGGTTCTTCGCCGACGCGGAGGCGCTGTACTCCTACGAGGGCACCCGGCAGATGAACACCCTCATCGTCGGCCGGTCCGTCACCGGGATGAGCGCCTTCGTCTGAGCCGCACGGCCGACGCACAGTCCGGTCTCCCCGCCGGCTCAGTGGGGCGGCCGACGCCGGTCGCATGACGACGCACACCCCCGCCGGCCACGACCATGCACCCGAGCCACACGCCCCCGACGGCGGCTGCTGATCGACCTGCCGAAGCCGATGGACCGGCGGCGGGCGCTGATGTTCCTGGGCGGGGCCGGGCTGGCCGCCCTGGCCGGCTGCGCCGAGAGCACGTCGGCGACGGCATCGGCGACGTCCAGCCCGCCGCCGCCAGCGCTGCGGGGACGACGGCCGCCGCGGCGACCGTCGTGGCGAAGATCCCGGAGGAGACCGCCGGCCCCTACCCCGGCGATGGCTCCAACGGGCCGAACGTGCTCACCGAGAGCGGCATCGTGCGCAGCGACATCCGTTCCAGCTTCGGCAGCTCGACCACCACGGCCGAGGGCGTGCCGCTGACCATCCAGTCTCCCTGGTGGAGGCCGACGACGACACCCCGGTCGCGGGGGCGGCGGTCTACCTGTGGCACTGCAACCGCGACGGCGAGTACTTGATGTACAGCGACGACATCGCCGACGAGAACTACCTGCGCGGCGTCCAGGCCTCCGATGCCGCAGGGCGGGTCAGCTTCACCAGCATCTACCCGGCGCCCTACGCGGGCCGCCGGCCGCACGTTCGCTTCGAGGTCTACCGGAGCCTGGACGAGGCGACCGCCGCCGGTCGGGTGCTGGCCACCAGCCAGATCGCCCTGCCCGAGGACACGTGCGCCACCGTGTACGCGACCAGCGGCTACGAGCAGAGCGTCCGGAAACCTGGCGCAGTCCTCGCTCACCCGGAACAACGTGTTCGGCGACGACGGCGGCGTCTCCCAGCTGGCCACCAAGACCGGCGACGTCGCCGGCGGCTACACCGCCGCGCTCACCGTCGGTCTCTGACCTGCGGGGCGGCTCACCCGAACGGGGGAGCGGCCCCGGGCGTGGGGTGGAGGTCCCCGTCCCCGATGACGATCACCAGCACAGGACGCCGACGGGCGTCGCAGTGCAGTCGTCGTGGAGGAGGGACCGTGTCGGGTCAGTCCGTGCTCGTCGTCGAGGACACCGACGAGATCCGTGAACTGGTCGCGATGGTGCTCCGCCGCGCCGGGATGGACGTCCGTGAGGTCGCCTCCGGGGCCGCGTGCCTCGAGGAGGTCCGTCGGGACGCACCGGACGTCGTCGTGCTCGACCTCGGCCTGCCCGATGCCGACGGCACCGAGGTGTGCCGCCAGCTGCGCGCCGAGACCGACTGCTACGTCCTCATGCTCACCGCCCGCGCCGAGGAGGTCGACCTGCTCATCGGTCTGGCCGTCGGCGCGGACGGCTACATGGCCAAGCCGTTCTCCCCGCGTGAGCTCGTCGCCCGGGTGCAGACCATGCTCCGCCGTCCCCGCACCCCCGCGGCGCCCGGTGCCTCGGCCCTGGCCGAGGACTCGGTGCGCCGGCTGGCCGAGCTCGAGGTCGACCCGGACAGCCGCGAGGTGCGGGTGGGCGGCGCGGCCGTCGACCTGACCCGCACCGAGTTCGACCTGCTGTCCGCGCTGGTCTCCCGGCCGGGCCGGGTGCTCCAGCGGGAGACCCTGCTCCGCGAGGTCTGGCAGACCGACTGGGAGGGCAACCTCCGCCTGGTCGAGGCACACATGTCCAACCTCCGCCGCAAGCTCACCGCCGCCGGCCTGAACTCCCCGGAGATCCGCACGGTCCGTGGGGTCGGCTACCGCCTCGTCGCCTGATTCCCCGCCTGAACGCCCCAGTGCCCACCCCGTCTCCGGGGTGGGCACTGTGCGTTGCGGCGCGGGGAGCTCAGGCTGCCTGCCCCCACCGCCGGCCGGCGGCGGCCTGGGCGGCCAGCGTCAGCTCGGCCAGGCCGTCGAGCAGGTCGTGGGTCGAGATTTCGTGGTGGGCGTCCACGGCCTGTCGGGCCTGCTGGGCCATGACCCGGCGGAGGGCGAGGGCGCGGTCGTCGGTGGCGATGGCGGTCAGCACGGGACGGCTCCTGTCTTGGGTGATTCGGTGCTCCAGCCGTAGTCGGTGAGGGTCGTGACGGAGAACTGCAGAGCGGCCGGGTCGTAGGAGAACTTGTTCACCGTGACCGTCACGGCGGTCGTGGTAGCGGGGGTCTGACTGGTGGTGATGACCGTCCCGTTGCTCCGGTAGACGGTGACCCGGTAGCCAGAGGTCCGGGCGGTGGCACTGGCCCCCCACGTGAGCAGGATGTCCTGGGAGCGGGCGCTGCTGCAGGACACCATCCGTGCGGTGACGTTGCCCGGGGCGGCAACGGTGGCCGTGCTGACGTAGACAGGGGGCACGGTCAGGGTCTTGGTGAAGGCGGCGGATGCGGTACCGCCGATGCCCAGGCCGACGGCGAGGGTGACGGTGAGCACCACGAGGGTGCGGGCGAGGCGGTTCGTGCGTCGTAGCCCGGTCATCGTTGGTCGTCTTCGGTGCGGGTGGGGCGCCAGATGGAGAGGAGGAGCCAGCCGGCGAGGAGGGTGGGTGCGCCGTAGACGAGGGCGTGGCTGACCAGGGGGGTGCGGAGGGCCTGGATGAGGTTGCCCAGTTCGGGGACGACGGCGCGGACCTGCCAGGCGGTGTCGCCTTGGAGGACGGCCTGCCAGGGGTCGGGGGCGTCGTTGGCGTCGCCCTTGGTCTGCACGGTGACGGTGCCGTCGGGGTTGGCGGTGGCGGTGAGGATGCGGTGGCTGACCAGGCGGTGGTCGTCAACCGGAATGTGGTAGCTGATGATCATCCCGGGTTGTACGTCGGTGACCGGGAGGGACGTCACGACGGTGACGTCGCCGGGGTCGATGGCCGGGGCCATGCTGCCGGTGAGCATCGTCATGGTGCGGTAGTCCAGCAGGTGGGGTCCCACGGCGAGGGCGGCGAAGGCCGCGATCGCCAGGATGAGGACCAGTCGGACCGTCCAGCGGCCGAGCCCGGCGAGCGCCCGGTGCAGGGTCCGCGTCCCGGTGGCCGGGGTGTGGCCGGCGGGGGTGGAGTCCTGGTCGCGGCGGGGAATGGGGGCCCCGGGCACGGGGCGGGCGTGGGGTGCCAGCAGGGCGGTGATCATGGCGGGTCCTCTGGGGTCAGCAGGTGGGTGGCAGGGCCCGGATCAGCGGGCGGTGCCGCTGGCCTGGGTGCCGGAGAAGGTGATGGCCAGGGAGTTGGTCAGGCCCTGGAACTCGTTGCCCGCGGCAGCCGGCAGGGAGAGGGTGACGACCAGGTGGTCCACGCCGCCGGCGGTGACGCTGGCGGGGGTGGTGAGGCTGCCGTTGGTGACGACTGCGGGGCCGGTGTTGAGCATGGTCTTCTTGGTGCCGCTGCAGGTGTAGAGGGCTGCGCCGTTGGCGGCGGTGGTCTTGGTCCAGGTGACCGAGCAGGACTCGACGCCCAGCTTCAGGCCGTTGGTGGCGTCGGTGCTCAGCAGGTTGCTGGTCGAGGCGGTGGAGGCCAGGGACAGGCCGCTGAAGGCGGAGGTGCCGTCGTTGACCAGGTCGACCGAGCGGGCCAGGGAGTCGCCGGGGACGAAGTTGTTGGCGCTCATCGACAGGGCGGCGGTGTCGTTGGCCGGGGTGAGGGTGATCGACAGGGTGCCGGTGTTGACCGAGGCGTTGAGCGGGGCGGTGCTGTCGGTGAACGTGCCGAAGGTGCCCATGCCGGCGACGGCGGCTGCGGCGCCGACGATGCCCAGGGAGCCCAGGAGCTTGCGGGCGGTGCGGGTGCGGGTGGTGGCGGTGGCGGTCATGTCGTTCTCCTGAGTTCGGGCCTGGTCGGCGGGTCTTCCCGGCGACAAGGACGACTCTGGAGGGCCAACCGCAGGCTCCCCGCCAGCGATCCGCAAGAAAACCGCAAAGAACCAAGAACTTCCCCACAGACGCACGGCACCCCCTCCCGCAGACCCGGGAGAGGGTGCCGACAGCTCAGGTGGTGCCCCGGGGTCAGCCCGCCGGCAGGGTGATGGTGAAGGTGGTACCGGCGCCCTCGGCGCTGACCACGTCCAGCGAACCGCCGTGTGCGGTGGTGATCGCCTTGGTGATGGTCAGCCCGAGCCCGACCCCGGGGACGGCGTGGCGCCGCGCGGTCGAGGCGCGGAAGAAACTGGTGAACAGCTTCCCCTGCTCCCCGGTGGGGATGCCCATCCCGGTGTCGCTGACCGATACCAGGGCGACCCGCCGGGTACCCGCTCGCGGCAGTTCGGTCACCGTGCCCGCGTCGTCCTGCCAACCGTCGCGCAGGCGGAGGGTCACCGACCCACCGGCGGGGGTGAACTTGACCGCGTTGGACACCAGGTTGTCGCAGGCCTGGCCGAGTCGGAGGGCGTCGCCGCGGACCACGAGCTCACCGTCGGGCGCCGCGACGCGCACCGAGACGCCGCGGGCGTCGGCGGTCACCCGGGCGGTGTCCTCCGCGGCGCGGACAACGGCAACCAGGTCGACGTCGGCCGGCTGCAGGGTGAACCGGCCGGCGTCCACCTGGGCGGTGAACAGCAGGTCGCCGACCAGGCGGAGCAGCCGCTGGGCGTTGCGCTCCACGGTGCCCAGGTACTGCCGCTGGTCGGCGGTGAGCGGCTGCTCCTCGTCGTCCATCACGAGCTCGAGGTAGCCCAGGATCGAGCTCAGCGGCGTGCGCAGCTCGTGGGAGATCAGGCTGACGAACTGGTCCTTGAGCCGCTCGGCGGCGCGCGCCTCGGTCATGTCGGTGCCGACGAAATTCCAGCCGGCCTGCTCGCCGTCATCGTCGGTGCGCAGGGTGATCGCCACCGCCACGGTGAGCCGGCGGCCGTCGGCGGTCAGGTAGGTCCAGTCGCGGACGTCGCTGCCCTGGTCCCGGGCGACCTGCACGAGGGCGGCGAACCGGGCGGCGGCGTGGCCGTCGGACTCCGGGTCGGCCCGCGCGTCGAGCTCCTCCGGGGCGTGGAAGTCGGTGATGCTGCGGGCGCGGACGACGTCGGCCCGCGGCAGGCCGAGCATCCGCTCTGCGCCGGGGTTCCACACCCGGATCAGCCCGTCCCGGTCGGTGCCGATGATCGACTGCTCGGTGACCGCGTCGATGACGCTGGTCATCGTCTGGGCGCGCGCCCGCATCATCCGGGTCGCGACCTCCAGCTCCTCGGCGGTCGTCCGCCCCTGCGAGACGAGGTCCCGGCGCTGGAGTTCCAGTGCCTGCGCCATGGCCAGCTGACCGCGCAGCCGACGGGTCAGCTCGACCACGGCGATCAGGACGACGGAGGCGCCGGTGAACAGCATGCCGGTGCCTGCGGGCCGGGACGCGAGGACGGCGATGCCGGCGAGCGCCAGCACGCACAGCCCGACGGGGAACAGCCGGTGCGCGGGCTGGAGGACGGGGGAGTGGCGCGGCAGCGTCTGCTCGGCCGGGCGCTCCAGGATGGTGCTCATACCTCGCTCCGCTCGGAGGTTCGCTCCGCTCGGAGGTGTTCGCTCCGCTCCTCGCTCGCTGGCGCTCCCCGCTGCTCACTCGGGAGGCTCATGCGCGCACCACCGCGGTCAGCGACCGGACCTCGGCGATGAGCCCGGCCAAGGGCTTGGGGAGGTAGGCGTCGGCACCGGCGGCGAGGCCGGCGGCGACATCGTCGGGGGAGGCGCCGGCGGACAGCAGCAGGACCCGGCACCCGGCGGTCGCGACGTCGGCCCGCAGCGCGGTGCAGACCTCCAGGCCGGTGGCGCCGGGCATCGAGACGTCGAGCACGAGGAGGTCGGGCAGCTCGGTGCGGGCGGCAGCCAGCGCCTGCCTGCCGTCGGCGACCGCGGCCACCACGGTGCCGCCGGCCTTGCGGACGGCCAGCGAGACGAGCAGCCGGATGTCGTCCTCGTCGTCGGCGACCAGCACCCGGACGGTGTCGTCCACGGCGTTCCCTCCCTCACCTCGCGGCCCGGCCCGACATCCGGGACAAGTGGCTCCTCGTCGGTAGACGACAGGCCGGGGGGTGGGCTGGAGCGCGGCGGTGGGCGGCTCACCCGTTCAGGTGACGACGGAGGACGCAGCACGGCCCCCGACGGGTACGCCGGGGGCCGTCCTGGAGTGCGGTGGCGGGGTGCTGCCGGTCAGGAAGAGGCGTGCCCCTGGACCGTCTGCTTGGCGTCCTTGGCCTGGCCCTGGACGTCGGAGGCGGCGGACTGGCCTTCGCCCTTGACGGTCTGGACGCCCTCCTGGGCGGTGGACTTGACCGACTCGACGGCCTCCTGCGCGGCCGGCTTCAGGTTGTCGCCGATCTCCTGAGCCACGTTCTTGGCCTGGTCGACCAGCGGCTGCGAGTGCTCCTTGACGGCGCTCTCGGCCTGCGAGGCCAGCTGCTTCTCCTTCTCGCTGGTGGGCAGCAGGGAGGAGACGAGCCAGCCCACACCGAAGGCGATGAGGCCGGCGGCCAGCGGGTTGCCCTGAGCCTGGCTCTTGATCGCGTCCGGTGCCTGCTGTACCGCGCCCATGGCGCTCGAGGCGGCGCCCTGCACGCTGTCTGCGGCGGAGGAGGCCGTGCCCTGCACGCTGCCGGAGGCGTTGTGTGCCGCCCCGCCCGCGTGGTGGCCGGTCTCGTGCGCCGCGCCGAAGACGCGGTCCTTGAAACCGGTCACCGTGGTCTTGGCCTTGCCGACGCGACGGTCCACGACCCGGCTCGGGTTGACCTTCTCGTTGAGCGCGTCGACCTCGTAGCTGAGGTTGTTGCGGGTGTCCTCGATCTGGCGGCGGATCATGTCCGGATCACTGCTGGTCATGTCGGTCTCCTATCCGGTCAGTTGGGCTTGAGAGCGCCGGGCACCTGCTGGAGGGTCTCCACGGTGCGCTCGGGCTTGGGGTTGAGCTGCTTGAGTTGCTTGAGGTCGACCGTCTTGAGCGCCTTGCGGCCCATCGAGTACAGGACGGCGGCGACGATGCCCCAGAGGACGGCGACGATGAGCGCGGCCCAGCCGGCGTCCATGACGTTCTCCAGACCCCACCACAGGGCGTAGCTCAGGAAGAGCGCCACCATGTAGCCGGCGAAGCCGGCGCCGCCGAGCATGCCGGCGCCCTTGCCCGCCTTACCCGCCTCCGCCTTGAGCTCCTCGGTCGCCTTGCTCGCCTCGGCCTTGAGCTCGGCCTTCGCCAGCTCGAGCTCCTGGCGCATCAGCGTGGACAGATCGCGGGTGACGTCCCCGATGAGCTGGCCGACCGAGGTGCCCTCGACGTCGGGGTGCCCCTCGTCGGTCATCGGGCCCGCGGTGTCGCCGTAGCTCGGCTGTGCGGGCGGGGGCGTGTAGCCCGTCGCCCCGCCCTGCGCGTAGCCCGGCTCACCCACGGGCGGCCCTCCGCCGCCGGAGTACGGGCTGCTCACGGCCGGCCCACCTCGCCAGGGGTCCGGGTCGGGTCGTCCCAGCCGGCCGGCGTGGTCGGCGGGACCGCGGTCTCGGCCGGCGGCACAGTGCCGTAGGGCGGCGGCGGGACCGAGCCGGTGCCGGTCGCGTACGTGGTGGTGGTCTCGTACGCCGGGGTGGTCTCGTACTCGGGGGTGGCGCTGTAGCCGGCGGTGGTGCCCGCGGCGTAGTTCGTGCTCGCGTAGCCCTCCTCGCCGTAGGTCGGGCCACCGGTCAGCGGCTGCGGCGAAGTGCCACTGCTGCTGTCCTTGTGCGCCGCCACAACGCCGGTGGTCAGGCGTCCGGCGACGATGCCGGCCACGGCAGCGCCGAGCATGAAGGCACCCGGACGACGGCGGGCGAAGGCGCGGGCCTCGTTGACGAGGTCACCGGGCTCACGGTCCTGAACCCAGCTGGCGAGCTGCTCGAGCTTGTCGCCGGCCTGCCGGACCAGGTCCGCGGCGGGGCCGGACGGCGTCTCGCCGCCACCTTCCACCATGGTCCGCAGCTGGCCGGCGATCTCGCTGAGACCCTGGCCGGCTTTCTGCTGGCCGGTGCGGGCCTGCTCGGTGAGCTGCTCGCGGCCCTGCTGGACGAGGTCCTGGGCCTGACGCTTGGTCTCGTGGGTGACCTGCTTGGCCTGGTCGGCGGCGGTCGAGGCGACCTGGCTGCCGGCCTGGGCCGCGGTCGAGGCCACGTTGCCGGCCTGATCCTTGGCTACGTCCTTGGTCGACGGGGTCGTCGAGGCGTTGCTCGCGCCGCTCGGCGGGGGCTGTGTGGGGGTGTCGATGGAGTGGGTCATCGTTCCTCCTCGTCGTGCGTCATGAGTGGCTGTACGGATGGTGCGCGTCGTCGACCCGGGTTCCAGTCCGCCGTCCCTTAGCGAGCAAGAAGGCTGACGGGCCTGCCGAGACGGCACTCCGGGGACACGAGGGCACCGGGGTCGGCGACTGATCGGGTCGTCCCACCGGGTCTGAGTGGGGACGCCGTCCGGTGGTGATGCGATACCCCCGGGTCCGGCGGGGGCAAACCGAGCAGGCGGAAAAATGATCTCGTGTCGTGGTGACGGTGCGTGACTCCCGGCCGGTCCCCGGCACACCCGACCAACGCCGGCCGGCCTGCTCAGGCGGCGTCGTCCCGACGGGCCCCGGCCAGGTGCGCACGGAGCTGGTCGGCGTCGTCCTCGGCGCCGTAGCCAGGAGTACCTGGCTCGATGCGCCAGCTCTCGGCGAGCGGCCCCAGGTCCACGAGGTCGAAGCCGATCTCGTCGATGAGGGCGGCGACCCGCGTCCTGGCGGCGGCATCGTCCCCGGCGATGGCCAGCGCGCGCCGGGACGCGGTGCCGGCCGGTGACCGGCGGTCCACGATCTGCGCCGCCTGGATGTGGTTGAACGCCTTGACCACCGCGGACTCCGGCAGGTGCTGCTGGAGCAGTTGCGCGCTGGTCGTGCGGTGCTCGTCCAGCTCGGCGATCGCGCCGTCCCGCTGCGGGTAGTAGTTGTTCGTGTCGATCACGACCTTCCCGGCCAGCGGCGCCACCGGCACGTTCCGGTAGGCCTTCAGCGGAATGGTCACGACGGCGAGCTCGGCGGCTGCGGCGGCGTCCTCGGCGGTGGCCGCCCGGATCGACCCGCGGGTGGGCTCCCGCGCGGCCAGCCCGGCCACCAGGCCGGCGAGCGTCTCCGGGCCGCGGGAATTGCTGAGGACGACGTCGTGGCCGGCGTCGAGGAACGTGGTGGCGAGTGCGGTGCCGATGTGCCCGGCGCCGATGATCCCGATGGTCGTCATGCCCGGGGCGAACGTGGCGCCGGGGCGTCAGCTTCCCGCCGGTCGGTCCACGGGAAGGCCGCACACCAGGGCCACCGTCGGCCGGGGGAAGTTCTGCAGGGCGGCGTGCTCACCCCAGGTCGTCGGTGCCGAACGTGTCGCACTGGTTCGGGTCACCGGTGGTGTAGCCGGTGGTGAACCAGCGCTGGCGCTGCTCGGACGAGCCGTGCGTGAAGCTGCCCTCGTCCACCGGGCCGCCCACCAGGTTTTCCTGGATGAAGTCGTCACCGATCCGGCCCGCGGCGTCCAGCGCGCGGGCGATGTCGTCGTCGGTGATGTCGGCGATCAGCGGCCGGCCGGACTCGTCTGGCACCGTCTCGGCGTGATTCGCCCAGGTGCCGGCAAAGCAGTCGGCCTGGAGCTCCAGACGGACGCTGCCGCTGGTCGGGCCGGTCACACCCGAGGTCACCTGGCCGCTGATGCCCAGCAGGTCCTGCACGTGGTGGCCGTACTCGTGGGCGAGGACATAGGCGTCGACGAACAGCCCGCCCTCCGCGCCGAAGCGCTGGGTGAGCTCGTCGTAGAAGCTCAGGTCGATGTAGACCAGTTGGTCGGCCGGGCAGTAGAACGGGCCCGTGCCGCTGGAGGCGGCCCCGCACTGGGTCTGCACCTGGCCTGCGAAGAAGACGGTGTCGGTGCGCTGGTACTGCGCGCCGAGCACCTGGGTCCAGTAGTCCTGGATCGAGTCGATGTCGGCGACCACCGCGCACTCGACGGACCGGTTGGCGTCGGCACCGGTCCGGCAGTCCTGGGCGAGCTGGCTGTTGTCCGCGGCCTGGTCCTGGACGATCCCGTCGAACCCGGCGAGACCGGAGCCGGAGCCGGAGCCCCCGAGCACCTGGAACAGCACCACCACGATGAGGCCGACGACCCCGAGCCCGCCGCCACCGACGGCGAGGCCGCGGCCGCCGCCGAAGCCCCCGCTCCCGCGCACGTCCTGGACGTCGGACGTGTCGAGCCCGGCTCCCTCGTTGAACCTCATGCGGTGCCTACCTCCCGGGGGTCGGCGTCTGCGGTGTGGTGCTCGGCCGAGCGCCCCAGCCTGCCTGTGCCCCGAGCACCCGACAACTCGCGGCGGCCCGGTCCCGCGGTGCGCGCGGTGGCGGAGCAGAGCAAGGTCTCCGGCGTGCCCACCCCCGTCTCCGTCGTGGTCCTGGACGACTGGCAGGACGTCGCCCTCTCCGTCGCCGACTGGTCGCCGCTGTCCGGACGCGCCCACGTCGTCCGCCACACCGACCACCTCGCCGACGCCGACGCCCTGGTCGACCGGCTCTCCGGCGCGGAGGTGGTGCTGGCGATGCGGGAGCGCACGCCGTTCCCCGCCGAGGTGCTGGCCCGGCTGCCCCGGCTGCGGTTGCTGGTGACCACCGGCATGGCGAACGCGGCGATCGACGTGGCCGCCGCGGCGGCCCAGGGGGTGGTCGTCAGCGGCACCGCCGGTGGGTCGGCGGCCGCCGCGGAGCTGGCCTGGGCGCTGGTGCTGGCGGTCGCTCGGGACGTCCCGGGCGGCGACCGGGCGGTCCGGGCCGGGCGCTGGCAGGAGCACCTGGGCATCGAGCTGGCCGGCTCGACGCTGGGGTTGCTCGGGTTGGGCCGGATCGGGGCGGTCATGGCCCGGTACGCGCGGGCCTTCGACATGCGGGTGCTGGCGTGGAGCGAGAACCTGACCGCCGGGCGGGCCGCCGAGCACGGCGCCGAGCTGGTCGGCAGGGCCGATCTCTTCGAGCGCAGCGACGTGGTCTCGGTGCACCTGCGACTGTCCGAGCGCACCCGGGGGCTGGTCGGCGCCGAGGAGCTGGCGCTGCTCGGACCAGAGGGAAGGCTGGTCAACACCTCGCGCGGCCCGATCGTCGACGAGGCGGCGCTGCTGGCAGCGCTGGACGCCGGGACGATCGCCGGCGCGGCGCTGGACGTCTTCGACATCGAGCCGTTGCCGGTCGACGCGCCGCTGCGGCGCGCGCCCCGCACGGTGCTCACCCCGCACCTCGGCTACGTGTCGCGGCAGTCGTACGCGGCGATGTACGGCCAGTGCGTCGAGGACGTCCTCGCGTGGCTGGACGGCGCCCCGGTCCGCGTTCTCGGAAACGGCTGAGCCTCACCGCCGGCTGAGCGCCTGCTCGATCTCCTCCGCCGTGGCCCGGGCATCGGCGACGCCGAGGACGAGCCGGGCGAACCGCTCGCCGGTGAGCTCGACGACGACCGGCTCCTGGGAGGCGCGCAGGTTCCAGCACGTGCGCTCGCCGCCGCGGAAATAGGTGCCGTCGGTGATCACCCGGGGCACGTACGTGCCGGGCGCGCGGACCCCGGCCGACTCGCGGGAGACGCCCGGGTCGGCCGTCGCGCCGCGCACGTGCGCCGGGGGACGGCGAAGCGCCCGCGGAGCGACCAGAACCGGTCGAGCCCCGGCATGCTCACCTCGAGCTGGTCTCCAGCGGTCTGGACGACGGTCGCGGGCGCTCCTCGGAGTGGGCGGCGGTGCCGGACACCGGGTGGCTGGTGGCCCGGGCGATGACGTGCTGGCCGATCAGCTCGGCGAGGGAGTCGGCCGCGGCGGAGGGCAGCTGCGCGGCGAGGCGGGCGAGGCCACGGCCCACCAGCGCCGCCGCGTCCGCGTCGATCGGTGCGCGTTCCATGGCGGCACACAGCAGCAGCGTCAGATCGGACTGCTCGGCGCCCGCCTCCGGCAGGGCGTCGAGGTGCTCGCGCAGCGCGCGCAGGTAGAGGGCCCGCTTGCTGCCGAAGGTCGAGTAGAGCGAGCCCCGGTGCACGCCCAGGCCGCGAACCAGGTCGTCCACGCTGGTGCCCTCGTAGCCGGAGGATGCGAACAGCCGTGCGGCGCCGGCGACCGCGGTCGGCTCGTCGAAGCTGCGCGGTCGGCCCATGGCGCGAACGTGGACCGTTGCCGACCGGTCGTTCAGGAACGAGCAGTCGGGATCTTGGCGCGCACCGGGCGGGCCGCCGTCCTAGGGTCGGTGCATGCCTCTCAGTGGTGAATACGAGCCGAGTCCGGAGACGTGGGTCCGCGACCAGGTGGAGCTCTACGAGCGCACCGGTGGGCGGGAGGGCAACACGCTGCCCAACCGCAGTGAGTCGGTCGTCCTCTTCAGCACCCGCGGGGCCAGGAGCGGCAAGGTGCGCAAGAACCCGCTCATGCGCGTCGAACACGACGGGGCCTATGCGATGGTCGCCTCACAGGGTGGCGCTCCGCAGCACCCGACCTGGTACCACAACCTCAAGGCCCACCACGACCAGGTGACGGTGCAGGACGGGCCGGAGCCCTGGGACGGGACGGCCCGCGAGGTGACCGGTGCGGAGAAGGCCGAGTGGTGGGAGCGGGCGGTCGCGGCCTACCCCGATTACGCCGACTACCAGCGCAAGACCGACCGGGAGATCCCGGTCTTCATCGTCGAGCGCAAGAACTGAGCACCCCGGTCGTCGTCGTCACCGGTGCCAGTGACGGCATCGGTGCGGCGGCGGCCCGCCGACTGCACCGGAGCGGGGCGCGGGTGGTGGTCGTCGGCCGATCACCGGACAAGACGGCGGCGGTGGCCGCCGAGTTGGGCGTCGATGCCCACGTCGCCGACTTCACCCGGCTGGACGACGTCCGCCGGCTTGCCGCGGAGCTGTCGCGGCTGCCCCGCGTCGACGTGCTGGTCAACAACGCCGGGGCGTCCTTCGCCGCCCGGGAGCTGACCGCCGACGGTCACGAGCGCACCTTCCAGGTCGACCACCTCGCGCCCTACCTGCTCACCCGGCTGCTGGAGCCGCAGCTGCGCGCAGCGCGCGGCCGGGTGGTGAGCACCGCGTCGTTCGTGCACTGGCTCGGCTGGGTGCGCCGGGGGACGCTCGAGGCGGCCTACCGGTCCGACCGGACCTACGTCGGCACCCGGACCTACGCGAAGGCCAAGCTGGCCACCGTGCTGTTCACCACCGAGCTCGCCCGACGGTGGGCGCCGGAGGTCACCGCGACCTGCCTCGACCCGGGCGGGGTTGCCAGCAACTTCGGCGCCACGGCCGGCGGGCTCATCGGTCTGGCGTTCCGGACGCCGCTGACGGCGTTCCTGCGCACGCCGGCGCAGGGCGCTGACACGCTGGTCTGGCTGGCCACCGCGGGGGACGGCTGGCGCAACGGGGCGCTGCACGCCGACCGGTCGCGCACCCGGCGACTGCCCGCCGCCGGGGACGCCGTGCGCGCCGCCGAGCTGTGGGAGCTGTCCGCCCGACTGGTCGGGCTGCCGGCCTGAGGCCTGCTCAGTGCACGGCGGCAGGCTCAGCGACCTCGTCCTCCACGCTGGCGTGCGGCTTCGGAAGGATCAACAGCGCGATGAGCGACAGCACCGCACAGCCGATGATGTACACCGAGATCCAGGTCGAGGAGCCGGTGCTGGCCAGGATGGCCGTGGCGATCAGCGGTGCCGGCCCGCCGGCGATCACCGAGGCGAGCTGGTAGCCGAGTCCGGCGCCGCTGTAGCGGACGCCGGTACCGAACGTCTCGGAGATCAGCGCCGCCTGCGGGCCATACATGATGTCATGCAGCACGAGGGACAACACGATTGCCAGCAGTACGAACCCGCTGCTGCGGGTGTTCAGCAAACCGTAGTAGGGAACGCGAACGCAGCCGTGCCCACGACACCGACGGCGTACACCCGCCGCCGCCCGACGATGTCGGAGAGATAGCCGAAGAATGGCACGGTGAAGAAGCCGATCGCCGCGGCGATGAGGGTGTCGTTGAGCAGTGAACCGCGCGTCAGGCCGAGTTCCTCGGTGCCGTAGGCGAGCACGAACGTGATGAACAGGTAGAACGGTGCCTGCTCGGCCATCCGGATGAACGCCGAGGCGAGGATCGCCCGCGGTTGGGTCTTGATGACTTCCAGCACCGGCTGCTTCACCACGGTGTTCTGCTGTCGCACCCGGGCGAACGCCGGGGTCTCCAGCACCGCCAGCCTGACGTAGAAACCGATGGCGATCAGGATGACGCTGGCCAGGAAGGGCACCCGCCAGCCCCAGGCATCGAACGCATCGGTACCGACGGTCGCGGTCATGATCTTCACTGCGCCGGTGGAGAGCAGCAGGCCGATCGGCACGCCCAACTGCGGGAGGCTGGCCATGAAGCCGTGCCGCTTCCGGGACCCCCACTCCATCGACATCAGCACGGAGCCACCCCACTCGCCGCCGACGCCGATGCCCTGCACGATCCGCAGCACGACGAGCAGGATCGGGGCCCATGGACCGATGGTGTCGTAGCCGGGCAGCACCCCCATCAGGGCCGTCGCCGAACCCATCAGGCTGAGCGTGGCGATGAGTGCGGCCTTGCGGCCGATCCGGTCGCCCATCTGCCCGAAGATCGCGGCACCTACCGGGCGGGCAGCGAACCCGACGAAGAGGGTGGAAAAGGAGGCGAGCGTCCCCGCGAGCGCGGACTCGCCGGGGAAGAAGACAGCGGGGAAGACCAGCGCCGCGGCGGTGCCGTAGAGGAAGAAGTCGTACCACTCGATCGTCGTACCGATGGTGCTGGCGACGGCGGCCTTGCGGCGCTGGGACCTGCGGGTCGCCGGGTCCAGCGGCTGCGCCTGCGGCTGCTGGGCCTGCGGTACTGACGGTGAACTGGCCATGGGGGAGCCTCCCTACGATCGCTCAGGACGTCGTGCCGGCAGCGGATCTGGACGGCATCAGGTTGCCTGCCGCAACGAAAGTCGTCAAACCGGTAGGGGGTCGGCCGCCCAGCCCTGCCGGCGCCGCCGTGGCCGGCCCCACCGAACGGCCGTTCAGGAGAAGCCGACCACCGCGTGCGGCGCGTACGGCTCCTCCAGCCGGGCGATCTCCTCCTCGGTCAGCGCCAGGTCCACGGCCGCCACGGCGTCGTCCAGGTGCGGGTCCTTGGTGACGCCGACGATCGGCGCGCTGACCACCGGCTTGCTCAGCACCCAGGCCAGCGCCACCTGGGCGCGCGGCACGCCGCGGGCCTCGGCGACCTCGCCGACCCGCCGCACGATCTCCCGGTCGCCCTCGGCGGGGTCGCCGTACAGCGAGGTGCCGAACTGGTCGTTCTGCGAGCGGTTCGTCGCCTCGTCCCAGTCGCGGGTCAGCCGGCCCCGGGCCAGCGGACTCCAGGGGATGACGCCGATGCCCTCGTCGGCGCACAGCGGGAGCATCTCCCGCTCCTCCTCGCGGTTGAGCAGGTTGTAGTGGTCCTGCATGGACACGAAGCGGTGCCAGCCGTGCTCGCCGGCCACGTGCAGGGCCCTGCTGAACTGCCAGGCCCACATCGACGAGGCGCCGAGGTAGCGGACCTTGCCCGACCGCACGGCCGAGTCCAGCGCCTCGAGGGTCTCCTCGACCGGAGTGTGCGGGTCCCAGCGGTGGATCTGGTACAGGTCGACGTAGTCGGTGCCCAGCCGCTCCAAGCTGGCGTCGAGCTCGGTGAGGATCGCCTTGCGGGACAGGCCGGCGCCGTTGGGACCCGGCCGCATGCGGCCGTTCACCTTGGTGGCCAGAACGACGTCCTCCCGGTCGGCGAAGTCCCGGATTGCCCGGCCGGTGATCTCCTCGCTGGAGCCGGCCGAGTAGACGTTCGCGGTGTCGAAGAAGGTGATGCCGGCGGCCAGGGCCTTCTGGATGACCGAGCGGCTCTCCTCCTCGGGGAGGCTCCAGGGATGGCCGCCGCGGGCCGGGTCGCCGAAGCTCATCATCCCCAGGCAGATCCGTGAGACCTGCAGGCCGGTGGTGCCCAGACGCGTGTACTCCATGCCCCCACCCTCCGCCCGGGTCCGGCGGTCCGGCCACCCGGGGCGGCGCGGACCCAGGCTGGTTTCCCGCCGTGCGCGCCCAGCGGTCGCTGCTGTGCACGCCGAGTGATCGCCTTGCACGTGCTGCACCACGGGCAAGGCGACTGGACGGCGTGCAATGCAGGACGGGTCAGGTCGGGTCAGGGCAGGACGGGTCAGGGCAGGACGGGTCAGGGCAGGACGGCGAACCGCTGCCGCACGGCCGCGGCGACGTCCGGCGCCAGCCCGGTGAACGGCTCGACCGCGATCGTCGGGGCCACGGGGCGCCCGGCACGCCGCCACACGGCGACCACCCGGCCCTCGCTGACGACCGTGGCGCGGAACATCCCGTTGTTGCCGGGCACGATCCGGTCGGCGAACGCGGGCGGCACCGTGCAGCTGCGGTCGGCGTAGCCCAGCACCAGCTCGTCGAAGCCGGGCAGCAGCAGCACCTCGCGGGCCTCGGCGCGACACTCGGCCAGCCGGTCGGGGGTCGCCGGGTCCATCCAGTGCTCCGTGCCGTCGACGTCGAGGCGCTCGAGCCGAGGGGCGGCGACCGCGAGCCCGGCGCGGACGTCGCGCACCAGTACCCCGGCCCAGCGCACCAGGTCCTTGACCGTGGCCGGGCCGTGGCTGCGGTAGAAGCGCAGCGCCAGCTCACCGAGCGCCTCCTCGCGGTCGAGCCGGCGCGGCGCGGGCACCCACTCGTCGAGCAGCACGAACAGCTGCTCAGCGCCGGCGGTCGGCCCGAGGCAGAGCGTGCCGGTCTGCGCGAGGTACCAGAGCAGGTGGTAGCCGCGCTGCCCGGTCGTGTCGATACCCGCGCCGGCCAGAGCCGCGAGCAGGTCGGCGCGGGTCAGCCGCCGGCTGCCGGCCAGCGCTGCGACGGCCACCTCGAGGGCGTGCTCGACGTCGTCGTCGGTCAGCCCGAGCGCGGCCCGCCGGCCCGCCGCCCCGGCCAGCACGCGGGGGCCGAGCACAGCGAGCATCCAGCCGAGGTCCTCGGCGGGGACCAGGTGCAGGGTGCCGCGCATCGGCCACGACCGGACCACCTTCCCGCGGTCCAGCGCCGCGGTCACTCCGGCGCGGGTGCCGTCGACGGTGCGGAGGGCCACCGAGGTGAGCGCGCCGGGCAGGTCTTGCCCCTGGACGGCTGTGAGCCAGCGGACGGCCTCTCCCGCGGTCGCCGGGCGCGGCCCGGCCAGCCGCTGGGCGACCAGCCGGAGCAGGGCCACCTCCGCCCTCGACGTCATGGCCGCACCCTGCCAGCCCGGTACGACGGTCGGCGCGTCCCATCCACCGTCGGCTGACCTGCTCTGGTCCACTGCTCTCATGCAGGCACCGGACTGGGACGCGCGCTACGCCGAGAAGGCCCAGTGGTCGGCCGGACCCAACGAGCTCGTCGCCGCGCTGCTGGACGACCTGCCGCCCGGGCGCGCGGTCGACCTGGCGGCGGGGGAGGGGCGCCACGCCCGCTGGCTGGCCGGGCTCGGCTGGGACATCACCGCGGTCGACTTCTCCGCCGTCGGGCTGGACCGCGGCCGAGTCGAGGCGGGTGGGGACGCCGTCCGCTGGGTGGTCGCCGACGTCCTGGACTGGACGCCGTCGCCCGCCGACCTCGACCTGGTGTTCGTCGCCTACCTGCATCTGCCGGAGGCCGACACCGTCGACCTGCTCAGCCGGGCGATCGGCTGGCTGCGGCCCGGCGGCCGGCTGCTGGTGCTCGGGCACGACCTGGCGAACCTGGCCGCCGGTGTCGGCGGCCCGCAGGACCCGTCGATCCTGCACAGCGTCGACCGGCTGGCGCCGGTCGCCGGGCTGCTGGCGGTCGACCGGCTCGAGCAGGTCTCGCGCGCGACGCCGGCCGGGACGGCGCTGGACACCCTGCTGCTCGGCCGTCGAGCGGCCTGACCCGGCTACCGTTCCCCCATGATGGGCATGGGGGGTCTGGACGGGCCGCAGGGCGATCGGCGGCGGCGGATGGTGGCCGGGCTCATCGTCGCCGCGATGCTGGTGGCTGCCGGGGCGGTGCTGCTGGGCGCGGTGCTGTGACCTCCGGTGGAGCAGAGGTTCGCCGCGGCGGGGCCGCGGGCGGAGGAACTCCGCCGGGTCACGTGCTCGTGCGGGGCGCTGCCTATCCCGCCGACTGACCCGCGCGGAGCAGGGCGAGCACGTCCTCCTCGGACGTCGGCCGGAAGTCCGCGTAGTGCTGGCCGACCCAGCCGAACCAGGCCGGGGTCTCCACGGTGACCAGCTCGTCCACCGCGGCGGTGAGGCCCTCGGCGGCGTCGGCCGAGCAGACCGGGACCGCCAGCACCACCCGGCCGGCGCCCTGCGCGCGGGCGACGGCGCAGGCGGCGCGGGCCGTGGAACCGGTGGCGATCCCGTCGTCGACGATCACCGCCGTCCGGCCGGCGAGTGGCTCGCGGGCGCGAACCGCGCGCACGACAGCGGTGCGCCGGGCCAGCTCCTCCCGTTCAGCCTGCTCGACGAGCGCGAAGTCGGTCGCTGCGACCCGGAGGGCCAGCAGGACGGGGTCGTTGCGGACCACGGCCCTACCCTCCCCGACGGCGCCCATGGCCAGCTCGGGGCGCCTCGGCACGCCGAGCTTGCGGACGACGATGACGTCGAGCGGGGCGGCCAGCGCCCGGGCGACCGGGACGGCCACCGGCACGCCGCCGCGGGGCAGGGCGAGGACGATGACGTCCGAGCCGCGCAGGTGCGTCAGCCGGCAGGCCAGCTGGCGTCCGGCGTCCGCACGGTCGGCGAAGGGCATCGGCGTCTCCGGGGCGGTCGTGACCTGCCCATGCTCCACCCGGCACGCCGACTATGGGCCGGCCGAGCCCTGGCGTGGCGTATCCGGGGGACCTTGGACCCTGGTCAGCGGGTGGGCGCCGCAGCCATCGTGTACCGCGCAGCGCCGGCCCGCGCCGGCACCGCCCGACCACCCGAGCCCCGGAGGAACGTCCGTGACCCTGGCCCTCTTGCCCGGCACCGTCAGCGACGCATCCGTCGATCAGGCCGTGAGCCGTCTGGTGGTCGAGTTCGGCCAGCGGCTGGACCAGCAGGTCGTCGTCGGGGTCGTGCGGAGCTGCCGGGAGGACCTGAGCGGCACTCCGGCGGACGCGCTCCCCGAGCTCGTCGAGCGGCTCGCCCGGTACCGGCTGGACCCGGCCGGCGACTGACCGGCCCCGGCGACCGGCCGGTTCCCGCCGGCGGGAACCGGATTGCCCCGACCGGGATGATGGCGGCATGGGATACGTCGACGTCGCCGGGGTGCGGTTCACGCTGCCCGACGGCCGGGTGCTGCTGGACGACGTCTCCTTCCGGGTCGGCGAGGGAGCCTGCGCGGCCCTGGTCGGTGAGAACGGCGCCGGGAAGACCACCCTGCTCCGCATCATCAGCGGCGACCTGACTCCGGACGGCGGCTCGGTCGCCCGCACCGGTGGCCTCGGTGTGATGCGGCAGTTCATCGGGTCGGTCCGCGACGACACGACGGTGCAGCGCTTCCTCGTCGACCTGGCGCCGCCCGCCGTCCGGGAGGCCTGGGACGGCGTCGAGGCCGCGGAGCTGGCGATGATGGAGGCCGACGACGAACCCACCCAGCTCGCCTACGCCAGCGCCCTGGGCCACTGGGGCGACGTCGGCGGCTACGACGTCGAGGTCACCTGGGACACCGTCACCGTCGCGGCGCTCGGCGTCCCCTACGACGGGTGCAAGTACCGGGAGCTGGCCAGCCTGTCCGGCGGCGAGCAGAAGCGGCTGGCGCTGGAGTGCCTGCTGCGCGGCCCGGACCAGGTGCTGCTGCTCGACGAGCCGGACAACTACCTCGACGTCCCGGGCAAGCGCTGGCTCGAGTCCCGGCTGATCGAGACCCGCAAGACGGTGCTGTTCGTCAGCCACGACCGCGAGCTGCTGGCCCGGGTCGCCGGCCGGGTGGTCACCGTCGAGGGCGGCGGCGCCTGGGTGCACGGCGGCGACTTCGCCAGCTACCCCGCCGCTCGCACCGCCCGGCACGAGCGGATGGCCGACCTGCGCAAGCGCTGGGACGAGGAGCACGAGCGGCTCATCGACCTGGTGCGCACCCTGCAGCAGCAGGCCAAGAACTCACCCGACATGGCCGCCCGGTACCACGCCATGCAGACCCGGCTGGCCAAGTACGAGGCCGCCGGCCCGCCGCCGGACCGGCCGCCGGACCAGCACGTGGCCATGCGGCTGCGCGGTGGCCGCACCGGCGTCCGGGTGATCGTCGCCGAACAGGTGGAGCTGACCGGGTTGATGCAGCCCTTCGACCTGGACGTCGACTACGGCGACCGGGTCGCCGTGCTGGGCTCGAACGGTGCCGGGAAGTCGCACTTCCTGCGGCTGCTGGCCGGCCAGGACGTCGCGCACACCGGCGACTGGCGGCTCGGGGCGCGCGTCGTCCCCGGGTTCTTCGCCCAGACGCACGCCCATCCGGAGTGGCTGGACCGGACGCTGGTCGACCTGCTCTGGCACGGCGAGCCGGGGCGGCCGGGCGTCGACCGGGGCCGGGCGATGGCCACGCTGCGCCGCTACGGCCTGGCCGCACAGGGCGACCAGCTGTTCCGGTCCCTGTCCGGTGGCCAGCAGGCGCGGTTCCAGGTGTTGCTGCTCGAGCTGTCCGGCGCCACCCTGCTGCTGCTCGACGAGCCGACCGACAACCTCGACGTGCTGTCCGCCGAGTCGCTGGAGGAGGCGCTCGGTGCGTTCGACGGCACCGTGATGGCGGTGACCCACGACCGCTGGTTCGCCCGCACCTTCGACCGGTTTCTGGTGTTCGGCTCCGACGGCCGGGTCTACGAGGCGCCCGAGCCGGTGTTCGACGAGGCCCGGGTGCAGCGCACCCGCTGACGCCGCCCTCGTGGGAGGGCCGCCGGGCTCAGAGGTCGGTCGGGGGCTCCCCGGTCCCGCCGATCCGGTCCAGCTCCTTCAGTTCCAGCGGCCCCAGGACCCGCGCGGCGGCCTCGAGGTTCTCCTCGAGGTGCGCCACCGAGGACGTGCCGGGGATCAGCAGCAGGTTGGGGGAACGGGCCAGCAGCCAGGCCAGCGCGATCTCCATCGGCGTGGTCTCCAGCCGCCGGGCGACCGTCTCCAGCGCGGCGGACTGCAGCGGGCTGAACCCGCCGAGCGGGAAGAACGGCACGTAGGCGATGCCCTCGCGGGCCAGGGCGTCGAGCAGCGGGTCGTCGTCCCGGTGCACCAGGTTGTAGTGGTTCTGCACGCACACCACCGGCGCGATCGACTGCGCCTCGGCGAACATCTGGGTGGTCACGTTGCTGACCCCGAGGTGCCGGACCAGACCCTCCTGCTGCAGAGCGGCCAGCGCCTCGAACGGCTCGGCGAGGGAGCGCTCGACCGGCTCGGCGAAGCCGGGCAGCCGCAGGTTCACCACGTCCAGGACGTCGACGCCGAGGTGGTTCAGATTGTCCTGCACCGCCGAGCGCAGCTCCTCGGCGGAGAGCGCCTCGGGCCACTCGCCCTCCGGCGTCCGACGGGCACCGATCTTGGTGACGATCGTCAGGTCGTCGGGGTAGGGGTGCAGCGCCTCGCGGATGATCTCGTTGGTCACGTGCGGGCCGTAGTAGTCGCGGGTGTCGATGTGGTCGACGCCCAGCTCGACCGCCCGGCGCAGCACCGCGACGGCGGCCTCGCGGTCGCGCGGCGGCCCCGTGATGTGCGGGCCGGGCAACTGCATCGCCCCGTACCCGATCCGGTGCACGGTGCGGTCGCGCCGAGGGCGAACTGGCCGGACACCTCAGCCGTCGTGGTCATGGCCCGTTGCTACCCCCGCGGGGACGGGGACACAAACGTCAACCGGTGTGGGCCGGCGCGAGCGTGTGCCGCCAGGCGGCGAGGTCAGCGGTGGCCGCGACGTGGACGGCGCGCGCGTCGGCGCGCTCACCCCGCAGCGCGAGGACGGCGACGCCGGCCCCGGCCAGGGCGACCACCGCGCCCACCCAGAGGGGTGCTGTGTAGCCGAGCCCCGCGGACAGCACGGCGGCACCCAGCGCGGCACCGAAGGCGTTGGCCACGTTGAACGCGGCCTGGTTGGCGGCCGACACCAGGCTCCCGCCGGGCACCCGGGCGGCGTCTATCACGCGGCTCTGCACCACCGGCCCGAGCGCGAAGCCGATGGTGCCGAACAGCACCAGCAGGACGACGGCGGCGACCGGCGTGCGGGCCAGCAGGGCGAAGGCGACCAGCACCAGCGACATGCCCAGCAGGCCGACCGCGACGAAGGAGAACCCGAAGCGGTCACCGAGCCGGCCGCCGGAGAGGGTGCCGATCGTGGTGCCCACCCCGAAGAGCGCCAGCACCGGCGTCACCCAGCCCTCCGGGATGCCACCGAGCTCGGTCAGGATCGGGTTGACGTAGCTGTAGACGGCGAACATCGCGGCGAAGCCGACCATGGTCACCCCCAGGATCAGCCACACCTGGCGGCGGCGGAACGCGGACAGCTCGCTGCGCAGGTCGGTGGGCTCCCCGGCGACGGCCGGCATCCAGGCGAGCAGCCCGGCGATCGTGACCAGCCCGATCGCCGCGACCCCGCCCAGCACGAGCCGCCAGCTGAGCTGCTGGGCGACGAAGGTGCCCAGCGGAACGCCGACGACGTTGGCCAGGGTCAGCCCGGTGATCATCAGCGAGATGGCCTGGGTGGCCTTCTCCTTGGGCACGAGCCGGCGGGCGGCCACCGCACCGACGCCGAAGAAGGACCCGTGGGCCAGCGCGGTGAGCACCCGGGCGATGAGCAGGGTCGTGTAGCCGGGCGCGATCGCCGACAGTGCGTTGCCGACGACGAAGACCACCATCAGGCCGATCAACGTCTGCCGTGGGGTGAAGCGCACCCCGAGGGCGGTGAGCGTCGGCGCGCCGATCACCACGCCGATCGCGTAGGCGGAGATCAGCAGCCCGACGGCGGACACGGACACGCCGAGGTCGCCGGCGATCTGCGGGAGCATGCCCATCACCACGAACTCGGTGGTCCCGATGCCGAAGGCACCGATGGCGAGGGCGAGCAGGGCGAGAGGCACAGCAGAGCTCCGAGCGGCAGGGGGAAGCGGACGCGGACCGCGACGTCCACCCACAGCCAAGGCCACCGGGCAGCGGATCTGTACCCGCGACGCTCATGAAGCTGGTCACGTCGCGGGCACAGACTGCCGGGCTCAGGGCTTCAGCAGCACCTTCACTGCGCCGTCCTGCTTCTGTCGGAAGGTCTCGTAGGCCTCCGGCGCCTGCTCGAGCGGCACGTGGTGGGTGGCGAAACTGTCCACGCCGAGGAAGTCCTCGTCCTCGAGTAGCGGCAGGATGTCGGGCACCCAGCGCCAGACGTTGGCCTGGCCCATCCGCAGCTGGATCTGCTTGTCGAACATCGTCATCAGGGGCATCGGGTCGGTCGCGCCCCCGTAGACGCCGGACAGCGAGATGGTGCCGCCGCGGCGAACCGCCGCGATCGCGGTGTTCAGCGCGGCCATCCGGTCCACGCCGACCACCTGCATGACCTTCTCCATGATCGCGTCGGGGACGATCGCCGTGGCCTTCTGCGCCAGCTTGGCCGCGGGCGAGCCGTGTGCCTCCATGCCCACGGCGTCGATGACGGCGTCCGGGCCGCGGCCGTCGGTCTTGTCCCGCACCCAGGCGACGACGTCGGCCTGCGCGGTGCGGTCCAGGACATCGATGCCGTTGGCCCTGGCGCGGGCCACCCGCTCGGGCACCGTGTCGGCGGCCATCACCTGGCCGGCGCCCAGGTGCTTGGCCACCCGGGTGGCCATGTCACCGATCGGCCCCAGCCCGAGAACCAGCACGGAGCCACCGGGCGGGACGGCGGCGTACTGCACGCCTTGCCAGGCGGTCGGCAGGACGTCGGACAGGTAGAAGAAGCGATCGTCGGCCGGGCCGTCGGGCACCTTGATCGGCAGGGTGTTGCCGAAAGGCACCCGCAGGTACTCGGCCTGGCCGCCGGGCACCTGGCCGTAGAGCTTGGTGTAGCCGAACAGCGAGGCGCCGAAGCCCTGCTCGCGGTTCTGCGTGGTCTCGCACTGGCTCTGCAGGCCCTGATTGCACATCCAGCAGGTGCCGCAGGAGATGTTGAACGGGACGACGACCCGGTCGCCGGCCTTCAACTCGGTCACGCCGGGGCCTACCTCCCGGACGACGCCCATCGGCTCGTGGCCCATCACGTCCCCGACGGTCATGAAGGGCGTCAGGACGTCGATCAGGTGCAGGTCCGACCCGCAGATGCCGGTAGAGGTGATCTCGACGATGACGTCGGTCGGATCCTGGATGGTCGGGTCGGGGACGGTGTCGACGCGGACGTCGTCCCGGCCGTGCCAGGTCACTGCGCGCATGGGTCGCTCCTCTGTCTCGGGGGCCGCGAGCTGCCGCCGACCGGTCGGTGGGGCGCTGTCGGGATGCGTGACGTTGCTCGCTCCCCGCCGTCCCCTACCCGGCACGGCGCGTTCGATTCATGTCCTCCACACACACATGACGTCACAGAGGGTCGCCAGTTGGCAAGGTTTGTTGTGACGCTGACCACTTGACCTGCTATGCATCGGCGGGACGTCACATCACGAACCCGTCACGTCGTGTTTACATGGGCCTCGCCTTGCAAACAGCGGCCGTGTCGCGCCGTGCCCCGACGAAAGACAGGTGTATGGACCCGCAACGCCTCGTTCGGCTCTTCGACGGTCAGCCGGCGCGCCCCGCCGGTGCCGGCACGGCTGGTGCAGTTCCCGCCGTCCGGCCGATCTCGGAGCCGGCGGAGACCGTCGAGGCGCGCGGCGTCCTGGTCGTCCGGTCCACTGCGACCGCCGAGCCGCTCGATGCGCTCGTGGTCGACGTCGCCGCGGGCCGCCGTCGGCGCGGGCTGCCGGTGCGCCGCCGCACTGCCGCGCTGGTCCTGACTGCCGCGCTCCTCGGCGCCACCGGGCTGGGCCTGGTGGCGACCGGTCCGCTGACCGCCCGGGCCGCCCCGTCGTCGGCCTCCGAGGCGACCAGCGTCGCCGCGGCGCTGCGCCGGGCGACGGACGCAGACCTCACCGAGGACGAGGCGGCCGCGCGGCTGCAGGAGATGGCGGCCAGCCGCTCCGAGCGGGAGGACGCCGAGGCCGCGGCCGCCCAGGTGCAGGCCGCCACCGACCAGGCCGCCCTCGATGCCGCCGCTGCCGAGGCGGCGGCGGCCGCCGAGGCCGCCCGTCCGAAGGTCGTCCTGCCGATCAACGGCGCCCGGATCACCAGTGGCTTCGGCTCCCGCTGGGGGACCCTGCACCCCGGGCTGGACTTCGCAGCGCCCATGGGCACCCCGGAGTACGCGGCGATGGACGGCGTCGTCCTGCAGGCCCGGACCGCCAGCGGCTTCGGTCTGGCCGTCTACATCCAGCACGCCGACGGCGACGTGACCGTGTACGGCCACATGGAGAAGATCCTCGTCGCGGAAGGACAGACCGTGAAGGCCGGCGACACCATCGCCCTGCTGGGCAACCGCGGTCAGTCCACCGGCCCGCACCTGCACTTCGAGGTCCACGTCGGCGGCCTGGACGGGCAGAAGATCGACCCGCTGCCGTGGCTGCGCGACCACGGCGTCGCCGTCTGACCCGACCGGTCGACGATCCTGGCGCGAAGTCCTGACATGCGGCACATTGCATGTGGGATCGAGGACAGCCAGGGAGAACGCTGATGGGGCACGACCACGCCTCGGCGCACGGCACCGCCACCGGCGCCCATCGACGCCGGCTGGCGCTGGTGCTGGCTCTGACCGGCGGCGTCTTCGTGCTCGAGGTGGCCGGGGCGCTGCTGTCCGGCTCGCTGGCGCTGCTCGCCGACGCCGGCCACATGGCCACCGACGCGCTGGGCATCGGCCTGGCCCTGGGCGCCGTCACCCTCGCCCAGCGCCCCGCCCGCGGACGGCGAACCTTCGGCTGGCAGCGCATCGAGGTGCTGGCCGCCGTCGGCAACGGCCTGCTGCTGCTGGCCGTGGGCGCCTACGTGGTGGTCGAGGCGGTCCGCCGGATCGGGGACCCGCCGGACATCCACTCCGGCTGGATGCTGTCGATCGCGGCGGTCGGCCTGCTGGTGAACGTGGCGTCCCTCGTGGTCCTGCATACCGGGCGGGGCGACTCCCTCAACACCCGCGGGGCCTACCTCGAGGTGCTCGGCGATGCGTTGGGCTCCGTGGCGGTCATCGTCGCAGGGCTCGTCATCGCCACGACCGGCTGGACCGGTGCCGACGTCGTCGCGTCGCTGGCCGTGGGCGCCCTGGTGCTGCCGCGGGCCTGGATGCTGCTGCGCGAGGCGCTCGACGTGCTGCTGGAGAACGCGCCCAGGGGCGTCGATCTGGCAGAGGTGCGGGCCCACGTGCTGTCCGTCGACGGTGTCCTGGAGGTCCACGACCTGCACGCCTGGACCATCACGTCCGGCCTGCCCGTGCTCTCCGCGCACGTCGTCGTCCGCGACGAAGTGCTCGACGACGGCCACGGGGGCCGGGTGCTGGACGCCCTGGGTACGTGCCTGGGCGGCCACTTCGACCTCGCGCACTGCACCTTCCAGCTGGAGTCACCCGGGCACCGCGGGCACGAGGCCGCCGTTCACGACTAGAGCGTGTCTGCTAACTGCGGACGCGGTGATGGATGATCATGCAGCCGAGGAGGACACCGCCGAGGTAGGTGGTGGCGTATTTGTCGTAGCGGGTGGCGATAGCGCGCCACTGCTTGAGCCGGCCGAACCCGCGTTCGACGGTGTTGCGGTCCTTGTAGAGCTCGGCATCGCAGGCCGGTGGTCGCCCACCGGCCGAGCCCTTGGCCTTGCGGCGTGCGATCTGGTCGCTGCGTTCGGGAATCGTGTGAGCGATCTTCTTCGCCCGCAGGTGC
>NZ_FNOZ01000045.1 GCF_900107175.1 Modestobacter sp. DSM 44400 | reverse complement strand
CCTGCGGCGCTGTACCCGGGCGCTGCGCGCCCGGGCCGAAGGGCTTTTCGGCAAGCCGAAAAGAAGTGCGGGAATGGCGCGGGCTGAATCGGGGAAGGTATCCGGCCCGCGCCATTCCTGGGTATCACGTGCCCGAGGTCATTGCCTCGGGTTCACGGTCACGGTGAGGACGAAGTAGTCCTCGGCCTCCAGCGGCGCCCGAATGTTGTCCGGTCCACCGCGTCCGGGTCACTGGTGTGGATCACCACGTCCATGTGCGGTCAGTCCTCCAGGTCGATCCGGGACACGCTCCACGTCAGCGCATCGGCGCGGTTCGCATCGGCGCGGTTCGCATCGGCGCTGCGCGCCTCCCGGACCATCGCGTCCGTCACCAGCTCCTCGGCGTCCAACTCGCTCTCGGCCTCCACGGTGAGGCGCACGAGCTGGCTGGTGTCGACGAGCACCGTGTAGGACCGCGTGCGGCCCGGCAGGTTCCACTCGCGCATGAAGTCGTCGAACTGCCCGCACAGGTCCATGTCCGTGGCTCGGCGCCCGGCGGCCTCGGCGAACTCGGCCTTCCACCGCGCGTGCTGGACCTCTTGCTGGTCCAGCATCGCCGCTAGTTGGGCGACCGCGTGCAGGCCGCTGCGCGGCGAAGCCGGGCCGTCCTCACCCGCGACCATCCGCGTCACCCTGGCGTCGAAGACCCGCGCCTGGGCGGTGTGCTCCACCATGGCCCCGGCACACAGCACCCGGGCAGTCACCGGCTCCCCGGCCACCAGCGGCGTCCGCAGACCGATCCACCGCCCGTGCAGCGGCGTCTCACGCCCCTCGGCGATCCACACCGACTCACCGAGCCGGGGCAGCACCACGGCCCCGGCCACGTCCTCCTCTTGTTGGCCGGCCACGGTCACCGTCGTCAGCCCGGTGGTCGCCACCGCCACCGCCTCGCCGATGACTCCCCGGTCGGGCAGATAATAACTCCGCCCGAGCAGGTCTTGAGCGACACTCACTGCCGATTCCGACATTCTCACTCCTCATTTCGCGGGACTGGTCAGGTCCCTCGGTGCGCGCCCCTGGGTTGGTACCCGCGAATCCCATTCTAGGGCGATTGTTTGGCGCATACCGGCTTGTCCACCGGAAATGTGGGACCGGTACACCCGGCATGGGGTGCAGCGGTCCTATGAAATGAGCGAAGCAGGCCCGTGATCGCATCGTTATCGCCGCGTTCTCTAGCTGTGGCAGTGGAGGCCGCCAGGGGAAGGCCGCGGTGGAACAGCCGGCGAGCCGGCCGGCCGCCGCCCGGCGCTGAGACGGTGTGTCAGAGCCCTGTGGGGGGTGCCGCTGAGGTCTGCTGGGCCGGCCGGGCAGCACCAGCCGGCCCGAGCCCGGCTTCGCCGCGGCCCGACCCAGGACAGCGCTTGGAGATCCAGTGACCACGTCGAAGCCTCGCCGACCCCGCTCCAGGCGGCGGACCGCCTCGAGCGGCGCTGTCGAGATGGCACCGCGGTGGGTGGGGTGGCTGGTGTTCGCAGCGGCCGGCTGTGCCCCTGGTGGCCGTGGGCGTGCTGGTCACCACTGACTGGCTGGGCTACGGCCTGTTGGCGATGTTCCCCTCGACCACCGCCCAGCACATCGCGGGTGCGGCGCTGCCGGCCGCGATCGTGCTGCTCGTGGCCGTTCGTACGTGGTGGCCCGTGACAGCAGTCCGCCCACCTGCGCTGGCCGGCGCAGCCTGGGGGTCTGGGCGTGGCCATGTAGTCGGTGGAGACGCCGGCCTCGTGAACGAATGATTCCAGCGTGCCCATGGAACCGGACTGGAAGAAGCTCGTGTCCACCGCGGTGTCGCCGTTGACCAGATGTCAGCCGTAGCTGGCCTCGAACGCGGTGCCGATGGCCGCGATGGTGATCTTGCTACCGATGATGTCGCCGGCCAGAGGCTGCCGGAGCTGGATGCCGTACGGGCAAGGTCTCCTAGATGACGTTGCCGAAAGCCGTCAGCCGACTGCGCCCACGGCGAGGTGGTGGTGCTCAAGCAGCGTGACAGCCACCTCTGAAATTTCGGATCGCCTCAAGATCGGAACCCCGGAAGTTGTCAAGGGAGAAGGTGTCGACGGGCCAGCGGTAGGCGGTGACGACCTTGTGGTCGAACCCGGCCACGTCGTCGTCGCTGTCGAAGAAGCCGACGACGAGCACGCCGGAGGAGTGGAGGAGCTGGCGGAACACGGTGAGCACGCGGTCGAGTTCCGGCGGCGGCAGGTGGATGGTCGAGTACCAGGAGAGGATCCCTGCCACGGAGTGCTCGGGAACATCCAGTTCGGTCATCGAGCCGAGCTGGAACTCCGGGCCGGGATGAGTTGCCTGAGCGTGCGCGATGAACTCGGGGACCATGTCGACGCCCGTGACCTGTGCGCCCAAGGAGTGCAGATAGGCGGTCCAGTGACCGGGCCCGCAACCAAGGTCAAGCACCGGTCCGGAAAGTCCGGTCAGGTGCCGCCGCACGAGAGCAGTGTCGTCCTCGTGATCTTGCCAGCCGCCGTCGAACAGGCCGATGTACTGCGCAGACATGGTCGAGTACGCGTCACGCACCGGCTGGAGATCCACCGCTGGAGGGTAGGACCCGGCGCGTGCCGATGCGGTGACCCGCCACGGACAGCCTGCGGCGCACAGCCCCGGGCTGGGCGGGCACCAGAGTCGGACGGTCAGTCCAACGGTCGGGTGGCAGTGGCCAGTGCAGCCCTCAGCTGAGGCGTGAGCTGGATCTATCGGCGGGTGGCTCTCGCACCTGAAGACCAAGCGGCGATGCAAGCGCACCTCGAGCCGACCGGCGGTCACACCGCACGCCCAGCGCTCACCTTCCTGAGACGACTGAGACCCGCCGGCCGCCTCCTCGGGGCAGGAGCGGACACGCGCCCCCGAGGAGACCCACAGCCGATGGACGTCCTGACGATGGCCTGGCACGCCGCCGGCGCCCCCGACGTCGAGCCACCCACCCGGGAGGGCCTCTGCGCCCGCTGCGGGGCCGGCGGGCCGCTGATCGCGGCTACCGAGGTGGTCTCACGGTCCTTCACCGGCTACGACGGATGGGCCGACCCCGGCCGGACCGGCGTCTGCCCGCCGTGCGCTTGGGCCTACCGGCACCCCCCGCTGCGTGCCACCGCCCACCTGGTGACCCGAGCCGGCCAGCTGCAGGCCCTGACCCCTACCGAGGTCGGTGAGCACCTCGAGGTCCCCCTGAGCGCGGACCGGGCGCTGATCGTGCCGCTGCACCCCGGCCGCAAGCACCTGGCGCCCACTGCGGCCTGGGGGCGCGTCACGATCGAAGACGCCCACCTGTCCTGGGCCCCCGCCGACGTCGAGCGACTGGCCGCCCTCCGCCGCGTCCGCCGGCTGGGCTTCGGGTCGCGGATGCTCACCGCCCCCGCGCCGCCCTGGAGCATGCTGTCCCGGCTGCCGGCGGAGAACTACCCGGCCCTCCTCGCCGACTGGGCAGCGCTGGACCCATGGCAATCCCGACGCCCGTGGCTGGACCTCGCGCTCTACGCCACCGTCGCCGACACCGGCGTCCCGCCGGCGGCACCTCGTCCTCGATCTCCCCTGTCGAACCTGCGAAAGGCCCGTCGATGAGCTCACCGTTCCAGACCGTCACCAGCCCCGCGGACGAACTGACCCACCTGGTGCTGCACTCACCTGCCATGCCCGGGCACCGGCCTGAGGAGCTGCCCCGCGCCACGCTGTGCGGCGGCCGCAGCAGCGGGTGGCATGCCAGCAGCCCGGGGGAGGTCGGGTGCCTGACCTGCCTGTACAGCGCGCCGCAGTTCATGGCCCTGCCCGGCTTCTGGGTGATCCGGTGACGGTGACCACCACGGCCACCACGGCCACCACCAGCAGCACCACCACCGCCGCCGCCACCGACACTGCCACCATCGGTGCCACCACATCTCCCACCACCGATGCCACCGGCTGGGCGGGTGCGTCGGCGGCCGGCGGTCTGGAGGACAGCCCCACCGACCGCTGGCTGGCCGTCTTGGGCGAGCGCATGACGCCTCTCACCGGGCCCGCCGGCGTCGCCGAACGTCTGCTGCTGCTCATCCACTACGGCATCGACTGGCAGAACGGCTGGGTCAGCCGCTACCGACGCACCTACTGGGAGCAGCTGCTGCCCGACCGGGTCATCACCGCCACCTACCGAGCCGGCACCCTGCGCCGCTGGTGGCGCGACGTGGCCTCCGAACTCGGCTCGGCCCCCCGCAACGCCGCCGAGCGCACCGAGCTCGAGCAGCTGCTGCGCGCCGACTCCACCCCGGTGCTCATGGCGCTGCGGCTGGAGACCGAGGCCCTGCTGCTGCGCACCCGCATCGTCGCCGACGCCGTCCGCGACACCCGCTCGACCCCAGGAGCCAGCTGACCGTGCCCAGCACTCTGAAGTGGACCGCCACCCTGCGCGCCACCTCCTCGATCGCCCACGGCGGCGAGACCCGCGGCACCATTACCCTCCTGCGCCGCGAGCTGGTCCTGACTCCCCTCGGCGTGCCCATCCACGTCCCGATCGTGTCCGGCAACGGCCGACGCGGCCGGCTGCGGCGCATCGGGGAAGAGCTGCTGCGCGACGTCTTGCACTACGAGCAGCAGCTGCCCCTCGCCGCCGCCCACGCCCTGCGCGGCGGCGGCTCCCTGGCCAAGACCACCGGGGAACCGCTGTCGGGCCGTCGCCTGCAGACCCTGCGCGAGCTCATCCCCCAGGTCGGGGTCTTCGGCTGCGCCGCCGGCGGCCGGATCATCGACGGCTGCCTGCAGGTCGGCAAGGTCGTCCCCCACCTCGCCGAGACCAGCCACATCCTCGACCCCGCCCCCCAGGCCGCCCTGCCGGCCTTCGACGCCACACAGATCGAGACCTACGTCCGCCAGGACGACACCAGCAACCACGCCTTCGCCGAGCTCACCGCCGTCGACCGCATCCCGGTCATCGACGGCATCCCCCAGCTCGACGAGCTCCCCGAGGCCTCCGACACCGACCAGCTCATGCGCTACCGCATCGAGACCCTGCCGGCCGGCACCACGATGAGCACCTGGCTGCGGCTGGACCGGGCCACCCCGCTGGAGGTCGCCTTCTTCACCGAGGTACTCGAGGTCTTCACCCGCGACGGCCGGATCGGCGGCCGCGCCGCCATCGGCCACGGCCAGGTCGCCACCGAGCTCACCTGCACCCAGCTCGTCGGCGAACCCGCCGAGGCCGTCGACTGGCGGGCCCACCTGCTCGCCGACCCCGCCGCTGCGATCACCGCCCTGCAGGCCCTTGCATGACCGGCCACGTCCCCCTCACCGTCCGCGCCGACCTCGCCGGCGGCATCGCCCAAGCAGCCCCCTGGGGCATCGCCCTCGACGGCCTCCTGGCCTCCGCGCTGTGGGCCGACCACAAGGCCGCCACCCACGCCGCCGGCCAGCTCACCGACCGGCTCATCGACACCCCAGACCCCGCCGACCTCGACCTCCCCCTGGCCCGCTGCACCACCGACGTCGACACCTGGCACTGGGCAGCCACCTGCGCCCACCCCGAGGACCAAGCCCTCCCCCTGCCCGAGGTGCGCACCTGGACCGGGCGCACCGACCACCGAGCTATGGAGCAGCTGGCCGCCACGCTGCCGGCCTCCGTCTCCGACCGCCAAGGCCGCTACCGGGCCCGCCGCATGCCCCTGCTGGTCACCACCTGCCGCGCCGTCAGCTGGCGCGCGGTCGGCGACGTCGACGCGATCGCCGCCCTACTGCAGACCGTCACCGCGATCGGCAAGAAGCGCTCCCAGGGCGAAGGCCACGTGCTGGCCTGGACGGTCACCCCTGACCCCACCCTCGACTCCTGGGAGGCCGCCCACCTGCACCCCGACGGCACGCTGGGCCGCCCCACCCCGGCCGGTTGCCTGGCCGGCCATCCCACAGTGCCCGACGGCGGCCGCGGCACCGCCGGCCTCCGCCCGCCCTACATGCACCCCGCCCGCCAGCAGCTGCTTCACCTGCCCGCACTGCTCGACGGCTGACCGTTCGGTGACCCAGCCCGGCCCCGGCCTCGACCTGCACGCCCTGCGGGCCCTACAACGCCCCCGCGCGGCCGAAGCCGGCCTCGCCGACCGCATCACCGCCCACCTGGAAGCCCACGACGGCTACGTCGCCTTCTCCGGCGGCAAGGACTCCCTCGCCGTCCTCCACCAGATCCTCGCCATCGAGCCCAACGTCCCGGTCGCCTTCTTCGACTCCGGCTTCGAGTTCCCCGAGACCTACCGCTACCTCGAGCAGATCACCGACCAGCTGCACCTGGACCTGCACTGGTACCCCGCCCGCCAGACCACCCTGGAAGTGCTGGCCGCCAGCGGAGCCTGGGACCACCGCGCACCCCAGCCAGCCCAGCGCACCGACCTTCACCAGATCCTCATCACCGAACCGGCCAGCCGCGCCCACCGCGACCACGGGCCTGGCGAGCTCTGGGGTGTGCGCGCCCAGGAGTCCCGCGGCCGCGCCGCCCTCTACGCCAACGCCCTGCGCACCGAGCTCGCCCAGCACTGCACCTGCCGCTGTCAGGCCGCCTCCCGTTCCGAGACGGCACGACGCGCCCGCCACGGCGGGGTGGTCCGCCGCACCGACAGCACCGTCGCCTTCGGCCCAATTTGGGACTGGAAGACCAACGACGTCTGGGCCTACCTCGCCCGCCACCAGTTGCCCGTCAACCCCGTGTACGCCAAGCTGCGCGCTCTCGGCGCCCCCGAGCACGCCCAGCGGGTCTCCCACATGATCGACGGCAGCCAGCTCGAGCAAGGCCGCGCCACCTGGCTACGCCGCGGCTGGCCCGAGCTCTTCGAGAAACTATCCGCGGTACTGCCCCGGCTGCGCGAGTTCATCTAAGCGGGAAGACCGAAAGCCCTCCTTGTCGCAGTGAAACGACCGCGGGTTGAGGCATCATGGCCCTATGGGCAAGGACAGTCGACGGAAAGCAGAGCGCCGCGCCGCAGTCAAAAGCGATCCCGAACTCCGGAAAAATAAGGAGTACAACGCGGCATTGTCTCGTGTAAGAAGCAGGGGCGCTTCAGTTGAAGAATTCATGCATATCGCAAGTCGCGGAATGCCTTGGTTCCAAGCGTTGCTAGATCACCGGCATGAAGTGCGGTTTGAGTCCTCCGAACGTCCACCCAAAAAAATTTTGATGGCTGCATACTTGTGTTTGACGGACGTACCTCCCCTAGATGCTGCCTTGTTGAAGCTCGGTTACAGCACTTTGGGGATCGCTGCTAACAGCTATGGTCGAAATTGGCCAAGTCATTATGCATGGGGACTCAACAGCATCGTTTCAGCGCTTCGCTTAACCATGGTGGGGCAGTACGCTGGCGCGGCCCTGATCGCTCGGAACCAGCTTGAACGTTGGACTCAACGCATGGCTGATGTGAACGGTTGGACTCAGACTGACGACGAATCATTCGAAAAGTTCATGAGTCGCGTATGGGCAAAGTCTGGCGACTATAATTCCAATGTCCCACCGTTGCCCCGTGAGATCCCAAACGCGTACCCAACTCTGCAAATAGCGGGTGGCTGGACATTCCCCTTTCCCCTAACGCCGAGCGAAGCCACCAATGCGTCTGTTGGTAGCGCCCCGATGGCTGGCGACGTGTATGCCGACCTGTCTGAGCTAATTCATGGTCGAGAGCACAGAGAAGCCGTTGCCTGGGAAAGTCATGACCTGCTCAAAACGCCATCACCAGACATTGCGCGTGTTGTGGAATGTGCTGCGGATCTGATCTTGAGTGCTCTAAGGCTCAGTACGATATGCCTTCGTGGCCTAATCGATCGCCTTTCTATTGAAAAAGGGAAGGCGAAGAGTGGCAACATTGCACCGTTCGACGTGGGTCTTATGCCGCCAATCCCGTGGAACTACACCGAACCAGTGGTTCGGGGGCTGGCTATTCGAGGTCGCGCAGAGCCGAGCATGGAGCAGGCGGTAAGAAAGTATGACCACCTTCTCAGGTTGCACACGCTCTCCGCAGCTCAACCTCTTGGCCCCTCTGCTACGGAGCTAGCTTTCGTCACTCGGCGGGTTCGAGCCATTCGGACTGCTGGTGATGTTTTCGCTGTCGAGGATGGCGAGCCGTCGGGCAATCCAAGTGCATTACCGTTCGAGGACACCTCTTTTGGATTCAACTACAACTACATCATGGTGGCAGAAAGCACGGGCCTACTCAGCGGTTGGCTTAAGAAGCCAGAGCCCGCTGCCGCCGCCGCTCTTGCCGCGTCGGCCGTACGCACCGCGTACTGGCTATGGCTAGAGGATGATGATCGCTCTATGGCCGCCTTGCGGACTGTGCTGGAAATGGCAGTACAACTGAGAGTGTGGCGACGAAACCCATATCAGGCGGCCGGGATTCTGGCCAATCCCGGAAGCAAATTTCGGGATTGGCTAGGAAAAGCGGGAGTCGAGTGGAAGCCTCTGTCCCCTTTGAACGACGCGCTCAACAAGATGTCCCACGCTCAAGGCACGCCGCTGTGGCGGGATGCCCGTCATCGACTTGAAGTAATGAATCCCGATCGGCCAGCAATTGCATCAGGGCTATTTACAGGCCGAGGTGCTGCGCTCAAGTGGGTACACACCCTACTCGCGCAAGAAATACTGGAATCAGCTAGTGATGTAGATTCGCAGCTAGGCGACTTGATGAAGGATCGATTCGCCGACCATGACTTATGGAACGTTAACAAACTAAATGAGTTGAACCGATGGATGAATCATCTCAAAACCTACGCAGGTCAGCCCGTGGTCGAGACGCGACCCTTGTTGATAGAACCCTAGGACCTATTGACTTTTGCAAGCCGCACTGCTGGCAGCTACGTGCCGACTCACTTCGGTAAGCGGGAGCCGCACCGCTCCATGGCCGTGTAGGTAAAATCGTTGACGGGCGCCCTGCCTTTCTCGGCTTCGGCTCGCTCCTTAGCGTCCTTCGTCGCCTTGCTTTACCGGGCCGGTGGGCATCTGGATGGCTTCACCGGCGAGTCCAGGTGTGAGTGGATCCAGCCCGACGTGGGCCAGCGTCGACCACAGCGTCTCGTCGACGTCGGGGCGTACGGCGCCGGCGTTCGCGGTCGCCTGCCGGTGCACTGCGATGCCCAACACGAGCTGCTCGAGCACCGGTCGGGCCGAGGGCTTGAACCCCGCGGCCGCGGCGCCGGCCCACCCGAGCGGGCGCTCGGCGTCGACTAGCGGCAGCGTCATCCTGCCGCGGCGCTGCACGGGCCGGGAGCGATCCCCGGAGTCGACCGGGTAGGGCGGCAGCGGTCCCCGCCGGAAGCCGGCCGGGTCGAGGTCGACGTCGGCCAGCACCGCCCACAGCCGCTCGTCGACGCGCTGGGCGTCGCCGTGACCGGTCAGCTGGTGGCGGTGCCCGGCGATCGCCAGCACCAGCTGCTCGAGCACCCGCCGGCTTAGCGGGTCCAACGCCGTCGCGCGCCGGCCGACCCATCCCAGCGGCCGCTCCTCGTCGACCTGCAGCCGGGACCAGGCCTCCTCGCAGCTACGCAGGAACTTCCGGGCGCGCTTGCCAGCCATCTGGTCCAGGACGCCGTCATCGAGAGCGTCCTCGGTGACGTCCATCAGGTCCTCGAGGACGTCGAAGGCCAGCTCGGTGAGCTCGGGGTCATCGGCCAGCACCGCCCACAGCGACACCCAGCGGGCCCGGCCGTCGACGTCGGACTCGCGGGGCAGCAGGTTGTCCCGCAGGAGCCGCTGCAGCTGCTCGGCCGGCAGCACCCGGATCTGGTCGCCGTCGATCGGGTCGGGGATGGGCGTGGGGTCCTTCACCCGGGCCCACGGCGACCCCAGCGCGCCCTCCAGCCGGTCGGGGGTCGCGGCGAGGGGCGTCTGGCTGGTCATGCCGCCACCTTTGTCCGGGAGCCTGCCCGGGCACGCTCCGCGGCCCGGTGCGCGGCGTTCGCGGCACGGCACTCAGCGCAGCGGCAGCCTCGTCGGCGGTACCACCACAGGTTCCCCTCCCCGACGGGGTGCAGTGCCTTGGCCCGGTCGGCGGCCGCGGCGGCCGCGGCGGCCCGGGCCAGCTGGTCCTGGCGGGCGTCGAGGAGCGGTAGCAGCGGCCCGTCGACCCCGGCCAGGCCAGCACGGTCGGCGGTGGTGGTGCCGGCCCAGTAGCCGACCGACCTGGTCTCCAAGGCCCGGGTCAGGCAGGACTGCCGGGTCGGGCAGGACAGGCAGAGCCGGCGCTGCAGGCGGGGCACGAGGAGGTCCTCGGAGTCCGGGACCCAGTCCAGGTCCTCGCGGCCGGCGCAGGAGGCAGAAGGCCCAAAACGTGAACCGGAGGCGACCCCACCGCGGTGAAGTGCCTCCGGAACAACCTGCATGCTCGTAGTGCGGTCAGCGTAGTTCGCGGCGGGTCGGTGCATCAAGGCGTTCATCGGGTGCTCCCTCATCGCTGGCTGGTCAGGCCGGCGCCGCCTGGGTCAGCGACGCGTCTGCGATGATCCCCACTCACGCTGCGGACTGTCAAATGGGTTGGGGGCGACGGAGTGGCCGGGCACTACACCTACGACCAGGTCGCCGACCGCATCGTCGCCGAGCTCGGTGTCCCGCGGCCGGCCCTCTCCACCCTGCGTGCGGCCGCGGCCACCGCCGGCCGGGGCATGAACCAGCGGGTTCGGGTAACCGCGGGCATGCCGCGGCCCCAGCAGGGCCGGGTGGACCGGCAAGTCGTCTTCGACGCCACAGCGATCGACACCTGGCTGGCCAACCACCCCGCCCGCGCCGTCCGCCGAGCTCGAGCAGCTCTCGCCGCGGCGGCCCCCGAGGACCGCCAGAGCGCGGTCGACCAGGCCCGTGCATCGGAGCTCAGTTGGGCCGAGGTCGCCGACACGATCGCCACCGTCGAGGGGATCTCGCGCACCCGCCAGTGGGCGCAGCAGCGCTACGGCACCAGCCGGGCGCAGCAGCAGCCGGCCGGCGCAGCGGTCACCGAGCCAGCAGCGAGCTGATCCCCACAGTCAGTGCGGCCGCGGCCACCATCGCCGGCCCGAAGGGCAGCCGGGCATGCCGGTCCGCGCGGCGGGTGAGCAGCAGCGGCACGGCCAGCACCGCCTGCAGCACGAAGGCGCCCACCACCACGGCCTGCCAGCTCACCCAGCCCAGCTACAGCCCGGTGACGCCGGCCAGCCGGACGTCGCCCATCCTCATGCCCGAGGGGGAGATCAGCGCCATCAGCAGGTGCAGGACCAGCAGCGCCACGCTGGCCAGCGCAGCACGCAGCAACGCCTCCCACGCGGAGGTGGTCGCCGCGGCGAGCAACAGCAGCACCTCGCCACCGGCCAGAGCCGGCCAGACGATACGCCGCGGCAGCAGCTGGTGCTGGACGTCGACGACGGTGAGCGCCACCGCAGCGGCGATGAACCACAGGTAGGCGGGCAGGACGGGTGAGACGCTGGCGCACAGGAGGGTCAGGGCGAACAGGGCGCCGGTGACCACCTCGAGCACCCCCGCCGGCACGGGACGTCGCACTCGCCCCGAAGCGGCCCCCGACGGGGCACCGGTGGGCACCAGGTCACCGACGCGGCGGCGGAGCAGCCCGCCCACGACCAGCCCGAGCGCCCCGATGACCAGCGCAGCCAGCGCGATCACCGTCGACCGCGCCCGCAGCTGACCATGCGGTCACCCTGACACGGCCGGCCCGCACCGGGCCGCTGGTGTGGTGCGGGCACGGCGTCGCCGGCCCAGGGCCGATAGTGGGGGCTGTGTCGTCCCGCGATCCTGGCCGGCCGCCACGGCAGCTCCCGGTCCCCGATCACCTGATCGTGACCAGCTGGGACGACCTCCGCACCGCGCTGGAGGATGCCGAGCGGGTCATCGACCCACCCCAGCCGATCCGCGTCCGGTGGAGCGGTGAGTGGCACGCCCCGGCCCTGCTGCACGGCTGGATGCGTGATGAGGAGCGGGGCGGCGGCTGGTTCGGCTGCGTGGAGTACTACCGGGAGATCGCCCCCGGCTTCGGGTTCGCGGTAGGCCGGTGGACGCCGGCCTACCGAACATCGAGCAGGCCCCCGAGGACAGCCCGCCGTTCTGATTCCGCCCGGCCCACGGGGCAGGTCACCGCGGAGGCAGCACCACGACAGAGGTGTCGGTCCGGAAGATCCCGTAGCCGCCGGCTCCGATGGCCCTCGGCAGCACCGTGTCCGCCGGCATCGTGGTGATCTGACCGCCGTTGGCCGTGTCGATCCGCACGCGGTCGCCGTTCTCCGCCGACCCGTAGCCGACGCCCTGGTCGTCGATGGCGGTCACGATCGGGTAGAAGCCCAGGCACACCGCGGTGTGGTCGGTGAAGTCGACGACGTTGCCGGCGATCACGGCGTACCGGCCAGACGGTGACCACGGCGCGACGTCGATCGGCTCACCGCTGCAGCCGCCCAGGTCCTTACCCGTGGCCACGTCGACGTGGCCCACGGTGGCGCCACCGGGGGTGACGACCAGACCCAGGTAGCTCTCGCCGCCAGGCACCCACTGCCCGCCGTAGAGCAGGCCGGAGGGGCAGGAGCTGAAGAAGGACTCGTCGGTGCACTGCCGCAGCGCGAGCTCCTTGCCGCGGTAGACGTCGAACACCGTCTCGGTCCACTCGTACTCCCCCTCCCGCACGGTGACTGGGTCGTGCCGGGTCGCCGTCCCGGTGGCCGGGTCGATGACCACCGTGCCCCACCCCTGGTCGCTGTCGACGTAGAGCACGATGTTGGAGCCCAGGTGGGTCTCCATCCGGTCGACGCCGTCCACGGTCGCCCGACCGCCGACCGCCCCGGTCCTCGCGTCGTAGGTGCTCACGCGCGTCACCGGCTTGGAGGTGCCGGTCTCGGTGCCGTGCTCGACCAACCCCAGCCAGGTCGTCTCCTCCCCGACGACCGACACCAGCGAGGGCTTGATCTCGGTGTCGGGCTGGAGGGGGTCGCTGACCTCGAGCCGCCACTGGCCCGTCCCGGTCATGCTCACCGACTCGATGATCGGCACGCCCGCGTCGTCAATGGCGTAGGAGGCCACACCGAACGGCGTCACCTCGTAGGTGTCGCGGCCGTCCTCGCCGCGCTTCACGGCTCCCGCACCGGTCCGCAGGGCGAATCCCGCGGTGGTATCGAAGGTCTCGGGGACGACGAGCCCGGCCGGCACGGCCTCCAACAGCGGGGCCAGCGAGCTCGCCAGATCGGCCGACGAGCCGTCGGCAGCGGGTGGGTCGCCGTCGGCGCCGCAGGCGGCGACGGTCAGCCCGAGGGCGGCGGTGACGACAAGCACGCCGGTCCGGCGCATCTGATCTCTCCTCACGTAGTGGTACTGAGGAAAGGTCTCGTTGCGCCCGTGTTGTGACATCGAGTCTGACTCGAACTTGCAGCTCAGAGCGCTAGTCGAGCGAGACCAAGCGTGTTCGAGCCGCGACCGCTCACCTGGGTGTCCGCGGTGTCGCGCGTGCAGCGGCGTAAGGCCGCTCCTGTTCTGGCTACCCCGCAGCTCGCTCAGGTCGCCGCTCCGCTGGGTCACCCTTGCTGGCCGGCTTGGCGGAGGTGCCCTCTGCCGGTTCCTCGAGAGGCGCCTCGCGTCGGTAGGAGGCCACCCCGCGGGCGATGTCGGGGTGCATCAGGAGCTCGGGGCGACCGTGGCGATCGGTGTAGGGCATGGCGCGTGCTCCTTCAGGTGCTGGACGGGTCGTCGAGGTCGACGAGTTGGACGACGTGCCGGCTGCCGAGGGTGCCGTCGGGGCGGCGGTAGCGAGCCTGATGAGAGCCAGCGACGCGCAGTCGCATTCCGCGGGGCAGCAGGTGGTAGGTGTTGTCGACGCTGTCGGATTGGCCGAGGTACGCGCCGCGGCGGGTCTGCATCTCGAACACGACCGAGCGGTCCTCGGGAGCTGCGTCGGTCTCGATCTCGTGCATGGTGTGCGCGCCGGCGGTGAACCTGTCGAAATTGACGATCGTGCCGGTCGGGAAGTTGTTGCGCACGAAGCCTTCGAGGTTCGATCGGTTGATCACCTGGGGCATACGGACGTTGCTGTAGATGACGTGCCCGCGGTCGTTGGCCCGCTCGAACGCCTGCACGGCCCGGTCGATCCGCTGGATGCTCCGCCGCTGGCCCTCGTCGAGAGCCTGGATGTCGCCGGCGGCGTCGGAGAGGGCGTCGTTGAGCTCAGACCACCGCTCCGGCCGACTGATCAACGCCTCCGTCGCGGTGAACTGGGTGGCCGGCAGGCGGTCCTGCGCGGCCCGCTTGCTCACCGACCGGGCCTTGCGCTGGCGGGAGCTCAACGGCACCCGGATCGCGTCCGGTTCAGGCAGCCCGCGCTCCATGACAGGGTGTGGGACCTCACCAGTGGTCGCCCGGGGCATGGCGCGTTCCCGGTCTCGCTGCTGTCGGGTCAGCCCCGGCATCGCCTCCACGGCTGCGTCCAGCTCCCGCGCCCCATCACGTGTCTCGGCTCGTACCCCAGCAGCCGCAGCGCCGATGGACTGAGCCTGTTTCGTCGCGGTGCTGGAGGAACCGCGGTCGGCGGCGACGACGTACCCGTCGGGGTTCGCGCTGCGACTACGCCCCATCGGAGGCTCCCCGCCCAGCCTGGTCGACGTCGTCGACCTGGTTGACGACGTCGGCCTGGGCGCCGGCAGCCGCGACGACGTCGAGATGCACCAGCCGACCGGCGGCCGCGTAGAGCATGGCCGTGCACTCCACTCCGGCCCAGCCGTAGGGCTCACGGTGGATCCCGAGCCGGCCGCGCTGCACGCCGCCGGGGGACGTCCAGCGGTCATCGACCGTGCTGCAGCTGGTCGCCGGGTTGTAGCTGATGTGCACCTCTTCCGTGATCACAACGGAAGAAGGTGAGCGCGAGGACGACGGTGTGACCAGGGTGATCACCGCAGCCCATGAGCGACGGCGAGCTCGTTGAGGTCGACGTCGGGTGCGCCGGGCAGCCAGGTGCGGGTGCTGCCCTGCTTGGGCGCCACGGCCCGGCCCCGGATCCGCCAGGGGCCCATCTGGGTCAGCAGCTCGTGGACGAGCAGCTGGGCGTGGAAGCGGGTCGCCACCACGCAGAACCCGACCACCGTGCCGCTGTTGGGCTGGCCACGCTCCCGGCTCCGGCTGGTGACCCGGGTCAGGGCCGCCTGCCGGACGCCGTGGTCGAGTTCGGTGATGGTCACCAGGTGCTGGTCCAGCCACTGCTGCTCCCGCCAGGCCGGGAGCACGCCGCGGCCCTTGGGCAGCGCGATGCGCGCCAGGGCGTCCTGGGCGTAGTCGGCGGTGCGCTGCTCGTCGCGGCGCACCTGCTCGTCGAGGCCGGCCAGGGCCCGCACCTGGGCCGCGTGGGCTGACGAGATCGGGGCGCGGTCGTCAGCTCGAGGCCGCAGCCACCGCTGCACGGTGCGCCGGCTGACCCCCAGCTCCGCGGCCGCGGCCGCGGTGTCGGGCCCGCCGCGGCGGGCGAGCCCGAACAGCATGAGGAGCGCGACCGTCAGCTGGTCGCGGGTCCAGACCGTGTCTGCGCCGAGCGGGTCACCGTGCTCGCCGACGGCCGGGCCGCTCACAACCCGCTGCGTGGGTCGTCGACCGCGATGTCGCTGATGGAGTCGAAGCCCCAGTCGTCGAGGTAGTTCTCGCTGGCGTAGGTCTCCAGCCAGGCCATGTAGCCCTTGTCCCCGCCGTCTTCATAGGCGGCCAGCATCGCCTCGGTCGCCTCAGGTGCCAGGTCCAAGGTGATCTTGCGGCGGCGGCGGTAGGCCGTCCCGCTGCGCAGCGGCCCCTGCTGTCCGGTAACGCTCAGCTTCGCCCCGTAGCGACTGCGCGGGCCCTGCCGCACCGCAGCCATCGCCTTGCGCCGGCCGGCCTTGGTCGTGGCAGCCTGCCGCGACTTCGCCACCACCTTCGACAGGTTCGCCCCGCGCAGCCGGATCCTCTGGCTGGCGTTGGTCACCCACCGCTCGGCGGTGCGCCGGGAGACGCCGAGCTCGGCGGCGACCGCGGTCAGGTTGATGCCGGACTTGGTGTTGGCCGGCCCGCCGATGGCCAGCAGCATGCCGCGCACGTCAGCGTCGGGCCGCCCGCTGACGTCCCCGCCGCGGCCGGTCAGCGCGCTGAACAGCGTCCCCCGTAGCTGGGGGGTGAAGCCGGGCTTGTCCATCAGCGCTCACCGGAGGCCTGCGCAGTGCCCGGCTCGGCCGCACCAGGCTCGCCCAGCAGCTCCTTGCCCTTGTAACCCTTGCCGGTCAGGTGCGGCAGCTGGTCGACCAGCAGACCGCTGGCCTCGGGCTTGAACTGCCCCAGCCCGCGGCCCAGCTGGGCCGGCTTGCCCGGCCAGGCGCTGACCGGGTCCGGGTCGTCGGAGAGGTACAGGACGGTGTCGGCGGTGACCGCGACCGGCCACCGGTCGCTGTCCCGGCCAATCTGCACGATCCGACGCAGGATGTTCGCCCGCGCCTTGGCCACGATGTGGTGCCGGCGAGCCGGGTCATAGCCCGGGCGCCCGGCCATGAACGTCTCGCTGCCCAGCATCCCGATGGTGCGCGTGTAGACGACCTTGAGCAGGTCGCGGGCGCGCTGGGCGTCGACGTCGTCGGTGTCCAGCGCGGTGCGGGCGTCGCGGATCCGCTCGTACCAGGGGTCGAGCACCCGGGAGTGCTCCGGCCACGTGTAGGCGGCCAGCACGGCGGGCTCGTAGCCGAGCTCCCAGGCCAGCTGCAGGCCCGGGGTGGTCAACCAGATCGGCTGGGCCGGGGCCGAGCCGCGCGGGATGAGGGGGTGCGGGAACCGCCAGTCCCCGGCTCTCTCGGGCACCTCGATCTTCCAGTAGCCGGGCAGCTTCGGGTCGAAGTCGCGGCCCTGCGGGTGGTGCTCGGCTTCCCCCACGCCGAGCTCGAGGCCGGCGACGCCGGCGGCGTAGGAGCCACCGCGGTCGTAGGCGTGGACGAAGCGGGCCGACCGCTCGGTCTCGGTGGGCACCCGGGACCAGTTGATGTCCTGCTCGAGGGTGGACACCTGGGCCGGGGGCACCGGGTCGCGGGGGGCGAAGAGCCGCTCCCGGTCCTTCCAGCGCAGGTTGATCATTAGGTCGATGCCGGTCGCGGAGGCGCCCATCGCCCACGGGGCCTTCAGCTGTTCGGTGAACAGCGACAGCCGTCGGGCCAAGGTGGCCGGCGAGGGGCCGTCGGCCAGCACGGGGGTCTCCAGCGGGTCGGCGTTCATGGCCGGGATGAGCGCGATCCACACGCCGCGACGCTCACCTCGCCAGACCCGCGTCCAGCCGCGCAGACCATCGCCGCTGCCGCCGAGCTCCCAGCCCTCGGCTCGCGCCAGCTCCACCAGCGGGGTGCCGCGGGTCAGCTCGTAGATGGCCTCCACCCGCTCGGTGGGCTCTTCGGGGATCGCGTCGACGTCGATGTCGAGGGCTGCCAGCAGCTCCCCGGTGATCCACAGCTGCCCGGGCTCGCTGCGCCAGTTGGTGACCTGCGTGCCCAGCTGCAGGTCGTGCACGAGCTCGGCCAGGTGCCCGATGTGGGTCAGCTCGGCGGGGAGGTCGCGGCGGGTGCCGTCGGGCAGCCACACGCCGTCGGTGTGGGCGACGGCTGCCGGGGCGGCGAACGTCGCAGCTGCAGCCACCGGCGCACCACGCTGCGGGCGGGACGCCGCTGGTCGCAGCGTGGCGGGGGTGGCCGGCGCCCGCGCTGCGGCGACCGGCGCGGTCGGCGGTGCGGGCCGGGTTGGCGCTGCGGCGGGGACGGGTGCCGGGGTCGGCGTCGACGTCGACGAGGTGACTGGCGCCTGCTCGGCGACAACGGCCGTAGGCGCAGTGGCCGGCTGCGTGACCCGGCTGGCGGCAGTGCTGCGCATCCAGCAGGGGATGTGCAGCACGACGCCGGCGAAGCGAGCGGCGCAGGACCGGCCGCACGCCTGGCAGGGCCGCGGCTCGTCGAGGATCTCCGCGACAGCCAAGGTCCCCTCGGCGTCGCTGTACTGCTGGGCCATCGCGTCATGCTCCTGCTCGTCCGCGGGGCTGGTCAGGCCCTCGGTTGGTGCCGGCGACGCTAGACCTCCCTGCTGCGAACTGTCAAATGACGGGGGGCCGAACAGCGCCGCGGCCGCGGCCTCCACTCCAGTCGCTGCAGTGCTGTCGTCGTCCTCGACGGTCACCTGGTCATCCCCGTCATCGGGACCGAGATCATCCGGCCCCTCGGGGAACGTCAGCGTGCCGTCGACGTCGCCTTCCTCACCCAGCAACTCCCACAGGCGCAGAGCGGTAACCCGCTGCCGGCGGTCCTCGCAGTGCAGGGTGCGCTGCACCGTGAACCGCGGGGTGGTCCCGGCCCGCTCCTCAGCGATCAGCACACCCTCGTCGTAGAGCGCCCGGATCGCCGTCCCGCGGTCCAGCTGCACCGCATCGGCCATCGTCCCGGCGGTCGCCTTCAGGACCTGCTCCAGCGCCGTGGAGTCCACCAGCAGCTGAGCGCCGCCATCCCGTCCATCCGGGTCGTGCAGCACGTACCCGAACCGGGTCCCCCGCGCCTCGAGCTTGTACCGAGGGCCACCGAACTCATCGACGCCCACCGCGACCCGTCGCCACCCGAGCCGGCCGGCCAGCGGCCACGGCGGTGGCTCACCGGTCCGGACGTCCTCCACGTAGGCCAGGCCCGAGCGCAGCGCGTGGCACAGCAGCTCCCGCACCCGCGCGCCGGTGCGCGAGGGCATGTCCGGGTCAGCGGTGGCCGCGACCGCCTGCCCCAGCGCCTCATCGACCCGGGCCAGCAGCTGCTCCTGCTCCGCGGCGGTGATCGCCTCGACGTCGACGAGGAAGTCGCTCATCGCGCACCAGCCCGACCACATCGACCCGACGGCCTCGGCCTGGCGAACCTGCTCACCGTCAGCGCGCAGCTGCTCGGCGTACCGCTGGGCCTCCTGCGCGTAGCGGGCCTTGTAGCCGGTCAGGTCCGCGGCCAGCCACCGCAGCATCGACGACATCAGCAGAGCCCGGCCATGCCGCGACGCTTCGCCATCGAGTGCGATCAGCGCCTCGAGGGAAATCTCCTCAGCCTGCAGCGGCACCACCAGCATCCGCTGGGCACCAGAACCCGGCCGGGGCATGACCTCGCTGGTCACCATGGCGCTGGAGCGCGGCGGGGTCCCGTCGAGCACCCCCAGACCGTCCCGGGTCGACCGGGAGCGCTGCTCCCCGTTGTGCACCAGGCGCGCGAACTCCTCCAGCAGCTTCTGCGCGGCCAGCCAGTCCTTGGTCGGGGCGACGTCGTCCGCCCAGTACAGGGCGTCCTTGGCGGCGTTGAGCTTGATGCGCAGGGCGTTGAGGGTGTCCCCGTTGCCCGACATCGAGCTCGCCGGCTTCCGCCGGTCCCACAGCTCACCCCAGTGGTGCATGCCCAGCGACGCGATCGAGGTCTTGTAAGAGCCCGGCGAGCCGATCAGCGCCAGCACCCACGGGTTGGGGCCCAGCGCGGACCGGTACACCTGGCCCAGCATCGGAGCCGTGACCCGGGCCGGCAGGCGGGTCAGCATGCCGGCCGAGTGCTCCACGAAGGCCGCGCGCAGAGCGGCGGCGTCGACGCTGGGATCGGGCAGGTCATAGCGCGCCAGCGGGCCGGTCAGCAGCACCGGCATCTCCTGCGCGCCCTGGGCGCTGATCCCGCCGCCGGCGTGCACGAAGCACCACCCGACGTCAGGGAGCTCACGCCAGCCGGTCGAGCGGTAACGGGTCGTCATCCGGATGTCGGGGCTGACGGCCTTGATCGCACGGCGCACCGTCGCCAGGCCCGCCGGCTTGCCGTCGTAGTCCGGCTGCCCGGGCAGGGCCTCCATCCAGCTGGCGTCGCGCCACTGGTCGGCGCTGATGCGCAGCTGCATCACCTCACCGCTGGTCGGGTGGGTGAAGGACAGCACCAGGCCGGAGAGCTCCGCCGGCGCCGGGGGGTTGAGCACCGTCTGCGTCAGCCGGGACTCCCGTCCCCTCAGCTGGGGGACGTCGACGTCGATGGCGATGGCGTCCTCGAGGTACTCCATCTCCAGGATGCGCACGTCGATGCCGAGGACGAGCTTGAGGTCCTCACCGGCCTCCTCGTCGGAGTCCTTGCCGCGGCGCTTCTCCCGATCGACCTGCACGATCTGGTGGTTCACGATCCGGAACAGCGGCTGGGCGATCGCGGCCCCATCGACCGTCAGGCCGCCGTCTCGGCGGGTGAACCGCTCCGCGGCCTGCTCGGTGGCCGACCCGGGCCGGGGTGCCGGCGCTGCGGCCAGGGCCGCCGGAGCAGCGTTGGGCACTGCGGCGGTGACGTCGACCGGTGGCGTCAGCTGCAGCGCCGGCGGAACGGGCTGCCCGACCAGCTGCAGCGCCGTCCGCGCCGCCGTGGTGGCCTGCCGCCGCAGGTCACCGGCGGTGGTCAGCGCCTCCTCGGCCCACACCGTTCCGGTGCGCGCGGTGTGGGACCGGACGGCGTCCAAGGCACTGTCCAGCACCTCGTGCCGGATCTCGGCCTCCTGCGCCCAACGGCGAGCGAAGCGCACGGCCTCCTCCGCCTCTGCCTCGCCGGACTCCCCGGCCACCGCCAGCTGCGCCTGGGTCTCAGCCAGCGTCTGCTCGACTCCCGCAGCCCTCGCCCGGACCTGGGCGACGGCGGCCCACGCCGCAACCTCCTCCAGGTGCACCGGCACGAGCTGCTCAAGGGTGTGCCCGGCCTCGAGGTGATCGCTGAAGTCGCTCTTCGCCGCGGTCGGTACCGGCAGCAGCAGTTCCACGGAGGCGCCGACAGCGGTCAGCTCCCGATGGGCTGTGACGCCGCGGTCCCAGCCGGTGTCGTCCCGGTCGAGCACCACCCGCACGTCAGCGCCACGCAGCGCCTCGGCGAGCTCGGCGCTGAAGCCCCGGCCGCCCTGGGCGTTGGTCGTCGCCAGCAGACCCAGCGCCTCGGCGGCGGCAACGTCCTTCTCCCCCTCCAGCAGCCACACCGGGGTCCCGGACGCGACGCCGGCCACCACCTGCGGCAGCCGGTACAGCACGGGGGCGAAGTTCTCAGGCTTGCGCTTGACCCGACGGTCGGCCACCACGAAAACCTGCCGGAAGGCCTTGTGCGGCGTCGAGCAAGAGGTGCACCGCTCCCGAACGACCTCTTGCACCAGGTGGCCCTCGGCGTCGGTGTACGGGTACGTCTCGACCGCGAGCCAGATGTGCTCCGGCTCCGCGGTCAGGGGCTCATCGCGCACCGGTTTGGCGATCGGCTGAGGCAGGCGACCCAGCCGGCCTCGGCGCTGGCCGGCGCGGCGCTGCTGCGGCGAACGACCGGCGCGCACCCCTACCCGGTCAGCATGGGAGGGCTGGGGGGCCTCGTCGAAGAAGTCCGAGGGCGCTAGCCCCAGCGCGGCCGCCAGATCGTCGAAGTCGGCGTTGCAACCGTGGCAGCGCAGCAGCACCTGCCCGCGACCACCGCCAGAGACCCACCGCACCGCCAGCGACGGGCTCGCGTCGTCGTGCACCGGGCATGGAGCCTGGAACACGTCCTGCCCGCGGTAGCCCCTAAGGGGACGCAGATGAGGAGCCTCAAGAGCTGCGACGACGCGACGAAGCGAGGTGCGAGGGCCGCGGGCTACATCGCCCGCGAAGGACTCACTCACGGGCACCAGCCCGTGCGACACGAGTCACGATGCTGCTCAGGCAGCATCGTGAACCCCAGGTACCTGGGTATGATGGCGCTAGTCCTCTCCACCGAGGATTGCTTCGAGTCGAGTTGCCCCCCTCCGCCGGCCAGCCGTGGGGGGCTTCTCGCTGTTCAAGGCCTGTTTCAGGCGCTGATGGGCATCTCCTGCTGCTCGGCCTCGCGCGCAGCCAGTGCCTTGCGCTGGCGTTCCTCGATGTAGCCAGGCACTGGTAGGCCGTGAGCCTCAGCCAGTGACTTGGTGAGGTAGTCGCCGATCTCGAGGCCTTCGCGCTCTGCCTCGGCGTCGTACAGCCCGAAATGGTCCATGGGCATGCGCACCGTCTGCGCCTTGCGTTCCCCCAGCTTTCGGCGTCCCCCGGTTGGCTGGACTCCTCGCCTGTTCGCCACGCCGTAGTCCTACCAGCAAATCGAATCGGAAACGTGGCCCTTGACAGCTTCGGCGTGTCGACACGTCGACCCTCGGGGCCCTCCACGAACGAGGAAGGGATCGAACGGTGCGCGGCTGTGACACCAGAACTACTGCAAGTTGCCCATCTAGATCCCCGGCGAACTGAGCGCTCCGCGCGCGCCCGTTCACGCACGACTTACCCGATCCGCTGTGGGGAGCATGGGGAGGCACTCGAAACCCCAGGTCAGCAGCCTAGAAGTGCTCCCCAGGCCAGTGGGGAGCATGGTGGGGAGCATGGTGGGGAGCAAGTAGCAAGACGCGCGCAGACGACGACCTGACTGCCGTAGATCCCGTGGTGCCGCAGACTGAGCAGAGACACCGAGCGCGGGAGGATGCGATGCCAGCAGATCGTCGACGCGGCCTGGGTCGCGGCGCCCCCGGCGCCGGCGCCGGCGGTGAGCTGCCTCCAGAGGTCCTCGCCGAGACCCGGCGTCTGTGCGAGGAGATGGGACGCGAGATCGAATCCCGCTTCCCCGGGCTGCGGCCGGACTCCCCTCAACCGGTGCCCGCGGGCACGCCAGCCGGTGAAGAGCGGCTTGAGCGTGCGGCCCGCTGGCTCGATGACCTGATGTGGCACAAGCGGATGTACCGGCCGGCCCGCTTCCGGTGGTGGCCCGAGCACCTGGTCGACATCTGCACCAAGACCACCGGCGGCCAACTGGACTTCTCCACCATGGCGCACCTGCAGCTGCTGCCCCAGCACCGAGACTCAGTCCGAGATGTCGTCCACCAGTTCAGCGGAGCGATCGGCCAGCGCCTGGCCGACTCCTACATGACCCTCGGCTCCTACGACACGATCGGCCGCGAGCTGGGCCTGACCATGGCCGAGATCCGCGGCATGGTCATCTGGTCCGACGTCGAGAACGCGGGACCCGAGGGCTGGTCCCATCCTCAGATCAGCCGAGTGCTGCGGGTCGTCGGCCGGCAGCCCTTTCGCAGCCCGCTGATCGAGACGTGGGAGCTGCTGCAGCTCTCCCGGATGTACCAGGCCGCGGTGGACATCTTCGAGGACCTCACCGTCGACCTGATCGGCGAGCTCCGCGGCCAACGTCTCGACGAGGTTCTGGCAGCAGCGTCCGGGAGTGGCACGGTAAGGCGCATGGAACAGCGCATCCAGCGGGCTGACGCCGCTCGAGGCGGGCCCGGCGACCCGCGTCGCTACCCGACCCAGTTCCTGAGCATCGCAGCCCCTCCGGCGTCCGTCACGACAATGTCGAAGTCAGCTGGTCGGGCAACATAAGGGGGGTTATCGGCGTGTCCCCTGGCTGGCTGAATGCCGTGCGGTGAGACGCTGGCTCCGAGGGCGAGTCGGGGGCATCGGGGCCGTCGTGCACTTCATCAGCTCGGGGTCGGCCCGGACCTGTCAGCCGGTGTAGGCGGCCCGGGCGCCGGTCGCACGCACGGCTGCGGTGAGTGTCGCGAGGTCGAACGCGCCGTGGTGGCGGCGGCCGTTGATGAAGAAGGTGGGGGTGCCGCCCGCGCCGGACATGTCGGCGCCGTCGACGTCCCGGGCGACCCGGCCGGCGAAGCGGCGCTCGGTGACGTCACGGGTGAACCGCTCGGCATCAAGATGCAACTGCCGGGCGTAGCCGACGAGGTCGTCGAAGGAGAGCGCGTCCTGGTGCTCGAGCAGCAGGTCGTGCATGGCCCCAGAACGCGCCCTGGGCGGCCGCGGCATCGGTCGCCTCGGCCGCCAGCCGGGCGTGCGGGTGGACGTCGTCCAGCCAGGAGGCGCAGGCGGCCGGCCACTCCTTCGTGACCGCCTCGGTGGACTCCACTACCAAGGCCGGTTACTTCCCTGGCGCGCAACCCATCCGGATCAAGATGATCGCCGAGCGGCGCAGCGGGCGGCTGCTGGGCGCGCAGGTCGTCGGCCGCAGCGAGGCCGCCAAGCGCATCGACACGTTGGCTACGTGTATCTGGAACGAGATGAGCGTCGACCAGATCCTCTCCCTGGATTTGGCCTACGCCCCACCGTTCTCCCCGGTCTGGGACCCCGTCCTCATCGCCGCCCGCAAGGCCTTCGAGGCCGTGGAAGCCGACGTCCGGCAACTCTGATCCGCGCAGCCACCGAGCAGCCGATGACGACCGCATGGCGGTCGTGCCGTTGACCATCGGCGCCGAGATGGGGGGCCGGCCACGGGCCGCTCGACATCGGGCTGTCACAGCACGGAGCCCACTGACGCGACGGTCGGCAATGGTGCCGCTTCCTTTGGGGGCGGCCCACGACCGGGCAAGGGGCCGGTGGCCGCTACCGGCGCCGTCGGTTACCGCCACGCGGGCTGCCGGCATTGCTTCGAGGACACCGATTTGACCTTCCAGCCGGTGGAGGCATTTGGCTGAACCGCGACAGGGTCGTCGCCACGTGACAGGCGGCCCCCGCCGCTGACCGAGCGCCGAAGACCGGAGGACCACGTAGCCGTGCCGACACGACAGGACGTCGCCGTCTCCCACCCGATGGCCACCGGAACGGCACAGCCCGGCGGCGAGCTCGGGCCCGCAGGGCCGCCACCGGCTGCCCGAACCAGGAACGCCGCCCGCGCGCACCGGGTTCGCCTGCTCACCGGGGTGGCGGCGCTCACGGTTCTGCTCGTCACCGCTTGCGGAGCAACCACTCAGTCCCAGGCGCCGCAGCCCTCGCAACCCGCTGCCGGGGCATCCTCGGCGGGCGCGGCTCCATCCGCCGAGCCGCCGTCGGTCTTCGCCTGGTACGCCAACAAGGACATCCGCTTCGCCCACACTGAGGTCTCCGACCAGAAGATCGCCGACCTGCTGACGGGCAAGAAGAACTCACCGGTGGTCTACGTGCCAGAGCTGGCCAAGGTGCCGCCGGAGGCCACATCCCCGGTGTACATATTCAGCAACGGCATCCAGCCCGAGCACCGCGGTCCACTGGGCTTCCAGGGCGACGTGTTCCCCACCGCACCGGGAGATCCGGGCTACTCCCCGCTGCGTGCCCTGAACCTGGTCACCTGGAAAGATGGCGCCAGCCCACGCCAGCTGACCTCCGCCGCGGACGTCCTGGCGGCGCAGCAGGCGGGGGAACTGACACTCCAGCAGCCCGGGATCATCATCAACATGCCGTTCCTGCAGTGGCCCACGGGGCACCGGTAGCCACCAGCAGCCCGAGCGGATGCGTACACCGACACCCAGCTCACCGGACCGCAGGAGCCAGCCGGCAACGAGGACGGCGCCAGCCCGCCGGCAGCCGTGGCGGGCACTTGAGGTTGCGCCATGACCGACATCCGCACCGTAGGCAGCAGCGGCCGTGACCGCGCCGGCTACGGTCGGGAATCGCTCGATCAAGGCAGTCGCGGCCTGGGGTGCGGGGTGGCTCCGGTGACGAGCAACCCCACGGCCGGGCCATCAGGCGGTGACGGCCGTCCGGGCCGGTCATCCCGCCATCTTGGCACTATGGCCCGGTAAGCAAGGAAGGCCCTCAGTGGCCGCGCCGGTCGCTCGACGCTGCGGGCAGCCGCCGCTCGGCGGCGGGCACGGCGAAGACCCAGCATCTGCAGCCCCATGAGCAGCGTCAGCAGCGGCAGATAGCGGGCCAGGCGCACGTTGACCAGGACCTGTCCGGCCAGCGCCGCGACCACGCCGGCGGCGAGCAGGGAAACGGCCGCGCCGAGGCGTGAACCACGCGGCGGTGCGCATACCGGGTGCGGCGCCGGCAGCCGGGGTGGTCGCGGTGCGCCGGGCCAGGACAACGGCGGTCGCGACGCCGTACGGGGTCAGACCGGCGAGCAGCCCGATCGCCACGACCAGGGCGAGCAGCCCGACCGAGAACTGCTGAGCGGTGAGCAGCGGCTGAGACACCGTCGACCGTGGGCCGAGCGAGGCCCCGCTCGCGCAGTTGTTCGAGGACAACCTCGGTCAGGCCGGCGTCTGCGGTGCCGCCGAGGCGCGAGTGGGAGATCTCGGCGAAGGCGGTGTCCCGGTTGAGGCCGTCGAACGCGTCTGCGCGCAGCAGGTCGTCCAGGAGCTCGGTGAGCGCCTCGGCGGTCTGCTGATCGACGAGCGTCTCGGGGCTGAGCCGGTGCAGCAAGCCTTGGTCGGCGAGGGGCTGAGCCAGGGTCGGGTCGGTGAACAGCGGTCGGTCGCGCATGTAGTCCGGGACCAGCACAGCGACGCCGTCGAAGAACAGCAGCAGGCTCTTGATCCAGTCACTTTGGCCGGGGCGCCAGTACGGCTCGTGGTGGTACGCGACGTCGAGCAGCTGCGCCTTGTCGGCGCCGTCTGCTGGCGCTGCCGGGACGGTCATGGAGGCCTCCGTAGCTCAGGTGTCGCCGATGACGAGGGTGCTGCGGGCGGCATCGATGACGTCGCTGGTGATGACGGTGAGGTCGTTGATCTTCAGGACGCGTTCGATCTGAACGAACAGGCGGTGGACGAGGCGGAAGTTGCCGCGGGTGATCCGGCCGACGGTGGCGACGGCTTGGGCGTCGGTGAAATCGGTGAGGTCCAGGGTCAGCCCCAGCTTGCGCCAGTGGCGGCTCAGGACGAACGCGAGTTCGTCGTCGCCGAGCGGGCGATACTGGTGGGCGAAGCCGATGCGGCTGTAGAGCTGGGGGTAGCGCGACAGCCGCTTGTCGATGCCGGGCATGCCTATCAGCAGGAGCCCAACGGGTCGGCGGTCGAAGCGGTCGCGCAGGTGTTCCAGGCAGGGGTGCGGAGAGCCGGTCGGCCTCGTCGACGACGAGCAGGTCGACGTAGCGCGGCGGGCCGCCGGAGGAGTGCGTCTGTTCGCGGGGGACGTGTTGGTCGATGCAGATGTCAACGCGGCTGAACAGCAGGTCGAGGTCCTTGTCGACCTGCCGCAGCGTGCTGGTCGTGGTCGGGTTGTAGAAGACGGTGCGGGAACGGGCCAACGAGGCGTAGATGTTCGCATCGCTGTCCGAGCGCGGCCCCCACTGCTCGAGCAGCGGCTCCGCGCTGTCCCAGTGGGTGTAGCGGCGGGCGGACAGGGTCTTGCCGACGCCGGCGGGGCCGAAGCACAGGCCGATGTAGCTCTCCCGGCGGACGGCGTCGGCGAACTCGACGAAGCGCCGGTACTCCTTGGTGGCGATGAACGGCCCGGTGCGGCGCCTGGTCAGTGTCGTCACGTCTTGTCCTCCAGGTAGGTGTGCAGCCTCGACCGGGTCCGGGAGGACTGCTGCTGCGCCGGCTCGGTCTGCCGCTGCGCGGTGGTGGCGGCTGCCGGCTCAGCCGGGCGCGGTGGCAGGTACTCGCGGACCGCGGCGCGCCGGTCGTCGAGCTGGGTTCGAAGGGCCCGACGGTGGGCGCTGCGGGCGGTCTGGATGTCCTTGAGCGTCAGTGCCTGGCCAGCGTGCTCACGGCTGATCGCCCGACACAGGAAGCGGCCGCGGTGGAAGACCCGGATTTCGCCGAGGTCGCGCGGGTCGTACCGGATGGTGACTGGCTCGCCGACGTAGGCGGCCAGGGTCGGGTCCAGGTAGCGCAGGCCCTGGAAGCGGATGCCGTCGCGATGCACGACCCGCGGCTTGGCAACCTGGACGAGCAGCAGGTCCAGCTGCTCGAGGCTGTCCGGGGTGCGGGGCAGCCAGCCGTCGGCGAGCCACGCCTGCTGCGGCGCCTGGCCGGTCTCGCTGTGGACGCGCTGGTGGTAGGTGCCGGTGATCCACCTGCCGAGTGCGGCGTCCGCCTCGGGCAGCGTAAGCCGGGCCGGGGACACCGGGCGGCCGCGGACGAGCTGCCCGGGCAGCTGGGGCAGCAGCTCGGTGGTGACGGTGCCGAAGAACCGCTCGATCTTGCCTCGCCCCTGTGGGCGCGCGACGGCGGAGTGCACCAGATCGATGTGCAGGTCGGCGGCGACCGCAGCCACGTGGTCGCTGGTGAAGTCGCTGCCGTGGTCGGCGTAGAGCAGGTCGGGCAGGCCGTGCACCGCCCACGCCGGGTCGGTCTTGCGCCAGATGGCCTGGCGCAGCGCCAGCGACAGGTTCAGCGTCGAGGGCGCCCCCAGGAACAGGCTGTAGCCGGCGACGGCCCGGGAGCAGTCGTCGAGCACGACCGAGAGCCACGGCCGGGCGGGCGTCCCGTCGGCGTCCAGCACCAGCACGTCCAGCTCGGTGTGGTCGGCCTGCCACATCGCGTTCGGCCGGTCGGATTGCCGCCGATACACCAGCTCGTAGCGGTCGCGCAGCGCTGTCGGCCCGTCATGCGCCAGCGTCACCAGCTGCGGGTTCAGGCCGGCGACGATCGCATGCACGGTGCTGTAGGACGGCACGGGCCATCCGTGCTCCGCCGCGGCCAGCGCTGCCTGCCGCGCCACGGTCGCCACCGAGGGGCGGGGGCGACGCAGCGCCAGGCCCTCGACCAGGCGTACCAGCTCGGCCGGCATTCGCCGCACGCCACGGTCGGACCTGCTTGGTCGGGCCAATGCGGCCAGGCCGCCAGTGCGGTAGCGGACCAGCCAGCGCTGCGCGGTGCGCAGCGGGACATGCGCGTCGCGGGCGGCCCGCGTGAGCGGCACCCCGTCATCGACGTGCGGCCGCAGGACCTGCCACCGTCGATCCGCAAGAGCCCGCTGCTCCTGCTCGAGCCCGGCGAGGGTCGACACCATCACCGGAAGCCGGTCACTCGGCCGCGGTGGAGGCAACCGCGGCGCCGGCCGCGGTTGGCACGCCGGCGCCAGCGCGCTGGAGGGCTCGGTAGACGGTGGAGCGCCCGACGCCGAACAACTCCGCGAGGTCCGACGGGTTCTTCTGCCCGGTGCGGTAGAGGTCCACCAGCAGCGCCTCGCGGCCGGGGGTGAGCTTGGGTTTGCGCCCGCGGAGCTTGCCGGCGGCGCGGGCCACGGCCATGCCCTCACGGGTTCGAGCGCGGATCAGGTCGGCCTCGAACTCGGCGACCATCGCTAGCACGTTGAACAGCAGCCGCCCGACCGGGTCGGTCGGGTCGTGTACCGAGCCGCCGAGCTGCAGCCGCACGCCGCGGGTGGTGAGCTCCTCGACGATGTCGCGGGCGTCCGGCAGTGATCGGGCGAGACGGTCGAGCTTGGTGACCACGAGCGTGTCGCCGGCGCGACAGGCGGCCAGAGCCTCGCGCAGGCCCGGCCGGACTCGGGTAGTCCCGGTCAGGCCGTGGTCGACGTAGATCCGCTCGGCGTCGACGCCGAGTGCGGCCAGGCCGTCCCGTTGAGCGGTGAGGTCCTGCCCGACTGTCGATACCCGGGCGTACCCGATCTTGAGTCCGGTCACGGGGTGAGTGTGCCGTACAAGGCACCCTTGTGGGACAACAATTCGGACGGGTCTATTGGGACGACCGGTCCTCGCGCTTCTCCTTGGCGACGTTCTGGTGATCTTGTGTCGCTGGCCGGTCGGCTATCGGACAACTTGGCCGACGTCGATTCGGCCGGGCTGGATGACCTCGGCATAGACCCCGAAGCAGGCTGCGCGCCCGAAGTCGCCCACGGCCGTCTGGTGGTTTCGAGCCAAGGTGGTCAGCAGGTGCCGGTCCAGCGGCGTTGCGGGGTCGGGGTGCAGCGCGGGGACGATGCAGCGTGGCGTGGGCAGCACCACCCGCAGCACGACGTCACCGATCCGCAGCTCCTGGCCCGGTGCCGGGTCGCGCGGTGCGTCCAGGCAGAGGTTGGGGCGGAAGCGCGCGGCGTCCACGGTGCTGCGGCCGACCTGCCGGGCGAGCCGGGCCAGGGCGCCGGTGGTGACCAGGTGCACCGCCCCGAAGTCCACGAACCGGCCGCCCGGCCGGGCGCCGGACAACTCGGTGACCATCTCCTGTCCCGCGGCCGCGTCGTCCATCCACTGCTGCACCAGCCCCGGATCGTCGGGCAGCTGCCGGTGCAGCCGGGCCCGGTCCGGCACGTCCTGCGTCAGCCGCACCGGCCGCTGCAGGTGCTCGGTGAGCAGCTCGTCGGCCTGCCGACTGCCGGCGACCGCCCGCCGCCCGTCCACGCCGACCATGACCTCGCCGCCGCCCTTCGGGTCGACGGTGGCGACGACCTGCAACAGCCGCCCCCAGCGCCCCGGGTGCTTGGCGCTGCCGACCGTGCCGTCGACGACGTCGATGCAGGCCCAGGTCCGGTCTGACCGCAGCCCCTCCCGGTCGACCTGCACCGCAACGAGCTGCTCGCCCTGTGCGCTCTTGAGCGGGTAGCGCAGCACCGCGACGACAGCACTCATCAGTCCAGTGTCCGGGACGCGACCGGGCAGGATGGGCTCGTGGGGGCGGACCGGCAGGAAACGACCGTCACCGTCCGGCCCGCCCGGTACGGCGACCTCGAGGAGCTGGTCGAGCTGCGCCTGGAGAACGGCCGGGTGCACGCGGCCCTGGACCCGTCGGTCTACCGGGTCCCCGACCGCGCCGCGGTACACAGCCACTTCGACGCCGAGCTGGCCGCGGACCACGGCGGGCGAGCCCTGCTCGTGGCCGTCGTCGAGCAGCGGGTCATCGGACTGGCCGAGGTGTCGGCCGACCCGCCACCGCCCGCCCACCAGATCCTGCTGCCGGTACCCACCGGACACCTGCACCTGGTGGTCGCCGCTTACGAGCGGGGTCAGGGAGTGGGCCGCCGGCTGGAGCGCGCTGCCCGCGAGTGGGCCAGCCTGCACAGCGTGCGGCAGCTCGTCGCAGGCATCCACGTGGACAACCACCCCGCACTCGACTTCTACGACCGTCGCGGCTACCGCGACAACGCGACGATCCGCCTCGCCGACCTGGACGACGTGTCCGGATGACGGAGTTCGTCTTCCGACACGGCGCCTCCCGGGCGAGGGGGACAGCACTACCCTCAGTTCATGAACAAGATCGCTGAGTCGTGACCGAAGCAGAGCGTTCCATGCTTGAGGCGCTCGTGACTTACGTCGACACCGCGACGGCGCAGTGGACGGAGGTCGAGCCGGGATACCGGCGAATGACTCTTGTGAACGACCGCGAGTCGGGCACGCGAATAGTGCTCCTTCAGTACGACGCCGGCTACCAGCTCTCCTACCTGGATGAGCACGAGCACGACGAGTACCTCTACGTCCTGTCAGGGACGTTCGTCGACCAGAACCAGGCGTCTGGGCGGGGAACGTTCATCCACAACCGGCCCGGGTCGTCGCATCAGCCCAGCTCGCCAGACGGCTGCACCTTCCTCGCCGTCGTGAGGCGGAGGTAGCCCACGACCTACTGCGTGCGTCTCGCCTACCGCGCCACCGTTGGGCAGCAGCCCGCCCGGCTAGTGGCGCTACGCAGCTCGGCGGACCGTCTGACGGTAGGTGCCGGTAGCGATCGTCTATCAGACGTGATCACCACGGCCAGCCCAGTTCGCTGACCCGGCCACATGGCGCTGTGAGAACCGCGCCGCCTACGGTCGAAGTCACAGGCGTCGGGTGGGGAGCGGGGCGTTCCCGCAGAAGGCTCGTCCTGGGGGACAGTCCGAGCGGGCGAGCTGCAGATCGCGCGGGTAGCGCCTGTCTCGACGTCAAGCTAGGTGTCTCGACCTCGAAAGATCGGATCCTGATGCGCTGGGACCCCTTGCAGTACGCCCGCTACTCCGACCACCGGAGCCGGCCCTTCTTCGACCTGGTCGCCCAGATCAGCGCGGAGTCACCGGCCGCGGTCGTCGACGTCGGCTGCGGGTCCGGTGAACTCACCATCACGCTGGCGCAGCGCTGGCCGGCGGCGACACTCCTGGGCCTGGACTCCTCGCCCGAGATGATCGCCCGCGCACCCGTCGGCCGGGGCGCGAGCTTCACGGTCGGGGCGGCGGAGGACCTCGACGCGTTAGGCGTCGACGTTCTGATCAGCAACGCCGCCTTGCAGTGGGTGCCGCAGCACACCGAGCTCCTCACCCGTTGGGCCGGGCAGCTCAACGACGGCGGTTGGATCGCCTTCCAGGTGCCGGCGAACTTCGACGCTCCCTCGCACAAGCTGATGCGCAACCTCGCCGACTCACCCCGTTGGCGTGGTCGGCTGCAGGGCGTGCTCCGCGACGCTCTGGCAGTGGCCGACCCCGACACCTACCTCGACCTGCTTACCGCAAACGGCCTGCAAGCCGATGTCTGGCAGACGCAGTACCTGCACGTCCTGCCGGGTGACGACCCGGTCCTGGAGTGGGTCCGTGGCACCGGCCTGCGGCCCGTGCTTCAGAGGTTGAACGACGACGAGGCCGACGCCTTCAGCGCCGAGTACGCCGCCCTCTTACGCCACGCCTACCCCGGCCGTCCCTACGGCACCGTCTTCCCCTTCCTGCGCACCTTCGCCGTCGCCCAGAAGGCGTAACCGTCGCAGGTGCCCTTCGCGGAAGTCGCCGGGACCGAGCTGTCCGTCCCAGCAGCCGATCCCGTGTGAGACGACCCGGAGCCTGACCGGGCTCTCCGGCCACGTCGGGTTGGGTGCTCATGCCGTGGAAACCCCGGCGGTATGAAGTGCTTCGAGGACCGCCGTTGCGGGCCGGGGAGAGACTGGCACCATGCGCTCGCTTGCCCATGTGCGGTGGATCGGAGGTGGCAGCGGCGCCGGGAAGACAACGGTCGCCCGATTGCTCGCCGAGCGGTTCGATGCGCCCCTGTACAGCACTGACGCGACGATCGGTGTGCACAGCGATGAGTTGGAGCCGGCTGCGGCGCCGCTGCTGGCGCGTTTCCGACGCATGACCATGGACCAACGGTGGGTCGAAGGCGACCCCATGACGATGTACGAGCACTTCCCGTGGTTCCACGGCGAAGGTTTCAAGCTGGTGCTCGATGACCTCCGGCAGCTGGCCGGCGACGGACCGGTCATCGCCGAGGGCTTCCGGCTCCTCCCGCAGCTGGTCCGTCCGCACCTGTCCGACCGGCGGCACGCGGTCTGGCTCCTGCCCACACCCGGCTTCCGCCGGGCGGCGTTCGCCCGTTGAGGGTCCGCGGACGCGTTCTGGCTGCGCACTCGCCAACCCGACCGGGCCCTGGCCAACCTGGTTGAACGCGACCGCCTCTTCACCGGCCATCTGGCGCGGCATGCGGCCGCCGCCGACCTCCCGGTCGTGCACATCAACCACACCCGCACCGCCGAGGACGTCGCCGCCTGCCTGGCTGAGCGTTTCGGGCTGGCCCGGTGACGGATCGTCATGTGGGAACGGTTGGTGTGCGCCACCTCTTGACGGCCAATTCGTTGGCGCCGTGCGATGGCAGACTGGCTCGGTGGGCG
>NZ_FNOZ01000065.1 GCF_900107175.1 Modestobacter sp. DSM 44400 | reverse complement strand
CAGCGGGTCGCCCTCGGTCTGGGTGACGTCGAAGACGTGCGCGACCCGGAATCCGCGCAGCACCCGCGCCCCGGTCGGCGCATCCGGCCCGGTGACCTCCATACCTCCCCCGGCGGCCGCCGTTCGGGTTGCCGCATTCGCCGGGATGGTGTCGTGACCGCCGTCGGCGGGCGTGGTGGTTCGGTAGGTGCAGGGGGCGAGGATCGCCAGCCCGCGGGCTCTTTTGACCACCGAGCGGCCCAGGGACTTCCAGGTGGTGAATCCGGCGACCCGGGTCGCGGTGAAGCCCTGCGCCGCCGCACCCGCCATGATCAGCAGCTGGTTGTTGAGGCTGTAGTGGGGAAACCGGGCGGCGGTCTCCAGCATCCTGCGCTCGTCCTGGGGTCCGGCGGCGGCCACCGGACGACCGGCTACGCCGCCTACCGGGAGTACGTGGTCCTGCCCAACGAGCACACCGTTGGGTACATGAGGCCTTCGGCTGGAGGGTTCGGCGCTGCTCCGGCTCGGGTGCCTCCTCTGGGCGAGACCGCAGCCTTCCCGGCCGAGGAGCCAGCTCAATTGGGCCAGTCCCTGGAGCACGCCGCAGCCTCGACGGAGGATCTGCGCCCCGACGGCTGTCTGCACGACGTCGGGGCGTGGAATGACCTTCCGGGCGACCCTGGGGAGGTGTCGTGTCCTCTGCGCGGTCTTCTGGTGGCTCTACACCCAAGTCGCCCTGAAGAACCGGCTACGCGGCGGGGCGGTCCCTGTGGCCGCCGGGCTGGGTGCGACGGGCGAGGTAGAGGACGTCCACCGACACGGGCGCCAGCCAAGACCGCCGGCTGGCCCAGTCGTCGATGAGGCGGGCCAGCGGCGCCGTCCACCGGCGGCGGTAGGCGGCCTTGGGCAGCACGGCGAAGCCGTGCACGGCCTCCAGCTGGAAGTCGTGCCGGGAGAGGAGATCGCGGACCTGCGCGGTCGACAGCTCGTTGAACCACTCGTTGCCCCGTTTGCGCCAGCGGGACAGGTGTCGCAGTGACCGGGAGTTGCCGTGGTTCTCGACGACGAGCAGGCCGCTGGCCGGTGTGGGCAGCGCGGCGGCTGCGAAGGCGACGGCGCGGTCGTGGACGTCCTCGCTGGTGTTCAGCAGCAGGCGGAAGATCGTGACGAGGACAGGGTGGTCGCCCGCCGGCTCGGGGCGGGGAACCGGCCCGTCGGCGGCGATGAGGTGGAAGCGGCCGCTGGTGCCGACCTCCCTAGCCCGCGCCAGCATCGTCTCCGACGTGTCGTATCCGTGGGCCTGCTCGACCGTGCCCTCGAGGGCACGGATGGCGCGCCCGGTGCCGCAGGCGAAGTCCTGCTGCACGACCGGACGGCCGGCGAAGGAATCTTGCACAAGACGCCGTAGCCACACCCGCTGACGGGCGTCGATGGCCGACGCGAAGGTCCCAGCCGAATACACCTGGTCGTCGTACTTCTGAACGGCGGCGCCGGACCGGAAGACCTCGGCATAGTCCTTCTTCACCGGGACACGGTATGCATGGCCACCCCGGGGTCCCTAGCCAACGCCGCCGAGCATCGCCAGATCGAGTCAGGACGACCGCGCCTGGCAACACGGACCACCAAGGTCGCCACCGACGGGGTGCTCACGCCGCGCCGGCCCGCCGGGCGTGGGCAGGGCCCGGAGCCGGTCCGCGACACCATGCGTGATCCGTGCCTGGAGCCTGCCATTCGGGCCGTCGCGGATCGGCCAGACCTGTCCGACGCCGCGTGAGGCTGCGGGGTCAGTGGCGTCAGGGGCGCAGCAGGCGTCGGTGCAGTCGTCGGCACAGCCGCAGCCGTTGACGTCGGCTTGGCCGTCTCCACGAGAAGCGCAGCAGCCTCCGCCCTTCCACGCCTCGATGCCTTCCCTGACCGCCACCGCGGCGAGGATGAGCCCGACGATCGGGTCGGCCCAGCCCAGCCCAGCGTCGCGTTGAGTACCAGCCCGACGAGCACGGCGGAGAGGTAGGTGCACAGCAGGGTCTGGGTCGAGTCGGCGACGACCGCGTTGGAACCCAGTGCTCGACCGGTGCGGCGCTGCGCCCAGGACAGGAACGGCATGATGATCAGCGAGGCGATCGTAAGGCCGATGCCGACCGGCGACGGCGCTGGTTCACCGTTGCCGAACAGTGTGCGGAGGGACTCGACGGTCACGTAGGCGGCCAGCGCGAGAAACGAAACAGCAGCAGCCGCAGCGCCTACTCGGGCAGCCGGTGGCGGAACTGCCACGGGATGATCAACCCGCTGGAGACCTCGACGAAAGGGTCCAAGCCGAATCCGACGAGGGCAACTGACCCAGCGACGATGCCCGCCGTGACGGCGATGACCGCCTCGACGACGTTGTAGGTGACCGGGCACCAGCCAGCAGTTGCGCGCGGCGACCAAGCCGGCCCGCTCAGCAGCGCACAGCGTCGCGTGAGCGCGGGGCTCGGTGGCCGCTCACCGGTTCTTGGCCACTCCGTTGGTGGGACAGGGCGACGGCGTCGCCACTGACCGCCAGCACACGCTCGGCGGCAGCCAACACGTCGAGCAGTTCCGTCGCGGTCGCCAGTCACCACATCGACGCCCGGCCACGTGGTGAACCCGGCGAGCCGGGTGTCGGACTGACGCCCAGCCTCGCGGCCTGCAGCATGATCAGCAGCTGCTTGTTGAGTCTGGAGGTATGGAAACATCGCGGTAGGCTCCAAGATCGCCACTGCGGCGGGCGCACGATCTGTCAGTAGCCTCCCGAAAGGGCCTGTGAGGGTGAGTGCTGACCCGCCGGTCGCTACTCAGGCGGCAGCTCCGCCCAGTCCGCCGGGGCGTGCTCGGCGACCAGCGCGTGCAGCCGGGTGATGCCCTCCAAGCCCTCCGGCAGCCGCGCCCGCGCGAGCCGGCGGCCCTCTTCGTCCTCGAGCTCGACGTCGTGGTGGTCCTCGGCCCAGTCGTCCCCGATGAACAGCACCCGCAGCAACTCCTCCAGTTAGCGCGACAAGATCACAGCACCCGGGGACCCCGGCAACCTAATGATCAAGTGCTCACGCCGAGGCGGGCACGACATCCCATCAGCAGTCCAGTCACCGGCGAACCGGTGGGGCCGTCTACGGGGCGGTATCTGTCGTTCGCTGAGCGGGAGGAGATCGCGCTGCTGCGCGCCCAAGGCGCTGGGGTACGGGAGATCGCCCGCCGGATCAGGCGGCCGCCGTCGACGGTGTCGCGGGAGCTGAGGCGTAACGCCGCCACCCGGGGTGGGCGACTGGAGTACCGGGCCTCGATCGCGCAGTGGAAGGCCGAGCGGGTCGCCCGCCGACCCAAGACGGCCAGGCTGGTGGTCAAGGACCGGCTGCGCGGCTACGTGCAGGACCGGCTGGCAGGGCAGGTGAGCCGGACCGATGGCACGCCGGTTCCTGGGCCGGTCACCGGGACCAGTAGCACGAACGCGGCCAGCAGCCAGGCCAACCCGATCCCCTCCGGGCTGCCGCCGGTGCCGTGCGGATCGCCGGGCACCCAGGTGAAGGGCACCAGCCCGGCGAACATGTTGAAGAAGGCGTAGACGACGAACAGCAGCGCGACGCACAGGAAGATCTCCCGGACCCACACCCCGGCGCGCATTCCCGAGCCCATCCAGCCCTCGGCACCGACAAAGCGGGCGCGGCGCATCTGCATCTTCAGCACCCCGCGGTAGGCCACCGTGATGAGTAGGGCGGCGACCTCGGCGGTGACCGCCCACCAGTTCCACACCGGATGGGCGCCTGTTTCCGGGCTGGTGAGGAACTCGATGCCGAGCGCGACGAAGATCTCGTCGCGGACGAGATAGGCCCCGCCGCCGAAGATCAGGTCGGGCCGCAGGCCGGCGCCGGCCCGGTAGGCACCGGTGATGCCGGGCAGCGAGTTGATCGCGGTGAGCATGAAGAAGATGACCTGGAAGCCCTGGAACAGCTCGTTGCTGAAGGTCCGGTCGCCGGGCAGTTGCAGCGCCAGGCCCAGGACGATGATCCACAGTTCGGCGGCCAGGGCGGCGATCACCAGCGGCGTGCGGTAGGAGAAGTAGCCGGCCACCCCGCCGGAGGACCACAGCAGGGTGACGACGAGCACCACGAGCAGCACCGTCGGTATCGCCACCGGCCAGAACGCGTCCCGGATGGCCGGGATCGCCACCCCCGGGATCAGCGCGGCGATGTCCGGCCCGAGCAGGAACAGCAGTTTCTTCAGCATTTGCACCGCGGGCCGCTCCTCACCGAGGGCTGGGCGGGGACGGTCAGCGGGTGCCGCCGGGCTAGCGGACGAACGGCATGTTGATCACGATGCCGGGCCGCTCGATCGCGACCTGCCCGGCGTCGGCGGCCGCGGTCACCTCGGGCGCCGAACGCAGCAGGCGAGCCTTCGCGTCGTCGTTCCACCGCACCTGGTGCACCGTGCGCAGTGGGCTGTAGCCGGGGTCGCCGGGAACGTGGAGGAAGACGTCGCCCTGGAACCCCATCGGGCCGCTGGGCGCATCGGCGGGGGTGACGCCGTTGGTGAAGACATAGACGTCGGCCAGCGCGCTGTCCGGAGCCTCGGGCTCGGTGTGGATGAAGAGGATCTCCTGCCCGACCACCGAGGGGATCGGGGTCTTCTCCGCCGGCTGACTCCGGTTCTGCCGCTCACGTCCCGGTTCGGTACACCCTGCACGTCCGACCTCCCACACATCCGTTTGCCGACACGGGCCTGCCCCGCGCTCCCCTTGCGGCGTCCCACGACCGGGACAGGCCTCGGCGCAGGCCTCACCCGGTCCGACCCAACACGGGCCGGTTCCACCAGGCTGGTGCTTTCCGTGGCTGGAAGGTCAAGTCGGCGTCGCCGGTCAGCGGGTCGGCCTACCGGACGGTCCGGTCCTCCCCGACGACGGGCCGACCGCGGGACTGGCGCAGGACGTCGGACCACTGCTCGGATCCTCCGGCGCAGTGGCCGGGGATGGTGCGGCGGCCGACGAGGGGTACGTGCGGGGCGAGCGCAACACCGAACCGCCCCCACACGGGCGATCGCGGTGGCGCGGCGCCCGACCGCGGCCCATACCCGGCGAGGAAGAACAGAGACACCGCGTGCGGCGGTAAGGGTCGAAAGCGGGGCTGGCGGCGGAGGGCAGAGGTCACGCGGACGTGCCCGCGTGACGGGCACGCTGAACGTCGCGGCGCTTCCCGCTTTCCCTCCGGTGCGCCCCGCCGGTGGCTGTCGCCTGCTGCGCGGCGGTGTGCTCGATGATCCGGCACACCGGGCCCGCGGTTTCCGGGATGTCGTCGATCGCCGCTTCCAGCGCCCGCAGCTCCTCGCGGAGCCGGCGCAGCTCGGCGATGCGCCGGCCGATGCTGCGCACCTGCCCACTCAGCATCTCGCGCACGTGGTCGCACGGTGGGCTGCCGGCGGCGCGCAGGGCGAGGACCTCACCGATCTCCTCCAGACTCAGCCCCAGGTGCTGGGCGGTCTTGATGAACACCAGGCGCGCCTGGTCCTCGGGGCCGTAGACCCGGTATCCCGCGGCGGTGCGGGCCGGTTGCGCCATGAGCCCGATCGACTCGTAGTAACGGACTGTCTTGGGATTGACCCCGACCCGATCGGCCAGCTCTCCGGTCCGCACGCCTCCGCCACCTTCCCATCGGCTGGAGCCCAGGGTGCCCCGTCGAGGGCCCGGGCACGAGGGAAGCGCACATCTTCCCGGTGCGCGACCGGGAGGAGCCCGTCGGCTCCGCCGGGATTCGCCGGAGCCGGTGACCTTGTCCCTTGACATTGCCCTCGACTGGAAGGCTTACGGTCGAGCCGATCGTGTTGGTAACCGCATCGGAAGGCGTGTCATGGCCAGTTCTACGTTCGTCGTCGAGGAGATCCACTGCGGCGCCTGCGAGGCCGCGATCGGTAAGGCGCTGACCCGGATGGACGGGGTTCAGGGAGTCAGCGCGAACTCGGCCACCAACCAGGTGGCGGTGCGCTTCGACGAGTCCCAGACCACCGGCGAGGCGATCGCCCAGCGGCTGGCTGCCGCCGGCTATCCGGTCGTCGCCGGCGGCGACCGCGGCCCCGACCTGGAAGGACGGGCAGGACGATGAGTACCCAAACCGAGGCCACCGAAGAGTTGTGGGCCGAGGAGCCCAGCTCGCTGGCCGGTCACGCCCGGATCCGGGCGCGGATCGCCGGGCTGCACTGCTCGCTGTGCACCGGCACCATCGAGAAGGCCCTGGGCCGTCAGGCCGGGGTGGACAAGGTCGCGGTCAGCCTCACCCACGAGCAGGCGCTGGTCGACTTCGACCCGGCGGTGATCGGCCCCGAGGAAATCCTGGGCACCCTGCGCGACCTTGGCTACGACCTGTACGACCCGCGCAAGCTGCGCCCGTTCGAGGAGGAGGAGGCCGACCTCGTCCGGGAGGGCAAGCGGCTGCTGACCGCGATCGCGGCGAGCCTGACCGCCATCGCCCTGATCCTGGACATCAACGGCATCTGGTCGGTGCTGGTGCCGGCGTCTGTGGCGGTGCTGATGCTGCCGGTGTCGTATGCGATCCTGCGCCCGGCCGGCCGGCCGAAAGCGGTGCTCGGGGCGCTGGGCATCCTCGCCCCGGCGGCGCTGGCCTACTCCGCCCGGCAGACCGGCCTGCTGGGCGAGACGGTCACCGGGTGGCTGACCGGTGCCCTGGCGCTGGCCGTCATCTTTGGTGTCGCACCGCACATCCTACGGATGGCCTATCAGGCAGCCCGCCGGCGGATCCTCAACCAGCACGTACTGCTGGAGGTCGGGGCGTTCGCCGGCATCGCCGGCGGCCTGATCGGGCTGACCGGGGCGTTCCCGAACTATCCGACCGCACCGTTCTTCGCCGTCACCGTGCTGGTGGCCAACTACCACATCTTCTCCGAGTGGCTCTCGCTGCTGGTCAAGACCCGCTCCAGCCAGGCCGTACGCAAGCTGCTGGACCTGCAGCCCGACACCGCCCGCGTGGTCCGCGACGGCGTGGAGCGGGACACGCCGATCGCCCAAGTGGCCGTCGGGGACGTGGTGCGGATCCGGCCCGGTGAGCGGGTTCCGGTCGACGGGCGGGTGGTGCAGGGCTACTCCACCATGGACCTGTCCCTGGTCACCGGGGAACCGGTGCCGGTCGAGCGCACCTCGGGCAGTGAGGTGATCGGCGGATCCATCAACGGGTCGGGCACGCTGCTGGTCGAGGTCACCCGGGTGGGCGCCGAGAGTTTCCTGGCCCAGGTGGTGCGCCACGTGGAGGACGCCCGCGCGCTCAAGCCCGGCATCCTGCACCTGGTCGACCGGATCCTGCGCCTCTACACCCCCACCGTGCTGGCCGTCTCCGCGCTGGCCGCGCTGGGCTGGCTGGCCGGCAGCTGGGCGCTGGCCGGTGAACCCGACGTGCGCCGGGCAGTCTTCGCCGGCCTCGGGGTGCTGGTGATGGGCTATCCGTGCGCGGTCGGCATCGCCGCGCCGCTGGCGATCGTGCGCGCCGCGGGAGAGGCCGCCGACTCCGGCATCATCATGCGCACCGGGGAGGCGTTCCAGACCTTCGGCGCGGTGCGCACGATGCTGCTGGACAAGACCGGCACCCTGACCGAGGGCCGGCCCGCCGTCCGCGAGGTCGAAGCCCTCATCGATGAGGCCGAGCTGCTGGCCGTCGCCGCCGCAGCCGAGTCCTCCTCCGAGCACCCGCTGGCCCGGGCCGTCGTCACCGCCGCGGCCGACCGCGGCCTGGCACTGCCGGCGGTGAGCGACTTCGAGTCGGTCACCGGCCTGGGGATCACCGCCACCGTCGCCGGCGCCCGGGTGCTCGTCGGGCGGCCGGAATTCCTCACCGACCGCGGCGTGGAGCTGACCGCACTGCACGAGGGGGTCACCCGTCTGGAGGCCGCGGGCCGCACCGTGGTCGCGGTCGCCGCCGACGGTCGGCCGCTGGGCCTGATCGCCCTGGGCGATGAGATCCGGCCCGAGACAGCCGAAGCCGTCGCCCAGCTGCGCGCAGCGGGGATCACCCCGGTGCTGGTCACCGGGGACAACGCCCGCGCCGCCCGGCAGGTCGCCGACCGGCTCGGGATCGACGACGTCCGCGCCGGCGTGTTGCCTGAGGGCAAGGCCGAGATCGTGCGCGAGTTCCAGGCCGGCGGCGCGCGAGTGGCGATGGTCGGCGACGGCATCAACGACGCCCCGGCCCTCATGCAGGCCGACGTCGGCATCGCCATGGGCGGCGGCACCGACATCGCGGTTGAATCCGCCGACATCATCATCGTCCGCAACGACCTGCGGGCCGTGCTCACCGCCCAGCAGCTGAGCCGCTCCAGCTACCGGCGCACCCGGCAGAACGTAGCGCTGGCGTTCCTGTTCAACGGCATCGGCATCCCCGCCGCCACCACCGGGCTCATCTACCCGGTGTGGGCGATGATCGCCATGGCCGCCTCGGTCACCACCATCTTCGTCAACTCCATCGGCGGCCGGCCCAGGCTGCTGTTCGAGGCGATCGCCTCGGTCGGGCGCGCACCCGCCGACGAGCCGCAGGCGGCGGCCGTCCCGGCCGCACGCTGACCGTCAAACAGCAGACCCGCGATGACCGCAGCTGCGGCCGGACGCACCGACGAGGAGGAGCATGAGCGAGGACAACCGGGCCGACCACGATGCCCTGGTGATCGGCGGCGGCACCGCCGGGCTGAGCGCGCCGCGACCTGGCTGGGCCGCTACCGGCGCGACACCCCTGTCGTCGACGCTGGTGAGCAGCGCAACCGCTGGGTCCAGCGGGTCCACGGAGTGCTGGCCGACGACCCCGCCGATCCGCAGGCGCTGCTGGTCCGGACGCGGCATGACCTGGACCGCTACCCCGCCGTGCGACTGACGTCTGGCACCGTCGCGGCGGTGGCCCGGGTCGAGCCCGACCTGTTCCGGGTACAGCTCGCCGACGCCCCGCGGCCGCTGCTGACCCGCCGCGTCGTCCTGGCCACCGGGGTGCGGGACGTGTTCCCGCAGGTCGAGGTTTTCCAGGAGCACTACGGCGTCGAAGTTTTTCAGGAGCACTACGGCGTCGAAGTTTTCCAGGAGCACTACGGCGCGGACGTGTTGCACTGCCCGACCTGCGACGGGTTCGACGCGCGCGGGCAGTGCGTGGCGGTCTTCGGCTGGGGCGAGCACGTCACGGGGTTCGCCTTGGAGCTGCTGGACTGGGCCGCCGAGGTCCGCGTCATCACCGACGGCCGGCGATTCGAAGGCGACGATGCGCAGCGCGCGGCGCTTTCCGATCGCGGTGTGCAAGTCATCGAGGACGACGCCGTCGAGCTGCTCGGCCCCCGCGGGGCCATGCACGGAGTGGTCCTGGCCAGCGGCCGGCGCACCCGGTGCACGATGGGCTTCTTCTCCATCGCCCACCAGCCCCAGACCGCCCTGGCCCGCCAGCTGGGCTGCGCCCTCGATGACGAGGGCTACGTGTCCGTCGACGAGCAGCAGCAGACCTCGGTGCCCGGGGTCTTCGCCGCCGGTGACCTCGCCCCCGGAATACAGCTGGTCAACGTCGCCGTCGGCAAGGGCACCATCGCCGGCGTGGCGTGCGCCCTCTCCGTGCCGCCCCGCAGCAGGAGTAGGGGGCGGTGCGCCTGCTGGTCGTCACCGACGGCACCTGTCCGGCCGAGCAGCTGCGGCCGGTCCTCGCCCTGCTGGCCCGACCGACCCGGGTCACGCTGCTCGCCGTCGCCGACACGCCCACCGGCGGGCTCGGCCCGCCGCACGACGTACTCGACCCCGCCCCGACCCCACCACCCCCTGCGTACACCGACCGGCTCACCGCTCTCGCCATCAGCGACGGGGATTTCGCCTGCCAGCAGCAGCACGGTCTGGTCGAGGTCGACGTCGAGATGGCCAGCCAGTGCGGCGACCTGGCCGGTCTGCTGGCCGCCGAGCTGTCCCGCCGCGGAGCCGACCTGGTGGTGCTCGCCGACTGGCGAGCTCGCCCGCGACTGCGCTCGGCGGCCGTCTCCACCGTCGCAGGCGACGCCGGCCGCCCGGTCCTCCTCGTCCCCTGAACCCGAGCCCACTCCGCGGAGCAGGACGCACAGGTCCAACCGGTGCCAGTGCCCCGGTCACCGGCAGCGGCGCGGGCACCGAACGCTCGAACGATCAGTCACCGCATGTGAGGAGAACCGCCACCATGACCGCCTTCCCGCTGATCACCGGCCGCGAACTGAGCGAGGTTGCCCCCGGCCCCGGTCTCGTGCTGGTGGACTTCTGGCAGGTCAGCTGCGCGCCCTGCCGGGCGCTCGAGCCGCGCCTGGAGCAGTTCCACCGCCGCCACCCCGGCGATTTCACCGGGTATCGCATCGACGTGGATACCGAGCAGGAGACGATCGCGACCTATCAGGTGATGAGCATCCCCACCATCGTCGTACTCCGCGACGGGGTCGAGGTGACCCGCCTCGACGGCCTCATCCGCGACACCGACCTCGACCACGCCCTGCACCTGGCGCGCTCGGGCTGATCCTGCCGGCCGGCCGGCGCACCTGAGCCCGCAGCGGTCACCGCCCGGACCGAGTCTCCTCAGATCCCGAAACGTCCCGGTGCCGATCGGCTCAGGTGGCGGGGCGCTTGATCTCCGACAGCTCGGGGAAGTCGTTGACCGCGGTGAGCGCGACCTGCACGAGCCGTCGCCGCACCGGCAGGGCGGTGGGCAGGTCGGTGAGTTTGAGATAGCCGAGGTGGCCGCCGTCGGTCACCACGGTCGGGGTGCCGAAGACGCCCGCGGCCCGGCCCATCTCGTGTGAGGCGGCGACCGAGGTCAGCTTCCGGTGGGCCGCCGCCTCATCGACTCCAGCGCCATCGACTCCGGCGCCGGCCGCCGCGGCCAGGCCATGCAGCCCCTCGGGTCCCACCCGCCGTTGGGCGAAGGCGGTGAACACGCTGCGGCGGAACCGGTCGATGTCGCCGCGGTCGGCGATCACCGCATCGTGCAGGGCCAGGGCCAGCAACGCCGGGCGGGTCAGCGCGCCCGGCCGCTGCCACACCGGCGGGCCGTCCTGGTCGCGGTTGTTCTCGGCCAGGACGAACGGGCCCCAGCGCACCCGCGGCGCCTCGACCGCGCCGAGGAGCTCGCTCAGCCGCCGCGAGTACGGGCAGGTGTAGTCGAAGAAGACGAGCATGGCCGTGGCCACCGGCGGATCCTGCCTCCTGATCGAGACGTCCTGACCCTGCGGCCGGCGGCCCCCGGTGCCATTCCTGGGGGGCCCGCGACAGCGCGAATGTGTCTTTCCGTGGACCCAGGACCTTCCCCCCGCTGGAATGTCAAGGGCGTCTCAGGTGAGCTGCCCGAAGGGCGCTGACAGGGCGGGCGTGGCAGGGTTCACCGCCGGAAAGGGCCGCAGGACGACCGGGGAGAGAGCATCGCCGTGGGCGCGCAGCAACGGGTCCGGTTCCGGGAGGTGTTCGCCGACCCGGCCTACCGGCGGCTGTTCGTTGCCCAGACCGCGTCGCGGGCCGGGGATGCGTTCCGCACCGTGGCCCTGGTGATCGTCGTCTTCGGGCTGACCGGCTCGGGGCTGGGCACCGCCGGGATCGTCGTCGCCGAGATCCTGCCGGTGCTGCTGCTGGCCCCGGTCGCCGGGGAACTGGTCGACCGGCTGCCGCGACGCACCGTGATGATCGCCGCGGATCTGTGGCGGGCCGGGCTGATGGCGCTGCTCCCGCTCGTCGACTCCAGCGTCGTGGCCGTGTACGCGGTCGGGTTCGGGCTGTCGGTGGGCAGCGTGTTCTTCAATCCCGCCGCCGGCTCCCTCGTCCCGGCGCTGGTCCCGGAACGTCAGCTGGTGGCGGCCAACAGCGGCATCTGGACCGCGGCGGTCCTGGCCCAGATCGCGCTGGCGCCGGCCGCCGGTGGCATGGTCACCGCGCTGGGGGCGACGCCGGCTTTCGCCCTCGACGCCGCCAGCTTCGCCGTCTCCGCACTCGTGCTGCGGGGCCTCGCGATCCCCGCCAAGCCCGCGGCCACCGGGCCGGCCGGGTCCTGGGCCGGGCGGGTCCGCGAGGGTCTGGCGCTGCTGGTCGGCGACCGGCTGCTGCGGATCCTGGCCGCCGGGCAGCTGCTGGCCGCGCTGTCGGCCGGGGCTACCAGTGCGCTGCTCGTCGTCCTCGTAGAACGCCACCTGCACGCCGGCGCCGCCGGGTTCGGGCTGCTGATCGGCGCGATCGGGATCGGCGCCGCCGCCGGCCCGTTCCTGCTGACCCGGCTGACCGACAACCCGCGCCGACCCGGGTTCGTCTTCGGCCCCTACCTGCTGCGCGGCGGCGTCGACCTCGCCGTCGCCACCGTCACCTCGCTGCCGGCCGCACTGGGCGCGATGGCCGCCTACGGGCTGGGCACCTCCACCGGCGCGGTCACCTTCAACAGCCTGCTGCAGGCCGAGGTGCCCGCGCAGCTGCGCGGCCGGGTGTTCGCCGGCATGGACCTGCTCTGGCAGAGCGGGCGTCTGATCTCCTTGGCCGTCGGCGGGGCGCTCGCCGACACCCTGGGCATCCGGGCGGTGTACTACCTCGGCGGAGCACTGCTCCTGCTGGCCGGCGGGCTCGGGCTAACCGGGCTCAGCCGCTCCGGCGGCTCGACACCGCAGAACCCGCGCTAGCCAAGTCCTGCCGGGGCCCGCGGGTGTGCTCGATGACCCGGCAGACCGTGGCCTCACCCGCCGGGATCTGGTCGATCGCCGCCTCCAGCGTCTGCAACTCCTCCCGCATGGCCCGCAGCTGGGCCAGCTGCCGCCCGATGCCGCGGATCTGCTCGCGCAGCATTCCCCGCACGTGCTCACACGGCGCGGTCCCCGCCCCCCGCAGCGCCAGCACCTGCCCGATGTCCTCCAGGCTCAGCCCCAGCTGCTGAGCGGTCTTGACGAACGCCAGCCGCGCCTCGTCCTCCGGCCCATACGCCCGGTAGCCGTTGTCGCTGCGGCGCGGCTGGGGCAGCAGACCGATCCCCTCGTAGTAGCGGATCGTCTTGGTGCTCACCCCGACCCGGTCCCCCAACTCCCCGATCAGCACCCCAGCTCCTTCCCCTCGGCCGACAACCAGCGTAAGCCCCAAACCAGCCCCCCGACCCGCCACGGCAGCCGCCACAGCCCCGCCCCAGCTGGGGTTGACCTTCCCGCGAGGGGAACCCCTAGCGTCAGTCCGGTGTGCGGCGGACCCCTACCCGCCGCTGCAGGACCTCGTCGCCGACCACGACCGGCGAGAGCACCATCCCCCATCGAGCAATGAGGTGACGTGCATGACCAGCACTGAGACGACCTCCAGCGGGCTGCTGAACCAGCAGCTGCTGGACTGCATCCGCTCCTGCGCCGAATGCGCCGCCGCCTGCGAAGCCTGCGCCAAGCAGTGCACCCAAGCCGGCGACCAGGCCATGGCCCGCTGCATCCAGCTCTGCCTGGACTGCGCCACCCTCTGCCTGGCCTGCATCCCGCTGCTCGCCCGGGACAGCGCCTCCTACAAGGAGCTGTGCCGGCTGTGCGCCGACCTCTGCGAGCAGTGCGCCACCGAGTGCGAGCGATACGACGACGAAAAGATGCGTGCCTGTGCCAAGGTCTGCCGCCAGACCGCCCAGACGTGCCGCCAGATGGCCGGCTGATCGGACACCCCACCGGCTCCCGACCTGCCCCGCAGCCAGGAGCCGGTGGGACGGCACGGCACCCAAGCCCCGTTCAAGCCCCGCCGGCCGAGCCGGTCAGCCCTCCTCACACCCCTAGGCTGGACCCCATGACCGCAACACGCAGCAGCCGACGCCCAACAGGCGCTGCGGCGCGTCCAAGACGGTGGTCGCAAGCCGGCGCCGCCGCGCTCGCCGTGCTCAGCTGCGTGCCCATGGTCGCCATGCTGCCCGCGGCGGCGGCCACCGCCTTCTCCGTCCTGGGCGCCGACGCCACCAGCGGCCCCTGGGCCACCGTCCGCCGCGCCCTCGACCCCATCGCCCAACCCCTGCTCATCGCCAGCGTGCTCCTGCTCATCGCCGCCACCCTGCGCTGCGGTCGCGGACCGGCCCTGCTCGTCACCGCCGGTGGGGCGGCGCTGTACCTGAGCATGTACATCATCCCCACCCCCGGGTCCAACGCCATGGCCGGCATGGGAGCCACCAACGCGCCCCTGTTCTACACCGGCATCTTGCTGATCGCGCTCACCTTCCTCTGGTCAGCACGCCGACGCCGACGCCACACCTGCCACCCCGCATGGCGACGCCCGGCCCACGGACGACCGAACCCCGCCTGACGGAACGACATCCCGATCAACGAAGGCGAGATCCCGACGGGCCGCCCCGCACGCCGATCGCCGTCCATCAGGCCGTGAACCGTCCCCGCAGGCGTTCGCCGGACGAGGGATCCAACTTCGAGCCCGAACCGGTAGATGAGGTGCGCGATCCGCCGGGCGACGCCCGACCCGGCCACCCGGCCGAGGCCGCGGCCGGGCGGTAGTCGCGTCCGGCCCAGGCGGGGGTCGGCGCGGATGACGCTCTGCGGGGCGGTCTGAGTGCCGATCTGGTCGGCGCTGCACACGCGACGGCCTGAACCGCCTGGTAGGCGCCGTGCTCGCCGAGCAGCACGATGAATGAACCGAAGCCGCTACCTCATGCGTCGACGTCCTTACCCGCTGCCGCCCATTGCCGAGACCAGCGGCACCAGCGAGGAGGTGACCCGGACGACCATTCCGGCGTCCAGCGCCTCACCACACACATACATCACGCGGCAGCCGTCACACACCACGCCCGCGGGTTTGACCGCGACGGGACGTCCCTGCGCTGGGAGGCGGTCCTGCACTTCCCCGTCCCTGTACTGGCAGCTGGGTGTGCCAGTCGGTGACGGCGGCCTTGCTGCGTCCGGCGGTCTGCCGAGCAGTCCCTGCTCGCCGGCCAGGTCGACGAAGTTGTCTCGAACCGCTCCGACACCGTCCACCTGCCGGTGACGCTGTCCTGGGTCCAGACCGGGCGGCCCCGGCGCGTCTCATCGATGCCGAGCACCCGCACGGGACCGGGTCCGGCCAGCAGAGCCTCGGCGTGGGCGATGAACATGTCATGCACGGTCGGCCAGCTCAGCCCGTGGGCGCGGACCGCGGCGCTCACCGAGGCGCCGGCGGCGACCGCTGCCCCGGCCGCCCGACGCGCCCGGCCGGTCACCCGCGCCCGGGCCGGCACCTCGGCGATCTGCTCGGTGAACGCCTGACGCGGACACAGCCGTTCCCGGCAGGCGTACTGCGCCGTGCGCCAGCGAACGGCCACCGGCACCTCGCCGTAGGCCACATCCCGAGGCCGCGTCACCCGTCGCTGCCGGGCCGCCGTCGAGAGCACCCCGCAGGCCGGGCACGCAGCGGCCGTCTCATCGTCGGTGACCACATGCACCACCCGCCCACCGTCTACTGCCCGATGCACGCCGGTCACCCGCATCCCGGGCAGCCCGAACAGGATCGTCGTACCGTCTTGACTCCCTCGTGGCCCCTTGGCTGTCGGCTCCTAAATCACCGCCAGCATGAGGGGCCACGAGCTTCTCAGCTCGAGGCCCGCGACCTCACAAGATCGTGTCGTTCCCCCTCAAGTTCGAAAAGCCGGATTGGCCGACCGTGCACGCCAAAGCGAACCTGGTGGTCAACGGCGTTATGAGCGTCGACGACGCGTACGGCTCGCTCACGTCGCCGAGCGCCGACTGGCCAATGAGGTCTCGAGACTCCAGAGCGCTGCCACTCACGCCTTTCCACCACGTAGACACAGCCGGAGGCTGGGTTCGCCACCACGTTGCGATGGCTGGCCGATGCCCAGTCACCGCACGAAGCCTGGCCACAGGTGCTCGTGCACCGCCGGCGCGGCACCTGCGGGCGGCGAGGTCGCGCGCCGTGCCGCAAGATCGAGCATGGCGACGTCCGGCAAGAGGCGACCCGGGAATGTGATTGGGCGCTACAGCGCCCATGTGGCCTAGAGCGTGTCTGCCAAAGATTGGCGGGTTGGTGGGCGACGCTGGACGAATGTTGCGTACCGACGAGATCCCGGACGAGTTGTGGGAGTTGATCCAGCCGGTGCTGCCTGCCGGCGGTCATCAGGGCCGGCCGTGGAATGACCACCGACTGACGCTCGAGGCGATCATCTGGCGGTACCGCACCGGGTCGCCGTGGCGTGACCTGCCCGATCACTTCGGGGCGTGGCAATCGGTGTGGGAACGCCACCGTCGCTGGTCTGACGACGGCACCTACGTGCGGATGTTCGCCGCGGTGCGCGCCGCAGCCCCTGAGCGCGATGAGCAGCTG
>NZ_FNOZ01000034.1 GCF_900107175.1 Modestobacter sp. DSM 44400 | reverse complement strand
CCACCGCGGTCACGTCGGACTCCATCAGCGCCGCCATGACCTGCAGGCCGGTGCCCACGGCCAACGCCAGCAGGCCTTCGCGCATCGACCCGGCGATGTCGGCCATCGCCACACTCACCCGCTCGGGCACGACGAGCCCGTCGCCGACGGGCGTGTCGATCTTGTCGTTCTGGTACTTCTTGGTCACGGCGGTCCCCTGTCTGAAGCGGTGTCTTGGCGGACGCCCAACACCTACCTCACGGCCGGTGCAGGCGGGGGACCGCCACCTCAACTTCCACGAGACCCGGGACAACCTCGGCCCCCGACCGTCGCTCAACGCCGGCGACCAACTGCACGACGTTGACAGCGCCGCCGACTACCTCCGCTGCGGCCGGCGCCTCATCTACCGGCTCGTCGCCGAACGGCGGGTCAAGTTCACCTACGCCGGCCGCTCCCTGCGCTTCTGGCAGACCGACCTCGACGCCTACCTCGAGGCCCGCGCCGTCGACCCCATCCATCCGCCGCTTCCCCGCTGACCATCGAGCTGGTCCGTCGGAGGGCTGCGGCCGGCTACCTCGATGGCTCCGGCCGAGCGATCGCCTCGCGCGACGTGCGAGCGATGGAGCGCTGAGGCGCGGGACGCAAAGATGGGGGTAAAGCGCGGCGACGTCCCGCTTTCGCGGCGAGTACGCTCGCAGCGAGGGGAGAATCCGCTGGTCAGCGGCTTGCTCGGTGGGCCCCGTGGGGATCGAACCCACAACCCGCGGATTAAAAGTCCGCTGCTCTGCCAGTTGAGCTAGAGGCCCGGCGCGAGTAAGTCTCCCAGACGCAGCCCCCAGCTCAGAGGACGTGGAAGATCACGAGCAGGAGCACGGTGAGGGCGGCGGACAGCAGCAGGCTGTCAAGGCAGCCCAGGCGGTTGGAGAAGAGCAAGAACACCACCCCCTGGTGCCCGCGGCGACGGCGACCGAACCGCCTCAGCCACAGACCCGCTTGACCAGCCCCAGCAACACCGCCCGCTGCGCCTCGTTCGCCGGCAGATCGACGGCGACCGGGTCGCGGTCGCTTACCGCGACACTCAGCGGGAAGACGAACGGCTTCTTGGTCCCGGCCAGCACGTGCGATTCACAGTTGGCCAGGGCGAACGTCACCGGGAGCGCCAGCTCGTCGTCGCCCGGTCGCAGGGTGACCGGCAGGTCGCGGCCTACGGCCGGCGTGAGCAGCACGCTGCGCTCCAGGGCGACCACCTCGACGGGCTGATCGCCGGCCGTCCGGGTGAGCCGCACCGTGCCGGTCAGCGCCCGCGCCCGTCCGGGGCCTCGGCCGGCTCCGTCAGGCCGATGTCGACCATCTCCAGCACACCGGCCACCGCGCACTCCTCGGTGTGCACCTGGGCGAGGCTGCCGTCGGTCAGTGGCACCCGCAGCTCCTCGGGAGCGCCGCCGTCCCGGCTGACCGTCAGCCGGCGCCGCCGCAGGGTCGGCCTCCGCCGCGCAGTCGACCGCGCCGAACGGCGTGGGCAGGTCGATCGTCAGCCCGGCGCGAACGTGGTGTGCACGACGGTGGGGGGGAGGGCAACCAAGCCCGGAGAGTCGATCGCCACCGCTGTGACCGTGAAGGGCGCCGTCCCGGTGTCGGTCAGCCGCACCTGGACCTGGCGGCCGACCGCCTCGTCCGTGCGGAGAGGCACGGCCTCGCCCCGATGCCCGCGACGGCCGGCACCGTCCGGCCGGCCCCTGCGAACGCCGTGGATACCGGGGACGACGAGCTGCCGCCGCACCCGGCCAGCAGCAACGGCGACGAGCCCCGTCCCGCCCGCCGCCCTCCACATGGCCGCGCGACGTGGGGCGCTCAGCCCTCGATGTGGCGCCCCGCCAGCCGCGCCTGCACCCGGCCGGCGACGTACCGCACCTCGAGCTTCTCCTGCGCGCTGGCCGCCGGGCCACGCCGCGGTTGACCCTCCTCCAGCTCGAAGGCTGAGCCGTGCCACGGGCAGACCAGGCAGTCCGAGCCGCGCACCTGCTCGACCGTGCCCTCGGCCAACGGGCCACCCAGGTGCGAGCAGGAGCTCACGAACACGTCGACCCTGGCCCCCCGGCGGACGACGGCCAGCGGCACCGGAGCGCCCTGACCCTCGCCGGTGCGCAGCGTCGGCGCGTTGTCCGGCAGGTCGTCCAGCGGGCCCAGGTCGATCCAGTCGTGGGTGAGCGACCGGGCGGCGGTGGCCGAGTGGGAGGCTCCGGAGGACTGCGAGTAGGACATGTGGCCGCCGATGGCCGCCGAGCCACTCGCCAGGCCCAGCCCGCTGTAGGCCAGAACCCGCCCCAGCGTTCCGGAGCCCTTGGCCCGGGCGACCAGGGAGCCGACGTACAGGCCCAGCGCCGCGGTGTTGGCCACGGCGTGCACCGCGCCCAGCCGCCTGACACCGACGTCCTGCTCCGACCAGTCGGCCGCCCCGCTCATCGCCGTGGGGACCGCCGCGGCCACGCCAGTGCCGATCAGCAACGCCGCGGCGGGGCGGGTCGCCGGGATCGCGTCCAGGATCCCGGCCGAGAGCCACGACCCCACGGGCACCTGGGCCAGCACCGGGTGCAGCGGATGGCCCAGCCAGGTGCCGTGCAGCAGGTCCTTGACCGGCTGCGGCAGGGCGTTGACCGCCTTGCGGGCCGGCTCGATGGCCTTGTCGAAGGTCGGCTTGTCGGCGATCCGGTCCAGCACACCCAGCAGGCTCATGCGGTTGCCCCTACCCACCTTCCGGCCTCCGGAACCCGCCGCCCGACCGCGATGACGAAGTCATCCCACCCATTCCCAGTCGGCGCTCTCGGCGACCAAGCCGACCGCCGCGGCACCCACCGCGTCGGCGTCCAGCGAACCAGGCCCAGGACGCCGCCCCACACCGCGTCGGAGACCACGTCGCTCGCCGCGCCGCAGGCGGGCGGGCGGGTGCGCGCGCACCAGGGCGCCACTGCTGCGGGGGTCGTAGAGCTCAGACAGGAGGTCCATGGACCGACCCTGAACCGTTCGGCTGCGACGCTGCGAACCACTCGCTGTGAGGTCGCCGTGAGGTCCAGACCGTGCGTCCAGCATGGGGCGCGTGAGCGACGTCACCGGGGAAGTGCCGTGGCGCTGGGGAATGAACCCGGGACGTCGCGGTTGCCTGGTGCACCGACCCACTTTCTGTGCGCCATCCGACTGGAGGAAACCCGGTGACCTGCCCGTCCCTGCTCCATCGCGGCCCTCTGGCCGGCGCGACGGGTGGGCACGTGTCCGACCTGACGGTCACCGGCATCCATCGGGTCGCCGATGCGGCGGTGCGCGCCCGGGGCCACCTGCGGGGCGACGACACGCTCGGCCAGTTCGCCCGGTACGTGGTCGTCGGAGCCCTCTCCACCCTGCTCTACGGGCTGGTGTTCGTCGCCGCCGACGTGGCCGGTGACCAGGTGGCGAACCTGGCCGGCGCCATCGCCTCGACCCTGCTGGCCAACGAGCTGCACCGCCGGCTCACCTTCCATGCCGGTGGCCAGGTGTCCTGGTTCACCGCCCAGTGGGAGGGCGGCGGGCTGGCCGTCATCGGCCTGGTCGCCACCTCTCTGGCGCTGGCCGGCTTCCAGACCTTGGTCGGCGACGTGAGACCACTGGTGCAGATCGCACTGGTCACCGGCGTCACCGGGGCCATCGGTCTGGTGCGGTTCGTGGCGTTGCGCGCCTGGGTGTTCTCCACCGGCTCCGCCCGGCGCGAGTGATCGGCGGGCCTCCCGCCCCTAGGCTTCGGCCATGTCGAGCCTGCTGACCCGTCGTCCCGCCCGGCTGGCCGCCGGTGCTGTGGCCGCCGTCCTGCTGACGCTCCCGTTGGCCGCCTGCAGCTTCTCCTCGGACAACGTCTCCTGCTCAGGTACGACGTGCACCGCCACGCTGAGCGGGGACGGCGCCGAGGCCAAGATCCTGGGCACCCCACTGGCCTTCGTCGGCACCCAGGATGGCCGCGCAACGCTGTCGGTGGGCGACGCCAGCGTCTCTTGCGCGCAGGGCGAGAGCGTCTCCGCCGGCCCGCTGTCGCTCACCTGCACCACGGTCACCGAGGGCTCCGTGAAGCTCACCGCCAGCGCGGCCTGAGCCCTCCGGAGCGCTCAGGAGGTAGCGACCTCCACCACGACCCGCGTCGGGCCGTCGAGTGCGTACACCCGGAACGGGGTCTGCGCCGGGACGCCGCTGTAGGCCAGCGACTGTCCCTCGAAGGTGCCGTCGTGGAAGGCGCCGGTAACCGCGGCGGTGTCGCCCACCGGGACGCGGCCACGGGTCGCCTGGCCCCCCGGACTCGTAGGGATAGCTGCTGCCCCTCAGGACGACCCGCAGGTAGACCGGGCCGGCCAGGTCGACCGGGTCCCCGGTGCCCTCCGCGGTCGCGCTGTCGACGTACTCGACGTCCCAGCCGGACATGCCCTGGCCGGCAAGCTCGAGGACCACCCGGTCGAAGCCGTCGTGCGCGCCGACCCGGACGTCGGGCACCGTCAGCCCCGCGGCGTCCACCTGCTCCGCGGTGTCGGGCCGGACGTCGGCCGGTAACGGCGGCGACCCGCCACCGGCACCGCTCGGGGCCGCCGCGCTGCGAGGCAGCCGGCTCCTCGGTCGTCCCCGACGCGGTGGCGGAGCTGGCCGCCTCCCCGGGGGCCGTCCCGTTCCCGCAGCCGGTCAGCACGGACAGCGCGGGAGCGGGACGGCCCGGTCATCAGGAGACGGCGGCAATCGATCGTCGGCGGCGCATGCCCCAGAGGCACAGCCGGCGGGGCGCCCACCGACACGACACGTCGGGGGTCGCCCGGGAGGGGTGGTGCCCAGCGCACCCGATGGGACATGTATGGTTCTCCCTGCCTCCGGCGACCACGAGCCCCCATCGTCTAGCGGTCCAGGACGCTGCCCTTTCAAGGCGGTAGCACGGGTTCGAACCCCGTTGGGGGCACGCACGACCGTGCTGCACGCGGCACGGCACCACAGCAAGGCCCTGTAGCGCAGTTGGTTAGCGCGCCGCCCTGTCACGGCGGAGGTCGCGGGTTCGAGTCCCGTCAGGGTCGCCACCCGGTGCTGTTCCACGGCGCCGGTGGGGGCAGGTAGCTCAGTCGGTACGAGCGCTCGCCTGAAAAGCGAGAGGTCGGCGGTTCGACCCCGCCCCTGCCCACCCAGAGAGGTTCATGCTTCTCACACGGATCGGATAGCGGCTCCGATGGCGGCTCTGCCCTGCGGAAACAGTCGCAGCGAGCGTCATGCGGCGCGCCGGTTCCGGCTTCGCATACCTGCCGTGTCTCGACGCGGTCGAGTCTCGGAAGATCGACACCCAAACTCGCTGGTTCCGTCAGACCCTCGGGCGACGATCGGGTGTAACGACCCTGTCCGGAGAGCGTGAATCGACGCCCGATGCCGACCGCGAGGAGCAACTCGCGCGCTTCGGCGCCCGCGTGCGCAAGCTGCGGGAGAAGGCCCGGGCTTACGCAGGCCGACCTGGCTGAGCGAGCGGGAGTGGACCGAATCGCAATCAGCCACATAGAGCGCGGCCAGCGAGACGTCGGCGTCGTCAGAGCGGCGGCTATCGCTCAAGCCCAAGGACGTCCAGATGAAGGACGTGCTGCGGCTGCTCCCTGACGTGGTGAGGCTGCTGCTGCCCCGGAGACGCCGAGTCCCGAGCCGGTCAAGGTCACGAACAGCAAAGCGATGGTCGTGAACTGGGCGACATCCCCGATCTGCGAAACGGTCCGGGCGATCCACAGCCGTCGGTACGCGGGGCGGATGAGGAGCCCGCGCAGCCCGGGGCGGATCCTGGTCGCCTACGCATCATCGCCGTGCTGTGGTCCGGATCGATTCAGAGGTCGGCCCGGACCACAGTCGGCTCAGGCGCTGAGGGGTGCAGCGCTGCGGTGTCGGCGGGCGAGCCACGCCACGGCGGGGTGACCCGTGATCAGCCCCCCGCGGACGCGCTCGCTCCGGACCAGGTGGCCCGGCTCATCACCTGGATCGCCGCCGCCCCGCCGACGTCGTGCTCGACGAGGTCACGGTGAACCCAATGCTCGAACAGGGCTGGCCGCAGGAGCACGCGTCCACACCCGTGGACGCGTGGCGAACCACCGTCTTCTGCGGCACCGACCCGGTGCCGTGGGCTCCCACCCGCCATGCTCAGGGACGTGCACGATGACGAGGTGCCCTCCGCGCTGCGGGTCGGCGCCGCCCTGGGCCCGTTTTTCAGGTTGCATCCGGCGCCGGGCGCGGACTGGGTCAGCTGGGCCGGCCTGCTGGCCGATCCAGCCGTGTTCACCGCCCGAGCCGCGGAGGTCCAGACGGCGCTGAGCGCTGGTGTCGTTCCTGAGAAGCGGGTTGTCGCCTCGCTGGTGCACCTGGGCCTGGTCGGCCGGTTGCTGGCCCCCGCGATCGGCGCGGCCGTCGCCGGTGGAGTCCTCCCGGTCGTTTCAGCCGGCGGCGTCCACCTCCGGCTGGCCGGGTCCAACCCGCTGCCTTTGGCGCTGACCGGGGTCTCGGCTGTCGATGTCGGCTCCCCGGCTGCAGTGGCCGAGGAGCTGTCGCAGCACTGGCTCACGCCCCTGGTCCGCCCCTGGACGGCACTCGTCGCGGCAATGACCGGGCTGTCGGAGAAGGTGCTGGTCGGCAACGTCGTCTCCGCGGTCGCCGGTGCCCTGACCATCGCTGTCACCGCGAGGCCGGATCTGACCCACCGGTCGACCGCCGTCCTGGACGCACTGCTGGCCACCGGCCCCCTCGCCGGCACCGGCGAACGGCGGTGCGACGGCTCGTTCGCCCGCCGCTCCTGCTGCCTGTTCTACCGGCTGCCCGGCGCCGGCACGTGCGCCGACTGCGTCCTCACCCGCTCCTGACCGCGCGCCGGAAGACCGGGCCGACGTGGGGGTTGGCCTGCGGGCGGTAACCCCGTAGCGTCCCGTCCGCTGCAGTGCAGGGAAGCCGGTGAGATTCCGGCGCGGTCCTCGCCACTGTCACCGGGGAGCAGTCCCCGATAGCCAGACACCGGCTGCAGCACCACCGCACCACCTCCACGAGGCATGGAAGAAGGGACCCACAGTCATGACCTCATCCCCGTACGCCCACCCCCGCATCGCCGTCCCGCGCGTCGCCGTTCCGGCCTGGGCGTGGGCCCTCGCCCTGCTCGCGATCTTCGCGCTCTATCTGGTCGCCCAGGACAACGGGGCGGTGCTCGCGCAGGCCGGTGGCGTCGCCCACGAGTTTTTCCACGACGCCCGGCACGCGCTGGGCGTGCCATGCCACTGAGGCATGCCACCGCCGAACTCCGCGCCGCAACCGATCCAGCACCGCCGTTCTCTGCGCTGCTGGCTCGGCTGGCGCTCGCTGGTGTCGCCGCCGGCGTGCTGTCCGGAACCTGGCAGCTCCTCGTCACCGAACGTGCCATCAGCCCGGCGCTGGCACTGGAGAAGGCCCGCGCCGCGGAGACCGGCGAGCACTCCGTCGAGACGTTCAGCCGCCCCACCCAGCTCATCGGTGGGTTCCTGGGCACCGTCGTGGCGGCGGTCGCGTTCTCCCTCGTGGTCGCCACGGTGTACGCGGCGGTGCGGCACCGGGTGCCCGGTCGCACGGACGGCGTTCGCCTGATCACTCTGACGACGATCGGCTTCGCCATCTTCGCCCTGCTGCCCGCGGTGAAGATCCCGGGGAACCCGCCGGCAGTCGGGGACCCCACCACGGTGGGGAGCCGGACGGCGATCTACGGGGCGGTGCTGGCCAGCGGCATCGTGGCCACGGTCCTCGTCGCTCTGCTGGTCAGCGCGTTGCACCGGCGGGGCACGAGCACCGCTGCCGTCGCCGCGGCGGGCACGGCGGCCGGCGTCGCGTTGGTGGCGCTGATCGTGCTCCTGCTGCCGGACAGCCCGGACGCCATCCCCGCCGACGTCCCCGCGGCCGTGGTGTGGGACTTCCGACTGGCCTCACTCGGCCAACTGGCGGTCCTCTGGGCCTCCCTCGGCCTGGCCGGCGGCTGGCTCCTTGATCGGTTGAGGCGCATTCCCGCCCGCACACGCTGACGAATACAAGAAGGCGCGATTCCTATTCGGAACCGGGCCTTCTTGTCCCGTCGTTCGGCGGAGCCACCTCGCCTCACCTGCCATCCACACCCGCACTCGAGTCTGCCCCTTCGGTGCCACTGCGAGATCTCCGGCGCGGTGAGCGCTCAGCGCTGAGAGAGTGCTGAGGGGAGATCTCCCCGAACGTTGACCCGTCCTCGCGGCAGGCTGTCCCCGCCGAGGGACGGCGCGGTCCCGGAGCGGAAGACCCAGGCGCGGAGCAGGACGAAGCGCAGCAGCGTGGCCAGCGCGTTCGCGGCGATCAGGGCGGCCAGCTCGGTGCTCCGGCCGGGGTTGGGGGCGAGGGCGTGCACGCCGGCGAGCGCGCCGCTGGTCAGCGCCAGGCCGAGGCCGAAGACCACCAGCCCCTGCACCTGCGCGCGGGCCGCACCGGCGCCGCCGCGGATGCCGAAGGTGACCCGCCGGTTGGCCGCGGTGTTCGCGACCGCGGTGAACCCCAGCGCCACCAGGTTGGCAGCCTGGGCGTGCAGCGCGCCGCGCAGCAGCACGAAGAGCACCAGGTAGGCCAGCGTGGACAGCACCCCGATGACGGCGAAGCGGACCAGCTGGCCGACCAGTCCGGCCGGGACGCCGGGGACCGGGTCGAGCAGCGGGCCGGGCAGCGGAGAGCGGCCCAGCTGGGCGCGGAGCTCGGCGACGGGCAGCCGGCCGGCGGCCAGCGCCCGCAGCATCCGGACGATGCCGGCCACGTCAGCCTTCGCCGTGGCCACGATGTCCACCCGGCTGTCCGGGTCGTCGACCCAGTCCACGGGCACCTCGTGGATGCGCAGACCGCAGCGCTCGGCGAGCACCAGCAGCTCGGTGTCGAAGAACCAGCCGGTGTCCTCCACCAGCGGCAGCAGCTGGGCGGCGACGTCGGCCCGGATGGCCTTGAACCCGCACTGGGCGTCCGACAGCCGGGTGGCCAGCGCGCCGCGCAGCAGCAGGTTGTAGCCCCGGGAGATCACCTCCCGCTTCGCTCCCCGCACCACCCGGGACGACGGGGCCAGCCGGGTGCCGATGGCCAGGTCGGAGTGGCCGCTGATCAGCGGTGCGACCAGCGGCAGCAGCGCGGCGAGGTCGGTGGACAGGTCGACGTCCATGTAGACCAGCACCGGTGCCTCCGACGCCAACCAGGCCGTGCGCAGCGCCCGGCCCCGGCCGGCCTCGGGGAGTTCGACCAGGCGGACGCCGGGCAGCTCGGCGGCCACCCGGCGCGCGACGGCCACGGTGGAGTCGGTGCTGGCGTTCTCCGCCACGGTGATCCGGAACGGATAGGGCAGCTGCTCGGACAGGTGCGCGTGCAGCCGGCGCAGGCACGGCTCGAGGTCGGTCTCCTCGTCGTGCACCGGGATGACCACGTCCACAACCGGCAGGGGAAGTTCCGCGCCGCCGACCCGGTCGGCGATCATGACGTCGGTGGATGCGTCGATGAGCACGGTGCACGTCCCTTCATGACTGTTGTGTACGTCTCCCCCGTTGAGGGGGTGCTGAGCGAGCGAGGTGCGGGAACGGCGTCGGCACGGGCCGCCGAGGCGCCGTCGAGGGGAGCCGGCGGCGATCCGCCGGACGCGCCCGCGCCAGCGAGGCCGCTCAGGTCGAAGAGGAACCACCTCCCCATCCGCTGCACCGGAACGCGCTGGGACGCCCACCGCCCGATCTGGTCGGCCGGCGTGCTCCCCGCCCGAGCCGGCCCGTCCAGCACCAGGTAGTGCACCCGGCGGTCGGCCACCGCGACGACGAACTCGTCCAGCGTCGGGTGCGGGTCCCGGCCGTTGAAGCCGCCCAGTGACCACACCGGCGCCCCGCTGGCCAGCTGGAGGTCAGCCGCTCGTCGTCCGGCCACCGCAGCAACCCAGTCGTAACCGGCCGACCCGGACCGAACGGTGTCGACGACGGTCAGTGGCAGTCGGGTGTTCGTGGCGCTGTCCTGGCTGAACTCGGCAGGGGTGTACGCCTGGGTCACCCCGGGACCAGAGGCGACGTTGGCCCCTCGGTGCACCGACGAGGCAGTGGCCACCGACCAGGTCGCCGGCCCGACCAGGAGCGCGGCCACGGCGGCGACCGAGACCAGCCGCCGGGTCCACCGGGCCCCGGCCCGCGAGATGCCCAGCACCGCGACCGCCGCGGCGATGAGTGCCAGCGGCGCGGTGCTCAACGGCCACGCCGGCCGGCTCACCAGCAACCCGGTCGACCAGGCAGCGCTGACGACCACCCCGACCGCCAGCACCCATCTCGCCCACGCCGCTCCACCCGGCGACCAGGCGCGCTGCCACAGCAGTGCGCCGCCCAACGCGACGGAGCCGGCGATGGCTGGGGCGAGCTGCACGGCGTAGTAGCTGTGCGAGATCCCGCGCAGGGAACTGAGGACGACGCCGGCCCCGAGCAGCCAGCCGCCCCACAAGAGCAGCCCCGCCCGGACAGGGTCCCGCCGGTCCCGGCCCCGGGTGAGCACCCAGCCGGAGACGAGGGCGGCGAGCGCCGCGGGCAGCAGCCAGCCCGCCTCGGGCGTCCACGACCCGAACAGCCGGAACCAGTTCGCCGGCCGGGCGACGTCCGCTGCCCCGCCACCACCCTCCTGGCCCGTCACCCGGCCCAGACCGTTGTAACCGAGGGCCAACTCCACCACGCTGTTGTGCTGGCTGCCACCGATCCAGGGACGGTCCGCTGCCGGGGTCAGCTGCACCAGGAGAACCCACCACCCAGCCGCCGCGACCATCGCCGCCGCCGCTCCCAGCACCCGCGCCAGGCGCCGCCCGATCGTGCCCGCACCCGCGACCAGGGCCACCGCCACGAACGCGGGCAGCACCAGCCACGCCTGCAGGAGCTTGGTCAGGAAGGCCAGGCCCAGCAGTGCGCCCGCCAGCGCCAACCAGACTCCGCCGCCCCGGGACGCCGCCACCGAACGGACGAGTGCGTAGGCCGCGCCCACCGACAGCGTCACCATCAGAGCGTCGGGGTTGTCGTACCGCGCCATCAGCGTGACCACCGGCGTTACGGCCAGCGCAGCCGCCGCAAACAGACCGACGGCCGCCGCCCGCGCCTCGTGGGACGGCCCGCGCTCGTCCGCGCGCGGGGACCCGGAGACGATGCCCAGTGCCTGCCGCCGGACCGTGCCGTAGAGCAGGGCCACCGAGGCGACGCCGAACGCCGCCTGCGGCAGGAGCAGCGACTGTGTCGTCAGCCCGAACAGGCGCACCGACAGCGCGGGGAGCCAGAGGAAGGCCGGTGGCTTGTCCACGGTGATGCCACCGCTGGGGTCCAGCCCCCCGAACAGCATGGCGCGCCAGTTCAGCGCACCGGCCTGGGCAGCTGCCGAGTAATAGGCGTTCGCCCAGCCCGAGGCGGACAGGCCGAGCGAGTAGAGCAGGCCGGCGACGACGAGGAGCCCGGCGAGCGCCCCCCGCCGGCCGCGGACGGTCTCCAGGAGGGACCGGCGCGCCCGAGGGCGGCGATCAGCTCGCAACGCGTTCACGGGCACGACCTCCTCGGGACGACGACGTGTCGGACGGGCAGGGGGGCAGGCCGGCGGTCGCTGGTCGACCCGTCTCCCGCCTCGCCGCACGTCGGGACAGCAGGACGACGCCCAGACCGAGCTCGAGGACGCCGACGAGTTGAGCCGCGTGGGCCGCGGCGCCGGGAGCCAGGCGCTCTCCGAACACCGGCCCGGACCCGAGGATCGCGACCAGTGGTTCCAGGACGGTCATCAGCGGCAGGGACTGGATGAGCGATCCGGACCGATAGCTCCACTGCGCCAGCACGACCGAGACGCCCCCGACTCCGAGCAGCGCCGCCAGTGGCCAGCCCACCGGCCACAGTGGTCGGGCGACCACCTCCTTGAGGACCAGTCCGGTGACCCCGAAGCCGACGCCGGCGGCCGAGGCGAGCCAGCGGGTCCGGTGCCGCGCGCCCGGTCCCGCGCTCCACACGGCAGCAGCTGTCGCGACCAGGAACGCGCCGAGCACGCAGGCCAGCAGCGGGAACGGGCGGGCCACGTCCACTCCGCCGGAAGGCCGGGCCGCGAGGAGGAAGGTGGTCAGCCCGGCGGCCACCACGGCGGCGGCCGTCCACTCGGAAAGGTCGGGCAGCTGCCGGTCGGTGTGCCGTCGGTCGACCAGCGCACCGAGGACGAGCGCGAGGACGAGTCCGCTGGACATCAGCGGCTGCACCAGGACCACCCGTCCGGCGGAGAGCGCCAGTGCGTGCAGCGTCAGGCCCACGACGGCAGCTGCCTGCCCCGCCAGCCAGGCCGGCTGCCGGATCAGCCGGCCCATCAGCCCGACGGCCGGGACCGGACCACCGCCCATGGGAGCGGCTGCCGCCGCCCGGTGTTGGACGACGGTGGCGGTGGCGAACGCCAGCGCCGAGGCCAGTGCGAGCAGGACCGCGGTCATCCGGACCGGGCCAGGTGAGAGCGCAGCGGACGGACCGCGAGCCCCCGGCGCTCCAGCTCGGTCGCCAGCGCGGGGAGCACCTCGACAGCCGATCGCCAGGCGCCCGGCCGGCTGGTGCAGTCGGAGTCGTGCAGCAGCACGGTGCCGCCGTCGTCGAGTGACCGGAGCAGGTGCCCGAGCACGTGATCGGCCGGCCGTCCCTCCCAGTCGCGGCCCCACGCCGTCCAGAGGACCGGGGTCACGTCCAGCTGCGCGGCGGCACGCAGCGATCCGGCGCTCAGCACCCCGTAGGGCGGACGGAACCACCTCGGGCGGCTGCCGGTCACGGCGGCGATCTGCCCGCAGGCCCGCCCGAGATCGCGCCGCGCCCAGCTGCTCGACCGGGTCAGGTGGTTGTGGTGCTCGTAGCCGTGCACGCCCACCTCGTGACCTGCGGCGACGATCGAGCGGGCCACCTCCGGGTAGCGGTCGACCTGGCTGCCGAGCAGGAAGAACGTCGCCGTCCACCCCAGCCGGGCCAGCGCGTCGAGCACCGCCGGCGTACCCGCTGGGTCAGGCCCGTCGTCGAAGGTCAGCGCCACTCCACCCGGCTGCCCCTGACCGGACAGGCGGGGCATCGCCCGCCGCAGCGGACCGCGGGCGGTCAGCGCGGGACCGCCGTGCACCAGAGCGACACCGAGCAGTGGGACGGCCACCCCGGCGGCCCATCGACGGGGGTTCACGCCACCCCGACCGCGGACGGGAGCAGCGCGGCCAGCACGACGCTCGTCGGGTCGCCGAGTGCCGGCGGGGTCCGGTCCCGGCCCAGCGCCGCGCGCAGGCAGTGGGCCAGCTCGGCGGGCGTCCGCGCCCACGGGGCCAGGGCCGCCTCGTGCAGCACCCGGGCGTTCGCGCGGCCGTGGCCGGGGATGGGCCGGTATGTCACGGTCGGCAGTCCCGCCACCCACGCCTCCGTGCAGGACAGTCCGCCGGCGTTGTGGACCAGCACGTCAGCCACCTGCATCAACCGATGGACGTCGGTCCGCCACCCCAGCGCGACGGTGCCGGGCTCGGCGGCGACCCGTCGGCGCAAGGCAGCGTTGCGCCCGCACAGCACCAGCGGCGTGAGCCCGGCCGCCGCTACGTCGCGCACCGTCGGGAGCAGGTCGCCGAGGCCCAGTGAGCCGGCGACGATGAGGACCACCGGCGGGCCGGCGGTCAGGCCGAGCTCGCGGCGGACGTCGACGAGGACGTCGAGCGGCAGTGGGGCGCCGAACCGGCTGGGCACCAGCGGCCCCGCGAGGGTGAACGGGCGCCCGTAGTCGAGGGCGCCTTGAGCGGCCGTGGCAGCCGTCACCGTGAGGTGCGCGTCGACGCCGGGGTGCAGCCAGCTGGCGTGTACGGCCGGATCGGTGAGGTAGGTCATCGCCGGGGCGCCCAGTCGACCGTCGAGGCGCAGCGCACCGAGTGTCTGGGAGGCGAGCGGATAGGTCGACACCACCACGTCGGGTCGGACGTCGGTGACCCAGCTGGACATGGCCGGAGCGGCGGCGGCACAGAGCGCCTGCTCGACCCGCCACAGCAGGCCGCGGCGTTCCAGCCGCCGGAAGAGGTACTCGAAGGCGTACGGGACGTGCGTGACGCTGCCGGTGTACCCGTCGCGGAGGAAGCGGGCGACCAGGTGCGGGACCGCGTCGAGGAAGTCGCGGACGACCACCTCCGCACCCTCGACAGCGAGGCGGGCGGCCAGCTCGTTCGCGGCGCCGTCGTGCCCGGCGCCGACGCTGCCGCTGATCACCAGCACCCGAGGGCGGACGCCGGGCCGCGCCGGGTCGGCCGGGGGTGCGAGCGGCGGTGTCGTGAGCTGGGCGGTCATGCGGGCTCCTTGATCGGCTGTGCCACCGATCCTGAGCCGGGCCCTGCCATTGCCGGGCCATGCCCAGGTGAGCGGACGGCAAAGAGAGCCGGCCGGGATCCGGCGATCTACCGTGACGTCGTGGCCGAGCTGTTGGTCGTCGAGGACGACGAGACGATCGGCACCGCCCTCACCACGGGGTTGCGCGCTCACGGCCACGCCATCTCCTGGCAGCGCACCGCCCACGGAGCGATGGCCGCGGTCAACGGGCGCGGCTTCGACCTCGTGCTCCTGGACCTGGGCCTCCCCGACCTGGACGGGGTGGAGCTGTGCCGCCGAATCCGCGCCGCCCTGCCCGGCACCGTGATCGTGATGCTCACGGCCCGGGCGGAGGAGATGGACGTCGTCGTGGGGCTGGAGGCCGGCGCCGACGACTACCTCACCAAGCCCTTCCGGTTCGGTGAGCTGCTCGCCCGGGTGCGGGCGCACCTCCGTCGCAGCGCGACCCTGCCCCCGGCCGACGCCGTCCTGACCATCGGCGACCTGGTCGTCGACGTCGCTGCCCGGCGGGTGACCCTGGGCGGCGCCGAGGTGCAGCTGCGGACCAAGGAGTTCGACCTCCTCGCCCGGCTGGCCATCGACGCCGGGACCGCGGTCAGCCGCGAGACGCTGATGGCCGACGTCTGGGACGCCCACTGGTTCGGCTCCACGAAGACCCTCGACGTCCACGTCGCGGCCGTACGACGCCGGCTCGCCGCGATGGGCGATCCGGCGCCTCCGCCGATCACCACCCTGCGTGGGCACGGCTACCGGCTCGAGTCTCCGGCCGGCTGAGCACGGTCCGGCGGGCACACTGCGACCGTGCGCAGACGGATCGTGGTGCTCAGCGTGTTCGCCGCGGTGCTGGCGACCAGCCTGTTCGGGATCCCGCTCGCCTACGGCGTTGCCCAGTACTTCCTCGGTGACGAGCGTGCAGAGGCCGAACGGGCCGCCGACACCGTCGCCATCGCGGTGGCCGCCGACGTGCTCCGGGGACGGCCGCCCACGGACCTGCCCGGCACCGACGGCGACATCACGGTCGGCCTCTACGCGACCGACGGTGCCCGGCTGGCGGGCGTCGGCCCGGCGCGGGCGGACGCCGTGGTCCGTCACGCGGGCAACGGGCGGGTGGCCAGCGCGGACGATACGTCGGGACAACTGGTGGTGGCCGTGCCGGTGACCGACGGGGCCGAGGTCACCGGGATCGTCCGCGCGGCCAGCGACTACTCGTCGGTGCGGACCAGGATCGCCACCGCGTGGGCCCTCATGCTCGGCCTGGGGGCCCTCGCGGTGTCAGTGACCTGGCTGCTCGCCCGGCGGCAGGCCCGGCGGCTGGCGCTGCCGCTGGAGTCGCTGGCCGCGACCGCGCACCGTCTGGGCGACGGCGACTTCAGCGTGCGAACGGGTACCAGCGGCATCCCGGAGATCGACGAGGCCGGCCGGGCCCTGGACACGACCGCGCACCGGCTGGGTGCCCTCGTCGACCGGGAGCGGTCCTTCTCAGCGGACGCGTCCCACCAGTTGCGCACGCCGCTGACCGGCCTGCGCCTGGGGCTGGAGACCGCTCTGGAGCAACCGGCCGTCGGCCAGCGCGCGGCGATGCTGGCCGCCATCGAGTCCGCTGACCAGCTCGAACGGACCATCGAGGACCTGCTCTCCCTCGCCCGGGACGCCGGTCCGCGGGGCGCCCTGCTCCCGGTCGCCGACGTGGTGGCGGAGGTGGCCACTGCCTGGCGGCCCGTGCTGGCCGGTCAGGGGCGGTCCCTGGACGTCACCGTCGAGGAGGAGCTGCCCACCGGTCGGGCGTCCGCTGCGGCGGTGCGGCAGGTGATCGGCGTGCTGCTCGACAACGCGGTGGACCACGGCGCGGGCACGGTCACGCTGGCGGTCCGCGATGCCGGCGGGGTGCTGGCGATCGACGTCGCCGACGAGGGAGCCGGACCGCCCGACCCCGACCTGTTGTTCCACCGGCGCGCGGAAGGCGCCCGAGGACACGGGATCGGCCTGTCGCTGGCGCGCAGTCTGGCCGAGGCGGACGGCGGACGACTGCTGCTCTCCCGGCTCCGGCCGCCGGTCTTCACCCTGCTCGTGCCAGCCGGCGCCGAGGAGTCGTGACCGGGGCGGACGACGTCATCGCCGCCCACGCCGAGGCGATCGACTCGTCGAGATCCCGCTCGGCGTGCCAGCCGAGCTCTCGGGCGATGAGGGAGGTGTCCGCCACCGCGCAGGACGCATCCCCGACCCGGGGCGGCCCGTCGACCCACGGCACGGGGCCGCCGGTGACGGCCTCGGTCCGGGCGAGCACGTCGAGGACGGAGGCCCCCCGACCCGTACCGACGTTGTAGACCGCGGCCCCTCGCCCGCCGGATGACAACCGGGACACCGCGGCCACGTGCGCGGAGGCGACGTCCGCGGCATGGACGAAGTCCCGGACGGCACTGCCGTCGGGAGTGGGGTGTGTGCGGCCGTTGACGACGAGGTGCACTCCGTCTCGCCGGGCGGCCAACACGCGAGGCAGCAGACCGCCCGGTCTGCTGTCGGCCAGCTCCCGGGCGCCGGCGCCGACCACGTTGAAGTAGCGCAGCGCGACGGTCGCAATCCCGGCCGCGCCGCCGGCCTCGCTCATCAGGTGCTCCCCCACCAGCTTGGTGGTGCCGTAGGGGTTCTGCGGGCGAGGCCGGTGGTTCTCGGGAAACGCCGCCGGCGCGGGGTCCCTCGGGCGGCCGCCGTAGACCGCGGCCGACGAACTGGCCACCAGGTTGGGCACCCGGTGATCGGTCATCGCCCCGAGCAGCGTCGCGACGTCGGTGACGTTGGCCCGGTAGTAGGCCAGGGGTGAGTCGACGGACTCCGGCGCCGACGTCAGCGCAGCGAGGTGGACGACCCCGGCTGCTCCGTCGAGGACACCGTCGAGGACCGCACGGTTCCCGACCCGGCCGCGCACGAGGCGGACCTCCGGTGGAAGTCGGTCAGCCCGCCCGGTGGACAGGTCGTCGAGCACGACCAGTTCGACGCCGGCCGCGTGCAGTGCCGCCACCACGTGGCCACCGACGTAACCGGCTCCACCTGTCACCACCCACATGCCCGTTCCTGCCACGACGCCTCCTGGAGAAGTCCCACGACCCTCCCGATGGTCGCGGGGCGCCGGCGAGCAGGCGGCCAGCCGAAGGTGAGGCGACGGTGAACTCCGGCCTGGCTGAGGACGTTCTCAACCGCGCGGTGTGACGATGCCCCCTGTGGACGACGACACGATGAAGGTCCTGGTGGTCGACGACGAGGTCCGACTCGCCCAGTCGGTGGCCCGGGGACTGCGCGCCGACGGCTTCACCGTGGACCTCACGCACGACGGCATCAGCGGCCGGGACGCAGCCATGTCCGGCGCCTACGACGCGATCGTCCTGGACATCATGCTCCCCGGTCTCCAGGGCTACCGGGTGCTCCAGCAGCTGCGCGAGGCCTCCGTGCGGACACCGGTCCTGATGCTCACCGCGAAGGACGGCGAGTACGACGAGGCGGATGCCTTCGACCTCGGCGCCGACGACTACCTGACCAAGCCCTTCTCCTTCGTCGTCCTCATCGCCCGGCTCCGTTCTCTGGTGCGCCGGGCCGCGTCGACCCGCCCCAGCGTCCTGCGGGCCGGCGACCTGGAACTCGACCCGTCCCGGCACCGGGTCACCCGGGCAGGGACCGAGCTGACCCTGACCCCGCGCGAGTTCGAGCTGCTGGCCTACCTGATGCGCAACGCCGACGTGGTGCTCAGCAAGACGCACCTCCTGCACGCGGTGTGGGACGAGGCGTTCGACGGGGACGTCAACAACGTCGAGATCTACGTGTCCTACCTGCGCAAGAAGATCGACCTCCCCTTCGGCCGCTCGAGCATCCGGACCGTCCGGGGAGCCGGCTATGCGTTCTCGCCCGACGGCGGCTGAGCCGGTAGCCAGACGCGGAGCCGGGCGCCCGGGAGCATGGTCCCGTCGAGCACCCGCACCCAGCCTCCATGGGCCGTGACGAGCTCACGCACGATGGCCAGGCCCAGGCCGCTGCCGCCGTCCTCACGGGCACGGGCTTCATCGAGCCGGACGAATCGATCGAACACCCGCTCCCGGTCGGCGGGAGGAATGCCCGGCCCGTCGTCACTGACCTCCAGCCATGCTGCCCCCTCGACCTCGACCTCGCCGTCCCTCCCGCACGCCAGGTGCACCCGCCCGTCGGCGGCGGGGGCGGCGTTGTCCACGAGGTTGCGCACCACCCGCGCGAGCGCTGACCTGTCCCCGATGACGCGCGCTGCGCCGATGGTCGCGGTGACGGTGACCCCCCGGTCGCGCAACTGGGCACATTCGGCCTCGGTCAGGTCGTCGAGGTCGACCTCGACCCGGTGCAGGCGGACCTGGGACTCGTCGGCCCGCGCGAGCACCAGGAGGTCGTCGACCAGGCGCTCGAGTCGTCCGGTCTCGCTGAGCACGTCGCTGAGGGTGGTCTCCCCGACACCTGCGCGCTGGGCCACCTCGATCTCGGTGCGGATGGCGGCCACCGGGCTGCGCATCTCGTGACCGGCGTCGGAGACGAAGGCGCGTTGGGCCTGCGCCGAGGACTCCAGCCGCGCCAGCATCGCGTTCATCGTGTTCGCCAGGGACGCGATCTCGTCACGCGCGACGGGGACCGGTACCCGTGCGGACAGGTCGGCCGCCTGGATGCGTGCCGTCCGTGCGCGGATCGCCTCGACGGGCTGCAGCGCCCTCCCCACCGACAGCCACGTGGCAGCACCCACCACCAGGAGCAGTACCGGGATGCCGACCGCCGCCAGGCGCTTGACCAGCGCTTCGGTGTTTTCGGCCACCGCCAGGGACTGCAACGCGATGATCCGGTCCGCGCCCGTCGACGGGGTGAGACCCAGCGCGACCAGCCGGTAGCTGTCGCCGTTCTCACCGAGGAGCCGTCCATCGACGGTGGTCGAGGTCGTGGACCCGGCACGCGGCTGCACGTCGGACAGCGGTGCGAGGCCGGCAAGCCCAGGGCTGGCGGCGATCACCCGGTCACCAGCCACCATCTGCACCTGCACTCCGTCGTCGGAACCGCCGAGCTGCAGCGCCCCCACCCCACCGGCCAGGTCGGCGGCGACCCCCTCGGCGCGGGTCTGGACCGCCGTGGTCACCGGCTCCCGGACCGTGCGGCCCACCAGGGAGACGAGTACTGCGCTGGCGAGGAGCAGCGCCACCAGGACGACCAGCACGGCAGCGGCCGTTGCCCGCATCCGTACCCCGACCCGGGAGCGTCGAGGACCGACCGTCGACTGTTGCTGTCTCCGCACACGGGGAACCGGAGCAGTCACCGGCGCAGCGTAGAGCGATCATCGGGTCCTAGCCGGGCGCCGCTGAGAGGGCTCTCAGCACCTCAGCATCGTCACAGCCCCCTCGACGCAGAGTGAGGACACCGAGCAGCCACCCCGGCGCTTGGATCGAAGGAGGAAGACATGAACCTGCGTCTCACCAAGAGCAAGCTGGCCGCCACCGGGGTCCTCGTCGCGGTGGTCGTCGGGGGCGGCGCGTCGATCGCCGCCGCTGCCGGCAGCACCCCCAGCCCGTCCAGCAGCGTCACGGTCGCGGACAGCCAGGAGTCCGACGGCGAGCACGCCGACGGGGCCGACGGCGGTCCGGGCAGCGAGCAGGACGCCCAGGACCCGTCCTTCACCGGGATCGGTGGCGGCCCCGGCCGAGACCGAGCAGGCCGACGGCCAGGAGACCTCCGCCATCGACAGTGCCGAGAAGGCTGCCCTCGAGGCGCTGGCCACCGTCTCCCAGCCGCAGGCCGAGCAGGCCGCCCTGGCCGCCGTGCCGGGCAACGTGGCCGAGACCGACCTCGACGCCGAGAACGGCTTCGTCGTCTACAGCGTCGAGGTCAACGGGGCCAACGGCACCGTCACCGTCACCGAGGTCACCGTCGACGCCGGCAACGGCCAGGTGCTGGCCCAGCAGGTCCAGGACGCCAGCGACTCGGCCGACTCGCCCGACCAGCCCGAGTCCGCCGGAGACGCTCAGGACTGAGCTGCGACTCCCCCCGGCGGGGCACCCCCCGCCGGGGGCCCGGGGCCCACGACCCCGGGTGCGCCACGATGGTCGGACAACCGAGGGGCGGGAGCCAGCCCAACTACCTGGCGCTCTTCTCCGGCTCCACGCAGGGCGTCACCGACGACAGCTGCCCCCAGGAATTCTCCGGTGAGAACCGGGCAGCCAGCTCATCGCCAGCGGGCGGTCGTTCGTCGGGTACAGCGAGGCCTGCCGAGGGTCGGGTACACCGGCTGCCGCACCGGCGACTACGCGCGCAAGCACGACCCTTGGGTGGACTTTCCCGACCTGCCTGCCTCGGTGAACCAGCCCTTCAGCGCGATGCCGACCGACTATGCGGAGCTGCCGACGGTCTCCTTCGTATGCCGGACCTGTGCCACGACATGCACGACTGCGGCGTCGCCGCGGGCGATGACTGGGCAAGGGAGCACCTCACCCCGTTCGTCGCCTGGGCACAGGACCACGACAGCATGCTGATCGTCACCTTCGACGGCGGCACCGACGCCACCCACATCGCGACCATCGTCGCCGGAGCGCCCGTCCGCCGGACCGTCAGCGACCAGCGCATCGACCACTACAGCCTGCTCCGGACCCTCGAGGACATGTACGGGTTTGCGCCGCTGGGACACGCCGCCGACGCGCAGCCGCTGATGGGCATCTGGGACCTGCCGTGACCGTGCGGACGCCGCCCAGCGGCGGGTCCTGAGCGACCTCCTCGAGCGGCCTGGGCAAACTCCAGCGAGTTCCTCGGCGGCACACAGGGAACACGCAGGATCAGGGCTCACAGTCGATCCATGACGACGACCGCCTCTTCCGCCACCAGCTCCCGGGCCCAGCTGACCCGGCCGGACGGCAGCGCCCTGCGGGTGCTCGTCGTCGACGACGAGCCCTCCATCTGCGAGCTGCTGTCCATGGCGCTGCGCTACGAGGGCTGGGACGTGCGCACCGCGCAGGACGGGACCGAGGCCGTCCGCGTCGGCCGTGACTTCCGTCCCGACGCCGTCGTCCTGGACGTCATGCTGCCGGACATGGATGGGTTGGCGGTGCTGCGCCGGCTGCGCGCGGACGCCCCGCTCGTGCCGGTCGTCTTCCTCACCGCCAAGGACGCCCTGGAGGACCGCATCGCCGGGCTCACCGCCGGTGGCGACGACTACGTGACCAAGCCGTTCAGCCTGGAGGAGGTCGCCGCGCGGCTGCGCGGGCTGCTGCGCCGCACCAGCCGGGTCGTCGCCGACGACGGACTGCTGGTCGTCGGCGACCTGACCCTGGACGAGGAGAGCCACGAGGTCACCCGGTCCGGCGACGACATCCGGCTGACCGCCACCGAGTTCGAGCTGCTCCGCTACCTGATGCGCAACCCCAAGCGTGTCCTGTCCAAGGCCCAGATCCTCGACCGGGTGTGGCAGTACGACTTCGGCGGCCAGGGCAACATCGTCGAGCTCTACATCTCCTACCTGCGCCGCAAGATCGACGCCGGGCGCGCCCCGATGATCCACACCCTCCGTGGCGCCGGGTACGTGATCAAGCCCGCCGCATGACCGCTCTCCGGTGAGCCGGCTCCGCAGCGCCCGCTCCTGCCGGTCCTCGCTGCGCACCAAGCTGCCGGTGGCCTTCGTCGTCCCGCTGGTCGTCGTGCTGGCGCTGGTCGGCGTGGTCTCGGTGACCTCGCTGGAGCAGGAGCTGGTCAGCCAGGTCGACACGCGGCTGGAGGCGGTGACCTACCGCTCGGAGAACTACTCCCCTCACCCCGCTACGGCGCCCCGCAGGCGCCGCCGGTCAACGGGCGGGGGGACGACGACGACCAGCGCCTGCCCGGCTTCCTCGGCGCGCGTGGCCAGGGCGAGGGCACCCTCGGCGCCACCATCGTCGACGGGGTCTCCACCGAGGCCGGTGTGCTCGGCTCGCGGGGCGAGAGCGTGCAGCTGACCAGCGCCCAGCAGGCGGTCCTGGCCGACCTGCGACCCTCCGGCGAGCCCGTCAGCCGCGATCTCGGCGGCGACCTCGGTGAGTATCGGCTCGTCGCCTCCACGACCCGGGACGGCGACGTCCAGGTCAACGGGCTGCCGCTGGGCAGCTCCTCGGACGCGGTGCGCCGGCTGCTCACCGTCGAGCTGGTCGTCGGCCTGCTCGGGCTGCTCGCCGCGGCGCTGGCCGCCGTCCTGGTCGCCCGGCGCACGCTGCGGCCGCTGGATCGGGTGGCCACCACCGCGACCCGGGTCTCGGAGCTGCCGCTGTCCAGCGGAGAGGTGCAGCTCGCCGAGCGGGTGTCCCCGGAGGACACCGACCCGCGCACCGAGGTCGGCCAGGTGGGGGCGGCGCTGAACCGGCTGCTCGACCACGTCGAGGGGTCGCTCGCCGCCCGCCAGGCCTCCGAGACCCAGGTCCGCCAGTTCGTCGCCGACGCCAGCCATGAGCTGCGCACGCCGCTGGCCTCGATCCGCGGCTACGCCGAGCTGATCCGGCGCCAGGGCGGCGAGGAGGTGCCCGGCAACGTCGGCCACGCGCTGCGCCGGGTGGAGTCCGAGGCGCTGCGGATGTCGGACCTGGTCGAGGAACTGCTGCTGCTGGCCCGGCTGGACGCCGGCCGGGAGCTGACCTGCGAGGAGGTCGATCTGACCGCGCTCGTCGTCGACGCGGTCAGTGACGCGCACGCCGCCGGGCCCGGGCACCGCTGGCAGCTCGACCTGCCGGGCGCCGCCGTCCTCGTCCCCGGCGACCAGGCCCGGCTGCATCAAGTGTTGGCCAACCTGCTGGCCAACGCCCGCGCGCACACCTCGGAGGGAACGACGGCGACTACCCGGCTGCGGGCCGAGAGCGGGCAGGCGGTGCTGCAGGTCGTCGACGACGGCCCCGGCATCCCCCCGGCGATGCTCGACCACGTCTTCGAGCGCTTCGCCCGGGGCGACTCCTCCCGGTCCCGGCACGCGGGCAGCACCGGCCTGGGGCTGGCCATCGTGCACGCCATGTCGCCGCGCACGGCGGCACGGTGGCAGTCTCCAGCGAGCCGGGCCGGACGGTCTTCACCGTCCGGCTGCCGGACGCCACGCTGGCCGAGCCACCGGACGATGACATCGCGGTCAGCACGGAGGTCGTTCCCCACGCCGTCTGAGTTTCACGCGGGAACGCGGTCGGCTGCCACCTGCTCGTAGACCTGGGCGTGCACGGCCCGGACGGCGTCGCGCTGCTCGGCCCGCCAGACGGCGTCGACCCGGCCCGGCGAAGGGCGGGTGAGCGCGGCCACCACCGGCGTGCTCAGCGAGGTGGGGTCCAGGCCGGTGGCGGCGTCGCTGCCGTAGACCACCACGTCGGACCACTGCCCGGCCTGGTGACCGCCGCTGGGGATGACGACCCGGGTGCCGGCGTCGCGACACAGCTCAACCCAGCTGGAGTGGCTCAGCGCCAGGTCGGGCAGCACGGACACGTGCACCTCCTGGAGGTGGCGCACCCACTCGGCGGGCGTCCGGGGGGTGCTGCGGTGCAGCTCGAGGTCACCGGCATCGGCGAGCGCGAGCAGCTCCGGGAAGCCGGCCGCCGGGTCGACGCCGGGGTGCACGTCGACCCGCAGCCGGCCGCCGCCGGAGAGCGCGCCGGACAGCGCCCCGCGGACCAGGCCGGCGGCCTCGGGCGCCTGCGATTCCAGGCTGCCCAGGTGCAGCCCGACCAGCCGGGTTTCCCGGCCGATCCCCGGAGTGGGTGCGGCGAGCGAGGGGTGGGCCACCACGATCGCGGTGCGGCCGAAGCGGTCGGCGATCTCGTCCGCGGCGCCCGGGGTGAGGGTGAGGACCACTTCCGCGGTGGCCAGCAGGGCGCGCAGCTGGAACCGGGAACGGGACCGCGAGCCGTCCCGGCCGGCCCGCAGCTGGTGCACGGTCACCACGAGCGGCACCCCGCTGCGCCGCACCGCCGCCGTCCAGGCCTCGAGCTGGCGGGCAGACATGCCCTCGTAGCCGGCGTGCACATGCAGCACGTCGACGTCGGCGGCCGAGGCGAGCAGGTGGTCGGGGTCCAGCCACGGGCTCGGCATCGTCGGCGGTCCGACGCGGACGGCGTCGGCGGGCAGCACGGCGTCCACGTAGGGGGCGGAGAAGGGGACGCTGGCCACCCGGAGACTCGATCGCCGGGGTCCAGCGGGCACAGCAGCGGTCACAGCTCCTCCTCGCTGACCCTCGTCGGCCCCATGACCCGGCGTGCTGCGCCCATACGTGACCTCGCCAACTCGGTCACGTGGTGGGTTCGCCTCCTGCGGTCGAGCACTGCGACGGCAGGGGCGGTGCTCCTCGACGGTGGTGCGGCGGCTCAGGGAGCCGACCGCAAAACGGTCTACCCCCTGTAGCCGCCGGTGAACCGACAGGCACCGATGACCTGACCCGGACGAGGGGTTCCCGATCGGGTACACGACGGCGCGGCCGAGATCGGTTGTGACCTGCAACACATCTCGCGCTTGGCCGGTGCACAGGGTCACGCCCGGCCGTCGTCCCTGCTGGTCCCGCTGAGCGACCCTGTGCCGCTGTTGGCCCAATCCCTAGCGTCCCCCGCGATCGCCGCACGACCGATCGGGCGGCGGCACAGCATCGCTGCGAGGGGAGAAGAGCATGTGCAGGTTCACTGCTCATGCCGGCGTGGGCATCCTGGTCCTGGGAACGCTCAGCGTCGGGTTCGCGGGGTCGGCGTCAGCCGGCGAGGACCACCACGGCGGATCCAGCCAGGATTCTGTCGTGGTCGTCACCGGGCTGGACAATCCCCGGCAGCTCAGCTGGGGCCCGCACGACACCTTGCTCGTTGCCGAGGCCGGTTCCGGCGGCGAGACCTGCATCACCCCGCCGGCAGGGGAAGAGGCGCCCCCCGAGGCGTCCGGACCCCAGTGTGTCGGGCTGACCGGCGGGATCAGCAGCATCCACGACCCGGATGACGTGGTCGACGAGCCGGCCGAGCGGGTGGTGGACGGGCTGCTCTCCGTCGCGGGACCGGACGGCAGCTTCGCGGTCGGCTCCAACGGCGCGGACGCGACCGACGTGCCCGGCGAGTACATCGTCGCCGAGACCTTCGTCCCCGGCGGCATCCCACCGGCTGGCGCCGCAATCGAGGGTGCCGATCAGCTGGGTCACCTGCTCGTCGTCCAGACCGACGGCGGTCAGCAGTTCGTGCTGCCCTACGCCGACATCGCGGCGGCCGAGGCCGAGCAGAACCCGGACGGCGCCCAGGTCGACAGCAACCCCTACGCGGTCCTGTTCGTCGACCCGACGCCCGACGGCGAGCCGGGCACCGACGGGTACGCTCTCGTTGCCGACGCCGCAGCGAACACGGTGTGGCAGGTGACCCCGGACTTCTCCGCTGTCCCGGCCGACTGCATCGACGACGCGTGCATCCCGCCCTACGAGATCACCGTCTTCGCCACCTACCCGACCCCTCCGGACGACGAGATCACCCCGGAGTTCGTCCCCACATCGCTGGCCACCGACCACGACGGCAACGTCTACGTGGGCGGCCTGGGCAGCGAGCAGCCGGGCGCTGCGGCCGTCGTGGAGTACTCCGCCGACGGCGAGGAGACCACCGGCTGGGGCGGTTTCACCGGCATCACCGGGCTGGCCGTGGACGCGGCAGGCGAGCACCTCTACGTCTCCCAGATCTTCGGCTCGGTACCCGACGAGACGGCCACCGCGCCTCCCGGCAACGTCGTGGACGTCGACCTGACGGCCGGCAGGTACCGGTCGGTCGACGTGCCCTTCCCGGGCGGGGTCGCCGTGGACCACAAGGGCCGGGTCTTCGTCGCGGCGTTCAGCGTGTCGCCCGCCGAAGGCGTCCCGGCGGCAGACGGGTCACCGGCGCTGCCCGGCGGCCAGCTCTGGCGCATCTCGTTCGATGGCGTGCCGGACGTCGGGCTGCCGGTCTTCTTCCCGCAGGACACCGGCGGGAAGTTCGTGCCGGCCCGCCAGGTTCCGACGTTGCTGGATGACCACTGCGGCCAGCCGCTGCTGCTGGTCCCGGGGGACCTGGCCGGCGAGTGGAAGGTGACCCGGGACGAGTTCAGCGACCGGATCGACTTCCGCGGCGCCGCGACGGTCGACATCCTCGGTCAGCAGGGCCAGCTGCTCGTCGACGAGCTGGACATCTCCGGCATGGGCTACCAGATCTCGAGGGTCGACGGCAGCGTCAAGTTCTCCTTCGACGGGCCCAACGTCAACTACGCCTTCGACCCGGAGGAAGCTGCGGCGTACGAAGCAGCCGGTCTGTCGTCGGTTTTCTACTGGACCAGCGGCACATTTACCGAGGTCATCACCACCCAGGGCGACATCGTGGTGGTGACCACACCGGCCGACCTGGTGGACATCTGCACCTTGCTGCCAGCGGTCTGACCGGCGCTCACACCGCGGACCCGGCCGGTCCCCTAAGCTCTTCGAGGATCGGCCGGGCCACCGCCAGGGCATGGTTGGCCGCCGGCACGCCGGCGTAGACGGCGGTGTGCAGGCACACCTCGGCGATCTCCTCGTCGGTCAGGCCGTTGTGCACCGCGGCCTTCACGTGCAGGGCGAACTCGCCCCAGTGCCGCAGCGCCGCGGTGATCGCCAGCGTCAGCATGCTGCGCTCGCGGCGGCCCAGGCCGGGCCGCTGCCACAGGTCGCCCCAGGCCACCCGGGTGATGAAGTCCTGGAAGTCGGCGGTGAACGGGGTGACCGCTGCGGCGGCCCGGTCCACGTGGGCGTCGCCCAGCACCTCGCGGCGCACCCGCATGCCGGCGGCGCGGCGCTGCTCGTCGGTCTCCAGCGGCTCGCTCATGACAGCCCTTCCGTGGCGTGCGCGATCAGCGCGTCGGTGACCTGCTGCTCCTGTTCGATGTTGGCCAGGTGTGCGGCCGGCGAGAGGCTGAGCAGCCGGGCGCCGGGGATGCCGTCGGCGATGACCTGCTGGTGCTCCGGCGGCAGCGCGAGGTCCTCGGCGCCGGAGACCACCAGCGTGGGCGCGGTGATCCGGCCCAGGTCGGCGCGCTGGTCCATTCCGACCAGAACGGCGCAGCAGCTGGCGTAGCCCTCGTCGGAGTGGGCGGCGAACGTCGCGCGCAGCCGGGCGACCACGTCCGGGTGTGCGGCGGCGTAGGCCGGGGTCAGCCACCGGCTGATCACGGCGTCGGCGATCGCGCCGGTGCCCTCGGCCCGGACGGTGGTGGCCCGGTCCTGCCAGCTCTGCTCGTTGCCCGGGTGCGCCGAGCTGCAGAGGACGGCGAGGGACGCCACCCGCTGCGGGTCGCGCACGGCCAGCCGCAACGCGGTCATGCCGCCGATCGACAGGCCGGCCACGTGCGCCTGCGCGACACCGAGACGGTCCAGCAGCGCGATAACGTCGTCGGCGAGGTCGTCGAGGGTGGAGTCGCCGTCCGGCGCCGGGGAGCGGCCGTGCCCGCGGGTGTCGTAGCGCACCACTCGGAAGTGCTCGGCCAGCGCCGGCAGCTGCGGGTCCCACATGCCCAGATCGGCGCCCAGGGAGTTGGACAGCAGCAGGACCGGCGCGTCGTCCGGCCCCTCGACGACGGCGTGCACCTCGACGGCATTCACGGGGCTCCTCCTATTGAGCTGGGATCGGACTGGACGGCGACCAGGTGGGTGGCCAGCGCGGCGTCGACCTGCGCGCCCGCCTCGCCGACGTCGGGCGCCGCGCCGGCCAGCAGTGCGGCGACGTCGAGACCGGGGTGGCCGGCGGCGACCTCGGGCAGCATGTCGGCCAGCCGCCGGCCGGTGGCCGCGGCCGTTCGGACAGCGTCGGCCGCGGCCTCGTGGGCCGAGCCGGGCCCCAGGGCCGGGACCAGCGCCTCGGCGAGCGCACCGGCCAGCTGCGGATCGTCGGCCGCGGCCACCGTCGCAGCCATCCGGGCGGTGTCCCAGCGCAGCACCGACAGGCTCTCGACCAGCCAGGACACCGCAGAACCGACGGTGGACAGCAGCTCGGTCAGCGTGGGCCACTCGGTCTGCCAGCTGCCTGCACCCCGCTCGTACTCCTGCTCCATGGCCGCCAGCAGGGTGGCGACCAGCCCGGGTGCCCGCCGGGCGCAGGCCCGGGCGGAGATCGCGGCGACCGGGTTGTTCTTGTGTGGCATCGCCGAGGAACCGCCGCGGCCGGGCGCGACCTCGGCGACCTCGGCGACCTCGGTCTGGGCCAGCAGCACGACGTCCACGGCGATGGTGGCGACCACGCCGGCGATCGCGCCCAGCAGCCCGGCCAGGTCGGCGACGGGCAACCGGACCGTGAACCAGGGGACGTCGGTCGTGGCCAGGCCGAGCTCGGCGGCCAGCTCGCGGCGCAGGTCGACCCCGGACCCGCGGCTGGCGGCCAGCGTGCCCACCGCGCCGCCGTACTGGACCGGCAGCGCCGCCACGACCGCGGCCAGCCGGCTCCGGGCGCCGTCCAGACCACTCAGCCAGGTGGCGGCCTTGAACCCGACGGTCACCGGCAACGCCTGCTGCAACAGGGTGCGGCCCATCAGCACGTCGTCCCGGTGCTCGGCCGCGAGCCGGGCGCAGGCGTCGGCCGCCGCAGCCAGGTCGGCGTCCACCAGCGTCAGGGCCCGACGAGCCAGCAGCATGGCCGCGGTGTCCATGATGTCCTGGCTGGTCCCGCCTACGTGTACGGCGCGGGCGGCATGCGGGCCGACCGCGTCCTGCAGGGCGCGCACCAGTGCCGGGACGGGGTTCCCGGCGTCCGCGGCCCCCCGGTACACCGTCGGCAGGTCCAGCGCCGTCGGCGCCGCGCAGGCCCGGGCCACCTCCTCGGCGGCGGTCTCGGCGACCAGCCCGGTGCGCGCCGCGGCGCGGGCGAGCGCGGCTTCGACCTCCAACAACGAGCGTAGCCAGGCGTCGCCGCCGACCGACCCGGCGGCCGCGCCACGGGCGAAGGTGCCCTCCATGATTCCGTTCACGCGCCCATCCTGGGGCCTGAGCCCGAAAAAGCCCCGCTCACACCGCGAAGAACACCGTCTCGGCGTCCCCCTGCAGCCGGATGTCCAGCCGGTAGCCGTCCGCGGTGGGCTGCGCGAGGAGGGTCTGCCGGGACGCGTCGTCGGGCAGGCCGCGCAGCACGGCGTCCTCGGCGTTGGCCGCGGCCTCGTCGGCGAAGTAGATCCGGGTGACCACCCGGTCGAGCAGCCCGCGGGCGAACACCGAGACGTCGACGTGGGGCGCCTGCAGCCCACCCTCGCCGCCGTCGACCCGGCCCGGCTTGAGGGTGAGGATGCCGTACTCCCCCGGCGGGTCCACCGTCTGGCAGCGGCCCAGCCCCCGGAGACCCGGGAATCGGCGCTCGCCCTTCGGGGCATCCGAGTGGTCGAAGCGCCCGTCCGGGTCGGCCTGCCAGGTCTCGACCATCGCGTCGGGAACGAGGCCGCCGGCGCCGTCGAACACCCGGCCCCGCAGCCAGATGGCACCCTCGGTGCCCTCCGCGACGGCGTAGGGGCCGTCGGCCCAGGTCAGCCCGATGGACAGGTAGGGCCCCACGGTCGCGCTGGGGGTCAGACCCAGCCGGAAGGGCTCGGTCAGGAAACCGGTACCGCGCCGGCTCATGCCACGTCTCCGTCGTCCTCGGTCTCGAAGGGGGTCTGGTCGCTGCCGCGCAGCACGATGTCCCACTGGAAGGCCAGCGCCCAGTCCGGCTGGGTGCGTTCCAGGTCGAAGGTGCTGATCGCGCGATGCCGGGCCGAGGGCGGGATGGCGTTGAAGATCGGATCCTGGCCGAAGAGCGGATCGCCCGGGAAGTACATCTGGGTGACCAGGCGCTGGGGAAAGGCCTGCCCGAACAGGCTGAAGTGGATGTGCGCCGGCCGCCAGGCGTTGTGGTGGTTGCCCCACGGGTAGGCGCCAGGCTTGATGGTGGTGAGCTCGTAGCGGCCCAGGCCGTCGGTCATCACCCGGCCCAGCCCGTCGAAGTGCGGGTCCAGCGGCGCCGGCCAGTTGTCGACCACGTGCCGGTAGCGGCCGGCGGCGTTCGCCTGCCAGACCTCCACCAGTGTGTTCGGCACCGGACGGCCGTCGCTGTCGAGGACCCGGCCGAAGACGATGATCCGCTGGCCCTGCGCCTCGCCGCCCAGCCGCAGCGTGAGGTCCGCGTGGCCGGCGGTGACCCGGTCCTCGCCCAGGACCGGGCCGGTCACCTCGGTGAGCCGCTGGGGCAGGTCGACGGGCGTGCGCAGCGGCGCACGGAGGGCCGTGCTCCGGTATCCGGCGTAGCCCACCGGCGTGCGCGAATCTTCCGGCTCGCGCAGATAGCGCGGCAGGATCAGCGCGCTGTCCGACGGCGGTCGCGGTTCCCGCGATGTGGTCCCGGTCATGGTCGCCGACGGTAGGCCCCGGGGCTACGCTCCCCAAGCTCCGACTTCCGCTGAACAGAAGGCAGGTGTCGCGTGGCAGGCGGCGCATCCACGGCCGGACGCTCGGTGACCTCCCGGGCCCTCGGCGTGCTCGACGCGTTCGACGCCGGCCATCCCCGGCTGACCCTGTCCGAGGTGGCCGACCGCTCGGGCACTCCGCTGACCACCGCGCACCGGCTGCTGGCCGAGCTTGCCGCCTGGGGAGCGCTCGTCCGCCGTCCCGACGGGCGCTACGAGATCGGCCGCAAGCTGTGGGACCTCGGGTTGCTCGCCCCGGTCGACCTCGAGCTGCGCCAGGTCGCCTCGCCGTTCCTGCTCGACGTGCACACCGCCACCCGGGACACCGTGCACCTGGCGGTGCGCGAAGGGCCGCGGGCGCTCTACGTCGAACGCATCTCCGGCCGGGAGTCGGTGCCGGTGGTCAGCCAGGTGGGCAGCCGGCTGCCGCTGCACGCCACCGGGGTGGGCAAGGTGCTGCTCGCCGCGGCCCCGGACGAGGTGGTCGAGCAAGTGCTCCGGTCGCTGACCAGGGAGACCCGGCACACCGTCGTCGACCCGCGGCTGCTCACCCGAGAACTGGCCGAGGTCCGGCGCCGGGGAGCGGCCCGCACGTCGGAGGAGATGTCGCTCGGCGCGGCCTCGGTGGCGGTTCCGGTAACCGTGGAGCGGCCGGGTGGTGCGGTCGTCGCCGCGGCGCTGGGCATCGTCGTCCCGGTGCACCGGCGTGATGCCAGCCGCCTGGTGCCCGTCCTGCAGGTGGCCGCGCGCGGGATCGGCCGCGCGCTGGCGGCCACGGCTCCGTTCCGCTGAGCGGAAGCCCATGCTCGCTGCCGGGCGGCAGCGCCGGTCACACTCCACCCGTGCGTTCTCAGGTGGGGATCATCGGCGCCGGCCCGGCGGGGTTGCTGCTCTCGCGGCTGCTCCAGCTGCACGGCGTCGACACCGTCGTCCTGGAGAGCCGCTCGCGCGACTACGTCGAGGCGCGCGTCCGCGCCGGAATCCTCGAGCAGCACACCGTGCAGACGCTGCGTGACGTCGGCGTGGGCGAGCGCCTGGACCGCGAGGGGCTCCCGCACGACGGCATCTACCTGCAGCACCCCGGCACCCGGCACCACCTGAACTTCGAGGAGCTCTGCGGGCGCAAGGTCTGGGTCTACGGACAGACCGAGGTGGTCAAGGACCTCATCACGGCCCAGCTGGACGACGGCCCGCCGCTGCTGTTCGGCGTCTCCCACGTCACCCCCGAGGACGTGGACGGCGGCGCCCCGCGGATCCGGTTCACCGACGCCGACGGGGTCGCCCAGGTGCTGGAGTGCGACGTGGTCGCCGGCACCGATGGCTTCCACGGCGTCTCCCGGCCACTGGTCACCGCTGGCACGTCGGGGCGGCTGTGGGAGCGCACCTACCCCTTCGCCTGGCTGGGCATCCTGGCCGACGTCGCGCCGTCGGCCGACGAGCTGGTCTACGCCTGGCATCCCGAGGGCTTCGCGCTGCTCTCGATGCGCTCCCCGTCGGTGTCCCGGCTCTACGTCCAGGTCGACCCGGCCGAGAAGATCGAGGACTGGTCCGACGACCGGATCTGGGACGCGCTGTCCACCCGCCTGGCCGTCGACGGCTGGTCGCTGCGGACCGGGCCGGTGACGGAGAAGTCGATCCTGCCGATGCGCTCCTTCGTCAGCGCCCCGATGCGCCGCGGCCGGCTGTTCCTGGCCGGCGACGCGGCGCACATCGTCCCGCCCACCGGCGCCAAGGGCCTGAACCTGGCCGTCGCCGACGTCACGCTGCTGGCCCAGGCCCTGGTCCGGCTGCTGACCGAGAAGCAGACCGACCTGGTCGACACCTACTCCGACAAGGCACTGGCCCGGGTCTGGCGGTGCACCCACTTCTCCTGGTGGATGACCTCGATGCTGCACCGGCACGGCGACGACTTCGACGCCGAGCTGCAACTGTCGCAGCTGCGCCGGGTGTGCTCGTCGGAGGCGGCCGCCCGCGAGCTGGCGGAGAACTACACCGGCCTCGCCGTCGACCTCTGACCCCTCCCGGGCTGTCGGTACCGAAGGCCCGGGACTCCACGGCGGCCAGCGGCCGATGGCGCATGGCCGAGGTGGTCGGCCCGACGGGGTGACGGGAGCGGCGGCGGCTGGCAGGCTCGCGAGCCGGATCGTCACCTTCCATCCTGGGCCAGCCGCGGGCGCGCCGGGAATGCGCCCGTCAACTGGCAGACTTTCCGTACTTGGGGTCAGACGTTGGGTATTTCTGCCCAGCGTGGAGCCTGACACGGATCGGTCCGGCCCACTAACTTCCAAGGCATGTTGTCGACGCTCCTGGTCATCGCTGGCGTGTTCGTGGGTCTGCTCGTGCTCCTGGCCCTGATCGTGCACCTGAGCGCCCGGCCGACGGACGCGCGCGGCAAGACCACCGCGACCCGCACGCCGTCCTGGGTCGTCGACGCCGGCCAGCCGCACCCCGACGCCTGGTCGCCGTTGTCGAACACCAGCACCCACATCCGCGCGACCCGCTGACCGGGACGCCGTCAAGGCGCCGACGCTGACTGTGGACGACGGGGCCGGCTGGGGACAACGCGGCGCCTCCGCCACCGGCGGACGGTGACGATCCCCGGCATGACCGCTCTCCACCGCCCCGACGTCCCGGTCACGACCCCCGCCGCGCTGCGTTCCCGCTGAGCCGAGCTACTCGAACCCCCGTTCTTCGGCGCCCGCAGCCTCTGGCTGATGTGGCTGGGCGCCGACGGCACGTCCCTGCCGCTGCTCGTGCCGATCGACGACCTCCCGCGCCCGTTCGATCGCGGCACCGCCGACGGGCTGGTCGGGATGGCGGGGGCGGTGCGCGACGAGCACACCGCGGGGATCGGCCACGTGGCGATGGCGCTGTGCCGGCCCGGGCACGCCACCTGCACCGCGGCCGACCGGGGGTGGGCCGACGGGCTGGCCGCCGCCGCGGCCGGGTTGGTCGACTGGAGCCTGCACCTGGCGGCCGGCGGCGCGGTCGTGCCGCTCGCGGCCCCACCGTGGCCGTCGTCCGGGCCAGGCGCCGAGCAGCATCCGGGGTGAGCAGCCGCTCAGCCGCCGGTCATGAGCTCGGCGGCCCGCTCGCCGATCATCACCGCGGTCGCCGCCGGCCCCCGCGAGGTCACCCGGGGCATGACCGAGGTGTCCACGACCCGCAGCCCCTCGACGCCGCGCACCCGCAGGTGCTGGTCGACCACCGCGCCCGGGTCCCCGTCGGGCCCCATCCGCGCGCTGCCGGCCAGGTGGATCGCGGTCGCCAGGTGCCGGCGGTTCCAGCGGTCCAGCTGACGGTCGTCGGACAGCACGTCGTCGGGCAGCCCGGTCCGCTCGGCGACCAGCGGCGCGAACGCGGAGGTCCGCAACAGCTCCGCGGCCAGGCGCACGACCTCACGCATCCGGCGGCGGTCGGTGGCCTCGGTCAGGTACCGGTACTCCAGCCGCGGCTGAACGTACGGGTCGGTACTGGTCAGGCTGAGCCGGCCCCGACTGTCCTCCTGCTGCAGCGCCACCCCGAGGGAGAGATCATCGCGGCGGCGGCTCTGGTCCAGCAGCCGGTGCAGCGAGGCGCCGCGGACGGCGCGCAGCGTGGCCGCAGGCCGGCGCAGCACCTCCCCCACCCCGGACAGCGCCGACCCGGTCGATCGGCTGAGCAGCACCTTGCTGAACGGCTTGAGCCACGGCATGACCTCCAGGTCCCCGTGCGCCCGGGAACCCTCCGCCGTGGTGTTCAGCGCGGTCGACAGCGGCAGCAGGCTGCGGGCCATCGGCAGCCGGCGGCTCGGCTGCCAGGTCACGTAGAGGTCCGGGTGGTCGCTGAAGTCCGCCCCCACGCCCGGGGCGTCGACCAGCACCGGCACCCCGGCGGCCCGCAGCTGCCCGGCCGGCCCGATCCCGGAGAGCATCAGCAGGTGCGGCGACCCGATGGCGCCGGCGGCCAGCACCACCTCGTCGGCCCGCACCTTCCCGGCGGCGGTCTGCACGCCGATGGCACGGCCGTGCTCGACCAGCACCCGGGTCACCCGGGTGTCACCCCGCACCGTCAGGCCCGGCGAGCCCCGGCGCGGCGACAGGTAGGCCATCGCGGTGTTCATCCGAACCCCGTCCACGACGTTGAGCGGCACCGGGCCGCAGCCGGGCTCGCTGCCGGCGTTCTTGTCCGGCTCGGCCGGGAAGCCGAGCTCGGCGCAGGCGGCGGTGAACGCGTCGGTCACGGGGTGGGCGGCGTGCACCCGGGTGACCGGCAGTGGCCCGGTCGACCCGTGGCCCGGCCGGTCGCCGTAGTCGGCGTCGGCCTCGGCCCGGCAGAAGGCCGGCAGCACGGCGTCGGCCGACCACAGGTCGTTGCCGTCGGCCGCCCAGCCGTCGAAGTCGGCGCGGGTCCCGCGGATGAAGTAGGTGCCGTTGAGGGCGCTGGAGCCGCCGACCACCCGGCCGCGCACCACGGGGTACCGGACGTCCTCGGCCAGCTCGGCGTCGTATGCCCAGTTCGCGGGGTGCCCGGGCGTGGCCGCTCCCATCGTGGCCGCGTCGCGGAGGGTGGCTGGGAAGTCCGCGGGCTGGGCGTGGTCGGCGCCGGCCTCGAGCAGGAGCACCCGGCGGCCGGCGTCCACCAGCCGGGCGGCGAGTGCGCAGCCGGCAGATCCCGCGCCGACGACGACCACGTCCCAGTGCTCGGCGGCGCCCACACCGGGACGCTAGGCGGGCAGCCGGGGAAGTCGCCGTCCGGGTCAGGCGAGCGTCACCGCTCCGCCCGGACCGGCGGCCACCCGGCCCTCGGCCGTCAGCTTGGCGAGGGTCGCCCGGGTCGACTGTGCCGCGGCGGGCCACAGCTGCTGCGGGACGGCGGCGTAGACGGTCGCCACCAGTTCCTCCACGGTCTGCGGACCGGCCGCGAGCGCGTCGACCAGCTGGGCCTCCCGGTACGCCCGGTGGGCGAGGTAGAACTCCAGCACCGCCGCCGGGTCCTCGGTCAGCTCGGGCCCGTGCCCGCAGTACAGCGCCGAGGGGCCCAGGTCGTGCACCCGGCGCAGCGACTCCAGGTAGGCCACCACGTCGCCCTCGGGATGGCTGACCACCGAGGTCCCCCGGCCCAGCACGTGGTCGCCGACCAGCACGGCACCCGACTCCAGCCGGAAGGCGAGGTGATCGGCGGTGTGCCCGGGGGTGGCCACGACACCGACGGTGGTCCCGGCCAGCGCCAGCTGCTCCCCCGGCTCCAGCACCCGGCCGCCCGGCCCGGCGACGGCCGCGGAGCCGGCGGCGACCGGGGCGCCGAAGTGGCTGCTCCACGGCGCGGCGGCCTCGGCGTGGTCGCCGTGGTGGTGGGTGACCAGCACGGCGACCACCCGGGCGTCCCGCTCGACCAGCACCGCCTCCACGGCGGCCAGGTGACCGGCGTCGGCCGGACCCGGGTCGACGACGACCGCCTGCCCGCTGCCGGCCGCGCCGACGACGTAGGTGTTCGTGCCGTCCAGGGTCATGCCCGAGGCGTTCGGCGCCAGTACCCGGGTGACCAGCGGCTCCATCTCGGCGGTGCGCGGCAGCGCACCGAGGGCGGCGACGACCCAGCCGGCGCGGGGGTCGACGGGTGCGGTCATCCCCGGGACGCTAGCCCCAGCCGACGGCCCGCTGCTGGCGCGGCGGTTAGCGTGTGTGCATGCGAGCACCCACCACCGCCGTGCGGGCGGCCCTGTCCGCGGCCGCCGCTGCTGTCCTGCTGACCGCCTGCGGTGGGTCCGGAGGTGGGTCCGCCGCCGCGGGCAGTTCCTCGGACAGCAGCACCGGCACGACGTCGTCACCGGCCGCGGGGACCAGCGCACCCGACGGCGACATCGCGGCCTGGTGCAACTCGGCCGTGGCCCTGTCCACCGACCTCTCGGCGACCCTCAAGGCCGCAAGCAGCGCACCGACGCAGGTCGCCCCGATCCTGCAGAAGGCGGCCGACCAGTACGGGGAGGTCAAGGCCCCCGCCGCCATCGCCCAGGACTGGGGGGTGGTGGTGGGGGCGGTCCAGACGCTGGCGACCGCCGCCCAGACGATCGACTTCACCTCCCCGGACGCCGGGAAGCAGCTGGCTGCCTCGATCGGCGCGCAGCGGGGCGCCCTCGACACCGCCACGACCAACGTGCAGACCTACGCGAATGCCAACTGCCCCGGCGCGAGCGCGGCGCCCACCAGCTGACCCGCGAACGGCAGCGGCCCGGCACTCCTCCGGAGAGGGTGCCGGGCCGCACTGCGTCCGAGGACGGGGTCGTCGAGCAGGTCAGCCACAGCCGTTGATCGACACGCCTCGCGCGCGCATCCACGGCACCGGGTCGACCTGCCCGCTGTACATCGTCCCGCGGGGGTGTACCTCGAAGTGCAGGTGCGGCCCGGTCGACTGCCCGCGGTTGCCGACCTCGGCGATCTGCGCACCGGCGCGCACCCGCTCCCCGGCCCGCACGTAGTACTCGTTGACGTGTCCGTAGACGGTCACCGCACCGTCGTCGCCGCGGATGTAGACCGCCAGGCCGAAGCCGGTGGCCGGCCCCGCGCGCTGCACCGTGCCGGCGGTGGCGGCGTAGATCGGAGTGCCGATCGGTGCGGCGATGTCCACGCCGAAGTGGGTGACGCCCCATCGGGAGCCGAAGCAGCTGCTGGTGGACCCGCTGGCCGGACGGATGTACCCGGCCGAGGACGTCGCCGCGGTGCCGCCGCCCCCGCGCCGGGCGGCCTGCGCGGCGGCGGCCGCTTCTGCGGCCGCCTTCCGCTGAGCCGCGGCCGCGGCCTCTTCGGCCGCCCGCTTCTGCGCGAGCCACTGCTCGTAGGCGTTGCGTGCGCCCTGCAGCTCGAGCAGGTGCACCTGGGCGTCCTGCAGCTGCCGGTCCAGGTCCGCCTTCTGCGCGCTGACCTGCTGGTAGGCGGCCTGCTGAGCAGCCACCTGGGCTTCGGCAGCCTCCTTGGCCGCCTGCGCGCGCCCCTCGGCCGCGGACTTCTCGTCGCGGGCGGTGCGGGCGACGTCGTCAGCGTCGGCCTGCCGCGCCTGGGCACCCTCCAACTGCCCGAGGACGTCGACCTGGTGGTCGGCGACGTACTCCAGCAGGGCGGCCTTCTGCACCAGCTCGCCCGGGCCCTCGACGTCCAGCAGCGCCATCTCGCTGGTCAGGGTGCTGCCGTTCATGTAGCTGTCGCGGGAGAAGTCGGCGATCCGCAATTGTGAGGCGGCGACCGCCTCCACCGCCACCTGCAGCTCGGCCGCCGCGCGGACCGCCGCCTCCTCGGCCAACTGCCGTTCCTCTTCGGCCGCGAGGTACGCAGTGCCGGCCGCCTCGGCCTGTACCTGGACCTGCTCCAGCCGGGACTCCGCGTCGGCGACCAGCGCGGCGATGCGTCCGACCTCGGCCGCCGCTGCCTGCTGCTGGGTCGCGGCGTCGACGAGCTCGCCATCGGTGGGGTTCTCCGGGTCGGCGGCAGCCGGTGACACCCCGGCCGCCAGCACCGCGCCGGCCACCACAGCGGCGAGCACGCCGGCGACCGCTCGGGAGGTTCGGCGCCGGCCGGGCGGCCGGCTCGGGGACGTGCGCAGCAGACGCTGCGACATGGTCGCTCCCTGGGGGAGAGGGATGGACGGGTGAACGCACCGAGAGTCGCACCATTACCAGGAGTCACAAAGGCAACACGCGGCGCAGTGTTCATGTCTCGGAATAACACCGGTCGGTCGCTCAGCTGCCCGTCGGGCGCTCCAGCTCTTCCGCCAGCTGCGCCAGTTCCTGGCCGCCGGCCATCAGCGCGGTGAGCTCGTCCCGGCCGACCTGTTCCTTCGTGAACTCGCCGAGGCTGCGGCCGCGGTTGAGGATCAGGAAGCGGTCACCGACCGGGTGTGCGTGGTGCGGGTTGTGGGTGATGAACACGACCCCGAGTCCACGGTCCCGCGCCTGGGCGATGTAGCGCAGCACCACCCCGGCCTGCTTGACCCCCAGCGCGGAGGTCGGCTCGTCCAGGATCAGCACCCGGGCACCGAAGTGGACGGCGCGGGCGATGGCGACCGACTGCCGCTCCCCGCCGGACAGCGTGCCCACCGGCTGGTCGGGGTCGCGGATGTCGATGCCCATGGCGGCCAGCTCGCGGCGGGTGACCTCCTTGGCCGTCGCCCTGTCGAACCGCCGGAGCGGACCCCAGCCGGTCGTCGGCTCCGACCCGAGGAAGAAGTTCCGCCAGATGGCCATCAGCGGGATCATCGCCAGGTCCTGGTAGACGGTGGCGATGCCGGCGTCCAGCGCCTCTCGGGGCGCGGAGAAGCTGACCGGCGCACCGTCGAGCAGCAGGTGGCCGCGGGTCGGGCGGTGCACCCCGGCCAGCACCTTGATCAGGGTGGACTTGCCCGCGCCGTTGTCGCCGAGCACGCAGGTCACCTCACCGGCGCGCACGGTGGCCGAGATGTCGTCCAGTGCGATGACCGACCCGTGGTCCTTGCCGATGCCGCGCAGCTCGAGCAGCGGCGGCGTTCCGGCCGGCGGCGCAGGGGGGCTCATCGGCGGGCCGCCTCGGCGTAACGGCGGACCAGCCGGTTGGCCAGCACGGCGAGCAGCAGCATGGCGCCCAGGAAGAAGTAGAACCAGTCGGCGTCCCAGCGCAGGTAGACGATCCCCTGCTGGGTCATGCCGAACACCAGCGCGCCCAGCGAGGCGCCGACCGCCGAGCCGAAGCCGCCGGTGAGCAGGCAGCCGCCGATCACCGCTGCGACGATGTAGATCAGCTCGTTGCCGGTGCCGGTGTTGGCCTGCACCGAGGTCAGCCGGACGGCGAGGATGGTCCCGACGAACCAGGCCGCCGCCGCCGTGTTCATGAACAGGGTGATGGTGGTCCGCCGGGCCGGGACGCCGACGTTGCGGCTGGCCACCTCGTCCCCGCCGGTGGCGAACACCCAGTTGCCGAAGCGGGTGCGCAGCAGTACCCAGGTGCCCACGGCGGTGACCAGCAGCCACCACAGGATGGCGATCCGGAAGGCCTGCCCGCCGATCGTCACCGTGGAGGCGAAGACGGCCTTCGCCGAGTCGTACCCCGGCGCATCCGAGATGCCACCGGCCACGACCGTGCCGGTGAACGCCTTGGTCAGGCCCAGGTTCAGCCCCTGGAGCATGAGGAAGGTGCCCAGCGTGATGATGAAGCTGGGCAGCCCGGTGCGAGTGACCAGCCAGCCGTTGGCGAAACCGATGGTCAGGGCGACTACCAGCGCGACGGTGATCGCCAGCCAGATGTTCTGTTCCAGCTGTCCGGCCACGATGCCCACGGTCAGCGCCGTCGTCCCGGTCATCACCCCGGCCGACAGGTCGAAGTGACCGCCGATCATCAGCAGTGCGACTGCCACCGCCATGATCCCGAGCGTCGAGGCCGGGTCCAGCCAGTTGGCGATGCCGCCGGGTGAGCGGAACGTCTCCGACGACGCGGCGAAGAACGCCAGGATGACGATGGCGCCGATCAGCGAGCCGAGCTCTGGCTTGACCAGCAGCCGGCGCCACAGCCCGGTCGCGGCCAGCCGCTCGTCGGCCCGCTTCCGCGGGGTGTCCGGCGGGCTGGCCGGCTGCTGGTGGACCGTGCTCAGCGGGTACCGGCCGAGGCCAGGTCGGCGATGGCGTCGACGTTGTCGGCGTCGACGATGCCTGGGCCGGTCAGCACCGGCTGCCCACCGCCGACGGTGTTCAGGTTCTCCGCGTAGAGCTTCAGCATCACGATCGGCAGGTAGCCCTGCTCGTACTGCTGCTGGTCCACCGCGAAGGCGATCGACCCGTCTCCGATGGCGGCGATGACGTCGCTGTTGAGGTCGAAGGTGGCGACCTCGGCGTCGGAACCGGCGGTGGAGACGGCCGAGGCAGCGATCGAGGCGACCGCACTGTTCAGCGTGAGGACGCCGTCGATCGAGGGATCGCTCTGCAGCTGCGAGGTGATCGTCGACTGCGCGGCCTGCAGGTCGTTGATGTCGACCTGCACGAGGGTCACGTCGGTGCCCAGGCCCTGGGAGGCGCTGTCGCAACGCTGCTGGAGGCCGATGTTGCCCGCCTCGTGGACGACGCAGAGGACGTTCGTCGCCCCGTCGGCGGCCAGCCGCTGCCCGGCGCCCTGGCCGGCGATGGTCTCGTCCTGGCCGACGTGGCCGGTCGCGCCGAACTCCGCCGACTGCTCGGCCCCGGAGTTGATGGTCACCACTGGAATGCCGGCGGCGACCGCGGCCTCGACGGAGTCCTGCAGCGCGTCGGGGTTGGCCATCGACACCACGATCCCGTCGACCTTCGCGTTCACCGCGGCGTCGATCAGCTGCGACTGCCGCTGCGGGTCGCCGTCGCTCTGGTAGTCGACGCTGACCCCGAGGTCCTCGCCGGCCGCCTCGGCGCCGTTCTGCACCACGTCCCAGAACGCGTCGCCGGCCGACCCGTGGGTGACCACCGCAAAGCTCAGGTCGCTGCCGCCTCCGCTCGCCCCGCCGCCGTCGTCGCTGCCGCCCGAGCAGGCGGAGAGGAGCAGGGGTGCCGCCAGCGCGAGCGCGAGCAGCCGCTTGGGTCCAGCCATCGTGTGCGTGTCCTCCTGGATCAACGGGTCAGAGCCGCCCCCTGGTGCCCCCCGGCCGGCCGGCGCGGGCCGCTGCCGGAAGTGTGCGGCACCGGCTCCCGCCGGGCATGTGCGTCGACCCCCGATCATGCCCCGCTCCTCCTCTCGCGGCGGCACGGACCTGCCGCGGGCACCCGCCGATCGCCCGTCCGAGGGACGTCCCGGGGCGTCCGCGCCTAGGCTGCGCGGCGTGGACGTGATGGGCTCTGGGCACGAACAGGTCGTCTTCTGCTCCGACGATGCCTCCGGGCTGCGGGCGGTGATCGCGGTGTACTCGACCGCCCTCGGCCCCGCCCTGGGGGGCACCCGCTTCTTCCCCTACGCCTCGGAGGACGATGCGGTCACCGACGCGCTCGCCCTGTCCAAGGCGATGGCCTACAAGAACAGCCTCGCCGGTCTGGATCTCGGCGGCGGCAAGGCCGTCATCATCGGCGACCCGCGCACCGACAAGACCGAGGCACTGCTGCGTGCCTACGGCCGGTTCGTCGAGGCGCTCGGCGGCCGGTACCTCACCGCCTGCGACGTGGGCACCTACAACGCCGACCTGGACGTGGTGGCTCGCGAGACCCGCTTCGCCCACGGTCGCTCCGAGGCCTTCGGCGGGTGTGGCGACTCCTCGGTGCTCACCGCCTTCGGGGTCTTCCAAGGCATGCGCGCCGCCGCCCAGCACCGCTGGGGTGTCCCCACCCTGGCCGGGCGCACCGTCGCCGTGGCCGGCGTCGGCAAGGTGGGCAGCTGGCTGGTCGACCGGCTGGTGGCCGACGGCGCCGACGTCGTGATCACCGACGTCGACCCGGCCGCGGTCACCCGGGCGCAGGCCCGCCACCCCCAGGTCGCGGCGGTCGCGGACACCGCGGCCCTGGTGCGGACCCCACACGACGTCTACGCGCCCTGCGCGCTCGGCGGCGCCCTGGACGACGACACCGTGGCGACACTCCCGGCGCAGATCGTCTGCGGCGGGGCCAACAACCAGCTCGCCCACGAGGGCATCGCGGCGATGCTGACCGAGCGCGGGATCCTCTACGCCCCCGACTACCTGGTCAACGCCGGCGGCGTGATCCAGGTCGAGGACGAGCGGCACGGGTTGTCGGGGGTACTGCCACTAAGCAATCCGCCAGGGTTCAGCTTTGAGCGAGCGAAGATCAGGGTGGAGGGCCTCTATGACACCGCCCTGCAGGTGTTCCGCGCAGCCGACGATGCCGGAGTATCCCCGGCGACGATGGCCGACCGGATGGCCGAGGAGCGCATGGCCGCCGTGGGAAGGCTGGCGACGATCCGCATCTAGGTCCAGACCTCTCGAACGGCACTGAGCCCCGCCGGTCACCATGACGGCGGGGCTCAGTGTTGTCCTCAGTCCGCGCTGCGGTTGAGCGCCCGGCGCAACTGCTCGACGGCTTCCTCGACGCTGCCGGCCAAAGGCTCTCCGGGCGGCGCCTGCGTCAGCGGGATCTCGGGGTACTCCGTGCCGCTAAGGTACGCCACGAAGCCCTCATCGACGCTGCGGACCCATGCCATCAGCGACCCGAACTGTGTGTTGTCGATGCGCACCCTGTAGGTCTCCACGCGGCGAGGCTGCCACGGGCACGGCGTCACCGTCACGTGACGCCGTGCGCTCGCGCATCGTACGGTTGGCCATGCCCAGCCCCGCCGTGTGCCCGAGATGCAATCAGGTCGTCGAGAGGGAGCACAACGGCAAGGAAGGCTTCAACGAATACACCGATCCGTGGGAGTTCGTCACACACGACCGAGATGACGAGCGGGGTGGCAGGATCACTCGACAGTGGTGCCCCGGGTCCGGAAAGAACATCACGATCGCGAGGATCTCCTACTAGGGCCTGTCTCCCCGATCATGTGGTGAGCCAGATGATCATGCTCGCGAAGACGATCCCGCCTCGGTAGTTCACTGCTTTCTTGTCGTAGCGGGTGGCGATGCCGCGCCACTGCTTGAGCCGGTTGAAGGCCCGCTCGACGACGTTGCGGCCCTTGTAGGCGTCTTTGTCGAATGCGTACGGGCGGCCTCCGGTGCTGCCACGGCGGACCCGATTGGCGAGCTGATCGGCGCGCTCGGGGATCGTGACGACGATCCCGCGCTCGGCCAGCAGGGCCCGGTTGGCCTTGGATGAGTAGCCCTTGTCGCCGAGCATCTGATCTGGGGTGGTGCGCGGTCGACCCGGTCCTGGGCGCGCTACCCGGATCTCGGCCAAGGCGGCGCCCAGCATGGTGGTGTCGTTGACGTTTCCGCCGGTCAGGCCGATAGACAGCGCCCTGCCGCGGCCGTCGCAGATCAGATGCAGCTTGCTGGTCCAGCCGCCCCGCGAGCGTCCCAACCCGTGGTCGACCGGCTCGGGTGAGCCTCGGCCGACCCAGCCGACATGGGCGTCGACGGCCGGTTTCTTGTCATTCGACTCAGCCCCCTGTGTGGCCCGGCAGGTCCGGGACAGCGATCTTCCGGTTATCAGTCTGGGCGCGTATCGCGTTCAGGTCGGGCAGGGACCGGACGTGAGCTGGGTGGTTCTCGCCGATCCAGAGGGCAACGAGTTCTGCGTACTCACGCGGTCGGTCCAGGAGGTGTAGAAGGCCAATCGAGGGCCGCTGGCCAATCCCGTAAGCGGATCGCCGGGTGGGTCGAGCCGGTGGAGCCGGTGAAGGCCAAGCGGAAGCGGCCTTAGAGCTTGGAAGGGAATTACATCAGTGTAATTCGTCGTCGATGGTTCGCGGTGTGATCGTGTAGTTCCACTCTGGGTGGAACGGATCGCCGTCGAGCCGGACGTCGGCGAGTTCGGCATCGGTGACCTTGATCTTGTCGGGATAGGAGCCCTCGTCCAGGCGGGCGTAGACCTTCAGCCCGGTGCGGGTGGTGGTCGAGGCGATCAGGTCGATGATCACCTGGCGGCTCTCCAGCGGTTTGCCGCGCCAGTTGATGGTGATAAAGCTGAACAG